>CAKULK010000005.1 GCA_934667275.1 uncultured Bacteroidales bacterium | reverse complement strand
AATTGAATTTTATGACACCTCTTGATTGCTTTTTCAAATATTTTCACTAACTTTGCACTTGCTTGTTGAATCTACGCCTCTTGCATATTTCCGACTATTTTTGTAACTTTGTCGCGTAAATGTTAAAATGCACGTGTTGTATTGTATTAGTGTTATGTCTGCGCCCATCACCGTTACCTCCCCGCTTCTTCCGCCTTTGGACGAGTTTATTCCCTATTTGCAACAGATATGGGACAGCCGGTGGATTACCAATAACGAACTATGTTGAAAAAAAATGATTTTTGTGGATAAAAAGGTGCTTTATTGCCTCGTCGGGAGTGTTCCGACACTCCCTTGCCGGCAGGCGCTCCCTGCGGGGAGTGGTTGAGGTTTTTCAGAGACAAATCCGTCCTGGTAATCGGTATCGTGCTTGACAACGGCAAAACATTGCCGGATGCTCTTGTTTATCACAGCCACCAACGCCAATTTGCTGGATTTGCCTCTCTCTTTCAACCGCGTATAGAGTTCCTTGCAGGCGGTGTTATACTTTATCATCGACCACGAGGCGACATAGAGTTGTGCCCTCAAATATGGGTCTCCGTTGCGGTTAATGTGTCCTTTGACATGTATTGACGTCCCCGACTGCTGATAGGTCGGACATAGCCCCAAGTATCGTGATACTTGCTTGGCATTATCAAAGTAGGTAAACCCTCCCGTGGTGATAATGAGTGCCGCTGCAAGAGCCGTCCCAACGCCTTTGATGGTAGTCAGCCTGCTCATCTGTTGGTTAAACTCAGCCTGCGTGAGCGTATTGAGTTCTACCTCCACCGCTTTAATTTGCTTTTCCAAAGTGATGGTCACTTTCTCAATGGCTTTGATGGCTTTGTGGTCTTGTTTAGGCATGGCTTCCAGCGTCTTTCTGAGGTTGTTGTTGGCAAGGAGTTGCTTCTTGAACTGTCTGAGTACCGCCCTTTTTTGTTTGAGCAGCAGGAGTGCCTCAGAAGGTATCTTGTACGGCTCCGGTTTCATACGCTCTCCGTATAGGGAAAGCAACTGTGCATCTGCCTTGTCGGTTTTGGTAACCGTGAGCATCGTGCGTGCAAAGTTCTTTACTTTGAGCGGATTCTCCATACTTGTGCAGATACCCGCCTTGTCCAGGAGATAGAGCAACAGATAGCTGTAGTTACCGGTCGCTTCCATGACGCAATGGTCGTCCGGTTGCAGGGTTGTGATGAGACCATGAATGCCTGTTGCGGCGTTCTGAAACTCTTTGTTTTTGAACTTTTTGTTGTCTTGCGGGTAAGCAACCATCAATGTGGCTTTGCTAACGTCAATACCAATGTAACGCATAATGATTTTAATTTTATTGCATTTGATTTGACATCGCTACATCTGTGAACATTCATTGTGAATACGGGGTCATTGATTGCCCAACGAACTATCCTGTTTCCGGATGTAAAAGTGTGGGGACGGAACATTAATCTCTGCTTTCTGTGCTAAGGTGATTTCGGTCTTGTTCCACACTTTGATGTTAAATCTTTTGCAAAGATACAACGATTATTTGAATATACAATAGGTGATTCCCGATACCTTGCCGTATGGATGTCGAATGAATTTGTACAATATAAACCTGATTACTAACCATTTAAGGAGAATATACAATGTTCATATAACGGACTAATCCAAATTTTTATACTAACTTTTTGGATTATATTCCAAAAAATCATACTGATATTTTGGATTATGAAAAATAATTTGTACCTTTGCGGCACCAAACAATAGTGATATGGAGTTAATACACAGACAATTGCAATCGGTTGTACTAGCCCGTCTCTTCCAAGGCAAGGCTATTTTGCTGATTGGAGCGCGGCAAGTCGGTAAATCTACACTCTTTAAGCAGGTACTAAAAAGTGCAGGTCCGCAATACAACCAAGCACAATTCCTGTCGCTGGATTGCGACGACCCTGAGGTGCGTCTGTTGTTAAATAATCCCAATCTGGAGCAAATAACCCATCTCATCAACCACAAACGCATAGTGTTGATAGACGAAGCGCAACGCGTTGCAGGCATTGGTCTTACGCTCAAAATGATTACCGACCATTTCCCGGAGGTGCAGTTGTTGGTTACGGGTTCTTCGTCTTTGTTGCTGCAGGGGCAACTCAATGAGCCTTTGACGGGGCGCAAATTCGAGTATCATCTGTATCCCTTTTCCACACAGGAGTTATATAACGATGGCGGCTTGCTGCGTGTAAATCAAACATTTGAATCGCGCCTGATATACGGCTCTTATCCCGATGTGGTTTGCAATGCGGGCGATGCCCGCGATCTCCTTATGAACCTATCGGGCAGTTATATGTACCAAGACCTGCTCTCTCTGGAAGGCATACGAAAACCGGCTTTGTTGGAGAAACTACTTGTGGCGTTGGCGTTGCAGGTAGGCAGCGAAGTCTCATACAATGAATTGGCGCAAACCATTGGTACGGATAGCAAAACAGTGGAGAAATACATCGATTTGTTGGAAAAGTGCTATGTTGTATTCCGCTTGTCGGCATTGAGTCGCAACATACGCACCGAACTGAAGAAAAGCCGTAAAATCTATTTCTACGACAATGGCATCCGTAACGCATTGATACACAACTTCAATCCGACGAGTATTCGCCAGGATATGGGGGCTTTGTGGGAAAACTTCTTTATTAGTGAGCGTATCAAATTCAACCACTATAATGGTCGTTATGTCAATACATATTTTTGGCGCACTACGCAGCAGCAAGAGATTGATTATGTGGAGGAAACGGATGGTGCGATGACTGCTTTTGAGATGAAATGGAATCCCAAGAAAGCCAATGCCGCCATACCAACTGCTTTCCTCAATGCCTATCTTGTCAAAGAAACGGTTACCATCACACCCGAAAACTATCTGAACCATCTAATAGCGTATAACCACTAACGCATCACCACCAACGTATAACCACCAACTCGCAGCCACTAACGTGAGCGTAGCGAACCATTATCGCGGCTTTGCCGCCAACATCATGAGCAAAGTAAAACTATCCGACCCTATAGAGAGTCTTCAAGGTAAAATCGGTCTATGGGTCATTTTGCAGGCCGATTTCTTTGTATATCGCTGATATATAGTATCTTTGTGGCATTCAAAATTCATAAAATGCCACAAATGAACAAGAAAAAGTGCCCTATGTGCGGGGCAGTAAAAACAAAGAAAATGACCCATAGACCGATATTTGGGACGAAGATTTTGTAAAATACTACCACTTGCAAGACCCTCGCCGTTGTTTCGACCGCCTTGTACACAACTACTTGCACCGTACCAATCGCTACAAGTATATCCCTCTTATTCGCTTGTTGGATAAATTTCTTCGGTTCGTATATAAGTAAAATGTAAGGATTAGCGTCTTACGTATTCGGCAAAGGTATAAGGGTAGGGGTTCTTGTCGTCGGCGGGGTGGGGTTCACTGCTGATGCACTTCCAAATGGCGGGGTCTATCGTGGGGAAGAAGGTGTCTGCATCATCCCATGTGTGGTGGATATGGGTGATGTAGAGTTTGTCCACGATGGGCAGAAACTGCCGATAAACCATACCGCCGCCAATGATGAATGCCTGTTCGTCGTTGGCAATCAACGACTTGACTTCGTCAATAGAGTGTGCCACCTCAGTGTTCTCAAAAGCAAAATCAGGACGGTCGGAGAGCACGATATTGCGCCTGTTAGGTAGCGGGTGACGCGGCAGAGAGAAGAAAGTGCGCTCGCCCATGATGACGGTGCAGCCTGTGGTGACTTGTTTGAAATGACGAAGGTCGTCCGGCAAATGGCACAGCAGGTCACCCGCTTTGCCAATGGCGTTATTTTCGGAAATAGCAACAATGAGATTCAGCATATATACAAGGTGTATTTGTTGGTGGTTTGTTATAGGTTAGTTATATGTTAGACTGCCACGACGCCGGCGATGTGCGGGTGCGGGTTATAGTTGAGTAACTCGAAATCCTCGTATTCAAAGCCGAACAAGTCATGCTTGTCGGGGTTGATGTGCATGGTGGGCAACGGACGCGGCTCGCGGGTGAGTTGCAGGCGCACTTGGTCGAAGTGGTTGAGGTAGATATGCGCATCGCCCAAGGTATGGATGAAGTCGCCTGCCTGCAGCCCCGTAACCTGTGCCATCATCTGTAAGAGCAGTGCATACGAGGCGATATTGAATGGTACTCCGAGGAAGATGTCTGCGCTGCGCTGGTAGAGTTGCAGCGACAATCTGCCGTCTGCTACATAGAACTGAAACAGCGTGTGGCAGGGCGGGAGTGCCATCTCGTTGACTTCCGCCACGTTCCACGCGCTCACAATCATACGGCGCGAGTCGGGGTTGTGGCGTATCTGGTCGAGAACCTGTGCTATCTGGTCGATAGTACCGCCCTGATAGTCAGGCCAACTGCGCCACTGGTGTCCGTAAACGGGACCCAAGTCGCCGTTCTCGTCCGCCCACTCGTTCCATATCCGCACGCCATGTTCCTGCAGGTAGTGCACGTTGGTGTCGCCGCGCAGGAACCATAGCAGTTCGTAGATGATAGACTTGAGGTGCAGTTTCTTGGTGGTGAGGAGCGGGAAACCGTCTTGCAGGTTAAAGCGCATTTGGTGCCCGAACACCGACAATGTGCCCGTACCTGTGCGGTCATGCTTCTCGGTGCCTTCGCTGAGCACCCGTTTGCAGAGGTCAAGATATTGTTGCATAGTTTTATAATATGGGGCTAATAAGACCAATAAGCCTAATTAGTCTAATTAGTCTAATACAATTTATACGTTGTTTTCAGCACGCGGAACTCGGTGCGGCGGTTGAGGGAGTTGCAGACCTGCTGTTGGTCGGCGGGCAGGGTAGTGATGAATGCCTCGTCCAATGTCTGGTCAACAGGCAGATACGGGTACTGCTTGTGCAATACCTCGTCCACCACAACGGGCTTCTCCTCGCCATAGCCCACAGGAGTCAGGCGTTCCGACTCGATGCCATGCTGTATCAGGTAGTTGACTACAGACTGTGCACGTTTCTCGGACAGCACTTTGTTGTCCTTGTCGTTGCCCACCATATCGGTGTGCGCCGCGAGTTCGATGGTGATATTCGGGTTGTCGTTCAGCAGTCGGATAAGTCCGTTCAGCCCGCCTTCGGAGTCGGGTGTCAGGTCCCATTTGCCGAACTCGAAGAAGATATTGTCCATCTTCACGGGCTTGGAAACGGGTGCCAGCGTGAAGTCCTGCTCATAAGTACGGCTGTCGGTCAGCCCCGCCGTGGTGAGTTGCTGCTTCTCGTTGAGATAGCCGCGTGCGGTGGCGAGCATGACATAGCGGGTATCCTTCTGTAGGCGCAGGCGGTAGGTACCGTCGCGGCGTATCTGCGTCTTGACATTGGTGCCGTCGTCGCCCACCAGACGTATGGTAGCCTCCGACAGGTGTTCGCCCTGCGTGTCCGTCACTTTGCCCTCTACGGTGAACACCATCTCGGGCAGCGTGAACGAATAGATAAGATCGTAGCCCTTCTTCTGCCCGCGGTTGGACGAGAAAAAGCCGTTTTCGGTAGCCCCTGCAAAGGCGATGCCGAAGTCATCGTATTGGCTGTTGAAGGGCGTGCCCATATTGAAAATCATCCATGCGGTGTCGGTGCGCTCGGCATAGAAAAGGTCAAGTCCGCCGTATCCGGGGTGCCCCTTGGAGGAGAAATAGAGCCGTCCGTCAGCACGCACATAAGGAAACAACTCATCGTCTGCGGTGTTGATTTGTGGTCCGAGGTTCTGAATATCGGTCCACCCGCCGCCGTCCTGCACTGCCATGTAGATGTCTTTGCCGCCAAAGCCGCCCGGGGCATCGCTGACGAAATAGAGTGTGTCACCCGTGGCATTGAGAGCGGGGTGCCCGACTGTGGTACTGCTGTCGCTGAACAACTTGAGTTCCTGCGCCTCGCCCCACTCACCGCTGGCACGTGTGGAGGTGTAGATTTTGGCACCTAAGTCCTGCCCGTTGACGGGACATGAGTAGGTGAAGTACATCGTCTTGCCGTCGGGCGAGAAACAACATACGCCGAGTTCGGCAGAGCCTGTCTTTTTCTGCGTGCCGCCTTCCTCACCTTCGCCTTCTGCGGAAGCGTCTTCCTCGTACAACCCCTCGCAGAGGGCGATGTCCTCCCACTGTCCCGCTGCGTTCTTGCGCGCGGAGTAGAGGTTGTAGGTCGCCATACCCGTTACGGGCGAGTTGCGGGTCTTCTTTTTGTTGGTCTTCTGCTGCTGGCGGTTGGACGTGAAGACGAGTGCATCACCGTCTTCCGTGATAAAAGAGGGTGCGAAGTTGGATGTCCGCTTCTGGTTAAACTCTTTCGCGGGTGCCACCTTGTAGCGCGTGGGTTGCTTGCGCCATGTCTCCACTTGGGCGCAGGCATAGCGTCCCGCCTGTGCCACATAGTCGTCGGGGTGGGCTTGGAGGTATATCTCGTACTGCTGCGCCGCCTCGCGGTACTTGCCCTGGTACTGCAGCACTTGGGCGTAGTGGAGATAGACGACGGAGTCGGGATAGTGGTTCTTGATGGCGTTCTTGTAGGCGGCAGCGGCACGTGGGTTGTTGAGTATGCGCATACACTCCCCCTGCTTGAATGCCACTTCGCCGCGCAAGGGCTTCTGCTTTTGTGGCACCTTGGCGTAGAGGTTCTTGTACATATCCCCTGCCTCGTAGTACTCGCCGATGGCGTATTTCTTGTCCGCTTTCTTGAGACGGGCTGACAGACTGCACGACTGCATCAGACAGCCGAAAGCCATACACAATACAATGAAAAACAGCCGATTGCACCATCCGTGTGGTGTGCTTTGGCGGACAATATAGCGGCAAATATGTATGGGCATTGGTGCCGGGGTAGGGGAGGTGCTACAACTCATTTACGTTCATCTTTTTGCGTGCGTCACGACGTGCCTCGCGGTCCTGCGAGGTGGCACAATGAATGCCATTTTCGCGCATCTTCTTGTTCTCGGAGATATGCTGGCTGCTGAACTTCCCGCCCTTACGGAGCAGTATGCGCACGCACAAAAGCACCACCGCAAGTGCCACCAGACCTATTGTTATCAAGATTTCCTTCATACCAAAGCATATTATCAGCCCGCAAAGTTACTATTTTTTTGCGATATGTGCAAATGAATGAGCGGGCTCCCTGCTTTATTCGGACTTGATAAAGGTGGTGGTGTGTGCGGTGTGATGGGTATCGTACACTACAACCATATACACTCCTGCCGCCAATTTGTGGACATCTATCGCGTGTTCGGTTTGGCTCCCTGTAAGTCGGGTGTCGTACACAAGACTGCCTGCCGAAGAAAAGACACGGAAAGAGGCAATATCATTCCCACAAAGATATACCATATCTGTCGCAGGGTTTGGGTACAAAGTGTACGGATTGACCACGTGAGTATTGAGAGCAGTAGGAATACAAGGTTGCTCAATGCGGTAGGTGATAGGGGATAGGGACTGCTTGTTTTCGCCACGGGCATTGCTGAGGACGATATTGTCGATAGTGAGAGTGGTGCCACAATAGTCTGCAGTGCCGCTCTCTTGCGGGGTGAAGAGGAGCCGGAGCAGTTCACCATCGTGTCCGCTGATGGGTGTATTCGCCATAGAGTACATCAATACACGGTAGTCGGAATCTCCTATACGACTGACCGAATAGTTGTGTTGTTGCAAACGTGGAGAGGGAGTACATTGCGCTTGCGACGTAGCCATAGTGCCTATCCAGTGTACATCAAACTGCGCCGCCACAATGTCGGTATAGTTGGAGAGCGACACCGACAGCGTGTAAGCATCGTCTCCCTGCCTACTCTGCCCCTCTACGGAAAGGCTGTTCGGCTCATAGATATGCCCCGAAAGAGCAATGGACTTCAGGCGTGCCGTAGGGTCGTTGGTATAGAGATTCATCATGGTGGAGAAGTCCCCTTCAGCCTTGGGCTGATAGGCAATGGTAAGAGAAGTACTCTGTCTTGCCGCAACAGATACAGGTAATGGTTCCACGATGGAAAAACCTTCTGCCAAGAAAGTGGCACGCTCTATGACAAGCGGTGCATCGCCGTTATTACGCAGGGAGAAAGTAGCGTGCACAACATCTGTAATGGCAGCATCGGCAAAAGTGATACTATTACCACAAGACAAACGCGGGCTCTGAATACGCACGGAACCCCGTGAGGTGGCAGATACCATGTTCTCGGAAGTGGCATTGCTGAGAATGACATCTATGGGCGTGAGGTAGTAGGTGCCCGAGTTGCCATTGAGGCGGAGACGGAAAGACGCCACCTCACCATCGTTTGCCAGTAAAGGCTGATTGGTTGGCGAATAGATATAGAGCGAGAGCGTGTCGCCATGTACCGAAGATAAGGCTGTATGTCCGTTGGTTCGATTGGCATTAACACTGAAACTGCCCGCTTCAAAAAGCAACTCCTGCGGCAAACGGAAAGCACATTGCATGGCCACAATAGGTTCCATATTATTCATTGTGAGCGGAATGGTAACCAAACTATCCGCAATACCCGAAGCCGAACCGATGTGCAGTTCGTTCACCGAGAACGGGTCTGCGATGACAGCCACTTCGGAGTTCACACGCAAGGCTGCATTGGTGGCATCGGAGTGTATCTTAACAGTTCCGCTGTATGCACCTCGCAGAACGGGTGCATAACGAATGGGGATGTCAGCAGTAGCACCTGCGGCAATAGTATGTGCCTTGCCGTCGTAGGCAAACAGGTCGGCGGGCAAAGAGAGCGAGTATATCGTCAGTGGCGAGGTGCCGATATTGCGTACCGACAGGGTTTGTGTATAAGTCTGACGAATGGGGTGATGCCCATAGTCAATCGTCGGTGTCAGAATAGCGATTTTGGGTGCCAAAGTGGTGATTTGACCAGGTACTACCGATACAGGCAAGCGTTGCCCTTGTGCATTAACCGCCAAGACACGCGGCAGCAATGCCAGCACTTGGGGCTCGTTGCGCAACGCAAGGCGGAAAGAAAACAATTCGCCTGATTGCCCTTGCAATGCCGAGAGCGAAAGACTATATATCTGCACAAAGAGGGTGTCGCGTACCGATTGGGCGTAGAGCGTGTGTCCGTTGGCACGGGCTGCATTGAGCATGGCAGAGGTGCCGACATACTGAATATACGGGCTGAGGGGCAAGGCTATCTCCATAGCCGTAACGGCATCGGTACACTCGAATTGCACCGATACAGAGAGTGTATCGCCAGGCTTGCCTGACAATGCGGGCAGTGAAAGACTATTGCCTGCCGACACAGTCAGCGAAGCAATAGTCAAAAAGAACAAAATACAACGTTTCATCATCGTACTTGTTGCCCGAGAGCGTTGTAGATATGTTCGCCCATACGGATGTAGAGACTGCCGTCTTGGATATACTTTTCGGTGTTCGGCATAAAGGTGGTTCCATCAAGGCGGGTAGAGATACGCGGCGCAGCCTTCACATTATGCCCCTGTGTGTCGGAAAGCACGATAGACGAAATATCCGCATTGCCCACTTGCATAAGGGCAGTTTCGCCGACACCGATGGTCTTGCCCGACATAGAATATGCCATAAAGAAGTACTCCTCGGAATTGTTCCATTGCGACACTTTCTCAAACTGCGAGAGGGCATCCAACGGGGTGATAGTGGCTGTCGCCGAATCGGTAGCCAACGTAAATTGTACACCGCCCAACGCCACATCGGCATCCACATAGAGAATGCCATTCTCTATATAATACGTAGCCGAACCGCTATTTACAGCTTGCGACTTGTTCTCAGGATGCAGAATGAGGTTAATCGTCCCCACCACATCAAGAATATCAATCGTATTATCCGAATTGACATCGGCTGCCTCGAAGATAAACGGTTGCGGGTTCTGACGAGCGATGTAGTTCACCTCGGTAATCACATCCGCCACATCCACAGACATAGAGCCGTTGGCATCTCCCTTGATAGAAGTCAGCGGAGTTGCCACAACGGGATTGGAGAGGTTGTATTGGTTGAGTGAGGTAGTGATTTGCTTGATGATGTAGTAGTAGGGTTTGCCCGGGGTAACGTTGTAGTCCACAAAATTCTGCTCTTCGGAATCTATCAGCGATTCATTAACTTGAATGGTGTCTATACGGAACTGTGTATGCTGCGAGTTGGTCCATATAGTATCACCTGTCCAACGATAGATATTGTAGCCCAAGAGGTCGGCAAAGTCTTCCTCGTCAGTTTCCCAACTGAGGGTGACCTTTCCCAAGCCTGCCTCTGCCATGAGACCTGTTGACATAGAGCCTGCCGCCTCTATCTGCATATTGAAACGAACATTCTCTATCGGAACTTCGAAATGTTCGTTATCTTGTGCGTCGGCGACATAGAAACGGTTGAGACCATCGGAGGCTGTTTTGGCATCAATGGTAAAGTTGGCTGTGTAAATAGTGGAATCGGCAGACCAAGAGCCTCCCGTGATAGCGTGCTGCGTGTAGGGTGGGCGAACACCGTAGGACACTAAAGGCGTGATAAGGGTATCCATCGCACGATTGAAATATACTTGACAGGTATGTGTGCCTACGCCAATTGGTGGCAACTGCTCAAACTCATCTTGTGCATCGTAGCCGTCAACGACCACTTTCCAAACAATACCATGGGCTTCTGAACTTGGGCGGTGCAAGCGCTTTGTTATGTCGTAATGCCAGGAACAATCAAATGTCCCTATTGGGTGATTAATATCCCAAATACCTTCTCGAATTATGGTCTCATTATTACTTCCCCAATATTGAGGGGCATCCCAAATGATGGAAGCGTTATCGTTAGAGTGAAAATTTTGTATCTGCCCATCTGGTGCAGTATTTGAAAATACATTATTGTTTGTAACTTGGATATTTAGTTTATCTGCAACGAGACCTGAACAATATGATTTAGATGTAGCGTGGTTATTGACAATATTGGAACAGTGTACTGTGGGGACACAAAGTGTTCGGTGCGTGAGGTTGTTGTATAGATTTGTTTTTACTACACATGTTCCAGAATTAGTATTATCAGTAATAATGAAATCAGTAGCATTATTTCTAATGCAACAATTTTCAAGGTAGTATTTGTGACGATACATCATTAGGAGATACCCTTGGGCAGATAATCTTTCGAATATACAATACTTGAGGGTGTCACCATCACCATAAAGAGAAAATTCTGATATTGTACCCAAAGCATTATCCGCTTTTGTAAATGTTATTGTACTATCAGGGGTGCCTTGGGCAATTAGATGTCCCTCTATTGTCAGTCCAGTGTTATCTTTAAATTTCAGAGTGGTTCCTGGGGAAAGCGTTAATGTCACATTTTTAGGAATTGCTAATCTTTTGGTGACAACATAATGTACTTGCGGATATAACGTCATATCTTCTGTTAGCATACCACCAATTTCCACGCCATTATTGACAGTGATGGTAAATGTCCGGCGGAGTGTGTCAGTCATATTATCACATACAGCATAGAATGTGAGCGGGATATGTACCCCATCTGCACAATTGGAGTTGATAGAGAAGCGTATCGGGTTGAGTGATTTGTTTTTAGCGTAACTACTCAGCGGCTTGCCAAAAGAAACCGTATCGGTCAGATAGTGAATTTGTGCGGTGTCGCCCATTACCCATACACCATCCGTATATTGCCCCGTGCACATCCAAAAGCGGATATTCTTTGCCGTTCCCCAATCGTTGCGCAGGATAGGGTAAAATTCGATGGTCTCCCCTACATCATATTCGCTATCCCCATCACCTACAATGGTGTCTTGCATTTCTTGACCTATGAGATACAATGTCGGTTTGCGGTTCGCATCCGAGTAGTTGTACACCGTCTTCATATTGATGTTGCCGAACCAGCCCGATCGGCTATGGATAAGGTCGCCAAAGAGCACTTCTTTGCTCACCAAAGCAGAGTCTGTCTTGACTTGCAGCAGGCGACTGACAGCACCTGCCACCATCGGGCATGCCATAGATGTACCATTCAGTTTCTTGTATCGCCCACCCGGAAACGTGCTCACAATACCGACACCCGGTGCACGCAGTTCGTAGTTGTAGAGTTTTTCTTCACCGAAAGTGGAATATATAGGACCATCTTCATCGAAATTGCTGAAACTTGCCAAGCCTAATTGAGAAGAAGCCTCCACGCCTAAGACAAAAGTAAATGCAGCAGGGAACATCGGACCATTTTCCATTGCGCTCTTGTGATTGACGGGGCAGTCGTGCGGCATAATACACTTATAGTCATTTCCCGCAGCAGCGACCAAGACTGCCGTTGCATACGCACGTCCCAGTGCTTGCTCCTCAGCAAGCGAGTAACCATAGCCGCCAAAGGACATAGAGATGACATCAGCACCATTGGCAGCAGCATAATCAATACCCTTGATGATTGTAGCAACATCGCCTGTACCATCTGCCTGCATAACGACTACCGGCATAATGAGTGCGTCGGGGTTGGCACCCGTGATACCGATACCGTTATCGCCTACGGCGGCAGCAATACCTGCGCAGTGGGTGCCATGTCCGTTGTAGTCGGCAATTTTGCTGCGCTGGTTGACAAAGTCCCAACCGTGGATATCGTCTTTGAAACCATTTCTATCATCGTCTTGCCCCTCAACACCGGTTGCCTCTTTCTCATTCGTCCAGATATTGGCTGCGAGGTCGGGGTGCTCTATATCCACGCCCGTGTCCAATATGGCAATCACAGGGCGTTTGGTGCGCACCTTGGGCAGGTTCCACAGATAGGGGAGATTGATGGCAGCATATCCCCATTGCTGGCTATAGAGAGGTTCGGACATATACGTGACGGCATCGCCTCTATCTGTGGTGGACATGGCATAGACAAGGTAGTTTGGCTCGGCATACTCCACCTCATCAAGGGCTTGGAGTTGGCTGACTACCTCATGGATGCTGCGCTGCTGGCGTGCCTGTTCGCTCAAGGTGATACGATAGAGTTTGTGGAGGTTCTTGGGCTCTACGTCCTTGCCGCTGTAGGCTTTGATACGGCGGGGCATAGGACGCGCGCCTGTCCGTGGCATCAGTTCCTCTACGGAATCCACGCCAAGGGTGGCAAAGAGTTGGTCCACAGCAGTTGCCTGTGCCGACGAGAAACGCGCACGGCGCGGGGCACGCATGACGGCAGAACAATCGTCTTTGAACTTGACGATTACTTCGCCATCACGGTAGGCACCATAGTTGATGCGGTCGATTTTGACCACTTCGTCTTCGTTGTTGCTGCTTTGTGCAAAGAATGGCAGGCAACAGAATAAGAGAATGAAAAGAGAAAAATGTTTTTTCATAATATGTGTATTGTTTTATGTTTCTTTTGGTATTCACAAAATAAAAAACGTGGGGTTCAACCGCCGTCGTTCCACGATTTGAGGCTCTCGCATTGCCTATTGTGTCAGAACCGACAACGCGAAGCCCACGCCGATATAAGAAAACGACATACCTACAACTTACCATCGCAGATGGAAACATTTGCGTTAGTTGTAGATTGCGGATACACTTATATCCTTGAGGGCATCCTACCGTTGCAACGTTCTAGACACACATTGAAAATTGCGAGATTCCAAATCGTTAGAACAAAGCACCCAAAATCCCACAATGAGGGTGAGAATTTTGTGGTAAACGCCTTTTATTATGTAACGTAAAACTCTACCTTAACATTGGTTGGTAAAATTCCACGATGCAAAGATAATACAAAATCGTTCAAAATCCAAATTTTTAGCATTATTTTTGCATTTTCTTTGTAAGGTGTTGATAATCAATAGGGGTAAAAACGGCGTGAAATTGCCATAAAGCCGTCTTTGTGTGCAAAAAACATTCGCCAACAACTAATGAAATGGAACATTAATTACCACGAATTAACCATTAATTCATTTACGAATTTACGATTTGCGAAATTATGATGTACGATTTATAGTGGTATTTTTGCGGGTGAATAGGGGCGGATTTGCATATTCCAAATAAAATCAGTAATTTTGCGGGCGGTATTGGTGGTTCCTTGAGAAAGGTACAGGTGCCGATGTGGGATGGATAAGAAGGAGAGGAATAGTTGAATGTCCTTGTTCGCAAGGGGAATACGGAGGTGGCACATTCCGTGTACAAGCATGTGCGGTACGTGCAGACTACGTTATGAGTCCATCGCGGGTCTGTCGCGGGTGTGCAGGGGATTTGGGAACAGGGAAGAAAAATTTTGTTATGGGAAAAAAGAAACCGTATTTAGACAATGGGGGGAGGGCGTTACCTTACCCGTGGTTGATTAACACCGTGCTATTCTTGGTAGGCGGTAGTGAGACAGTGCGTTTGAAGTACTGGAGTCGTCGTCCGCGTCAGGCTGCGGAACGCACGTTGCGCGATATTCTCGACATTTCGAGAGATACCGTCTATGGGCGCGAACACCATTTCGACATCATTCTGTCGGCATCGAATGCAGATGACCTGTTCCGACTGTACAGGAAGTATGTGCCTGTGAATGACAGTTTCGAGACATTGCGCCCGTATGTGGAACGCCACAAGAACGGTGAGGAGAACGTGCTCTTTCCGGGTAAGCCGGACATGTACGCCACTACCTCGGGCACAACGAGTGAGCCCAAGTGGGTGCCGATGACGCACAAGTATCTGAAAGACGTGTATGGCAAGATGTCGCACATCTGGACGTGGAACTTCGTGAAACACCGAAACCGTATCTTCGCCGGACATATTTTCCCGATAGTGGGCAAGGAGGTAGAGGGTTACGCACCCGACGGTACGCTGTACGGCAGCGTGAGTGGTGTATTGGTGCGCGATATACCCGCGATTATCAAGAAACACTACACGGCTCCCGCGTGCGTGATGTCGATAGCAGACTACGGTGCGCGCAACTATACGCTGATGCGTATGGCGATGCAGCACAGGGATGTGACACTATGGTCCACCGCCAACCCTTCGACTATCCTCGAACTCATGCGTACCGTGGACGAGAATACCGAAGAACTGATAAACGACATCGAGTACGGTACGCTGAGTATGAACTTCGACATATCGGACCGTATCCGCGAGGAATTAGACGCCTATATGCAGCCCGAGCCGGAGCGTGCGGAAGAGTTGCGCAAGATACTGCGCGAGAAAGGGCGACTGCTGCCGAAAGACTACTGGCCGTGGTTGCAATACCTGAGCACATGGAAGTGCGGCAATACGAAGATATACATGGAGAAGTATATGGACGACTTCGATTGGGACAAGACCTATTACCAAGAGTTAGGGTATATCGCCACGGAGTGCCGTTTCGGGTTTGCATTAGACGACAGCAACGAGTCGGTGCTGTTCCCGCAGTTCCATTACTACGAGTTCGTAGCCGAAGACGAATTAGACAGTCCGAACAAGCACTTCCTTCAGATAGACGAGTTGGAACAAGGCAAGAGGTATTGCGCGTATGTAACGACCTACTCGGGACTGTTCCGATACAATATGAACGACCTTGTGGAAGTGGGCGGGAAATACTACAACACACCTACGGTACACATGATATCGAAGGTGAACGGCATTGTGTCAATGACAGGGGAGAAGTTGTACGAGCCCCAGTTCATAGAAGCCGTACATGAGGCTGAGAAAGAGACAGGGATAAAGACCAAGTTCTTTGTAGGCTTCGCCGAGGTGCAGGACAGTTGCTACCACTTCTACTATGAGTTTGAGAAAGACGACATCACCAAAGAGCAAGCCGATGCGTTCACCAAGGTAGTGGACAAGAAACTCTGCGAGATGAATATCGAATACGAAGCCAAAAGGGCGTCGTTCCGTCTGCATGAGCCTCAGACTCATATATTGCTGAACAACGCATACGCACGGTTCAAGGCTGCGAGCCTTCGCGACGGGTTCAGAGACGGGCAGTTCAAGTTTAACCTGCTGATGCAGGACGAGAAGCGCAGGGACAAGTTCTCGCTGATAGAGCGTATCTCTACGCAGATATTGGAGCAAGCCAATGCGATTGACGATGCTGTGCGTGAGCGCAAGCAACGCCGTCTGAAGCAGAAACAGGAGCGTAAGACCGGCAAACTGATTCACAGCGCGAGCCCTGCCCAACGCAAGGAGAACAAAGAGGCGAAGGCAGAGCAGAAGGCTGCGGAGGAAGCCGAGCGGTTAGCCCAAGAGACTGCTATGGCAGCCCAAAAGACGGCGCAGCCCAAGGCGGAAGAACCCAAACCGGTAGAGCAACCCGCAACGGAGGAGACTCCACAGGTAGCACAACCGACAACGGAAGAAACGAACAAGGAAGCACAAGCATGAACAAACGATATGAAGACCTGAAAGTGGCAGAAGGCGTATATGTGCCGAAGCCACAGATGGATTATCCCGAAGATGACCCGTACCTGCACCTTGTGAATGCGCCGCAGGACCGAGAGATGACAATAGACGAGAACTATCCGTATTTGGACGACCGACCATTGACGCGCTTTAACCACTGGTGGGCTTACAGGGTGATACTGCACAGGTGTCTGGGTGTGTTCCTGCGAGTAAAGATGGGGTTGCGTATCCGCGGGCGCGAGGTACTGAAGAAGTACAAGAAAGAGTTGCAGGGCGGTGCGATAACGATAGCCAACCATATGTTCCGATTGGATTGCCCGTGTGTGTTAGTTGCCGTGAAGGCAAAGTGTACGACGCGCATCCCTATGTTCGCGCCTAACTTCAGGACCAAAGACAGTTTCTTTCTCCGTGTGGTAGGGGGTATTCCGATTCCCGAACCGAGTGCTGGAATGAGTGCGCAGAAGAAATTCAACGAAGCCTTTGACGAGTTCCACCGGCGCGGATGGTGGTTCCATATCTTTCCTGAGAGTTGCCGATGGGATATGTACAAGCCGCTGCGACCCTTCCAAAAGGGAGCGTTTACAATGAGTTACCGCTACAACATGCCATTGTTGCCGTGCGTGATAACCTACAGAGAGCGAAAGGGTATATGCCGGTTGTTCGGTCCGAAAGATTTGCCGCTGCTGACGGTGACTATCGGCGAGCCTATCTTCCCCGATACCACGCAACCGAGAAAAGATGAGGTGGCACGGCTCAGGGAGACCGCACATGTTCAGATGACCGAGATGGCGGGGATTACAAAGAATACGTGGCCGACAGTGTGGGGGAACCTATGACAAGTAATAGGTAATGATTAATAGTTAACAAGCCTAACTGATATATGAAAAGATTGTTTTTGATAATGATGGTGTGGGTGGTGCCTTTAGTGTGTGTGGCGGAGACAAGGGCTGTGCGCGCCACGATGAAGCATGAAGTGCGTGTGGGGTGGGGCGACCTGATATTTGAGACGGCGATGTTTCATGCCAAGCCCAACACCAACCTTAATACAGACCATTATCGCTATACGGGTCATATATTCGCAGAGTATCAGTACAGGTGCTGCTATTGGTTCTCCTTCGGCGGCATCATTGATTACGACCAAGTGAACTGGCGTGTGTTGCGGGAAGGGGACGATGCGCCCGACCATTACTACGTGAATCTGATGTTTATGCCTTCGGTACGGTTTACGTATCTCCATTCGGAGTGGGTGAATATCTATTCCGCGTTGTATGCGGGACTGAATATCAATACCGGCACAGAGGAGAATTTCCGCGGCGCGAAGACCCGTTGCGCGCCTGCATTCGGCATCACCCTATTAGGCTTGTCGATAGGACGCGGACACTGGTTCGGTTCGGCAGAGTGGGGGGCAGTGAGTGCCTTCAATAACATGAATGAAATCTATAAGTTGAATGCCCGCATACTGACCGTGTCTGCGGGTTATCGTTTTTGATATATGAAAACAAAGAATCTTTTTGGGATAGTGTTAGGCGTGCTGCCCGTGATGATGAGTTGCTCTCATGGCGATGTAGAATGGAGTTACCACACCTACAGCCACAAGGTAAGGGTAGGGTATGAGGTGCTGAGCGAGGGCGATGAGGATATGTCGAATGTGCCATGGGAGACATACGAAGACCAGTGCCTGAACGATATGCCGACGAGCAACGACAAGGATACGACGGACAGCGTAGCCCGTGTGAGTCCCATTACTGCGATGGACCTGATACGTGAGTTGGCCGATGGCGTGATTGGCGAAAAGGTGCACCAAGTGGCGGTAACGTATAAGAGCGTGGATGTGAACGGGGATTCGATAGATGTGTCAGGCAAAATCTTTTACCCTAAGGACGGTAAGATACGCAATGTGATACTCGCCAGCCACTATACGATAGGGGCAGACCGTGAGGCACCGAGCCAGACCTACAGTTTTGAGGGGATCTATGCCGCCTACGGCTACTGCGTGGTGGCAGCGGATTATATCGGTTTCGGCGTGTCGAAAGAGAAGGTGCACCCGTATCTGCAAGCGGAAACCTGCGGGCGCAACGTGATAGACATCGCCCGTGTGGCTATGACGCTGATAGAAGACAGGAAGTTGCTGCTACAGTCGGACGAGATAATCCTGTTCGGTTACTCGCAGGGCGGTGCATGTACGATGCACGTGATGCGAATGTTAGAGACTTATCCCGAATACGCCAACGAATTCAAGATTAAGCAGGTGTATGCTGGTGCGGGTCCGTACGATGTGGCAAGGACATACGATTTCTGTGTGGAGCAGGACGAAACGGGAATCCCTTGCGCGGTGCCGATGATTATTCAGGGCATGTCGCTGGGCATGTCGCCGAAGTTGGATATGGAGTATTTCTTCAAAGAACCATTGCTCAGCAACTATGAGGATTGGCTGAACTCGAAGAAATACACGACCAACGAAATCAATCAGAAGATTGGTTCTAATTATTTGCACGACATATTGACAGAGAACGCCATGAACCGTGAGAAGGAGGAGACAGCCCGATTCTATTATGAGTTGATGGAGAACAGCGTGCCGTCGAACTTCGTGCCGAAGGCTCCGCTGCATATGTTCCATTCATTAGACGACCAAACGGTGCCGTATATCAATTCGGATATTCTGCGTAACCAATTCCGTACGGCATACCCTACGGACGGTGAGGCAGGGCAAAAGACCGACCCCGTGAATGTATCGTACGACTTCGGGCATTACGGCACCCATATGAGGGGTGCGGTAGTGTTTATCTACAAGACGGCACAGAAACTGAAATAAGGAAACATAATGAAACGGACTATACGAACAGCGATACTGCTGCCGCTGCTGCTGGCAGCGTTGGCAAGTTGCAACCGCGTGGAGGTAACGGACACCACCATAGATATAGACATCGTTTATCCGAAGGCTACGGGAGTGCTGTACAGGGTGACACCGCAGTCGTACGACTACTATTACGTGTGTGACGCGGTGCCTGTGGCGGACTATAACCGCTTAGGCGAAAGGGAAGTGATAGACAGCCTGAACAGCATGTACAAGGAGTTGTATGAGATAGTGAAGGATATTTACGAGGAAGTGCTTGGGGAGGACGCGCCTTCGTTCCGCGAAATGCTGAACAACGGTACCATGGAGGGAAGCGAAGCACTGTTGCGTCCCGAGACGAACTACTACCTGTGCGTGATGTGCTACAACCGCCACAACCACCCCATCAAAACCATCGTGAAGCAGCCCTTTACCACCAAGGATTCGGTGGCGTCGGATATTACATTTGATGTGGCAGGGTCAGGGACGAAAGTGATAGTGACTCCGTCGAACAACGACAAGTATTTCTGGGACGTAGAGACGAAAGAGGTGATAGACACGCGGTACTACGGGTATCCCGATTACTACTATTCGGAGGTGGTGGAGAACTACGAGCGGTACGGATTTATCAACACTATGCTGTCGCAGGGTAGAGAGAGCGAGGATTTGGCGGATTTGTATATGCTGCATACGCAGGACACGCTGTATCTGACGGCGGCAGGGTACCATAACGAAACCAACTCGCAAACCGAAGTTTACGAGTTGGTGTATCAGGGTGACAACGGCTTTTCGGTGCGCCGTGTGGAGAACGATTGGACTCTTGACGGCGAAGATACCGAGGAGCAAGCCGCGGCTCGGAAATTACTTGGAAAGAAGCATGTAACGCCAAGGCTCAAGCGTTAGGGTGTGGCTGGCATCGAGCGCCACCTTTTTCCCGCACAGACATTGATACTCGCCCGCGAAGTCGCCCAGATTGAGGGTGACGGTCTGCGGTTCGGAGGACATATTCATGATGGCGATAACGGTGTTGTCGCCACATTTTTTGCACTCCAGATGGCGAACACAGGCGAAGATGTTGGCATTGTCCGCCTCGATGCGCTGCATGGGTGCGCCGAGTTCGTTGCTGTACAAGGCGCGGTTGTTGGCACGGAAAGCGTTGAGGTTCTTGTAAACAGCGTATTGCGGTGCGTCGGGGACGCGGTCGATAACGTCTTTCTCAAAGAACGACAAGCGGTGGTGGTTGCCGGAGAGTTGACCTGTGTAAATCATCGGCATACCGGGGACCACGTAGGTGAAGGCAGCGAAGAGTTCAGCCCCGTCGCCCATACGCTCGAACTCGGTGCCATTCCATGAGTTCTCGTCGTGGTTGCTGGTGAAATTCATACGGATAGCCTCGGGGCGGAGTGTGGTATCGACTTTGGCGAAGTAGCCCCAAAGGTCGTCAACCGTACTCTTGCCCTGCGCTACGGCGTTCATAAGGTGGTGGAGTTCCCAACCATAGTACATGTCGAATGCTGACTCGGTGAGTTCCTGTGCTTTGTCCTCATTCTCGGCGAGTGTGAACATGTCGGGGTGCGACTGGCGGAGTTCTGCCATAGCGTCGTTCCAGAAGTCGGTGGGCACTTCGCCGGCGACATCACAACGGAAACCGTCGATGCCGATAGAGTCCATCCACCAGTGCATGGCTTGTTTCATAGCGGCGCGCATGTCCTCGTTGTCGTAGTTGAGTTTGGATATGTCGGTCCAGTCGTACTGCACCATGAGGTTGCCGAGGCTGTCGCGGTAGTGCCACCCGTCGTTGAGCGTCCACGGGCTGTCGGGCGCGGTGTGGTTAGCCACCCAGTCGAGGATGACTTTGAAGCCGAGACGGTGCGCCGTGGCGAGGAAATGCTCGAAGTCGGCGCGTGTGCCGAACTCGGGATTGATTTGGCAATAGTCAACGATAGAGTAGTAACTGCCAAGGGTGCCCTTGCGGGTGAGTTTGCCGATGGGCTGGCATGGCATGACCCAGATGATGTCGATGCCATTGTCGCGGAGTTCGGGCAGCATGGCTTCGGCAGCGGCAAAGGTGCCCTCGGGGGTGAGTTGCCGCGTGTTGAGTTCGTAGATAGTGGCATCGTACGCCCAGTCGGTGTGACGGTGCTGGCAGCATGGCTGCGGCTTGGATGTGCAGGACGAGAGTGCCAGCAGACCAAGAGCAAAAATTAAGAGTTTCTTCATTGTTGTTTATGTTTGTTTGTTGTCTATCCTTTACGTAAGGGTTGCGCATGGGTTGCGTATCCCTTGCTGTTTGGCACGGTTGTCAGTTGATGATGAGTTTAGCAGATTTTAATCCTTTGGCGGTAGCCGTGAGGGTGCAACTGCCTTCGATGATGGCAGTGAGTTCACCCGAGAAGGCGTGGTGTTGCGGGAGGTGGAAGAGGTCGAGGTTGGCTGCATCGCCGTTGGCAGCGGCGCGGAAGCGACCTGTGCCGCGGGTGGCGAAGCGGATGAGTTGGTCGGCATCGGGGCAGAGGTTGCCATCGGCGTCGCACACGCGCACGCGTACGAAATGTAAGGTGTTGTCAGCGGCGTTGGTGAGCGGCTCGAGGTACATCTCGATGTGGTGAGGTTTGCCGGCGGTGCGGCGGACATCCTCGCCGTAGGGTGTTACGATACGCAGTTCGCCCGATTGCCAAGGTATGCTGTCCCAGATAAGGCGGTAGCGGCGTTGCAGAGCCAGCGGGTCGCCTTTGGCGGCAGCCGCCTGAGCCTGCTCGCGGGTGAGTTTGGTGCGCTTGCCGAGACTGATGCCGTTGAGGAAGAGTTCGCCCTCGTCGGCATCGGTGTACGCCATAACGGGTACGGTGTCGCCCGCGTGCCAGTTCCAGTGGGGGAGCAGGTGGGTGGTGTGGTCGCGCGTGTTCCACCGGGCGCGGTAGAGGTAGTAGCGGTCCTTGGGAATGCCCGCGAGGTCGATGATGCCGAAGTAGGAGGAGTGGCTGGGCCAAGCATCGGTGTCGTAGGGTGAGGGCTCGCCGAGGTAGTCGAAGCCCGTCCAGACAAACTGACCGATGGTCCAAGGATAGTCGTCCATGTTGCGGAAATCGTCATCGGGCAGGTTGCTCCACGGGCAGTATTGGAGGTCGTAGGAAGAACTCTGGTTGGTGCGGCTGTTGCCGCCCGGGTGGTCGATGTTGGTGATGGTCTCGGTGTTGTCGGGCAGGGCGGGGAGCAGATAGACGCCGCGCGAGGAGACGGTGGACGCCGTCTCGCTGCCGAGGACGAGACGCTGCGGGGTGCGCCGGTACGCCTCCTCATAGCAGTGCGGGCGGTAGTTGAGTCCGACCACCTGAAGGATGCTCGCGAAGCCGTTTTCAAGCACGCAGGAGACTTGGTCCATGCCTGCGGTGACAGGGCGCGTGCCGTCTTCGCGCATGCAGATGTCCTGCAGCATCTTCGCCACGCGATAGCCCTGCGGGTCGCATTGGGTGGGGACTTCGTTGCCGACCGACCACATCACGATGCTCGGGTTGTTGCGGAAATGGTGGAGCATATTCACCATGTCGCGCTCCGCCCATTCGTTGAAGAAACGGCTGTAGCCGTTGTCGCACTTGCCCCAGTCCCATTCGTCGAAGGGTTCGCACATGACCATGAAGCCCATGGAGTCGCACAGTTCGATGAGTTCGGGCGCGGGCATGTTATGGGAGGTGCGGATGGCGTCGCAGCCCATGTCGCGCAGCAGAAGCAGTTGGCGTCGGATGGCATCGTGGCTGACGGCGGCACCGAGGGGACCAAGGTCGTGGTGCAGGCAGACACCTTGGAACTTACGCACCTTGCCATTGAGCATGAAACCCACGTTGGGGACGATTTGCACGTTGCGAATGCCAAAGGTGGTGATGATATCCTCCTGCCATTCGCTATCGGCGTAGAGCGAGGTGCGCGCCTCGTAGAGGTGGGGCGTCTCGGGCGACCAGAGGAGCGGGGTGGGGAGGGTGAAGTTCTGCTCGAGCGGGAGGTTGTGGCGGATGTCGTAGTCGCTGGTGAGGGAGTCAACAGCCTCGCCCGTGGCTTTGCAGATGAGGGTGGTGCGGAGGGTGATATGCCTGCCGAGGGCGTTGTCCACGCGGGTGCGGAGGTTGACGGATGCCAACCGGTCGGTGACGTAGGGGGTGGTGATGTGGGTGCCCCATACGGGTACGTGGGTGCGCGGCGAGGTGATGAGGTGCACGTTGCGGTAGAGCCCTGCGCCTGGGTACCAGCGGCTGCTCTGCTCGCGGTTGCAGAGGCGGACAGCGATGAGGTTGGGCGCGTCGGTGTGGAGGTAGGGCGTGATGTCGCAGTGGAAGGCGTTGTAGCCGTAGGGCCAATAGCCGGCTTTCTGCCCGTTGACATAGACCTCGGCTTCATTCATGGCACCGTCGAAGAGCAGGGTGTAACGCTGCGTGGCGGTGTCGGAAGGCGCGGTGAGCGGGGCGATGTGCGTGGTGTACCACGCGGTGCCCATGTAGGGGAGACCGCCCGTGCGCCCCGTTTTGAGCGAGGGGAAGGTCTCGCCGTTCTGCCAGACGGTGACGTTCTGCAGGTCGTTCTGGCGGTCGAATGGTCCGTATATCGCCCAGTCGTGGGGGATGGTGACCTGCTGCCAAGCCTTGTCGGCGGGTGCGGGCATCTGATGGTCGGTCTGCTCGAAGGCGAACTGCCACGAGGTGAGCAGAGTGGAGATGGCGAGAAGAAGAGTGTGCATAGTGCTAAACGATTGATAGACAATGATTTATTTCCATAATGCTTTGAGGGCGGCGTTGGGCTGACCTTGAGCGGTGAATGCTCCCATATTGTAGGCTCCCCAGCCGAGGCTGATGTACTCTTTTGGGCGCCAACTATTATACACCTGTGGCTCCCAGTAGAAGATACCTTTCATATAAGGGAGGGAATCGACACGTTGGCGCATGTCGTTGATGACCTTGACGGCGGTGGCTTCTTGGGCAGAGAGGGTGCCTATCTCGGCAATCATAACGGGGCAACGGAACTCGTTGTATAGGCGTGTTATGTTGTTGGCTGCCAGTTGGTTAGTCTCCTGCCAGTCTTTGCCCGTCCACTCTTTCATCATGGGGTAGTGGCTGAGTCCAATCATGTCGAACTTTCCGCCGTTCTGGCGCAGTTTGCGGAAGAACCAGTTGTTGTCTTCGTAGGCATTGTCAATATGCACGATGACGAGGGCATCGGGAAAGATTTGTTTGCACGCATCGTAGCCCGCCGTGGTGAGTTGGGCGTAGTTCTTCCAACCGTTGGGCAGGTCGCCTTGGTCGTTCCACAAACGTCCCGTGTCCCACAGCATACCGCAACGGGTCTCGTTGCCGACCTGTATCCACTCAGGCGTGATGCCCGCATCGCGCAGGGCGGTGAGCACCTCGGTGGTGTGGTCGGTGACGGCTTGGGTGAGTTGTGCAAGGTCGTAGTCCTTCCATGCCTCGGGTGTATTCTGCTTGCTTGGGTCTGCGAAATAGTCGGAGTAATGAAAATCTATCATAATTCGCAACTTCAAATCGGCAGCGCGTTTGGCTTTCACCAGCACATCAGGTAGGTTGCACCAGCCCGTGGAGTGGTTGACCCAGACGCGCAGACGGACGCTGTTCATGCCATTGTCGCGCAAAAGTCGTATGCACTCGGTGGCGTTGCCAAGGCTGTCGTAGAAGAGCACCCCGTCATTCTCCTGCTCGGTGAGCCATGAGATGTCCGCCCCTTTGGCGTAGGAGCCTACGGGTGCAGGTATGTAAGGGTCGTCGTTGGAGGGCTGTTGGTTGTTCTCGTTGTCGGGAGGGGTGTTGCAACCATTACAGGACAAAAGCCCGATTGCCATTAATGCTAATACTGCTTTCTTCATTTCTGCTTATTTTTACGTGAATGGTTTCGCCCATATAGGTGCGTTCAAACTCTATGGTGTCGTCGTTGCTGCTGACGGGGATATAGTCGCCGTACATCAGTGCCATATTTCCGCGGCGAATGTCTATCAGTTTCTTCACCTGCTCGCGGAAGTCCTGCTCCTGCCGGCTGAGCCCGCTGAAGCGCATCCAATGGCGGTTGTCCGGGTCATTGCCGCCCACTTCGGCGTATTCGTCGCCCTGATAGATACACGGCACGCCCGGAATGGTGAGGTTGAGCATCTCCAACCGCAAGGCGCGGCGATATGCCTCGCGGGCAAGACTCTCGCGTTCCTCGGCGGGTGTGTCGTTGGGCAGCAGGCCTACCTCGCGCGTCCAACCCTCATACTTGCCGTCCTCCCAAAAATGAATGCCGCCACCAGCCAGCGAAGCAAAGCGCACTTGGTCGTGATTGCCTGATATACAGCCCATTGTGTGGTGTGCACCATACGTTGCCATCGATTCGCGCACCACGTGGTCGATGTCGCTCATCTTGCCGTCGTTGCACAGCGCATGAATGGCTGCGAAATAGACATTGAAGTCGAACTGCGCGTTCAGCATACCGCTCTTGACGTAGGTGTTGATGAGTTCGGGTGACCCGTAGGTCTCGCCAATCATCCATATATGCCGGTCAGGGAAACGGGTCTTCATTTTGTGCGCCAGCGTGCGCCAATAGCATTCGGGGATATGCTTGCAGGCATCGTGACGGAAGCCGTCAAAGTCGTAATTATCAAGCCAATACAACGCCGAGTCGGTCATAGGCATATACACGTCTTCGCGCTCCAAGTCGAGGGTCGGGATATGCACATCAAACCACGTGGTGAGGCGTGCATCGTCCCACAACTCGAAGTTGCGCCGCCCGTCAGGCAGAATACTGTCGGTGTGCCATGTCGGGTGCTGTTTATAGACCGGCGACTCGATATGCAGGTGGTTCGCCACATAATCCAGCACCACATTGATGCCATGCGCATGGGCAGTCGCCAGCATGTCGCGCAACTCCTCGCCGGTGCCGAAACGCTTGTCAATCACCGTGGTATAGATAGGCCAATAGCCGTGATAACCAGAGTAGCGGGTGTAGGTCTTGGTCGGGTCGTACTTGTTGCCGTTGGGGAACGGATACATGCCCCATGCGTCCCACGGGTTCTGCGTGATAGGCGAAATCCAAATCGTGGTGATGCCGAGGTCGTCGAAGAAACCCTCCTCTATCTTCTTTTGAATACCCTTGATGTCACCGCCCTGATAATCAACAATATCCAGCACTTCTGGGCTGTTCATCTTCCAATCGTTGTCCTTGTTGCCGTTGTGGAAACGGTCAATCATCAGCGAGTACAGCACTTGTGCTTGGTCGTCGTGGCGCGTGAGTTGCGCAACATTCGTCACAGGCTTGCCGTCCTGCAACGGAACCAATATATCGTTGAGCAACAGCCCGTTAGCCACTGCATACACGCGCAAAAAACTGCGTCCGGCGGACTCACGGCACTCCTTGGGCAGGCGGATGGTAGCCACTTCGTCGCCTTCGCCAAAATTGACGGCATAGGCTCCAAGGCACATGTCTTGCCAAAAAGTGCGCCATTGGATGCGCGATTCGCCTATGTGAATATGGGGATTGCGAATGGTGAGAAGTACCGTTGAGTCGGTGCAAGAAACAGTGATAAGTCCTTCTGCAGCAGGTAGTTGCGGGAGGATAGGAATGTCATAGGAATTTGCGCCATTGACCTGTACAGAGAGTACGGACAGCGTGTTGTCACCCATGAGGTCGAATTCCCCATTGGCGGCATCGGAGACGCGGTAGGAGGGGTCGGTGGTGTAAAAAATTTGGTCGGAAACGCTTGTTTGCGGCAGATAATCAGTGAGAACGATGTGCGTGGAAGAGCCCTTGTAGTGAATAGGCATAATAGGGTTCTGCGTGTCGGCATTGCGGTCCTCTACCGCTGTGGTGGCGGGTTTGGCATTGCCACATGCCGATAAAAAGACAAGCGCGAAGGCAAATAAAGCCGTTATGAAGGCACTTGTGTGACGGTGTGAAAGATAGATATTCATTGCTTTTATAAGTTAGATTGCAAAGATAATGTTTTTCTTTAACTTGTACAAATAATAGCATGGCTTTGTACTGATAAATGTATAGAAACCGTTTGCATAGGTGTTTTGCGATTGAAAAAGGCTATAAAAAACAGCCGCATAGTTTGTTGGAACACAAACTATGCGGCGAGAAGTGCGATAAGGGTGCAACGGAACCTATTTCTGCGCTGCGAAAGCAAGTGCATAGAGACGCATCTGCTTAAGCATGGAGGCGAGGCCGTTGCTGCGTGTGGGCGAAAGGTGCTCGCGAAGGTTGATGGCATCGATGAAATAGAGGTCTGCATTGATGATTTCGCGGGGCGTGTGATTGCTAAGGACGCGAATAAGCAGTGCCACAATGCCTTTGACAAGGATGGCATCGGAATCGCCACGGTAGATGATAACCGGTTCGCTATCAGTACTTTCCGGTTGCTGTAATTCGGCGGTGAACCATACTTTGGATTGGCAACCGTCGATGAGATTCTGCTCGGTGCGGTCGGATTCGGGGAACGGTTCGAGACCATTGCCATAGTCAATGAGGAGACTATAGCGGTCCATCCAATCATCGAAAGCACTAAATTCGTCGATGATTTCGTCTTGTATTTCGTTGATGGTTTTTAACATATATCGGTTTATTGGTTGTTTTCTACTATTTGATACTCTATGGAGACCCGCGACAGACTCGCGACAGACCCGCGATAAAGTCAGGACGGGGAATTGTATTTAATTATATTAAATAATTGTTCTGCTATGTGGAGGTCGTCGTCTTCGGATATGTCCTCAACGGGCACATCAATGACATAATCGGCTTGGGCGTAGAATGGTTCGCGGGCTTCGAGTTGCGGGCGAATGAAAGTAAGCAGCTCCTGTTCGGTGCGCCCTTGGAGGACGGGACGGTCGTCCAAGTCGGTGAGCATAAGCCGCTTGGCAAGATGTTCGGGTTTCCAACGGATATAGAAACTGGTACCCAATTCGTGGAGACATTCCATATTGTCTTCCCAACAAGGATAGCCGCCGCCTGTGGCGTAAATGACATGCTCGTAGGGCAGTTCGGCGAGGTCTTCGACAACGTATTTCTCTTTGCGGCGAAAGGCTTCGATGCCGTAGGTGCGTATGTAGTCGGCTGGGGAAAGCCCGTGAATCTCGCGAAAAGCGTTGTCAAGATCCACGAAATGCCACCCGAGTTTATCGGCGAGGATTTGACCGACGGTAGTCTTGCCTGCGCCCATATAACCGACCAAATAGATGGGAAATTCCATAATTAATTATGAATTATGAATGATGAATTGCAAGTATCGTCAGTATAATTTACGTTCTTCTTCGTCCAAGAGTTGGGGGTAATTGTCGCGCCAAAGGAGTTTGCCGTCTTCGATATATGCCTCAGGAAAAGGCGATTGGAAGGGTGGGGTGAGTGTCCTGATGAGTTGCCACTCCTTATTATATACGCGCGCGCACGAGGAACAAACGGGTGCGCAGACTGTGTGAATGACGATGATGCTGTCGCCCGTGATGAGTGTGTCGCGAGTGGATGTGACGGAGCAGGGGGTAGGGACAGTGTCCTCACACCTTACAGAAATGGAGAATAGGAGAAAGGCGACGAGAGGTAATAGGTGTTTGCTATGTGGTTGAAACATAGATGTTTATGTTAGGATTGTTTGTCGATTAGCACTACCGCATACGCTGACATCCCCTCTTCGCGTCCGACAAAGCCGAGGTGCTCGGTGGTGGTGGCTTTGATGCTGACTTGGTCGGTGGAGACATTCATCACCTCAGCGAGACAAGTCTGCATGGTCGGGATATAAGGATTGAGTTTTGGCAGTTGCGCACACACGGTGCAATCGCAGTTGACGAGGTTGTAGCCTGCGTCGCGAAGCATTTGCATAACGCGCCGAAGGAGAATTTTGGAGTCAATACCTTCGAATTCGTTCCCCTTAGTGTCGGGGAAATGGTAGCCGATGTCGCGCATGGCTGCAGCACCGAGTAGGGCATCGCAGAGGGCATGAATAAGCACATCCGCGTCCGAGTGACCGAGTAAGCCCATAGGGGACGGAATAGCAATCCCCCCTAACCACAAGGGGCGGTCAGGGGAGAATGCATGCACATCATATCCAAATCCGATTCGCATGAAACGGGAATAAGGTGTTTTATTTCTTGTTGTTGACGAGGTCTTTGATACCTGCGAGGTCGAAACCGAGCGTAAAACGCATGGTCTGGTCGAGCGGGTTGGAGG
The DNA here is from genome assembly GCA_934667275.1 of uncultured Bacteroidales bacterium. GTDB lineage: Bacteria > Bacteroidota > Bacteroidia > Bacteroidales > Paludibacteraceae > Colicola. The sequence goes on along the minus strand of CAKULK010000005.1, from coordinate 111,452 downwards.
CTGCCGTGGCAATGCAGTAGGCAACATCCAAAGAGAAGATACTGAGTTTGAAACCAGCACCGATGGTCACATAGCGGCGGTTGCCTTTGTAGTAGTTTTCGTGGCTATAGCCAACGCGCCCGAAGAACTGGCGATTGTAACTATATTCAAGACCTACGCCCCATTGAATCTCCTGCAACTCCTCCAATGCAGGGCTGACAACTTTGCCTTCATCGGTGGTGTAGCCCGGAGCATCGCAGAACGACTTCCACCAGCCATCAGGAGAGGTTGTGTTGGAGTATTCGGTTTGCGTCATACGATGGTTGTCGGTGTCTTCGGCAAATTTGGAATAGTAGGTAGGCACGAGCATTTTGTTAGCCTCAACGGTAGCCATAAGGCGATTATAGTTGTCGAAAGGCAACTCGTAACTGATACCCAAGCGCATATTGGCAGGGATGAAGTTCTTGGTATCGCCGTTGTCATAGGACATCTTGCCGCCGAGGTTGCTGAGGTTGAAACCGAGTCCGAAATAACTATCGCCCATCGGGAGTGCGATAGGCTGCTTGTAGTAGAGCGCAATGTCGGCCGCCATTGTCCATGCCGGGCGCAATTCCGTGGAACCCGTAGTGACAGAGGCGTTGGTACCATTGTTGAGGTCGCTATAGAGGAAACGGAGTGCTACCGCCATACTGACATACTCGTGCAGTTTGATGGAGTAGGCAGCATCAAGAGACCATTCATTTGGATGCGCTTCCTGGAAAGCCGTGCCGCTATAGTCAACCAATTGGACGGCACCCATGGAGAAATAACTGAAACTGGCTGAGATAGCCTGCATATCGTTGATTTTGTAGTAACCTGCAAGATATGCCAAATCAATGTCACTCACCAACTTGCGCAACCAAGGAGTGTAGTTGGCGGTGATACCTCCTCGGCTCTCCATGAAAGCATATTTGGCGGGGTTCCAGTGTTGGGAGTTCAAATCAGGAGTTGTGGCTGCGCCGACATCACCCAAACCTGCGGCGTGAGCATCCGGGGCAACACTGAGAGAAGGCATGGCTGTGATGACCGGATTGGTGGCCAACAACGGCAGGCTGAGACCGGCTATTGCCATGATGGATAAAAAGACTTTTTTCATTTTGTTTTAGATATTTATGTAGTTAATTTTTCGATTTGTCGGTTGAACTTTTAGAGATGCTTCATAGGCTCTTTAGAAGTAATTGATTTATTGTGAAACGATTATTTTTCCTGCTTTGGAGACATAGTTGGAGGTCTGTGTCTTGATTTTGACCTGATATATATACACGCCTGCGTGCATACCCAATTCGCTGATATTCCATTGGAGATTATCGGCACCTTTTTGCTCGGTAACCGACAGTAGATGACCGCTTATATCATACAGATAAACAGATGTTTGTATGATTTCATCGGGGCGATCATACTCAATGCGGATGTTCATGATTTCCGATGCCGAAACAGGGTTGGGGTAGGTGAGCACTTGGAAAATCTGCGGATCCATGCCTTTGACCACATGAAAATTAAGTGTGGCGGTGCTGCTATTGTTGAGCAAATCCCACGCACGGAATGTCAGACTATGGGTTCCCTCGTCCATTTCGGGCATCTTGTAACTGACACGCCCTTGCTGATAACTATTGTTTTGGGCGGTGAAATAGTCGTTGAGTACATAGGTATGCTTGGCATTTTCGTCAATGATGAGCAGGAGGTCGTGCCCGATGCCGGTACCGACAGTGTTGATGCCGTGGTCGTCGTAGATGTCGGCATAGAAATGCGGGAACTCGTGCGTGTCCCCTCCATTGGCGAAGGCTATGTTGTTGAGATACAAACGGATATCCGGACCCATGGTATCCGGTATCGTAATGGAACTACTGCCGCCAATGATGAAATCTTCATAGTGTCCGACACCTTCTGCACGCGCTTCGTTGTCGTAGGCATAATAGACAATGCGCCCGTTTCCGTAGTTGTAGCGAATATCCTTTGGAACCATGAATGTGAACTCAAACTTGCCGTCTATGATGTTGGTTTGCCCTGCGAAAAGCGTGTTCGGATAGTCGTTGTAGATGATTTTCTGTTTCTTGTTTTCGTCGGTTTCATCGTTGTCCCGAGTGGTGATTTGTTGCATCTTATCGAAAACGGTGATGTCTAATGTGCCATTGAACCATGTGGCAGTATCGTGGTCGGGCGTCTCTATATAACCGCGAATGGTTTGCACCGTCAAGGCATGTAGCGTGTCCGGTTGGCCAATGGTACGAACCTGATACTGAGTGGGATAGTTCAGTCGCAAGGCGGGATCTCCAAGCAAGATATAAGGCATTTTGTTTTCATCACGTCCTGTAGTGTTTTTGGCAATACGTGTGGCTTCACCCAAAGTCATATTGTAAGAAAACGGGTCTTTATGTCCGAAGAGCGTGTCGCATAGATTGCGGTTAAACACTTCATTCTGAGAAGCATATACGGTGCGACATGCTGACAATACCCCAATAGCACCACCGTTGGGATTGAGCACTGCCCACTCGCCGGCGGAGGTGATACCGCTGTCGAAATGCGAGAAACTGCAGGTCGCCAAGAACCAAAAACCTTGGTTAGTGTTGTTCATCTGTTGTATGTCTTTGGCAGACATGAACATTTCGTTGGTGATATTGTTGTAGCCACCATGTCCCGAATAGTCCATGAACAGCACACCGTTGCTCATGAGATTGTCGAACTGGTTTTTAGCCAACGGATAACTTTCTCCCGCTGCGCTAACCTCTTGTGTGTAAGCGTCCAAGTATATCTTATTTACTATAAAGTCCAAGTTTTTCTTACGCATTTTCTCGGCACCATTATCCGCTGTGCGCACATGCAAACCATGGTCGCCATCATCTGCCAGAAAGCAGATTTGTGTCTTCCATTTTCCCAATACCTGATTGTCCATGTAGGTGCACAATTTTTCCACCACCTCAGTGGCTTGTGTGGCAGTGGTGACAGGCAGGCGCCCTACTCCGATATTCATCTGTGCCCGTACATCATTGAAACGCCCGTTGCTTTCTATACCTGCATTGTCGGCGAGGAAACCGCAATAGTCATCGCAACCATAGGCTTTGGTTTCGATAGTGGAGTTGTGTGCCTGGTACACCAAAAGGCGACCGGTACCTGACGTGGTGAGCAAATTCCGGTTGTCAAAAGAGGCTTTTCCCATCAATAGCAGGCTCTTGGGTTCTTGGATTTTATTGCCGTTAGCGCGGTCGTAGAGCATCTTCATCAGCCAACGGTAGGCGGTGACATCTGGGGTACCGGACGAGAATTCGTTGTACACCTGTTGGTCGGTGACTACTGCCCATGTGAGGTTGTCAATTTCTTCGTGTTTCTGTGCCAAACGCGTGGCTTGAGGCACAAACTCTTCGGGGCAAATTATCACATAATCAATGTTTTGTAGCGCATGCAGGTCTTGGTTGGCAACAACTCCTACACGTTGCGGTTGCTTCCAATTTGAGGCGTTGACGTTCACCGCCACATACTTTTCAGCACGTGCGTTGCTGCCAATCCACGCCAATTTGCCATCAACGACCTGTGTGGGCATCTGCTCTATATTTACGCCATCAGTGACTTTCCATATTTGTGTAGATGTTGTAGCATTGGATAACAGAAATCGTGTATTCACGGATTGTCCGAAGAATTCAGTGTTGCTGATTGCCATTGTGTTTCCGTACATTGTCAAGGCGCAAGGAGCGTTGAGTTCGATATAGTTGAGGAAACCGACTGCTCCAGAAGCCGCGTTGCTGAACTGTATGTTAACAGATTGGCTGCCAGATGATTGTGCTGTTGTGGTTAGCAGGATAGAGTCACATTCCGCTTTGGTGTAGAAATCGCTGACGCTGATGTTTTTCACCGATACCGTGTTGGTTGTTCCGCACAAAGTGGCACGGAAAGTGGACGCCTGTGTGGCACTTGCCGCCAGGTCTATCAAACAAGACATTGGCCTGTCGGTCAAGACGTTATGGGTATCAAAGGAGATGTTCAAACTCTGTGTAGGACCTTGTAATGGGCGGTCATAGAATTCACGTCCGCCACCGCTTACGCCACTGCGGTCAATGAGGTTGATGCTGTCCTTTTCATATACACGATAGTCGGTGAACCATTCTACATTTTGTACATTCTCTTCACTCAATGCGTTGGTAGTGGAAACTAATTTTTGTTCTCCAGCGGTATCGCTGACAAAATAATAGCCATATCGGCTGTAGGGATTATTGGTGTGCTTCCAACGACCATTCCCGTAGTTCCAACCAACTACGCCTTGCGCGTAAAAGAGGATGTAGTCACCACTTCCAAACACACCATCAGCCCCTTTGTGCATATAAATACTCACGGTAGGAAGGTCGTCCCAATGGTGTTCTTTGAAATTCTCGCTCAACATCACTCCGCCGTATCCCAGTACGCGTACTTGTTCGGGCTTAAGTCCCCATGCTTTGAGTGTGTCATAGGGGAGGCAATAAATGCCCGTTTCACTAATGCGAATCTTGATTATTCGTCCCTCTCGCAATGCAGAATGGTCGGCATAAGAATGAATCCCTGCCCATGAACCGAGTGCAAGTGATAATGCCAACAATATGATAGTCAGTCGTTTCATTTGATTTTGCAATATAATTCATCTCCCTCAGTAATCACTTCATCTCGCTTTAGCGGGCGTGGTGTTACATCGCGGTCTATGAAGATAAGGTCGCCTTGACGGATGGTCATCACGTTGCTGGCAATATATATGGCTTCCTCATGACTGACAACCGGTTGTGCATCAACGTTTTGCCATATATCTTGATTTGTGTCTGCAAAAGTGCCGACAACCAATGAATAATCAAAAGCCCAACCTTTTACCCAATTGCCCATGCTCACGTAATCTGCAGCCTGCATATTCAGCCCGGGGGCTATGGCATCAAAATAACGAGTGGCAAATCGGGGACTTATATTTTTTCCCAATCGGCTTATGCGCAATACTTCGCACGGGGTCATCAGAATGTTTTCACTCCAATCGGGTATGAAAAAAGGCTTGCGATTCACCAACAATGACGAGTCGCCCTTCAAGACCATCTGTACTTGGTTACCTATTTTGCAGAAACCGATAATCTTCATCTTAGCCGCAAAGTTACAAAAAATCCCGCACGCGCGCAAGTCCGAATAAAAGAATAGGAAATACTTTCTTAAAAAATGCCTGTTTTTTGCAGAACGTCTTCAATAACTGCCTCTTCCTCGCTATTTTGCGCGGATAAATATCTGTACGGGTGTGCCACAAAAATCCCACCATTCGCGTAATTTATTCTCCAAAAAACGGCGATAAGATTCCTTGACATATTGTGGCAGGTTGGCAAAAAATACAAATGTAGGAACTTGTGTATTAGGCAGTTGTGTACAATATTTAATTTTAATATACTTGCCCTTTGTTGCAGGTGGCGGATAGTTTTCAATCAGGGGTAAGAATTTGTCATTCAGTTGGGCTGTCGGCACTTTGCGCTGTTTGTTTTCATACACATGCAGTGCCGTTTCCATTACCTTGTATATGCGTTGTTTAGTGAGTGCAGAGGTGAAGATAATCGGGAAATCTGTGAAAGGTGCAATGCGTTCGCGGATGGCTTTTTCGTATGCTTTAATATCCGCATTGGTCTTGCTTTCTATGAGGTCCCATTTGTTGATACACACCACTAATCCTTTTTTATTCTTTTGAATCAGTGAGTAAATGTTCAAATCTTGCGATTCTACACCGCGGGTGGCATCAATCATGAGAATGCATACATCCGAATTCTCTATCGCGCGAATAGAACGTACTACCGAATAATATTCGAGGTCTTCGTTCACCTTTGCTTTTTTGCGAATGCCGGCAGTATCTACAAGATAGAAGTCTTTGCCAAACTTGTTGTAACGAGTATAGATGCTGTCGCGCGTAGTACCCGGGATATCCGTCACTATAGTGCGGTCTTCTCCAATAAAAGCGTTCAAGATACTGCTCTTGCCAGCGTTAGGTCGTCCTACAATGGCAAAACGAGGCAAGTCATCCAGAGATTCTTCAGTCATTGTATTCTTGAATCGGCTGCATATCTCGTCCAGTAAGTCGCCGGTACCCAATCCGTTTTCTGCAGACAGAATGTAAGGCTCGCCTAATCCGAGTTTGTAGAATTCGGGAGCCCCGTATTGTTGGTCGAATTGGTCCACTTTGTTCACTGCCAATACTGTATCTTTGCGTGATTGGCGCAACAAATGTGCCACTTCCATGTCAAACTGTGTCACGCCCTCATTAACATCCACAACCAACAGCACGACATCGGCTTCTTTGATAGCCATTGTCACTTGACGGTTGATTTCGCTTTCAAAGGTATCGTCCGAGTTGACCACCCAACCACCGGTGTCAATTACTGAAAATTCTTTACCGCACCATTCACATTTGCCGTATTGACGGTCGCGCGTAGTACCTGCAGTATCCATCACAATCGCCCGACGAGTCTTCGTCAGACGATTAAAAAGGGTCGATTTCCCCACGTTGGGACGCCCCACTATTGCCAAAATATTCGCCATAGATTTATGTTATTGTCCTTAAAACGCGCAAAGGTACAAAAAGAATCTCGTTTTTGCAAGCCTTTTATTCAACGAACTCATAACAACCTGCATCCGGGTGTGGTTTGCGGCGGTTTCCAAGTCGGTCATAGGGATAGGACAAGGCGGTGATACTGTCGCCGATGCCACGAGCGGGAGAGACTGAGTCTAATTGAAAATCATAATAATGATATTCGTTGATGCGATAGTAGATGTTTCGGAATACTGTATCCGATTTTGTTGCGTATGTGTTGGTGTGTGCAAAAGCCGCAGAGAGGGTGTCTGCACGGAGATAATTTCCTACGAATTCACCTTCGTAATGTTGTGGTAAGGGAGTAGCAACCAACAGATTAGATGTGCGTGCTCCGGTAATAATGCAATTCTTGAAAGATGCCTCGGTGGAAGCAGTTTGTTTGTTGATATTGTTGATATACACCGCCGTTACATTATCACGAGAGACTTGGTTATGGATATTGATATTAGTGTATGGATAACCAAAATATGATGCGACGGTAGTATGTATAAATTGTTGTTTTCCGCCAGAAAGATAGACACAAAAAGAGGCACAATTGCTGATTTCTGAATTAACGACGACGGCATCTATATTCTGCAAAATCATGCCATATACGGAATGGTTGTGGATACGTCCATTGGTAAAAGTGAGCACAGGGCGTGGATATATAGGTTCGGATTGGGCATATAACCCGACCGTTCCGGAAAGAATCTCCACGTGGTTCATTTCATATTTGGGGCAAGGGGTATCTTTTGTATGAAGCAGATAGATACCATTCCATTGTCCGGAGGCTACACGGTAAGGCACTGAATCAAACAATCGGTCGGTACGGTCGCCGCGAATAGTGATGGGAGTTTCTTTTGTACCATTGGCAATCACGTCGCCATAGGCGTACAATGTTGCGCCTGCATGCATATACAAGGTGGTACCTGCTTGGATAGTAAGTGTGCCTTTCACTATTAATGTGTCATAAATGACATAAGGTATCCGGTTGGTAAGGGTGAGGTCTTCTTTCACAATCACCCCCGCAGGGTTTCGCATTCGCTCTACATTCTGTCCAAATGCCTGAAGATGAATAGTTTGCAGATGGTCGTTGAGGCTGAAAATAATATTGTCCTCTATGAAAACAGGAGAATTGCTATCTTGTGGATTGAGGTTGGCTCGAATGAATAAAAACAGGCTGTCTCCACCGCGAACAACAATGTTTTGCATACGATTAAGGATGTTCTCTCCATCCAAATTAACATAAAAGTACTGCCCGTTTTGTAGGCTCACCTGACTGATATTCAAGGCATTCTTGTTTTTGTTGTACACCATCACCCGATGTGTGGACGACCCCTCTGCGGTGAACACGGTGTCAAACAATACTGTATCTTGAGAGAATGTAAGCCCCAATGCAAAGTCCTTGGTTATCATGTCCTGTTGGCATGAAACCAATCCTAACAACAGACATAATATGGGTACAATTTTCCGCATCATTCGAAGTTAAACACGATGGAAATCATTTGGTTGGTGAGCCGTGAGATGGTGTTTGAGTAAAAATAATCAGCCGCAGGAACTTTCCATTGGGCTTGGTCTGCTTCGCTGATAGGGGTCAATACATTGGCAAATCCAATCTGATATTTGATTTCCGGACAAAACTTAAACCATTGGAAATAAAAATCACAACCAAAGCCTACCTCTACAAAATAGTCAAAGAATTTTTGATAAATCACACGCTCTTTGTCGCGTCCGAGGTCAAAACTTACTCCTCCGCCAGCAATTACATATGGGCGATAATTGACTTCGCGTTCTGCTGACCACTTCAAATAGAGCGGTATTGAAATTGGCAGCGAAAGCACTGTGGCGCGGTTGCCGGTGGAGGTGCCGTGTATCAAACTGTCTGGACGTTGAAAACTTCTGTAAGTGATGGTCTTTTGTCCGAAATGAAGGGCCGGGGTACAGCGCAGATTCAAATGGCGCGACAAACGGACATCGGTAATAAATCCGACAGAAAATCCGGGTGTAAGCGATTGAACTCGTGCATGATAGATAGTTCCGTCTCCAATGGCTGATTGGGTGATGCTATCCGTTTCTTGTACATTAAACGACATAAAATTGAGCCCCAAATGGAATCCGAAATGCACCAGCCTGTCATCCACATAGGGGTTGTTCTGCGCAGAAAGAGACATACTTCCCATACTCAGCAGCATGAGACATACTGCCACACACTCTAAAATATGTCTGATGCTGTTCTTCATTTATGGTGACCGATGAGCCATTCTATGGCCTCGCGATATCCTTCAGTACCATGCCCTGTTATGGTGTGTGCACACACATCGTTTAGCAGACTTACGCGACGAAACGCTTCGCGTTGGCTGATGTCGGAGATATGCACTTCCACCACAGGCACCATGGCACAGGCTACTGCATCGCGCAATGCCACACTCGTATGCGTATAGCCGCCTGCGTTGAGGATAATACCGTCAAAAGGCTCTGTATTCAGCGATGTTTTCATGCCGCCAAACTCTTGTACCCAGTCTATCAGGTCTCCCTCGTGGTTTGATTGGCGATACTCCATATATATATAGGTGTATGTGTGCTGCAAATCCACCATCACCTGCTCCATTGAGCGGATGCCATATATAGTAGGCTCCCGCCGTCCCAGCAGGTTTAGGTTTGGTCCGTTGATAATCGCTATTCGCATATTAACTATTGTTTATCTCGCGCCGTTGACTACAAGAAGAAACTCGTCATTGTCGTTGGTGCGCTCCATATATTGTTTCAGTTTCTCCATGGCCTCCACGCTGTTCATGTCGCTTAACTGCTTGCGAATCATCCACATCCGTGATAGTACGTCAGGCGGCAACAACAGGTCGTCTCGGCGTGTTGAGGATGCGGGTATATCCACAGCGGGGAAGATACGTTTGTTGCTGAGTTTGCGGTCTAATTGCAACTCCATATTACCTGTACCCTTGAACTCCTCAAATATCACATCGTCCATCTTACTTCCCGTTTCGGTCAAGGCGGTTGCAATGATGGTCAAACTACCGCCGTTCTCTATGTTTCTTGCCGCACCGAAGAAACGTTTTGGTTTGTGCAGTGCTTGTGCTTCCACACCACCTGATAGCACTTTTCCGCTTGCGGGAGCCACTGTGTTGTAGGCACGCGCCAAACGGGTGATACTGTCTAACAAAATCACCACATCGTGTCCGCATTCCACTAATCGTTTGGCTTTCTCATGTACGATATTTGCCACTTTCACGTGGTTTTCTGCCGGTTCGTCGAAAGTCGAAGCAATCACTTCGGCGTTTACGGAACGTGCCATATCGGTTACCTCTTCCGGACGTTCATCTATCAGCAGCACAATCATATATACCTCTGGGTGGTTGGCGGCAATAGCATTGGCTATTTGCTTGAGCAGCACCGTCTTACCGGTCTTTGGTTGTGCCACAATCAGTCCGCGCTGCCCCTTTCCTATTGGAGCAAAGAGGTCGATGATACGCACCGACAACGGGTCGCTCTTGTCGCCCTTGCATAGGCGGAATTTCTCGTTGGGGAAGAGTGGGGTAAGGTTCTCAAAGGCAATGCGTTCGCGTGCTTGTGCGGGTGATATGCCGTTGATACGAATCACCTCCTTCATGGGGAAGTACTTGTCTGTGTCGCGCGGCGGACGGATGGTGCATTCCACTGTGTCCCCTGTCTTCAAACTATATTGTTTGATTTGTTGTTGCGAAACATAGATGTCGTCGGGCGACGGGATATAGTTGTAATCGGCGCTACGCAAGAATCCGTACCCGTCGGGCGCACATTCTAGTGTTCCCATTGCGATGATATTATCGCCAAAGGCTTCAGCACCCTTATTCAACATCTCGTCTTCCGGACCGGTAGATGCCTTGTGTGCGGGTGTCTCTTGAATGGGGGTTATTTCTTCGCCGTTGGCTATCTGCTCCTCACGTTTAGCCATTTGCTTGGTAATCTGAGCAATACGGGCATTGATACGTGCCTGACGCTCCTCTTTTGTCTCATTTTTCCTGCTTGGCGTATAGGGGTTATATGGCTCTGTTTTGCTCGGTTCTGTTCCTTGTACTTCTGTTTGTGCTGCAGGTGCAGATGTTGGTTCGGCTGTTTCTGTCGTTGTTTCTACAGCCTCGTTGGATGTTTCTGTTGCGGGCTTCTCAGCCGGTTCTTTTGCATCTTTGCGGGGACGTCCGCGCTTTTTTGCTTGAGGTTGAACGCCTGCATTTTCTGTAGAAGTAGAGGCCTGTGTGGCTTCTGTGTTCTTGGGTTCCATTGGTGTGGTGGTTTCTTGTTCTGTGTTTTGGGATTGAGTAGCATTCTTGGGTTTGCGCCCGCGCTTTTTGGGTGCTGTTTCTGTTTGCGGTGTCGCAGAGGGGGTGCTGTCCGATAGTATAGGTTGAACGCTGTTCAGTGTCGGTTTCGGAGCAGGTTGTTTGGATTGTTCTTCTTTTATTTGCTCCAATGTATCTTGCTTGTTGCCCACTGTGGCAACCACCTTGCTGCTTTTCAAATTATTGGTGTTCACTTTTTTAGGGGCTTGCTGGATGCGGTTGCGACGATTGCGTTTTTGGTCTTCGCCTTGTGCTTGTCGCGCATCTGCTCGTGCCTGAACCTCCGCACCGCGTCTGTCGGCTTGGGCATCCAAAATGTCATAGATAACTGCTTGTGCAGATGCATTCCGTCCGACATTCAAGCCGAATGACTCTGCAATTTCAGTCAACTTTTCGAGCGTCATTCGCCCGAGTGTCTGCATATCATATTGCATAAATGAAAAATGTATTTATTCGAATAATGGGAATTGCAAATGACTTGTTTTGTGTTGTTCACACATACATTTGCGGTGCAAAGGTACTACAAAAAAATGATTTATGCAAATTTTAGATGGTAATTTCTTCAAAAGTGTTCACTTTTTCTTTTTTATATGGGCGGCTTACCTTAATGTAATTCTCTGTAAAGCCGGACATCTGGTCGCCTTCGTGCTTTGATTCCCATAGTACAATAGCCTTTTCGCCTTTGCGGGATGCGTAAAAATCGGCCAGTTTCTGTTCGGAAATGGTATGCAGTATCTTGCTCCGTCTGTGTCTTTCTGCCATAGGTACGATTTCGAGTTCCATCTCTAGCATACGCGTGTGCGCGCGCTCTGAATAAGTGAATACGTGCAACTGGCTCACTGGCAATTGCTCTATAAATGCTACATAATCATCGAAATAAGCCTTTGTCTCACCTCTCACGCCCACCATGCAATCCACACCGATAAAAGCCTGAGGCATCACCCTTTTGATATGTCTCACGCGTTCTTCAAACAATTCTCGTGTATATCTGCGATGCATAATTTTGAGCACGTCGTTGTTCCCTGACTGCAATGGAATATGGAAATGCGGCGCAAAATGTTTCGATTGTGCCACAAAATCTATCACTTCATCGTTCAGCAGGTTGGGCTCGCACGACGATATGCGCACTCTGTAACCAACGCTGTCTTCACAAGGTCGCAATTCGTCCAAAGCGCGCAGTAAATCAATGAATTGCTCGTCTGTACTGCGCCCAAAATCGCCGATATTCACTCCTGTCAGTACTATCTCTTTTGCCCCTTCGTCAATCGCTTTTTGTGCCTCTTTGGTCACATCTGCAATGCTCGGATTGCGTGATTTGCCACGCGCCAGAGGAATGGTACAATAGGTGCAGAAATAGTTGCATCCGTCCTGTACTTTCAAAAAACACCGTGTCCTGTCGTCTTTTGAATATGCGCCGTGAAAATCGTCTACTGCGCGAATGTCACAGGTCTGTATGTGTGTATGTTTGACTTGTTTCTCTATCTGCTCCACCAATTCGGGAATGTGAAATTTTGCATCTTGTCCCAATACATAATCAACTCCATCTATCTCACTGATTTCCTGTGGTTTGAGTTGGGCGTAACATCCGGTAACTATTAGCACGGCATTCGGGTTTTGCCTTCTGATACGATGGATGGCTTGCCTGCCTTTGTGGTCAGCCACATCGGTCACGGAACATGTGTTTACCACACACACATCCGCCTCCTCGTTGGCTTTCGCGCGCGCATACCCGCGCTCTAATAGGGTTTTGCCTATTGCGCTGCTTTCTGCAAAGTTCAGCTTGCACCCCAATGTTACGAATCGTATTGTCATACACAAAAAATCGGAAAAGAATTGCAAAGATAATGTTTTTTTGTGGCAAATGCAAGAGGTTGGGGAAAGTTTTTTATGCACAGATTTGTATTTTTGTCAAAATTGTAGTACTTTTGCAGACGAAAGTGTGGAGAAAAACATGAATGGAAATGAATAATTGGTCTAATGCATTAAGGCATAATTTACATCGGTTGTACTTATGTGTCGCGTTGATGTTGTGTTCGGGTGCAATCTATGCAATTTCGTACACGCCGGGTAGTGTGCCGAATCCGAAAAAGACAGGGCAGAATCAGTATGTCTGCAATCCGGATGGTATTGTAAATCAAGAAGATGTAGGTTTTCTTAATCAATGCGCTCGGAAATTGGAAGATGCCACGGGAGTAGAGTTGTGCGTGGTGGCATTGGACGACATTGGCAATTATGATGCATTCGATTTCTGCTACGAGTTGTTTCAGCGTTGGGGAATTGGCAAAGAGGGTAAGAATACAGGTGTCTTGATGCTGCTTGCCATGCAGTCTCGTGATGTGCGGATAATGACGGGTGGTGGCATAGAGGGGGTGCTGACGGACGCTGTATGCAGCCAAATCATTCAAAAAAATATGCTTCCGGCGTTGCGTGATGGCGATTATTCGGGGGGATTGTGCTTGGGGGCATTGCGGATTTACGAGATTTGTACTGATGGAGATGCGCCTAATGAATTGCGCAATATGGTATCTGTCACCAACCGCTACAAATATGCAGGGGCGGATGATGATAATCTTTGGCTGATGCCGTTTTGGGTGTTTATGCTGTTGTTTGCGGCGGGAATAGGGCTCTTTGCCTACATCCTGTCGTGGTTCAAAAGCAAGTGTCCGAAATGTGGTAAACACAAACTGAAACAAATTGATGACAAGGTCATTACAGCTGCCACTTACTCACGGATGGGTACGGGTGTAAAGACGTATGTGTGCAGCCATTGCGGGCATCGGATGGAGCGTCCTTATACAATTCCTAAGAAGACGCGTACCTATATTTCTGGTGGCGGTTCTTCCTTTGGTGGCGGTTTCTCGGGTGGTAGTTGGGGAGGTGGTTCTACTTTTGGTGGAGGCGCAGGAAGTAAATTCTAAATGTGAAAATAATAAATAAAGAATATTGAATATGAAAAAAGCATTACCTTGGATTGTGGTACTTGGAGTATTGGCAATCATTGTACTTTGGGGCGTGGGACGATACAACGACATCGTAACTGCCGAAGAAAGTGTAGAGACTGCATGGTCGCAGGTGGAAAATCAGTATCAGCGTCGTGCAGATTTGATTCCGAACCTTGTGGAGACGGTCAAAGGGTATGCCGCTCACGAGAGCGAGACGCTTGAGAATGTGATGGCGGCGCGTGCCAAAGCCACACAGGTTGTGGTGGATCCTGCCAATGCAACTGCAGAGCAACTGGCTGAATTTCAGGCTGCCCAAGGAGAACTTGGACAGGCATTGGGACGTTTGATGGCGGTGGCTGAGGCTTACCCTGATTTGAAGGCAAACCAAAACTTCATGGCATTGCAGTCGCAGTTGGAAGGTACGGAAAACCGTATTGCAGTGGCACGTAACAATTTCAACGAAGAAGCGCGTGCCTACAACACGATGATTCGCCGTTTCCCCGCCAACATTGTCGCAAGTATTTTCGGTTTTGAAAAGAAAGCCTATTTTGAAGCACAGCAAGGGGCTGAAACTGCTCCGGCAGTGCAGTTCTAAACCTCTTGTGATACCATTGGCAACTCGCATTTGCCGGTGTGGATTTTCCGCTGTCAAACACGGTAGATATACGGTAGATATACGGTAGATACACGGTCGATAATTGCGACTTGCTTTGTCCGTGCTTTGTCCGTTTTCGGGTTGACTCGTTTCCGTGTTTGTTTTGTTAAAATACGTATAAAGTTGACTCGTTTGTCGGATAGGTTGACTTGTCCACCACTTGGGTTGTCTTCCTTTCCTCTCTATCCCCTCGCGAGGGGACAGAGAGGCGAAACCGCGCCAATCCTCCAACCCTCTCTTTTTTCTAAAAAAATGCCGTTTCTGCACATTTTTCCGCTTGCTCGTAATGCCATCGGGCGGCAGGAACGATATTCGGGTCATCCAAATAGACCGACATCGGTGTTCTATTTTTCAGGCTCCGGTGCGGACGCACATTATTATATAAATCCACAAAGTGAGTTATCTGTTCCTGCGCCTCTTGCAAATCCTTGAGCAAGGTCAGCGGATAAAGCCATTCCGTCTTTATGGTGCCGTTTACCCGCTCCGCCAAACCGTTATCGGTCGGGCTGTAATCCTCGCACATGCTGATACGGATATTGTGCATACGGCAACGATGCGTTGATAGGTCTTTGTGTGAAACCGTCGGATGGTGCGCATAGCCACAAAGTTTCCGGCAATCATCGTCACGGCAATCATTGCGCCGTTGAGCAAAATATGGGCATCAACAAGGTCTAATTTGTTATAGACTATTATCTTGATAATGTGCATGATAGATGCTGATGTAGCCTCACTTGCGATATAGGCGACGGGGCTAAGGTTCAAGGTTAGGAACACCGCACTGCTGAGAGGTCCCGATAATCCGAGCATACCATTCACAAATCCCGTTACGCCGCCGCCGATGAGCATGGTGGCAGGGTGGTGGGGGAGGTTCATCTTTCCCATGATTTTCATAATGGCAAACACGATGAGAAACACGCATAATACTCTGCTCATCAATTGTTTATCCACAACTCCGAAGCCCAATGCGCCGAGTGCGGTCAAGGGGGCGGCTGTGATGAGAAAGAATCCTACTTGCTTCCATTCTATATCGCGCCAACCCATCACCACTTTGCTTAAATTACTGCCCAATTGGGCTATAGTACAAACGGGGACTGCCACCTCAATGCCATAGAGCGATGTCACAACAGGCAGTAGCACCATGCCGCCGCCAAAACCAACGGCTCCGGATAACAATCCTGCCACTAATCCTGCTAAAAGAAGAATCCAATTCATAATTTCGAATCAAATAAGGGTGCAAAAGTACTGCAAAACTCACTTTCTTGCAAGTTTTGATATACAAGGTACACATTTTCACTAAAAAAGACGCATACATTTGTGTATGTGCAAAAAAAGCAGTAATTTTGTACGACATTTAAGGTCTATAAACTAACTTGGATGCAAATGGCATCCGTTCATTAAAACAACAAACTACATGAATATTGTAAGAAAGGAGATTACTCTCCCGGATGGTCGTGTAATCACGCTCGAGACCGGCAAACTCGCCAAGCAGGCGGACGGTGCGGTGATGGTTACCCTCGGCAACACGATGGTGCTTGCCACAGTATGCAGCGCGAAAGACGCTGTTCCCGGTACGGATTTTATGCCGCTGACCGTGGAGTACAAAGAGAAATTTGCCAGTGCAGGTCGTTTCCCGGGTGGTTTCACCCGTCGTGAAGGCAAGGCGTCGGACTACGAAATCCTGATTGCCCGCCTGATTGACCGTGCCTTGCGCCCATTGTTCCCTGCCAACTATCACGCAGAGACATTTGTTAATGTAACGATGTATTCGGCTGACGGCGTAGATATGCCGGAGTCGATTGCCGGTCTGGCTGCCGGTGCTGCTCTGGCTTGCTCGGACATACCGTTTGAGGGTCCTGTTTCGGAGGTGCGCGTGGCACGCGTAAACGGTGAGATGGTTATCAACCCGACTTTTGAGCAGTGTGAGCAGGCTGACCTCGAATTGATGGTGGCTGCCACCTACGACAACATCATGATGGTAGAGGGTGAGATGAAAGAAGTGCCGGAGGCGGTTATGCTCGAGGCTATCAAGGCTGCGCACGAGGCTATCAAACCGCAGTGTTTGGCTCTCAACGAGATGATGAAAGCGTATGGCAAAGAGACCAAGCGCGAGTACTGCCACGAGGTAAACGATGATGAACTGAAACAGGCTGTACACGACTATAGTTACGCACGCGCGTATGCACAAGCCACCTCTGCCGATACCGACAAACATCACCGCGAGGCAATGTTCTCGCAGATCTGCGATGATTTCAAGACCGACAAGGCAGACTATATGGCTCAGCGTGCAGAAGCATTAGGCATTGATATTGAGGAGATTGCCGCTATGGTGGACCGCTACTACCACGATGTGGAGAAAGAGGCTATGCGCCGCGCTGTTCTCGATGAGGGCAAGCGTCTCGACGGTCGTCAGACAACCGATATCCGCCCTATCTGGTGTGAAGTAAGTCCGCTGCCCGGTCCTCACGGTTCGTCTATCTTCACCCGTGGTGAGACCCAGGCTTTGGCTACCGTTACGCTCGGTACCAGCCGCGATGAGAAGATTGTGGACGAGGCTTTGGTTCAAGGTACCGATCGTTTCTTGCTCCACTACAATTTCCCGCCTTTCGCAACCGGTGAGGCAAAAGCACAACGTGGTGTAGGTCGCCGCGAGATTGGTCATGGAAACCTCGCTTGCCGTGCGCTCAAGAACATGATTCCTGCCGATTTCCCATACTGCGTACGCGTAGTTTCGGATATTTTGGAGTCCAATGGCTCGTCTTCTATGGCTACCGTTTGCGCAGGTACGCTCGCGCTGATGGATGCCGGTGTACAAATCAAGAAACCTGTCAGCGGTATCGCTATGGGTATGATTTCCGAGTTGGTGGGCGACAAACTCAACTATAAGATTCTGAGCGACATCCTCGGCGATGAGGATCATCTCGGCGATATGGACTTCAAGACCACCGGTACGCGTGACGGTCTGACCGCTTGCCAGATGGATATCAAGGTGGATGGTCTGAGTTATGAGGTGTTGGAGAACGCTCTCGCACAGGCTCACCAGGCACGTATGTATATCCTCGACAAGATTTTGGAGACTATGCCCGAACCGCGCAAAGACCTCAAACCACAGGCTCCGCGTATTGTATCGTTCATTATTCCGAAAGACATGATTGGTGCTGTCATTGGCCCCGGCGGTAAGATTATCCAAGGTATCCAAGCCGAGACCGGTGCTGTCATCAGTATTGATGAGGTAGAGGAAGGCGGCAAGGTAGAAGTGGCTTCCAACAACAAAGAGGCTATGGACGCTGCCGTTGCCAAGATTAAGGCTATCGTGGCACTGCCCGAGGTTGGCGAGGTCTATGAGGCTACCGTCAAGTCGCTTATGCCTTACGGTTGTTTCGTGGAGTTTATGCCGGGCAAGGAAGGTCTGCTCCATATCTCGGAGATCGACTGGAAACGCTATGACACCATGGAGGAAACGGGTATCCACGAGGGCGACAAGATTATGATCAAGTTGCTTGAGGTGGATGAGAAGACGGGCAAGTTCCGTTTGAGCGCCAAGGCGCTCAAGGAAAAACCCGCTGACTACGTAGAGCCCGAGCGTCCCGCACGTGCGCCCCGTGGCGACCGTGGAGCGCGCCCCGAGCGTCGTGGTCCCCGTCCTGAGCACCGCAACAACTTCCGCGACCCCGAAGCAGACGGTGCTCGTCTTGACCGTCGCCGTTGATTATAGGAATTATTTAGACAAACAAAAACAGGCTGCCTTAAAGGCAGCCTGTTTTTGTTTGTCTATTCTTTTGTGTTTGGAGTATAATACGACCAATAAAAAAGCACAACTCAATTTCTGGGTGTGCTTTTTATTGATTATTGTTACTTTTGATTTATTTGTGGCAATCGTCTTGGCTTTTGTTAGCCTTTTTGCTGGTGAGCGTGTAGGCATCTTCTGATATGCCGGTTTCTTTAAGGGTTTGTTTGATGCTTTCCTCTTGAGATTTCAAATCGTTCTTTGTGCCCCACCAATAGGTAGTTGCAGAAGTCTCAACACCTAATACTTTAACAGTTTGGGTGATTTCCCAGCAGTAGTTAGTGTCACCGCAGGAGGTCATCATGCCCGCTGCCAATACAATGGCGCATGCAATAGCAAATTTTTTCATTGTTTTTGTAGTTTTAGAAAGTTAATTATTATAATTATTTTATTTCCTTTCAACAAAGTGGCTTATTAAGTCCGCCACAATGATGCACAAAGGTACTGCTTTTCACTGGTTTACACAAAATATAAAGAAAAGTATGGAAAAAAGGACAATACTCTCTACTTTTGGAAATATCTCCTGCTCTTGAAATATTATTTGTTCTATTTTCCTCCCACCAACTTTTTTATCTCACTCAGTTTGTTCAGTGCCTCCAATGGTGTCAGGTTATTGATATCCAGGTGAGTAACCTCGTCACGCACCTGCTCCAGTACAGGGTCGTCCAACTGAAAGAAACTCAACTGCATACCTCCCGCACCCACGGTGTTCAGCCCGCGTTCTGCAGGCGGTATGGCTGTGCTGACGGGCGAGTGCTGGGGTGCCTCCAAGTCGTGCAGTATCTGGTTGGCGCGGTCGATGATGCTCGCAGGCATACCCGCTAATTTGGCTACGTGAATACCGAAACTGTGTTCAGAACCCCCTCTCACCAACTTACGCATGAATATCACCTTCCCGTTCGCTTCCTTGACCGACACATTGTAGTTCCGTATGCGGGCGAACTGCTTCTCCATCTCATTCAGTTCGTGATAGTGTGTGGCGAAAAGCGTTTTGGCATGCCCGCGGTGCTCGTGGATATACTCCACAATCGCCCATGCGATACTGATGCCGTCGTATGTGCTCGTGCCGCGCCCCAACTCGTCAAACAGCACCAAACTGCGCTCGCTGAGGTTGTTCAGAATACTGGCTGCCTCATTCATCTCCACCATAAACGTACTCTCACCCATCGAGATATTGTCACTTGCCCCCACACGGGTGAAAATCTTGTCCACCACACCCACCGACGCACTCTCGGCGGGCACGAAACAACCCATTTGCGCCATCAGCACGATGAGGGCGGTCTGCCGCAGCAATGCCGACTTTCCCGCCATATTCGGACCTGTCAATATGATGATTTGCTGCCCGTTGTTGTCCAATAGCACGTCATTGGGCACGTACTCCTCACCTATCGGCAGTTGCTTCTCTATCACGGGATGCCGCCCTTGTCGGATGTCAATCACGAGACTGTCATTCACGTCAGGACACACGTACTTATTCTCCATAGCCACTGTTGCAAAACTCATTAGGCAGTCCAACTGCGCCACTACGGCAGCGTCTGCCTGCATCTGCGGCACGAATTCCGACAACGCCAGCATCAGTTCCGTGTACAACCGGCTCTCGATAATCTGTATTTGCGTCTCGGCGGTCAGTATCTTCTCCTCATATTCCTTGAGTTCCTGCGTGATATACCGCTCGGCATTCACGAGGGTCTGCTTCCTGATCCACTCTGCCGGCACTTGGTCTTTGTACGTGTTGCGCACCTCCAAGTAGTACCCGAACACGTTGTTGTAACCGATTTTCAGACTCTGTATGCCGGTCGCCTCCACCTCTCGCTGTTGGATATGCAGCAGGTAGTCCTTGCCATGGGTTTGTATGTCGCGCAGGTCGTCCAACTCGCTGTCTATGCCTCGCGCAATCACATTGGGCTTTCCCTGAACGGCAGGCGGGTCGGGCACTATCTCACGGGCTATGCGGTCACGCATCTCCTCGCACAGGCTCAGTTGTTCGCCCAGCAGGTGCAGGTAACTTCCCGCTTCCGCACGCACACACACACCCTTGATAGGAGCCATGGCGTCCAATGCGTAGCGCAATTGCACCATCTCCCGTGGGCTGATGCGTCCCGTGGCTATCTTGCTGACTATGCGCTCCATATCCTGAATACGCTGCAGGTTGTCGCGCAGGATTCCGCGCTCATCAGGATGGCGGAACAGGTACTCCACCACCGTCTGCCTGTTGCGTATCGGACGCACCTCCTTCAGCGGAAATGCCATCCAGCGGTGCAGCAGACGCCCCCCCATAGGGGTGATGGTGCGGTCCAGTACATCATACAGAGTGCGGCTCTCTTCTGTCTGCCCCCCCAGTAATTCGAGGTTGCGGATGGTGAACCTGTCCATCCAAACGTATTTGTCTTCCTCTATGCGACTCAGGTGCTGGATATGCCCTGTCTGCAGGTGCTGGGTCATGTCTAGATAGTGGAGAATTGCCCCAGCGGCAATCACTCCTTGCGGCAGTTTGTCCACACCGAAGCCTTTCAGATTCTGCACCTGAAACTGCTTGGTCAGCCTGTCATGTGCCGCGTCTGCGGTCATCATCCAGTCCTCCAACTCAAAGGTGAAGTACTTGCTACCGAAGGCATCCTGAAATTCCTGCTTCTTTCCCCGAAGGTATAGCACCTCCTTGGGCGCGAAGTTCACCAATAGTTTGTCGGCGTAGTCCTTGGTTCCCTCTGCCACAAGGAACTCCCCCGTGGATATATCCAAGAACGCTATGCCAACTGTCTGCTTGCCAAACTGGATACATGCCAGCCACGTATTCTCCTTCTGCTGCAGGGTGGTGTCGGAGTAACTGACCCCGGGCGTAACTAATTCCGTCACCCCGCGCTTCACCAACTTCTTCGTCAGCTTGGGGTCCTCCAACTGGTCGCATATCGCTACGCGCACACCGGTACGCACCAACTTGGGGAGATAGGTATCCAGCGCGTGGAATGGGAAACCTGCCATCTCCACACTCGAGCCCTTTCCCGAACCGCCGTTGCTGCGGTGGGTGAGGGTGATGTTCAGCATCTTGCTGGCACGCACGGCATCTTCCGCATAGGTCTCATAGAAGTCCCCGCACCGGAACAGCAGCATCGCGTCCGGATACTGTGCCTTGATGTCGCGGAACTGCTTCATCATAGGGGTGTCGTTAATATCTACCTTTCCCATATATACAATTGTTTGGTTATTTGATACTTACGTCTATCTTCAGGTTGAACATACGCCCCGTGAGGTAGTTGGGACTTGCCCACTGCTGTCCGTTGGCGGCTGTGACCCAGTAATAACTGTTCACGTTCTTCCATCCGATGAGGTTGAAGACCTCAAACTGCACGCTCCAACTGTCCACATGGCGGGACTTCCGCATCCATTTGTCGGTGCTTGCGGAGAAGGTGCGGCTGGCACCTATATCCAGACGCATATAATCCTTTATATGTCCGAGATAGCGCATCTTCTCGTTGCGCGGGTAGCCGAAAGGCAAGCCCTCGCTGTAGATGAACTTGAGGTGCACCTTGTACTGCGGCAGGCGGGGGATATAGTCCTGAAAGTACATGGTCAGGCTGTACCGCTGCTCCTGCGGGGTGGGAAACCAGCCGAGGTTGTTCACATCATCGAGCAGGTGCATACGGCTGCGCATGGTGGAGAAACTAATCCATGTGTCCGCCCCGGGCACAAGTTCGCCATACAGTTTCATATCAAGCCCGATGGTGTATCCGCGGCTGTCGTTGACGCCCGAATAGCGCACACGTACATTGTCCACGGTGTAACTCTCCAT
The DNA here is from genome assembly GCA_934667275.1 of uncultured Bacteroidales bacterium. Lineage (GTDB taxonomy): Bacteria > Bacteroidota > Bacteroidia > Bacteroidales > Paludibacteraceae > Colicola. Next base: position 89,391 of record CAKULK010000005.1, on the reverse strand, counting down.
ACGGTCAATGAGTTTGCTATAGGCTTCGGCAGTGAACTTGAACGGTCTGCCCCATGCGCGGAAATAGTAGTCCGCCCCCATGACGAGTTGCCATGAGCGTTGGGCTCTCAACTTGTCGTTGATATGTACGTATGCCACACCGTTGTCATCGGTCACCGTTTGGCGCAGTTCCTTGTAGAAAGGGGCTTGGTAGTAGAGTCCTGTGGCTACGCGGAAGGTGAAGTCCTGCTTCCAACCGGGCATCCATGTCACACTGACACGCGGACTGGGAAGTATCTCGTTGGTCTTGCTCCACCAGTTAAGACGCATACCCGCTGTGAGCAGCACCTTGCCGTGGTCGGTGGACCAGCGGTAGGTGTCCTGTGCGTAGGCTTGGAGCCGTCCGCTGAGCATACGTGTGGTGCCTTTGAGGGCATAGAAAAGAGCCATCTCGGCATCTTCGTTGGGGAGGCTGTAGCCCATGGAGTCACGCCATTCCCACTCGCTGATACGGTCACTGATGAGTTCCATTTGCCCGCTGACACCCCAGTGCAGGGCATTGGCTCCGCGTTTCCATGTTCCTGTGTGGGCTAAGGTGACCATACCTGCCTGTAGTGTATTGCGTGCGTGTTCGTGGAACCTGCCTGTGCCAAGGACACTGCCTGAGTTCACATTGCCATCCACACCCTCGCCGCGTTGGGTGGTTCCCTTTTGCCCGTCGGGTGACTGTTCGCTGAGCACATACTCACTACTGATGTCGTATGTCTCCTGCTCATGCGTGTAGAAGCCGCTGAGGTCGAAGCCTATCTGCACCTCTTTGTTGATTTTGCCCTCGGCACTGAGGGCAGCAAAGGCTGTACGGAACATGTCCTTCTCCTGCCCTTCGTACCAGATGGTGCGGTTCATTGCCTGCTGTTGTGTGCCGAAACTGCTGCTTGAACTGTCAGGAATGAACTCGTAACTGTTCTGACTGAAGTTACCCAACAAGCGCATACTCCAACGGTTGTCAGGAGTCAGCCGCCAAGTCATTTGCGTCTGGTAGTCGATGAAGTTGGGATTGTAGTTGCCTTTGGTGTCAAGGGCACCCAGCATGTAGCGCGAAGTCTTGTAGCGGATGCTGTGCATCTGGCTCTGCACGGAGTCGCCCCAACCCACATAGCCGTTGGCACCCAATATGCTGAGGCTTAGGTGTGACTCCAGACGGGTAGGACGTTTGTAGCGTATGTCAAGGACAGACGACATCTTGTCCCCGTATTGTGCATCAAATCCGCCTGCGGAGAACTCCACGCTCTCTACCATATCAGGATTGACGAAACTGAGCCCCTCTTGTTGTCCGCTTCGTATAAGCAAAGGGCGGTGTACCTCCAACCCGTTGACATACACCGAGTTCTCATCAAAACTGCCACCGCGCACATTGTACTGGCTACTCATTTCGTTGTTCTGTCTCACGCCTGCGAATGTGACCAGCATATTCTCTATTCCGCCACCCGTAGCGTCAGGCATAAGGCGTGCAGTGCTTACATTGCCCTTATCCATGGTGCCTGTCTGCCTTTGGATACCGCGCACGGTAACTTCGGCAAGCAGTTCTTCGTTGGTTGGCAGCACCACATTGATACCTATCACATCGCGCGTGGTGTACACCTGCTGGCGGATGGTCTCGTATCCCACCATGGAATAGACTATAGTGACGGTATCACTCATAGGAATACTTATGTCATAGTAGCCGTTGAGGTTGGTGGTGGTGCCTGTTTTCATTCCTGACTCTGTATTTGCCCCAACTATAGCACCTTCAACATATACATTGGCTAATTCAATGCCTTGATTGTCAGAATCCAACACATATCCGAATATACGTACATTATGTCCTTTTTCTGTTCCCAATGCGTGTGATGTTCCTACTAATAGCAGGAAGATGAGTATTCGTATGTGTTGTTGTCTTGTCATTGAGAGGTTTAATTGCTGCTCACTCCAGAGTGAGTAGCAAAAGCCTACAAAGTTACTGCTTTTTTCTCAACTATGCAAGGGCCAATGGCACTTCAGTTTCCTTTTAGACAAAAACAAGATGTCTGATATGAGTCAGACACCTTGTTAGTTGTTGTTTTGCGATTTCTTTATTCGGGTAGCATCACTACCTCGAACATGTTGCCTGCGCTGACGAGTTTGCGCAACATTGCCTGTACGGACTCTGCCGACAGGGCGCGTACTGCCTCGGGGTACCCGGTCAGGTAGTTCTCACCATAGGTGTAGTAACTATACAGAATGGTGTTGAGCCAATAGCCGTTCTTCTCGAGGTTCTCGTCGTAGTCCTTGAGCATGGACTCCTTCTCCTTGCCGAGGTCGGTAGCCAACGGACCATTGTCGATGATGGTCTGCATCTCTTCGTGGATGATACCCATCAGTTTCTCCTGCTTCTCGGGGTCGGTGTCGAACTGCATGAGCAACTCAGCCTCTGCCACAGGATTGCGGTACAAGCGGCCTGCCACACCTACACCATACGAGCCACCCTCGCGCTCACGGATAGACTCCAGGTAGCGGGTGCTGAGGATACGTCCAATCATGCGCATATTGAGCATATTCTCTATGGTATAAGGAATATCATAAGAGGTGTATTGGATAAAGTTGGAAGCCGTATGGGTGTGCATCTCGCGGGTGAAGTAGTTCTTCTGGATACCCGGGGTGACACGTACATTGTTGTCCACAAACGACTCATGCTTCTTCGTGGTCTTCATGCCGCCAATCCATGTGCATACCATCTTCTGGAAGGCAGGGTCGGCAGGGTCAATGTTACCCGTGAAGAAGAACGTGAAGTCGGCAGGGTTGGCAAAGCGTTGTTTGTAGAACGCGATAGCCTTGTCCATGTCCACAGCCGCGAGCATCTTCTCGTCCTGAATGATAGTACGCGGCGAGTTGTTGGTAGCCATCATCTGGATAGAATCACTCCATGCGTATTTGGGGTTCGCCTCTTTGTTCTTGAGTTGGGTAGCCATAATGCCCTTGAGTGCCTCGAATGCCTTCTCGTCGCGGCGGGGAGCCGTGAAGTAGAGGTAGTTGAGTTGGAGCATGGTCTCGAGGTCCTTGATGTTGGAACTGCCGCTCATGGCATCGGTGGTGCTCGAGATAGACGGGCTGACGCTCACGTACTTGCCCGTGAGGGCCTTCTGCAACTCGGTCAGGCTGAAGTCGCCGATACCGCAGAACTCAATGATTTCCGTTGCAAACTGTGCGGATGGCAGGTCGTTGACGTCCGCCACGGTGGAGGTACCGCCAAACGAGCGCGCCGACATCAGTATCTCGTCCTGCTTGAAGGTGGTCGGTTTGAGGATAACGCGCACACCGTTGGAGAGGGTCCACTCGGTGGTACCAAGTGCCTCGTTGTAAGCCGTCTTCTTGATTTTGCCTGCTTTGGGAGCCTTCTCCACCAAGGTGGTGCGGATAGCCTCCTCTATAGGCTCAGCGATTTTCCACTCCTTCGACTCAGCCAGAAGGTCGCGTATCTGCTGCTCGGTAGGCAGGTTCACGCTCTCTTTCTCGGGTGCGGTGATGGCAATAATCAGGTTCTCGTCGGTGATGAAGGACTTTGCCATCTGGTTGAGCATATCGAGGGTAATCATCTGGCGCAGCATAGGCAGGGTCTTGTACTCCCATTCGATGCCCGGGATGACTTCATCGTCCAAGAAGTTGCGGATATATTCGCGGGTGTAGGTGATGTTGCGTACCGAGTTGCGCTCGTTGTACTGCTTCTCGTAGGACGACTCTGTCTCCGTCCACACACGGTCGAGTTCCGACTGGGTGAAGCCATAGCGGCGCATCTTCTCCATCTGGGTGAGCAGGTCTTTGTATGCCTGCGTCTCCTGACCATCCTTAGCCACATAGATAGCCACAAAAGCATCTTTCTCCTTCACCAACTCGGTGTAGTAGGAGCCTGCGCCTACAAACGACGCGTTGGGGTCAACAGCCAAGTCCTGCAGGCGGTTGTTGAGCATACCGCAGATGAGGTTTTGCGCCATCGAGAGCGTATAATCCACATCGGTACCGCGCAGTGCCTCAGGCAGTTTGGCTTTCTTGTAGTCCAACTCGATGCGGGTGTATTGCCCCTCTTTGTCGGTAACGATAGCCACGATAGGCTCCTGGTTGTCGTCCACCGAGTAGAGAGGACGCTCACCGCGGTTCTCACGGGCAGGCACGTCAGCCCACAGGGCTTTAATCTTCGCCTCGATAGCGTCCACGTCAATATCACCTACTACGACAATGGCTTGGTTGTCAGGACCATACCACTTGTGGTAGTAGGAGCGGAGTGCATCGTAAGCAAAGTTGTTGATGACAGCGGTGTCACCAATCACATCGCGCTTTGCATACTGGCTGTTGGGGAACTTGAGCGGGTTGATAGCCTTCCACATACGGCGGTTGGCATCCGCACCCGTGCGCCATTCCTCGCGTATCACACCGCGCTCTGCGTCAATCTCTTCGGGCAGAAGCGACAGACCGCAAGCCCAGTCGTGCATCACAAGCAGGGCGGAGTCGACAATCCCCTCGCGGTAGGTAGGCACGTCGGAGAGGCGATAGACGGTCTCGTCCAACGAAGTGTAAGCATTGATGTTGCCACCGAAGTTCACACCGATAGACTCGAAGTACTCGATGATACCCTTGCCAGGGAAGTGCTCGGTGCCATTGAAAGCCATGTGCTCGAGGAAGTGCGCCAGACCGTTCTGGTTGTCCTCCTCGAGGATAGCACCCACTGCCTGTGCGATATGGAACTCCGCACGCTGTTTGGGGTACTCGTTGTGGCGGATGTAGTAGGTCAGCCCGTTGTCGAGGTGCCCTACACGTACAGCCGAGTCAATGGGCAGCGGCTGCGGTTGTTGCGCTGCGGCGGTCAAGCCCAACGCCAGCACTAATGTGCTAAGAATGAGTTTCTTCATAAAAGATTTATTTGTTAATTGCTATCCCTTGTTCCTATTATTATCTGCGTCCTTATTCCTTACTCCTTATTCTTTACTCCCCCAAAACACAGGTCTCTATATATTAGACGCAAAAAAGGGCAAAAAACTACACTTTCCGGGCAGAAAAATGCATTATTTTGTCATTTTCTCTGTATCTTCCTGATTATCAGATGTACTCCCATGGGCATCATCTTCTGTCAATTCCATCGAATTCGAGGGAATTAAATTCTCAGTCGCAGTTGTTTCCTCCGCAGGTTGCTCTTGTTTGGCACTTCCCTCTTGGGCTTTCTTTTCCGCCTCCTGCATAGCCTCGTTGGCTTCGATTATCTCGTCCTCGCGGCTCTTCCACGGGCGCGGACCGAGGATAGCCGCCACATCCTCCGAGGTGATGACCTCGTGCTCTATCAGCAGTTGGGCGATGCGGTTGTGTCCCTCGGCATGCTCTTGCAGTATCTGCTTGGCACGCTCCATCTGTGTGGCGATGATAGCCGATGTCTCCTCGTCAATCAGTTCCGCGGTCTTCTCCGAATAGGGCTTGGTGAAGCCGTAGTCGTAACGCCCCGTGGAGTCATAGAAACTGACATTCTTCAGTTTGTCGGACATGCCGTAGTATGCCACCATCGCATACGCCTGCTTGGTGGCGCGCTCGAGGTCGTTGAGTGCCCCCGTCGAAGTCTGGTGCAGGAACACCTCTTCGGCAGCACGTCCGCCCAGCAGCGAACAAAGGTCGTCGAGGATATGCTCGCGATTGGTCAGTTGACGCTCCTCGGGCAGGTACCATGCCGCCCCGAGTGCCACACCGCGCGGCACGATGGTCACCTTCACCAGCGGGTTTCCGTATCGCAGCAGCCACGAGATAGTGGCGTGCCCCGCCTCGTGATATGCCACCGAGCGTTTCTCCTCGTCGGTCATTATCTTGTTCTTGCGCTCAAGACCGCCGATGATACGGTCCACGGCGTCCATAAAGTCCTGTTTGCCCACTTTCTTGTGGCTGTTGCGCGCGGCAATCAGTGCCGCCTCGTTGCACACGTTGGCTATGTCCGCACCCGAGAAGCCAGGAGTCTGCTTGGCAAGGAAGTTCACATCCACCGTGTCGTCCAACTTCAGCGGTTTCAGGTGTACATTGAATATCTCCTTACGCTCCTGCAAATCAGGCAGTTCCACGTGTATCTGCCTGTCGAAACGCCCTGCACGCAGCAGTGCGGGGTCCAGCACATCGGCACGGTTGGTGGCTGCCAGTATGATGACACCCGAGTTCGTGCCGAAACCATCCATCTCCGTAAGCAACTGGTTCAGCGTCGATTCCCGCTCGTCGTTGCCTCCGCTCGCAAACGAGTTGCGCCCGCGGGCACGCCCCACGGCGTCTATCTCGTCGATAAAGATGATGGCAGGTGCTTTCTCTTTGGCTTGGCGGAACAAATCGCGCACACGGCTGGCACCTACGCCCACGAACATCTCCACGAAGTCGCTGCCCGACATCGAGAAGAACGGCACATTCGCCTCGCCCGCTACCGCCTTGGCAAGCAGCGTCTTACCCGTCCCGGGAGGGCCTACCAGCAGCACGCCCTTGGGTATCTTGCCGCCGAGGTCGGTGTATTTCTTCGGATCTTTGAGGAAGGAGACTACCTCCTCCACCTCTTGTTTCGCGCCCGCGAGACCGGCAACGTCCTTGAATGTCACTTTGTCTTTCTTGTCTTTGTCAATCACCTGCGCCTTGGCTTTGCCCACACCGAAGATGTTGGCAGCACCGCCGGCACCGCCTCCGATACCGCGACTCATCCACACGAAGAACATCACTATCAGCAGCAGCGGCAACACGTTCACTAGTATCAGGTACCAGTAATCGTGTGATTTCGTGTAACTTACATCTATCGCCGCCTTACCTTGCGCCTGACGGTTGTCGTTCACCTGGTCCATGAATTTGCTGAACTCCTCCACCGACGGGATAAGGGCTGTCAGTTCCCCGCGCACGTCCTCGCCCTCCTCGCGGTTGCCGAACACGAGGGCGTAACTCTCCGGACGTATCTTCGCCTTGGCGGTATTGTCGTCACTCACCACGAGCGATGCCACCGCATCGTTCTCGATGTATGCCCTGAACTTGGTGTAACTCAGGTCTTTCTGCACGCCGCGCCCGCCAAACGGGTAGAACAGCAGCACAAGCAGCGTCAGCATCACCACATAGTAGAGCCACGACAGGCGTGACCGTTTGGGCTTCTGCGGCTGCTGGGGGTTGTTGGGTTGATTAGCCATCTCTTTTTGTTTTCTATAGTTAATGTCAGGAATTACTCTTCGGGTATTTCTGTCACTTTGCCGTCCGCCCACAGGTGCTCGATGTCATAGTAGGCACGGGGCTCGCGCTGCATGATATGGACAAATATCGTGCCATAGTCCATGGCAATCCACTCGGCGTTGTCACGCCCGTCGGTTGCCAGCGGGTGCACATGGGTGGTGGTGCGCACATGGTCGTCCACCTCGTCGGCAATCGCCACCACTTGGGTGTTCGAGTTGCCCTCCGCAATCACGAAATAATCCACAGGCGCGTCTTTCAGGCGGCGCAAATCCACAATCACGATGTGGTGTCCCTTACGGTTTTGGATACCCTCTACAATGGTATCTAACAGTTTTTTGGTCGAAACTTCTTTCATCTTATTGGTCATCGGCTGTTGTCAGCCGTTTTTTCTTGGTCGTATATCAGTTGTATTCGTAATCTGCCAATATGGCAAACTCGCGGCAAAGTTAATAAAAAAAAACGGTGTGTGCAAGTGTCGGGATTTTTTTGCACAAAAACAAGTAGGGATGCAGAAAGCCAGAAGGTGCAGAAAACATGAGGATTATAAGAACTATAGAAACTTGGAATATGCAGTTGGGGCGCGATAAAAACGTAATAGAGGTGCGATAAGGTCGCGATATCCTCCTTACGAAGTACCGATGAAGTACCGATGATGTTCCGATGAAGTACCGATGGGGACAGCAGGGAACCCCGAGGCAAACTATACTTTTCCATAATTATGATAAAAATAAATTTGGAGACTTCATAGATTTTCACTATCTTTGCAACCAAAACAAACTTTATAGCGAGGAGTGTGCCATAGGTTTGCAGTACATATCACTCCTTAATTAATAGCGTTTGCTATTTATTCGGTATTTGTCGCGGAATGTAGGAAGTTCTAAAAGGCAAAATAAGATCGGATAAGTTGTGAGCGTCTGCATTCGCAGATGTTGCACTTGTCTTTCTTATTTTTGGCAATTCCTACAGCCACGCGACAAGAGATGAGAGAACATCTGCTTTTTTGTGTTTTGTTGGGGCTTTCCTAACACAAAGCGCGTTTCAAATCTCACTCTTCTTGTTGCCGTTCTGTAGGGCTGTCCGTACCGTATAATAGTTTTCGCAATAACATAGAGTATAAAAATCTAATGAATATGAAACGATTTTATCTTTTTGCTATGGCAATGGTTTCTGCATTATCCATGTTGGCAGAAACGAGTGTTCAAAACACATTTTTCGGATGTACCCTTGGCAAATCTACAAGTGAAGAAGTACAAGCGGCAATGATTTCGCAGGGACTTAACTTACTTTACAGGTTAGATAGTACTATTGTTGGTGAAAATAGTTCTTTTGGAATACAATTTTCCATCTGTGAATATGAAGGAAACTATAACTATGAGGAGCAGGAGTTTCATTCTATTAATGTTAGTTTTTGGAATGATACTCTTTTTGCTATAACTATGCGAGAAAATTGCAACGAAAATTGCTTTAAGTATGCAGAAAGAGTGCAGGCAAATCTTGATAAGAGATATGGACATTTAGAGGTAGCAGATAGCACATTATTATTTAAGCAAATGATAGATATTCCTGCATTTTATGGTAATAAAATATGGTCTCGACATGATGAGCATACTATGGTCGTGACGTTCTTGTCAGATAGTACATTTGGCTGTTTATATGCAAATGGGGATGCCTATTATAAACTCATTATTTTAGGGATGAGACAATTAGAGGAGGAGTTTAATAATTTGCCAAACTATTGCGAAAAGAACAAGGTATATGGGGTTGCCGGCGTTAAGTTTGGCGATGATAGAGAAACTGTGCGTAGAACCATAGAACTCAAAAGTGATAGACTTTTAGATTCTGATTCACATACATTACGTTATTACAAAACAACAATTGGTGGCATTACATATGACTATGCTACATTCTATTTTGCAAAAGGAAAATTAGTTTCCGTTGATTTACAAAAGCCATTTTTCTCATGGCGAAAAGAAGAAGCACTAATGGCTTTCGAGAATATCAAAAGTCAATATGAGAGAAAGTATTCTAATCTCAAAATGACTACAGATAAAGACGAAGAAAAATACTGCTTATGCGGCGCATATATTGACGGATATGATTATCCTCCCATTTTTATTTCATTCCAAAAATCACTTAGTAAAGGCGGAGACATTATGTACTATGTTGGCGTTAGTTACTATGTTGCAAGAACTGAGCACCTTTATGATGACGAAATATAAGTAATATTTGTGTATGTCACAGAAAATAAGTAACTTTGCCGCAAGAAAGGAGAATTGAATATGGAACAGATTCTATTGAACGTGGAGAATAAGAATATATTGCCGAGTCTAAAAAGGGTGCTTAGTAGCATTGAGGGGGTTACTATTGTGAAAGCACCACAGGCTGCTGTGAGTGCGACTTATGGTAAAGTCAAGCCTTCTGCCCTAAAGAAGAAAAAGACAGGGTTAGAGTTGGCCATAGAGGATTTAGAACATGGAAGAATAAGCCCTGTTTTCACTTCGGTGGACGAAATGTTTAAGAGTTTGGAGAATTGATATGGCATACTCTGTTGTATATACCAATGCCTTTCGCAAAAGGTACAAACTACTGGTAAAACGTGGGTATGATATGTCCAAACTGCGTCAAACCATTGAGATATTGGCAAGTGAAGGCACATTACCCCAATCATATCATCCACACAAGTTGGTTGGTAAACGTGCTGGAGAATGGGAATGTCATATAGAACCCGATTGGTTGTTGGTGTGGGAACAACACGATGAAGAATTGATATTGATATTTCTTGAGACAGGTACTCATTCCGACCTATTCGGATAATTTTGCAAGGACTTATATATACAAGAATAGCGGCATTGAGTGCCGCTATTTGTGTGTATGTATGCAGATAATTACAATCTTGCCTTGATGGCTTTCGACTCTGCCTCGTAGCCGGGTTTGTCGAGGAGGGCAAACATATTCTTCTTGTATGCCTCCACACCAGGTTGGTTGAACGGATTGACACCGAGGATATAACCCGAGATACCGCACGCACGCTCGAAGAAATAAATCAATTCGCCGAGGTAGTACTCGTTGAGCAACGGCATCGTAATCTTCATATTAGGCACACCGCCGTCCACGTGCGCAAGCATTGTTCCGAGTTCCGCCATCTTATTCACCTCGTCCACGCGCTTGCCGGCAAGGAAATTCAGCCCATCGAGGTTAGCCTCGTCAAACGGGAACTCCACTTTGTGGTTGGGTTGCTCTACCGAAATAACGGTCTCGAAGAGGTGGCGCTCACCGTCCTGGATATATTGTCCCATCGAGTGCAGGTCGGTCGTGAAGTCCACGCTTGCAGGGAAGATACCCTTGTGGTCTTTGCCCTCCGACTCTCCGTAGAGTTGTTTCCACCACTCGCTCACATAGTGCAATTTCGGGTGGAAATTGACGAGCAACTCTATCTTCTTGCCCTGCTCCGAGTAGATGCTGTTGCGGGCAGCCGCATATTGCGCAGCGGGGTTCTGTTCAAACGGCGTGTTGATACCGCACACCTCAGCCATACGGGCTGCACCGTCGATGAGCGCTTTGATGTCGAAACCGGCACAAGCGATAGGCAGTAGACCTACGGGCGAAAGCACCGAGAAACGTCCGCCGATATTGTCCTCAATCACGAAAGTCTTGTAACCCTCTTGGGTTGCCAGCGTGCGGAGCGCGCCTTTCTTGGCGTCCGTAATGCAGACAATCAGTTTCTGCGCAGCCTCTACGCCCTGTTGCTTCTCGAGTTGGGTCTTGAGCAGGCGGAAAGCCAAAGCGGGCTCGGTCGTCGTACCCGATTTGGAGATACAGATAATACCGAAACGCTTATCTTTCAGCAGGTTCTGCAACTCATACAGATAGTCCTCGCCGATATTCTGACCGGCATAGACAATAGCGGGTTTGTTGCCCTCGAGGTATGCGAACGAAGACGACAGCGCGTCAATCACGGCTTTCGCACCGAGATACGAACCGCCAATACCGATGCAGACAATCACCTCGCACTCTTTGCGGAGCAGTTCGGCTGTAGCCTGAATATCCTCCAACTGCGGTTTGATGTCCTCGGGGAGGTTCATCCAACCTAAGAAATCGTTGCCTTTGCCGGTACCCTTAACGAGCATCTCCTGGCAAGCGGCTACTTGCTCCTTGTAGGCATTTACCGCCTCGGCACTCACGGCTTTGGCGTAGGAAAATTGAATATCTTTCATATCTTATACCTTAAAAATCAATATACAAACTTAATTAGGACTCCTGCTCTACCGTTTTTGCGGGCGATTGGGCACTCACTTCCGGTTTCATCGTCGGGAAAAGAAGTACCTCTTGGATGGTCGGTTGACCGGTCATCAGAATAGCCAGGCGGTCGATACCGATACCGATACCCGAGGTGGGCGGCATACCGTATTCGAGCGCACGCATAAAGTCGTGGTCAATCACCATCGCTTCGTCGTCGCCTTTGTCCGCCAGTTTCATCTGCTCCACAAAGCGGTTGTATTGGTCAATCGGGTCATTCAACTCGCTGTACGCATTTGCCAACTCCTTGCCGTTCACCATCAACTCGAAACGCTCCGTCAGACCGGGCTTCGAGCGGTGCATCTTCGTCAGCGGCGACATCTCCACAGGGTAGTCGGTGATAAAGGTAGGCTGGATAAACGAACCCTCGCAGGTCTCGCCGAATATCTCGTCAATCAGTTTGCCTTTGCCCATGTGTTCGGTGTCCTCCACACCGTATTTCTTTGCCACCTCGCGAATCTCGTCTTCGCTCATCGTGGAGAGGTCAAGCCCCGTTTTTTCATGGATAGCATCCAAAATCGGCAAGCGGCGATATGGTGCCTTGAAATCCACTTCGTGGTCGCCAATCTGCACTTTTGTCGTACCGTTCACGGCAATCGCAATGGTCTCCAAGAGGTGCTCCGTAAACGACATCATCCAGTTGTAGTCCTTGTATTGTACGTACAACTCCATACAGGTAAACTCGGGGTTGTGGCTACGGTCCATACCCTCGTTGCGGAAGTTGCGCCCGATCTCGTACACACCCTCGAAACCGCCGACAATCAGCCGCTTCAGGTACAACTCGGTGGCAATACGCAGGTACATATCCACATCCAGCGCATTGTGGTGCGTGATAAACGGACGCGCCGATGCGCCGCCCGCAATCTGCTGCAGGATAGGTGTTTCCACCTCAGTATAACCCGCCTCGTCGAACACGCGGCGCATGGTGCGGATGATAGTAGCGCGCTTCAGGAACACATCCTTCACGCCGTCATTCACTATCAAGTCCACATAACGCTGGCGGTAACGCTGCTCGGGGTCGTTGAACCCGTCGTAAGCCACGCCGTCTTTGTATTTTACGATCGGCAACGGGCGCAGACTCTTCGCCAGCACGGTCAGTTTCTTGGCGTGCACCGAAATCTCGCCCATCTGCGTACGGAAAACAAAGCCCTCGATACCGATAAAATCACCTATGTCAAGCAGTTTCTTGAATACCACGTTGTACATCTGCTGCTCCACGGTAGTAGCCGTTTCGCCTTCGGGTACAGGCGCCTGGATATCATCACGGCTTACATATACCTGTATACGCCCTTTCGAGTCTTGCAGTTCGATAAACGATGCCTTGCCCATGATTCGTTTCGACATCAGTCGTCCCGCGATGCGCACCTCTTTGCCCGTGTACCATTCTGCCGTGGTGTCATCGTCTTTGAAACCCTCTTTGATGTCCTTTGAATATCCCGTAACTACATATTCATCAGCCGGATATGGGTTAATCCCCATATCGCGCATCGTCTGCAGACTCTGTCTGCGTACTTGTTCTTGTTCAGATAATTCCATATTCTTATATTACCATATTATACAAATAGATTCTGATTTCATATGCCAACATCATCGGTGCTTACATATTCTGCAATAATGACTTGACGAACTCTTCACGATTAAAAACTTGCAGGTCCTCCATCTTTTCGCCAAGACCGATATAGCGAACAGGAATCTTGAATTGGTCGCTAATACCAATTACGACGCCACCTTTTGCAGTACCATCCAACTTGGTGATAGCCAACGAGGTAACCTGCGTTGCACGGGTGAATTGCTTGGCCTGTTCGAAAGCATTCTGCCCTGTACTGCCGTCCAAAACCAGCATCACATCATGGGGAGCATCAGGGACTACCTTTTGCATGACATTTTTGATTTTGGTAAGTTCGTTCATCAAATTGACTTTGTTGTGCAAGCGTCCTGCGGTGTCGATGAGTACCACATCAGCATAATTGGCTTTGGCACTCGCCAATGTGTCGTAGGCGACACTGGCAGGATCGGAGCCTTGCTGCTGTTTGATAACAGGTACACCCACACGCTCTCCCCAAATGCAGAGTTGTTCTACTGCGGCAGCGCGGAAAGTGTCAGCCGCCCCGAGATAAACCTTTTTGCCTGCTTGTTTGTATTGGTAGGCAAGTTTGCCAATGGTGGTGGTTTTGCCTACGCCGTTTACCCCAACTACCATAATGACATAAGGCTTGTGCGGCAAGGGTTCGGAAAAATCGGATGCTTGCGTGGTGTTGTTCTCTGCCAATAACGCAGACACTTCTTCCACGAGAATGCGGTTGAGTTCTGCCGTTCCCATGTATTTATCGCGTTTCACGCGCTCTTGAATGCGTTCAATGATACGTAACGTGGTTTCGACTCCCACATCAGAAGTGATAAGAGCCTCCTCCAAGTTGTCGAGAACATCATCATCCACGGTAGATTTGCCTGCAATGGCACGTCCAATCTTGCCGAGAACAGATTCCTTACTTTTTTCCAACCCTTTGTCTAAGGTCTCTTTCTTTTCTTTGCCGAAAAAGCCAAAAAATGCCATATATCAGTATGTAATAATTAACTATTTGCAGTTCTCTCTTTCTTCCTCCATTCGCCATCTACAATCTGCTGCGCAGCACGCCACAGCCCTTTACGTTCGAAATGTGACCAGTGTCCAATGCGTGTCATTATGCGATAGACTCCGTTGCGGCGGCGAATGCAACCTCGCATCCACGGATAGAACACAAATGTGGCGAGCAGACCAAGCGTGATGACGATGTAGAACTGCCCATTGATGCTCATGCCCAAACGAAAACTTAACCACCAGCAGAGGATGATGAAGATATTGGTGAGCAAAATCATCATTGCAGTGCCTATGTGAGAGAAACCGAGGTCAAGATACAAATGATGGAGGTGGGTGCGATCCGGAGTGAATGGAGAGATGCGGTGTGCCAAGCGCCAGCACATGACGCGTACTGTGTCGAAAATTGGCAAACACATGACAGCGAGGCAAAATGCTACCAGCCCAAAACCTTCTTGACCGAGTTGGGAACACGGAGAATTGACGGACAATATGTGGAAGATGCAGCAACTCATCACGGTACCTAACATCAGGGTGCCTCCATCGCCAATATACATCTTGGTTTTTTGCCCAAACGCATTGTGGCAATAGAAAGGGATGATACTACCTGCGCAAATGAGTGTGAAGCAGGCGAACTCATATTCACCCATTTGCAAGAACAGAATGCTGAAGATAGTGCATGCCATGATTCCAAAGCCGGATGAATAACCATCAACGCCATCGATGAGATTGATGCTGTTGATAATACCTACTCCTGCAATGATGCTGAGCGGGATACCTATACATAAAGGGATTGTAGTAATACCCCAAAGTCCATGGAAACTATCAATCATTGAGCCGCTGACATAAATATACGCTCCAACAATGAATAATTCGAGTGCGAAACGGAGGGTTGCAGAGAGGTTGTATAAATCATCCAATACACCGATAACCAGCATAATAGCCATAAAGACGAAGATATAGATGAGTGCACCCCAGTCAAAATATGCCGTGGTGATGGCAATAGGGATGGTCATACCAACAGCAATGGCTACACCACCCAAGACCGGTATGGGATAACGTTGCAGTTTGCGGGCATCCGGATTATCCACAATATGATGTTTCTTGGCAAAACGGAATGCCACGGGATAAACAATCCACGTGAGCGTGAATGCCAGAAAAACACAAATGAGGATGATGGCGGTCGTGGACATTAGAAAGAAACGTAGTTATTTGTCAAGTTGTTCGTAAATGGAGTTCTTGCTCTTAAATTCAGGTACAATCTCCTTCATGAGTTTGACCGTAGGGAAGACTTTGCCTGCGAAAGCATCATCAATAAGTTGCTGAATCTTAATGGAAACAGCATCGTAGTTGTATTCGCAAACTTTGGCAATGAGGATTTTCTCGTTGGGTGTGGGAATCGTGAATTCCTTTTGACTAAGCAGTTCTTCGTAGAGTTTTTCGCCAGGACGCAACCCCGTATAGACAATCTGAATATCTTTGCCCGGAGTGAAACCCGCCAAGCGAATCATATTTTTAGCCAAGTCAGCAATGCGAACGGGGTGTCCCATGTCGAAACAGAATATCTCTCCGCCGTTACCAAGTGTGGCTGCCTCAAGAACCAGACAACTGGCTTCGGGAATAGTCATAAAATAGCGAATGATGTCAGGATGGGTGACCGTGACCGGTCCGCCTGCGGCAATCTGCTTTTTGAAGAACGGTACCACAGAGCCATTGCTCCCCAAGACATTGCCAAATCGTGTGGTGATGAACTTGGTGCAATCGGGTTGCATAGTGGAAAGTTTGCGATAGAGGGATTGCACATAGATTTCGGCAATGCGTTTGGAGGCTCCCATCACATTGGTCGGGTTGACCGCTTTGTCGGTGGAAATCATGATAAAGCGTTGGGCACTGTACTTGACCGCCATATCCGCTACATTCTTGGTTCCCAATACGTTAGCCAATACTGCTTGTGTAGGGAACTCCTCCATAAGCGGTACATGCTTGTATGCAGCCGCATGGAAGACGATGTCGGGGCGGTATTCATCGAAAACTTCTTCCATCATCTCACGATTCCGTACATCGGCAATGCGGTGTGCAAAATATTGCTTGGGGAACTCGGAGGCGAGGTCAATGGAAATATCGTGGAGAGGAGACTCCGCCATCTCAAGAAGAATGATGATATGCGGTTGGTATTGAGCCACTTGTCGCACGATTTCACTACCGATACTGCCCGCTGCACCCGTGATGAGTACCACTTGATTAGAGAGAATATGGCTGACGTTTTCGGTGTTGATATTGATAGTGGGGCGTTCCAGCAAATCTTCCACTTTGATAGACTCGATGGCACCGATGCGCTTTGCCATATCTTCACCCTGAGTAGCAGGTTCATCGTGAGGCGTATAGTCGGTGAAATAAGGGGTGGTGAGTATGCGAATATCGTTGTCAATGAAAATGGACAAGTCATGCAACGGGTTGATATTCTTCATCTTGATAGGAGAGATGATGATGTCTTTAACCCCTTTGTCTTTCATCCGTTGTATCAGTTGTCCGTTGAGAGGATAGACCTCCAACCCAAGCAGGTTGTGCTGCATATTATCGGACGGGTCGGCAATAAAACCGACAGGGATGTAGGCACTATCCATATTGGAACGCAACATCTTGGCGATGGAGATACCTGCAGATTGTGTGCCATAGATGAGTACTTTACGTGCGTTTGAATTATGATGCGACAGGTATTCAAAGGTGGTTTTAATAGCTACTCGCCATGCAAAAAGCAGCGTGGTGGCCACAAAAATGTAAATGACCAGTACCGAAGTTAGGAAAGGCGCAGTGCCTAAAGTGTGGCGTAAAATGAGGTTGATAATGGCGAGAGAACCTCCAGTTAATGAAGAAGATAATGCCACTTTGGTAGTGTCAACAAAAGTGGAATAGCGGAGAATTCCGGAATAGGTGTGGCATATCCAAAAGAAAAGCGTCTGCACCGCCATCAAAATAAACACCTGCCCCCAGATGGGGAGGAGCAAAGCGGAAGGATCGTAGGTGAGGAGGTTGCTGCCAATGGCATAACTGATGACATAAGCCACTAACGCAATGAGCAAATCCAATAAAAGTACTCCCCATCTTGGCAAATAGTCGATATTGACAAAATGAGAGAATATATCGGATTGTTTTACTTCTTTGAGTCGCGTCATAACCAATAACCCCAAATAGTCCGCAAAGGTACTACTTTTTTTTGAGAAAGCCAAACGAAAAGTGGAAAATACGTATTTGAGATTGTGCGGGTGAGAAATATTTTGTATCTTTGCAAACGGATTTTGGAAGAAACAGATGAGAAAAAACTATTGAGAAGATGAAACGCCTTTCGCTGAACAATATCAGTACGATAATTTTGGGACTACTGCTTATCGTGGTGGTAATCAGTGTGCTATACACCAATTATATCGCCAAACAATTGGCAGACGAGGAGCACAAAAAGATGGAACTTTGGGCAGAAGCAACGAGGCAGTTTATATTGGCAGGCGAAGATGAGAATATAGATTTCCTTTTGCAAGTGATGGAGGGGAATACTACCATTCCTGTGTACATGGTGGATGCTGATTATCAACTGCTTCTATCGAGAAATGTGAACGAGCCCAAGCGCAATGTGGAGGAATTTTATGCCAAAAAGATTGCCGGTTTGCGCGCATCGCAAGAGCCTCTGGAAGTACGAATATCAGACGATTTGGTACAATATATCTATTATGAGGACTCGAATTTGCTACGAAGGCTGTATTATTTTCCGTATATAGAGTTTTCGCTGATTCTGGCATGTTTGGCAATAGCCGTGATAACGCTGATAATTGCACAACGTAGTGAGCAGAACAGCCTTTGGGTGGGACTATCGAAAGAAACTGCACACCAGTTGGGAACACCCATTTCATCGCTGAATGCATGGAACGAA
Organism: uncultured Bacteroidales bacterium; assembly: GCA_934667275.1. Classification (GTDB taxonomy): domain Bacteria; phylum Bacteroidota; class Bacteroidia; order Bacteroidales; family Paludibacteraceae; genus Colicola. The sequence continues at coordinate 71,389 of CAKULK010000005.1, read as the reverse complement.
TTGCTGAAAGCACGCTATCCGGAAGACCCTCTCTTGCCGCAAATGGACGAGGACATAAGGCGATTGCAGGTGATAGCAGAGCGTTTTTCGAAAATAGGTTCCGAACCTGATGTGGAAGTGCATGCTTTGTTGCCTGTGGTGAGAGAAGCGGTGGATTACATGCGCGCGCGCACGTCAAATAAGGTGGAATATACGTTGCAGGCAGAAGGGGTGGAGTTGTGCGAAGTGAAAATGTGTGTGCCGCTGTTTGAATGGGTGATTGAGAATTTGTGCAAGAACGCCATAGACTCTATGGAAGGTGTCGGGAAGATTACGATAGTGGTGCAAAGTGCTGATAACAAGGTGTATGTGGATGTGACAGATACAGGGAAAGGGATAGACAGACGCCGGTTCAAGACTATTTTCCGTCCCGGATATACAAGCAAGAAAAGAGGGTGGGGGTTAGGATTGAGTTTGAGCAAGCGCATTATCGAAGGGTTCCACCATGGCAAGTTGTTTGTGAAACAGTCACAAATAGGAGTAGGCACCACATTCCGAATTGTTTTACCACAAGTGGAGGGAGAAAAAGACTGATGTCAGTCTGTGATTAAAGGATGGTGTCGATAAGCGTCGTAAACGGCTGATTGCAAGAGATTTGAATGTCTTGTGTGTTGGCACCGTCAAAGAGCGCAAAAATAGTGGACCCCGATCCAGACATAGAGGCATAGAGAGCATCTGCGGAGAGCAGTTGCTCTTTTATTTTTGCCAAATCGGAGTGAAGCGGAAAGACTGTTTGCTCAAAATCGTTGTGCAGCAACGGGAAAAGATTGATGATCGGGGTATGCTGCTGCAGTGCGTGGAAGATGTGTCCAGTAGCCTCGGGGTGGAGGATAATGCCCGAATAGGCGTCGCGTGTGCTGACAGCAATATCCGGCTTGATAAGAATGAGACGTAAACCGCTGAGAGATAATGGAATAGGAGAGAGTTTATCACCAATACCTTCTGCATAACAGGGGGTGTTGTAGATGAAAAAAGGACAATCAGCGCCTAACGGGCGGACAAGAGCGGCAAGTCGGGATTTAGTCAAGCCGAGGTTGAACAATTCGTTGAGTGCCAACGCGGTATGGGCAGCATCGCTGCTACCACCGCCCAAACCCGCGCCAAATGGGATATTCTTGCGGAAACGGATATGCACATTGCCCACCTGCGGATAGTGTGACTGCATCATGCGATAGCACTTAACTATCAGATTATCATCCATATCGCAATCGACGGCTATTCCATCTTGTTCGAAAAGAAACTTGTCCGAGGAGGTTATCTCCAAGTCGTCGTGGAGACCATAAACGGGATAGAAAACAGTTTCCAAGTCATGGTAACCGTCAGGACGTTTGCGGACGACACGAAGTCCAAGGTTTATTTTACAATTTGGATATAAAAACATAAGAAAATATACACTAACGACCCGCGACAGACCCTCGATATTTTACGCTTTAACAAAGTTTGTTATACCGTATCCATAAAGGAGCGTTGCACCTTATTAAATACGATGATGCCAATGCCAAGCAAGATAAGCATGAAAATGAAACTATACCCCAACATCCACCACTCGTGACACCCCACGCCGAGCATACCATATTTGAAGAACTCAATGATTCCTGTAAGCGGGTTTAACTGCATGATAAACTGGAGTTTATGATTTGTGATAGTAGATAGCGGGTAGATGACGGGAGTGGCATACATCCACAGGCTGACAAAGAAACTGAGGAGCAGTTGGAGGTCACGATACTTGGTGGTCATACTGGAAAAGAGAATACCAAAACCGAGTGCCAAACCTGCGAGCATCGCCACCAAGACCGGCACCATCAGCGCGTACCAGTTCGGGTGGATATGCACGTCTGTGAAAATGGCGTAATATGCATATACACAGAGGAATAGACCAAACTGAATACTGAAACGGACAAGGTTGCTGATGACATCGCTGAGGGGCGTGATGAGACGCGGGAAATAGACTTTGCCGAAGATGCCCGCATTGTTAACAAATGTGTTGGATGTTTTGGTGAGACAATCGGAAAAATACTGCCAAAAACAGATGCCTGCGAGGTAGAAAAGCGGTTGCGGAAGTCCGTCGGTGGATATTTTGGCAATACCGCCAAAGACGACCATATACATGATTGTGGTCATGAGCGGCTGGATGAGATACCAAACAGGACCAAGGATGGTCTGTTTGTACTGGGTGATGATGTTGCGTTTGACGAACAACATCATGAGGTCACGATAGCGCCAAATCTCCTTGAAATCAACGGACAAAAGTTTATCTTTGGGGCGGATGACCGTCGTCCAATTTTCTTCTATTTCTGTCATAATTTTATGAAAACGGCCGCAAAGATACGATTTTATTTGCAAATATGCAAACATTTCACTACCTTTGCGGCACATTTAATTGAACCCCGCCCGCAAGGGCGTAACTTGTAAGAATATGGCAAACGAAAAACAACAGTTCGTAGAAGAACTAAAGGCACTGCTGCAAGAAGATGTAGCGGCAGCGAAAGAGCAAGTGGAACAACTGAAGACACAGTTCTACCGCCAGTACCATCAAGAACAAGAATCATTGAAGAAAGCCGCAGAAGAGGCAGCCGAAGCCGCCGGAGAGAAATTGGAGGAATGGCAACCTGCTATTGATGCGACAGAACAGGAGTTTCGAGAGTTGCTGAATACTTACAAGCAAAAACGTGCAGAACTGCAGAAAAAAATAGAGGCAGAGCAAGAACAAAACCTGCTGCGCAAGGAAAATATCCTTGAACAGATGAAAACAATGGCAGAGTCGGAGACCGCTGATGTGATGGATAATGCCAAGAGAATGAAAGAGTTGCAAGCCGAATGGAAGACCATAGGGCAAGTGCCTGCTCCCAAAAACCAAGAGATTGGCAAGACTTACCAACAATACTTGGAGCGATTCTATGATTTGCTGAAGATAAACATCGAGTTGCGCGACCTTGATTTCAAAAAAAACCTTGAGATGAAGACGCTGCTTTGCGAGGCCGCTGAGAAATTGCAAAACAACCCGAACATCGTGGAGGCGAGTCGTGCACTGCAACAACTGCATGATGAGTGGGCAGAGATAGGCCCCGTGGCACGTGAGCAACGCGAAGAGTTGTGGAACCGTTTCAAGCAGGCAAGCAGCATTATCAACAAGAAACATCAGGCATATTTCGATGAGTTGCACGCCAAGGAGGACGAAAACTTAGAGAAGAAACAGGCTTTGATTGCACGATTGAAAGAGATTGATATAGAGAAACTCAAGTCGAACAAGCAATGGGAAGAGGCCACGGAGAAAGTGCAGGCTGCGCAACAGGAATGGCGCACCGTGGGGTTTGCTCCAAAGAAAATGAACCAAGTTATCTATGAAGAATATCGTCAGTTGTGCGACACGTTCTTCAAATCGAAGACAGCCTATTATAGAAACGTGCGCGATGAGTTCAGCACCAATCTGAAAGCAAAACGCGACCTTGTGGCAGCAGCCGAAGCACTGAAAGACAGCACCGACTGGCGCGAGACCACCGACAAACTAATCGAACTGCAGAAACAGTGGAAAGCCACCGGACCTGTTGCCCGCAAGTATTCCGATGAATTGTGGAAACAATTTACGGCTGCTTGCGATGCATTCTTCGAGGCAAAACGCGAAGCCACCAAGGGGCAGCGTGAGGCATTCCAACAAAGACGTGCCGAAGCCAAGGAACGTTGGAGCAAGAAAATCGGCGATATGAGCGACCGTCAGAAACTCATCCGCATGTACGAAAACATGCAACAGGAGATAAAAACCGCCGAAAACAATATCCTCTTCTTTACGGGTAAGTCCAAGTCAGCCAATCGTTTGGTGGACGATATGCAGAAGAAAATCGACACCCTCAAAGAGCAACTCGCCGACCTCGAGAAGAAAATCAACCAAATGGACGCTGAATGAGCCAACTGATTCATTATCAGGATATAGAGGTGTGCCAAGAGGAGCAGATTGTCTTGCGCGATGTGAACCTTGACATTCAGTCGGGCGCGATGGTGTATCTGCTCGGGCGCGTGGGCAGCGGCAAGTCCAGCCTCATGAAGACGTTCTACGCCGAACTGCCCGTGCAGGGCGCGGAAGCCAATGTCCTCGGCTACGACCTGCTGACCATTAAGCGCAAACAGGTGCCGTACCTCCGCCGCAAAGTGGGCGTGGTCTTTCAGGACTTCCAACTCCTCGTGGACCGCAACGTGGAGGAGAACCTGATGTTCGTGCTCAAAGCCACGGGTTGGAAGGATAAACAGTTGATGCGCAGCAACATACACGATGTCCTCGAGCAGGTGGGCATGGCGGAAAAAGCCTACAAGATGCCCTACCAACTCTCGGGTGGCGAGCAGCAGCGTGTGGTCATCGCCCGCGCCTTGCTCAATTCGCCGGAGATAATCCTCGCCGACGAGCCCACGGGCAACCTCGACCCCGAAACGGGACAGGGCATCATCGAACTACTCTACAGCATCAGCCGCGCGGGAATGACGGTCATTATGTCCACGCACAACCTGCAATGGCCTGAACGCTACCCCGGGCGCCGCATCGAGTTCCAGAACGGACAACTCGTTGAATTGCAATAATTTCCTATCGAAAGCAGTGCTATTCTCCCATGGGCAGATAGCACTGCTTTTGGTATATAATGGAGCCGTTTTTATCACTGCTGCCTTGCTTTGTGTGGGAGACGACGCGTCTCGCGTCGTTATCATTGGCGCAGCCAATGAGTCTAATTTATGGCTAATTACACGGTAATTATATGTGTATCAATGTTTTAATGGCTCTTTAACGGACTTTAATGGAGTATTTATTCGCCTCATTCCTATGTTACTGAAACTGCTTCTTGTGATGCTTGGCGGAGCCGTAGGCGCGGCTCTCCGCTACCTTGTCGGGCTGCTCTGCGCCCATGGGTGCACGAATGCTTTTCCTTGGGGCACATTGATAGTCAATTGTTTAGGATGCTTGTTGTTGGGGCTCCTGCTCGGTCTCGCAGAGCGTTACACCCACTTCGGTGGCACCTCCGCGTATCTGTTTCTGACGGTTGGTGTTTGTGGTGCTTTCACCACATTCTCTACTTTTTCGGCAGATACATTCCGCCTTATGGATAGCGGCCATTGGCTCTTTGCAGTTGCCTATATGGTCGCTACCCTAAGTGTCGGTTTTTGTTTGCTATACGCCGGTCGCGCTATCACGATGCGCTGATACCTGTTATTTCAATCTCAAGAATCCTATCCCGAAACGTTCTACTGCAGCACGCTCCAATTTCTCACGTTGTGACGGGTCGGCAATACTGATAAGGGCTTTTGCGCGTTCTGCCAACGGCTTGTTGCGCAAATAAACGATACCATGTTCGGTGGCGATATATTGTGCTTGGAAACGTGTAGTCACTACGCCTGCTCCCGGTGCAAGATGGGCTACAATCTTCGACTTGCCCTTGTTGGTCATACTCGGCAGGGCGATGAAACATTTGCCGCCTTCGGACAGGGCTGCGCCATACATGAAATCGTGCTGTCCGCCTACACCAGATATGATGGTGTCACCTATGGAGTCGGCACAAATCTGACCTGTAAGGTCCACCTCAATGGCAGAGTTGATGGCCATAGCACGTGGGTTTTGACGTATGATTTGCGGGTCGTTGGTCCATGCTACATCACGGATGACAAAGTTCTCGTTGCCGCCGATGTAGTCGTAGAGGTGTCGAGAGCCCAAAACCAAACTGCCGACCGATTTACCGGGGAGTATCTTTTTAAGTGAGTTGTCAATAATGCCCTTTTCTATGAGTGGCAAGACACCATCGGTGATGGCCTCGGTGTGCAAGCCGAGGTGCTTGTGATTGCGAAGGGCGTTGATGACGGCATTCGGAATACCGCCTACGCCAATTTGCAAGGTGGCTCCATCGGGGATTTGCTCCGCAATATAGTTACCTATACGGGTCTCTATCTCGTTGGGTACGGGGGTCGGCACTTCTACTAACGGTTCGTCGCCGCGGCACATTGCCGTGAGTTTGCTTACGTGAATGACGGGGTCGCCAAAGGTACGCGGCATATATTTGTTCACTTGTGCGATGATGGTCTTGGAGCACTCCGCGCCTGAGAATGCGATGTCGGCACTGATACCATAGGAGCAATAGCCGTTCTCGTCGGGCTCGCTGACGTTGAGGAAAGTGACATCGACAGGCACTTGCCCACTACGGAAAAGGAACGGGACCTCTCCCAAGAAGGCAGGGATAGTATCTGCTACGCCCTCGCGCATTGCTTTACGCAGGTTGTTAGGAACAAAGATACATTGTGCGCGGAACGAGTCCATCAGTTCGCGTTTGGCATAGGGCGCGTCCTCGGGACTGACACCAAAGCCCGATATGACTTTTACATCGCGGAGTTCGGGAGCACGCTCTGTGAGTGCGCGCAGAAGCACCATTGGGATTGATGTGGAACCTTGAACGACAATCGTGTCGCCCGATTTAACGTGTTTCACCGCCTCGGCGGGAGTTACGTAGTGGTAGTTGTTGTTAGTATTAGATTTCATAATGAAATAGATTTGTTGCTTTTAGAAACAGCCACAAAGATACGCATTTTCCTCCATTTTTCCAAATTTAGAAACAGCCACAAAGATACGCATTTTCCTCCATTTTTCCAAATCAACATTCAAATAACAGCGGAAAAAAGATAATAATATGTTGAATAGAATACGCGACAAGGTCGCAGTTATCTTACGTAATTGATCGCGAAAAAACGTTTAGCAGTGTTGTATATTTACCAAAAAAGTTGTATCTTTGCAGCAAATAATTAATACTATGAATAGTAAGACCTTTCTCGCTATAAGTATCCTGAGTGCCGGACTTTTTGTGTATTTTCCAAGTGCAGAGGCGCAAAACCTTGGTGGTTTGCTAAAAAATGTGGCACAGAAAGCCGCACAACAAGCCGTGCAGAAAACTATCGAAAAAGCGACTGAAAATAAGGAGGATAACAAACAGCAATCTTCTTCCAAGCAGTCCAAACGCGACAAGCAGTTGGAGCAACAGATGGACGCAATGATTCATCCGGGGGCGAGCAAAGAGGTTATGGAGGACGAAGCGCCTACCATCCGTCTGCCTAAGCAGCATACCGCCCTCTTTGAGCCGCTTGGATACCCGATAGAGGATCATTTCGGCGTTTTGTCCGTCAAACAGCCAGTTTTCCCGCCCAAGGAAGCCGCTGACCAGGTGGATTGGGTGGACAAGCAGCCGTATGTATTGGATATGGATAACCAGAGCCTCGTGGACGAGTTTTGGATGCTTGACAAGGCAGAATCCAAAGGGGTTAATATGAACCTTTCCCCTGCCTGGCACCGCTACCATACGTTGAAAGATGTAATCATCGAGCGTTGCGATGTGCTCAATGATTTTGTGAAATGGTATAATGAGGCGCAGGGCGAATATACAATGGGAGACGACACCTACAACTGGGTGATCAACGGCGACCACCGCCGTATGGTGGATCTGATCGGCGGCGACACCTACAAAGCCCTTATCCGTTCCTCGTTGGTGCCGCTGTTTACGCAGACCTCCTGGATTGACGATGATACGCGCGAGTATTTCGCGGCACACGGCGGCTACGAGAACGCCCACAAGATGAAATGGACGCACTGGGATCCGGAGCCGAACAAACAGACAATCTCCACGTCCGATTCGGGCAAGACGGGCAAAGTACTCCATTCCAACGACTCGGGTGCTTATGTGGATATTGAGGGTATCACCTACATCCTCCACAACGGCAGTCAGCCTTGGGCATTTATGTCCGCATTGGCGACCACCGCGGTGGCAGGCAAGGACATTGTCATTCCCGACTATGTGAACTACAACGGCAAGAAATACGCCGTCACGTCTATGCGCGGTGACCTGTTCGCGCAGACCACAATCAAGTCCGTTACTTTCCCCACCACGATGGATGAAATACCAAACGGGGCGTTTGCCTGCACCCCTATTAAGGAAGTAGTCATTCCTGCCACGATGAAGGTGATACAGGGGTCGGCTTTCCGCGACTGTCCCAACCTCGCCAAAGTGGTCTTTGAGGGTGATCGGATAGATGCCGTACACGGCTGTTTCCAGCGTTGCACCAAACTGCAATCGGTGGTGTTCCCGAAATACATCAAAGAGGGTATGAGTTACGATATGTTCTCGGGTTGTACCGCGCTTACGAGTGTCACCCTCCCGCAGAACCTCAAAGTGCTGCCCGAACGTTTCTTTGAGGGGTGCAAGAAGCTGACTTCTATCGAGTTACCTGTTAGTGTGAAGCAGGTCGGAGAATATGCATTTGGTGATTGTAAAGGATTGGTAACGGTCAGCCTGCCCGGTGTAACCGACCTCGCAGAAGGGGCTTTCTCCGGCTGTACGGCTCTCAAAACGGTCAAGATAACCTCTGCCGTCGAAGCCCAACTGAAAGCCGATAATTACTGGAACTACGTTGTCAATTTCGGAGAGTCCCCCAATCTCCAACTCCAACTTGTCGGCAACGATATTTCCTTTCCTACCGGAATTATTGTGATAGATAAGAAGTAGGAAAGAGTAGGGTACTACCCGATTGTGCTTCTTGCCCATCCTAATGCAAAAACGCTGATTTTGCATCCGCGGATAGGAGCCATAGTTTGCATGCATGCCATGATGGTGGCTCCTGATGTGATGATGTCGTCCACGAGGAGAATGTGCTTGTTTTTCCACTCTTCTGGGTGACTTACTGCAAAGAGGTTGGCCACATTCCGTTGTCTGTCACGGAAGAGTGAACGCGACTGGTGCGGGTTGTTGCGTGTGCGCAGAAGATGCTGATTGTCAATAGGTAGGTGCGTGATGTCTTGAATGCCGCGACAGATATATTCCGCCTGATTTAACCCTCGTTCGCGCAACCTTCGAGGATGCAAAGGTACTGGTACCAGCAAATCTATGTCCTCCAATAGTGCAGAATCAACGTAATCGCGTGCAGCCTCTTTGCCCAACACTTCAAAGATGTCGGGGCGCGGGTGTGTGCCGAATTTGCCCTGTTCGATGAGCCGCCGCAGTTGAAAACCCCGTGTTCGATTATAGTAAGCAAAAGCCGCCCCCCGCTCGTAGTGAATGGTGATATTGCTTTTTTGCCGCAGTTCAGCAAACAACATATCAATGCCATTGTCGGGCAATGAGGCATGTTCTGTACGCGGGAGAGAAGCCAAGCATTTAGAACATATAACCTCCTCTCCATCAAGGAGTTTTCCGTCACATACGGGGCAACAAACAGGGGCAAGCACTTCGAGAAGCGCTTGCCCGCATGCTGATAAAAAAGAGACTGGTTTCACTGACGCAACCAGTGAAGCAACGCTTTCCAATTTTCCACAAGAGCAGCCAACAGCAGCCCTATCAGCCAACCGATAACAAGTGCCCATAAGAGGCTGACAGAAAGACGGTTGACGGCACGAGGATCTACTGAGAAATGCGATTGCAGTACCACCGGAGCCGTGCAGGTAGCAAGACGGTCGTTGGTATTTTCCATAGCCCGTATCTCAGGATAGACATCCTCGAGGAAGAGCGATATTTGGCGATTGCCCAAGATGACTCCAGACTCCCATGAGTTTAACTGGACTTGTTGTGTGGGGACGGCATCAAAATAGAAGCGCGTAGTCAGGCTGTCCAATTTGTCCACTTGGTCGCGATGGAAACGTGCTGTACGTTCCAAATCATTGCGGAAAGAGGTGTATTTTTGTTGAAAATAGGGACGAGAATTCAAGTAATTAAGAATGGCCTCTTCCAATTGCGGTACGTCATTAGGGCGACGTGTACGGAACTGCAATGCGATGGTGTGGGACATGTGCATATACATCGTGTCGGTGCGGGTGACATTGCCTTTGTAATCAACGTAGTCAACAATGCTATCTCCCAAACAATCAATGACATCAAAAGTGCGGAAAGCAGAAGTGTTTGCTGCCAATGCCGGATCAATATGCAGCATAGTCGCCAGGTTTTGCTGCTCCAACCAAGGGGTAGCATGGCTTAGATTTTCAAACTCACCGCGTACAACGTCTGCAGTGACACCATTGAGTGTGGCAATGGCATTGACCTTGTAAATACGGTTGTCGTGACGCGAATAATAGAGTGCAGCAGCAATAGACAAAGCCATGATTATCAGTACAATCCACCATTTTCGGAAAGTAAGCCGAATCATAGCACCTATGCTGTTGATAAGCCATTTGACGCATTTGACAAGCCAATGCGCTAATACTTTGCAAAGGTCAAAAAAATTCATTTCTCGTTGTTGTTCCATATCTGATAGGGGTATTTGACATATTCAGAGACTCTTTGTTATTTGCGTCCGCGCAACCATCCACGGTTGCGGAACGGATTGCTGCTTTCGTTGTTGGATACGGGAGTGCTTGCAGAAGCGGCGATGTGAGATTGCTGCGGCTCGTCATCTGCTTCCAAATCGATAAAGATATCGCCACTTTCCGTGCCTGCAGGGCGTACCGGTTCTTCTACTATATTATGTTGTTGATTTTGTGCGGGTTGTGTTTCTTTGTCCGTTTCTTCCGGTTTCTTGTAGAAAGTGCTGATAGCGTCTTCCACCGTTTTTTTGCCTCCTACGGCATCGTCCAAGCCTGGAATGTCGGATGTATCGTAGCCCGTGGCGATGATGGTGACACGTACTTTTTCTCCTAAAGAGTCGTCCACCGACAGGCCCCATTGTACCTCAACATCTTCACCGACCTCTTGAATGAATTGGAATATTTGTTCGTTTTCTGACATGATGATAGCATGTTCGCGCGAGCAGTAAATCTGCAACAATACACGGCTGGCACCTCGAACATCACTATTCATCAGCGGTGAATGCAAAGCCTCGTGAATGGCACGTGTGATGCGGTTTTCACCATCAGCAATGCCCACGCTCATAATGGCCACGTTGCCATTCTTGAGTGTGTTGTAAACATCGGCGAAGTCGGTGTTGATATATCCCGGTACGGTGATGATTTCCGCCACGGCGCGTGCTGCATTTGCCACAACATCATCCGATTTGGCAAATGCATTCAACATATTAAGGTCGGGATAAATCTGGCACAATTTCTCGTTGTTGATTACCAACAGCGCATCTACTTGCTCTGCCAGTTGCGCTACACCCACCATGGCTTTGTGAATCTTTTTCTTGCCCTCGAAAGCGAAAGGAATAGTGACGATGCCCACTGTCAGAATACCCATCTCGCGTGCGACATCTGCCACAACAGACGATGCGCCCGTGCCAGTGCCTCCTCCCATACCTGCAGTGAGGAAGAGCATTTTGGTGCCATCGTTGAGGGCTTCGTGTATGCGGTCACGATTTTCTTCGGCATATTGTTTGGCTTTTTCAGGTTCTCCACCTGCACCCAAACCGGGACCCAACTGCAGTTTGGCGGGAACACTGCTGCGCCCGAGAGCCTGCTTGTCGGTGTTGCAAACCAAGAAGGTGACATCCTTGATGCCTTGCGAGTACATATAATTGACAGCATTGCAACCACCTCCGCCGACACCCATCACCTTGATGATGGCATCTTGTGTGATTTCCAACGGGATATCCGTCATTATGTTGTACATTTCATTTGATGTCGTGTTCGATTCCATAATTGTATAGTGTTGATTAGTAGGTTGTTAATTCATCAGTAAAGAACGATACGATATTCTCTTTTAATTTGTCGGATAAGCCCTTTCCTTTGTTAGGAGCAGCAATTTTGTCAGGGTGGGTAGCACGATAATTGGCTCCCAATAACAGGGTTCCGACAAGGGCAGAGTAGGTGGGTTCACACAAATCGTCTGTGGCATCCGGTGTCAGACTGTCCACATGGGAACCGTACATTACCGGTATCGCAGTACGCGACTGCACGTACTCTTCCATCCCTTGCAACATAGAGGCTCCACCTGTGATGTATAGTACTCCGATGCGATCTTCATAATCCCGTAAAGTTTCTTCGATGGGCTGAAATATCTGATTGAGCCGTGATTGAATGATACCTGCCAAGTCTTGCTCAGACATGGTTATTTTGCCCTCTTGTATAGAGGCAGCAGGTATGCGGAATGTACGATTTGTTGTCAATAGTTCGGGCATAGCCATACCATATTCGCATTTCAGTTTCTCGGCATACGCTAATGACATTCCTTGCGACTCAATGTCGCGCGAAATATCGTAGCCGCCTTGCGGGATTACCTTATTATATAGATATTGGTTGCCTTTGTAGATGGTGAGTGTAGTGGTTTGGGCACCCATATCCAGAATGGCACATCCTTGTAGCAGTACATCGTTGGATGCCAAGGCGCACAATAGTGCGTCGGGGCGTACATAGGAGTGCTCCAAGTACTTGGATGAACGGTCGAAACTGCCTATGATTTTTTGTTCCAATTCTTTGCGTCCGACAAAAGCAGTGAAGTGAGTCTCCACCATAGTTGCCCGTTGTGCGGGCGAGGGAATCTCGTCCTGCTCTTTGTCGTCCAATACGAAGTAGGTTGGAATCAAATCCAGAACAGCGACATCCGGATTTTTTGCCTCAATTTTTTGTTTACATTCCGCCTCCATATCATCCAGCAACAATTGTGTGACTTCGCGCTTTCGAACTTGGTCACGTTTGGAAAATACGTTGACAATCTGCATGGTACGTCCGCCAACACATACAAATGCAGAAGGAAGATTGTCTATCTTAATGCGGTTGGCGAGCAGCTTCAAAATCTCGCTGATGACATAGCCTGCATTGCTGCTATTACTCACTATGCCGCGTTCCACACATGGAAACTTTCTTGAAGTTTCCATTCCCAATATACGCAGCATGCCGTTGTCGGTGTATTCTGCCGCCATAGCGCGCACTGAACTACTACCGAGATCGATAGCCACCAACGGAACGGATTGAATAGATTGCTGTTTTTTCTTTGCCATTGTGTTCAAGTGTTAATAGCGTCCTACAACTTGTCCATTGAACCGGAGGTCGTATTCGCGATATGGTTTGTAGCCAATTTGGTCAAACCCTTTGGTATATAGTGTATTGAGTTTCTGCATTTTATCTTTGTAGCCATCCAAAGACCCCAACAGGATATGTGCGGACATATCTTTTTGTGTGAGAACAATATTCTTAGGATTATAAACAACCACAGACTCTATACGCGGTTCCCAATAGGTATTGCGACTTAACCATTGTGCAAAATCAAAATACTCTTCTGTGGCGGCACGGCGACTGACGGCTCCGCTGAAAGTGGGCACATCTGCTTTTACAGAGGCACGTAAGGGCATAATTTTGCGGTCGGTATCCACGTAATAGCATCCATCATTGGCAACCACATACATAGCAGGGACACGTTGCGTAACCCGGACATATAGATTGTGTCGTGGTGATTTATAACACTCAGCAGTACGTATCAAATCATGTTGCAACAGGCTTTTCTCTATCTCGTGGCAAGCAATGTCATGCATAGGCCGATCGGCAACATCCAATCCTGTACGTAGCAGATAGTTGCGTATTTCCTGTTCATTGATATATTGGCGTTCCGTGCTATCCGCAATGGTGATGTACAAATGCCTGCATAGTGCGTCTTGCGGCGAATGCGACAGCCAGACCACAGCCACCAATGCATAGCCGATGACAATGGTGGCAAGGATAGAGAATAATATGGTTCGCGTCGTCTTTTTCATTCATGCAATGCTGTGGTTATCACGGGTACCAAGCGGTCAATATCACCTGCTCCGAGTGTGATGATGGCACAAGGCTGCTGATTAGCAGTATATTGACGTACTTTCTCTGCTAAACAGGCGGGCAGTTGTTCTTTACCAACCAATGTTTTGGGGCATGTAATTTTGCCCAATAGCATTTCCGAAGATACACCTTGAATTGGCTGTTCGCGTGCCGGATAGACGGGCAATAGTATCACTTCGTCCAACTTGCTCAAGACTCGCGCAAAATCATCGGCAAAATCACGTGTACGTGTGTAGAGGTGAGGTTGGAACACCCCTATCAAATGGCGAGTGGGGTATAAGCGGCGTACTGACTCAATACTTGCATTCAGTTCGGTAGGGTGGTGTGCATAGTCGTCAATATATGCAACTTGCGGAGTCTGTATGTGGATATTAAACCGCCGATACACACCATTGAAACTTGCCAATCCCATGCGCAATTCTTCATCAGTGGCACCTGCCAAATGCGCTACAGCCATAGCCGCTACACTGTTCTCGATATTCACCCAAACCGGCACACCTAACTGCATGTCTGCAAGTGTGTTATCTTGTATATGATAATCAAATACAATTTGTCCGTCGTTTACACGAATATGGTCGGCATAGAAATCCGCCTGCTCACCAACGGCATAGGTATAAACATGTTTTGCACCTGCTGTACCCAACGCGGGAACAGCATTCAGCACACTCTTTTTTACCACCAGAGCCTCTTGTACAAGCGATGCATAATGCACAAAACTTTCCATATATGCCAACGGCGTGCCATATATGTCCAAGTGGTCAGGGTCTATGCTTGTGATTATTGACATATAGGGGGAGAGTTGGTGGAAAGAACGGTCATATTCATCTGCCTCCACCACCACAAAACCGCTATGCTTATCCATCAGCAGATTACTATGGTAGTTGTTGGCTATTCCCCCTAAAAAGGCGTTTGCGCCCACGTGCGAAGTGTGTAGGATATGCGCTAACATGGTGGATGTGGTCGTCTTGCCATGGGTACCTGCCACACATAAAGCGTGCATCGTGCGCGTTAGAAGACCAAGGGCTTCCGCGCGCTTCTGAATGAGAAACCGGTGCTCACGAAAGTAGCGGTAGATTGGCTCGTCTGCCGGCACTGCAGGTGTCCGCACTACAAGAGTGGTGTCGGGCGACAGTTGCTCTATTGCCTGAATATCATCCGTATATTGGATAGCAATACCTTCTTCCTCCAACTCATGCGTCAAAGGCGACGGCGTGCGGTCGTAGCCCAATACACGGATGCCTTGTGCCATGAAATAACGCGCCAAGGCACTCATACCGATACCTCCGATGCCCAGAAAATAGATGGTTTGTATGTTTGTCAAGTTGTTGTTCATTATTTTATGCTGTTCCATATAATCCGATATGGCACTTTTACCAGCCCGCAAAGTTACAAAAAAATAATGGATTATGCAAAACTAACTTTGCACTTGGGCTGGAAACAACCGCGAACTGATAAAAAACAGGACGGGGTTGTATAGTTCAGATAATTTTTGTATCTTTGCAAAATCTTTACGTAGAGGAATATGCAGTACGTAGGAATAATACCAGCGCGTTATGCGAGCACAAGGTTTCCCGGTAAGCCGTTGGCGGATATTTGCGGGAAGCCTATGATTCAGCGTGTGTATGAGCAAGCCCGAAAGGCCCTGGAAACGGTGGTCGTGGCAACAGATGATGAGCGAATATACGCTTGCGTGCAGGGCTTTGGGGGCGAGGTCGTGATGACATCGCCCAACCACAGATGCGGCACTGACCGTGTGGAGGAGGCATACGAGATATTGAAAGACAAAAGGCAAAATACGTTGCCCCAGCGTGATGAGGATGTGGTGATTATCAATATCCAAGGGGATGAACCGTTTATACAACCATCTCAGATAGAGACTATTAAATCATGTTTTCCGACTGAGATAGCCACATTGGTGAAGCCTTTTACAAAAGAAGATACATTGGCGGATTTAGAGAACCCCAATTCACCGAAAGTGGTGTGGTCGGAACAGACAGGAGAGGCATTGTATTTCTCGCGCAGTGTGATTCCATACTTGAGAGGCGCGGACAGGTCGGAATGGTTGTTGCGCGGGAAGTTTTACCGACATATAGGCATGTACGCGTACCGTGCAGATGTGCTGAAACGCATTACCCGAATGCCACAGACACCATTGGAGTTGGCTGAGAGTCTGGAACAACTGCGTTGGTTGGAAAACGGGATAAAAATAAAAGTGGCTGTTTGTGAGACATACTCAATGGGCATTGATACAAAAGAGGATTTAGAAGCAGCCATTAAGTACCTAAAAATGCAATAATCGAGTACTTTGGTACGAAATTTGTATTAGTGAGAATGCCACATCGGGATTCGTTGTGGCGAGTGATGAACCATAAATAAGAGAGCGTATGAACAATACACCGACTCCCCATATCGGGGCCAAGTACGGCGAAATCGCCGAAACTGTCATCATGGCAGGCGACCCTCTGCGCGCAAAACTAATGGCAGAGAAATTCTTGGACAACGCAGTCCAATTCAATAATGTACGTGGTATGCTAGGATTCACAGGCACTTACAAGGGAAAGCGTGTGAGTGTGATGGGGCATGGTATGGGTATCCCGTCAATAGGCATCTATAGTTACGAGTTGTACAATTTCTATGGCGTGAAGACCATTATTCGTGTGGGCAGTGCCGGCAGTATCCACAAAGACCTGCATATAGGTGATCTTGCTATTGCTATGGGAGCCTGTACCAACTCGAACTATGCTTCGCAATATGAATTGCCCGGCACGTTTGCCCCAATAGCAGACTTCGACCTTTGCCGTCGTGCCGCAGAGGCATGCGAGAAGTTCGGATACCACTACAAAGTCGGGAATGTGTTCTCTTCGGATACTTTTTATACGGAGAATGCACACAATGACAAGTGGATTAATATGGGCGTACTCTGCGTAGAGATGGAAGCCCCTGCTTTGTATATGAATGCGGCACGCTCCGGAAACAAGGCGTTGGTAATCTGCACGATAAGCGACAATATCCTGACGGGTGAAGTGACTACAGCAGAAGAACGCCAGAATAACTTTACGCATATGATGGAGGTTGCGTTCAGTTTGGTGGAGAAATAAAAATAAGAAAAAGCGAGTTGCAACTTGTATATGTCAGAAAAAAGCAGTACCTTTGCAGCCGCTTTTTAGGAAAGTTGTCTGAGTGGTCGAAAGAGCCGCACTCGAAATGCGGTATACGCATTACGTCGTATCGGGGGTTCGAATCCCTCACTTTCCGCAGATAAAAACGTTTCATGGCAAGAGCCTAACTGATATGGTCAGTTAGGCTCTTTTGTTGCAGTTTGTAATGTGAGGGTGGTATGAAAAAGAATGATGATAAGAGTATATTAAATATGTGTTAAATGTGAGTTGGCGTATTTTAAGACTGTGCCATTCTGATTCCATGGACAAAGCAAGACATCGGCAACATATAATGAATCACCTATTAATCACCTACTAATCACCTACTCTTTACCCGACAATGACAGTAGGAAAAAATGGCTCTATTGTGGCATAGAACGGGTGGTAATCAGAGGAATTTTGGGGTGTTGTAAGTATGATAGATGTTAAAATGATTAGTGAATGATTAGTGATAAAATGGACTGATGCACTGAATATCACTAATTATTCAGAAATATCCTGTCTCAGATTAATGCGAGTGTCATGTAATAGAGTTTTGGAATGAAAAAATGCAAGTGTCTTGTCATGCGGCAGAAGATATGCCGTATGACAAGACAAATAGATAGAATAATGGGAGTGCTAAAGGCTGCCGCGGGCTGTTGATTTGCGGAGTGCACCCCCAAAAGTGGCGCGTAACTCCGTCCAAGCATAGTGCGGGAAGAACTTGCTCAGTTGCAGGGCATTGAAGAATATGCGGCATACGGTGGTCATGACTTGCAACATACGCCCATGCTCTGGACGTTCCCATGGGAAACGCCTCATCAGAGTGATGTCTGATGGTGGTTGATGTGCAGGGCGATAGCCGTGTCCGTCGCGCAGAAGTTGGCTCATCAGACGTTTTGCCCGCTGTTGGTACCGTTCCGTATATAATGGGAATTCTTCTTGGGGAAGTCCTAATACATTGACTACCACGTACCCAAAGGTTTGCCATACGGCTGTCATGTGTAGCGCGTCCAATACATTGTGCATCTCGTGCACAGTATTTTCCCATTCTTGCGGGGTGGCTTGCTGGTAGGCGTGATGGAGTGCCAATGTCCAGTCTCCCAACTGACGGAATCCGACTCCCGCTCCCTCGAAATGGTGCCATGCGTGCATGAACACATACAAAGCGTTGTAGGCTGCACGTGGTACCGAGACATCCACTCCTGCGATGGAGATGACGGGGAGCGGCTCCTCCATATTATGCTCCGTATATGCCTGAAAAGCCTGATTTCCTGCTTTGTTTGTGAACTCCATTGTCACGCGGTGCAACTCCACCGTGCGGTCGCATTTCTCGTCGAGGCACATGATGTAGTGGATACCTCCGTGGAGCGCAGAATGCCAATAGTTGTCGGGATAAGCCTCCGTAACCAACTGAGTAGCATGGAGATAGTTCTTTTCGCCCACGTATATGTCCACATCACCAAAAGAACGCATATCGGGGTCAGGATAGAGCAAAGACAATCCATAGCCCTTCATCAATACAGCCTGAATGCCATGATTTTGCAGTAGTGTAACGACATCCGCCGCTAACCGGTTGAGCCTGACTTGCCGCTGCATGGTGGCAAAAGTGTTGGCTCGAAGTGTCTGATTATAAGGTGTTTCGATATGATGCTGCAATATCCATACTCCAAAAGCATGCAGACAACTTTGCCTGTTTGCCAGACCGAGAACTTTGTTCCAATCAACCTCGTAGGACGGGCTGACTGCATACTCCTCACCCCATAAAACGGAACGAAGAATTGAGAAGAATATATCTTCTTCTTTTTTCATCTTACCAATTGATTGTCACTCGGTTATAATTCCTGCTTCCAACCAATCCTGCAGTGTTGCTTCGGCATCGCGCTGAGCCGTTTCGGCATCCACTTCGTACTCATCCAATAGCAGGTTTGTGAGCGTTTCGGCATTGAAATCCTTGCCGTCCACGTTGCGCCACAAATAAGCCGCACTCTCGTTGAGGGTGATGAGACTGTTGAAGTTGATGAGTTCTACACTTTCACCTATCAAGATATAGTCGCTGCCCAATTCACGCAGGCGAAATCCTTTTTTTGTCTTCATATTCAGTTAGTTTCGGTGCCAACGGAGGCACTTGCGATAAATCTTTAATCCGTATTTGCGTGCTACCACTGGCAGATGCCGCCATATAATGGCGCGTGTCGGATGCACAGGGCGGCTGCCATTCCGTAGTATCATGGTCACTATTCCAAGAATATCCTTGCGACTGCAATACTCTGAGCCACAGAGGTTTCCATCGCCATGCAGCACTAATTGTCCTCCATTGCAATGTGCAATTCTGTGGAGCACATAGGTGTCGTTAATTTTTGCCAATACGATGTCTCCTGTACGCAATGGACGGTTTGGACGCTCCACTATCACACTATCGCGTCCTCCTTCTATGTATGGGCGCATACTCACACCTTTGGGAGTGAACTGCACCTGATGTCCCGTCTCCAATAGCCGCTGAAACTCCGGCAGCAATATGCTATTCTCTTTCTCCATAGCAGGTACGTGCGGCATCTGTATTTGGCAGACAATCAAGATGATAGCAAGGCGTGCTTAGTACAATTGCCCGTATGGTCTCGTAGATGGCATCTGCCATGTTGCGCTCTGTTTTTAATCCAGATGCCGATGATAATATGTAGGCATACGCTTCCGGCAGACGCAAGCGGTGCAGTGTGTTCTCCGGGGCTTGGCTGAGTTTTACAATCGCCTCAACGGGGGCTGATTCATTTTTGTAGCATGGTGTCTTGCCACTCCATGGCGACCCGAATACCCGTACTTCGCCATCATCCATAACGCGCAATATCGGGTTGTCGTCGTTGAGCAACCATGCATCATCAAATGCCTGCAACCATTGCCGTGCGTGGGTGGACTTCCCAGTGCCGCTCTTTCCGAGAAAAAGGAATCCGCGTCCGTCTTTTACCACTACGGCGGCGTGCATCTCCAAAGTGCGCAGTGCCGCAGTACGGAATGCAAACAGCAACATCATGGCGTTGTCGAGACAGAATCGCACATTCCTTTCGCTTGAGGCAAAACACAGGCGCGCCTGTCGGAAGTCCGATGAACACCATAATTCACAGCATACCTGGGCATTTGCTACCATTGCGACGCGGAACAACCATTGGTCATCTTGGCGATAGACTTCAATCCGCGGCATATCTTCGTCCGATGAATCCACGAACAGCGGCGTCAGTTGTGCAACGCCTTCCGGGCTTAACATCCCGTTGTTCTCTGCTGTTAGCGTGAATATCGGTTCCGATACGCCTTCGGCTATCTCAAAAGGTGTATAATTTGACAGCAGCCCAAACCACTGCTCTGATGCATTTAATGAAAAAGTATGCTCTGCAACCCGATAGTATTTTGTCTTCGCACTCATATATATAAGGTGTCCGATGCGTCTGCAAAGGTACGAACATTTTCTTAAAAATGCAAATGTGCGCACCATTTATTTGTCCCGCTATTTGGAAAAACAAGAAAAATTGTGTACCTTTGTAGTCAATTATTGCAGAGTTTGAATATGGAAATACTCATTGGCATTGTGGTAGGAGTGCTGCTGACCGGCGTGGGGGCGTTTTTCATGTTGCGCCGCGAACGCCAGTTGATGCGCGAGGCAGAAGAACGTGGTGAGCAACGTGTACAACAACTGACATCGAGCCTTAACAGTTTGCAAAGTGAACGCGACAAGTTGCTGTCAGACAAAGAATTGTACATATCCGAAAAGGCTACCTTGCAGGCTGAGGTAAAGGCCGGTGAGATGGCGTTGCAAGTGGCACAAGAGCAGGCTCAGAAAGATGAAGAGAAACGCAAAGAGGACTTGAAGACTGAATTGCAATTAGCGCGTGATGCCATGCGTGCTCAATTTGAGAAAGAGATGGCAGAGCGTACGGAAACACTCAAACATACCAATGCCGAGCAGATGCGACAGGTGGTGGAGCCGCTGCAACAAGAGTTGAAACGCCTGCAGGATGTGGTGGACAAGACCAAGGAGAGCAGCGACAAGAATACAGCATCTTTAGCACAAAGTATCCAGTATGTGCTGGAGCATGACAAAGAGCGCGACAAGACCACTCAGACTTTAGCGAATGCATTGAAAAACAGGGGGAAAGTGCAAGGTGATTGGGGCGAACAGGTGCTGGCTAACATATTGCTTGACAGCGGATTGCGAGAGGGAGAGGAGTTCTTTGTGCAGGATAATGTAAAGGATGAGGAGGGTAGGAACTTGCGCCCGGATGTGGTGGTGAAAGGTGCGGATGGCAGCCGTATTATCATTGATAGCAAGGTGTCGCTCTCGGCGTATTCCGATTATGTGGGTGCGGAAACAGACGAGGATAGGAAAGCCGCAGATAAGGCAAATTACGACTCTATTTGGCGTCATGTGGAGGAATTGTCAGCCAAAAACTACTCTCGTTTGGTGGAACACGCAGTGCCTATTGTGCTTATGTTTGTGCCGAATGAAGGCAGTTATATTCTGGCAATGAACCATGACTCCCAATTAGGTTCAAGAGCCTACAAGAAGGGCGTGTTGATTATCAATCCAACTAATTTGGTAGTGGTATTGCGACTGATTTTTATGACCTGGCAGAACACACGCCAAGAGAAAAATTGCGAGGAGATTATGCGATTGGCTGCCGGTATATACGAGAAATATACCACATTTGCAGACAGTTACGTTACTCTTGGCAATCAGTTGAAGACGCTTACCAATACCTACGACAAGGGAGCAGGGCAACTCCGCGATGGCAATGGTAATCTTTCGGGGCGCATTGAGAAACTGCTTCACTATGGCGTGAGCAGCAATAAATCTATTCCGGAAACGCTACAATCTGTGCTGCCTGTAGAATAGCAGGCGTATATTTATGCATAAGAATGATACTGTTTATTAAGAATAACAGCCTGATTTTTATGTTTTATGATGGAAATATTGTGTATATCAATAGAATACATTATCTTTGCGACTTGAACGCGAGTTGGCTATCCGTTGCAAACATACAATGTATTCTATCTATATGAAAAAACATCTTCTTCTTTGCGCTTTGGCGATAGTTGTCGCCGTGAATGCAAACGCTCAAGTGCCGCAAGGCGCGTTGAAGGGCAAGTTCTCCGTGTCCGCGGACAAGGCGGTGCGTTTCTCGCAGGGCAACCTGCAGTGCTACCTCGATTACCCGAGAGTCTGGTTCTTTGCCGAGAAGCAGACCGACTTCATCGGGCAGGTGGCAGTCAATGACACCATAGACCTCTTCGGCTGGAGTGGCAAAGGTGTCTTCCGCGATCCCATATACGGTGCGGACTTCAATGGTGCCACACAGTATTACAACGGCGATTTCGTGGACTGGGGCAACAATGTTATCAACGGTGTTCCCGCCGGCACATGGCATACGCTGAGCAGCGAGGAGTGGTACTATCTGCTGTGCAAACGCCCGAATGCCGCCACGCTGTTCGCACTCGCCATGGTGGACACCGTGCACGGGCTGATTATCCTACCCGACGACTGGACCACGCCCGACGGCCTCACCTTCACCCCGAGCACCGAGAAAGGACTGCAGCCATCGGAGCAGAACTACATATCCAAGACCGAGGACGGCTATAGCCACAACATCTATACCACGGAGCAATGGCAGGCACTGGAGCAGGCGGGGGCGGTGTTCCTGCCCGCTGCAGGGATGCGTGCGTCACTCACCATGTATGAAACCAACTACTGCGGCTACTACTGGTCAAGCACCAAGTATGTGAATATCTTTGAACCCGGCACGGACACCGAGATGGCAGAGGCGATGCTGTTCACCCCGAGTCATGTCTATTCCCAATCGCCGCTGAACATCGCGGAAGGGCGGTCGGTACGCCTCGTGTGCGACTATGTGGAGGTCGTCGAGTCCGCCTACGAGCCCCAACCGATTACGGTCTCTACCCATAAGCAAGTACTTTTCTCACGTGGCAATCTGCGCTACATACAGTCCGCCAAACAATGGGCGTTTGCCGACCTGCAATCCGACATTATCGGTGCAACCAATATGGTAGATATTGTCACGTTGGGCGACACTATTGACCTTTTCGGCTGGAGCACTGACAACACGGCTACCCCATTCGGCATCAGTGCATCAATAGACAAAGTCAACTACCGCGGAAACTTCGTGGACTGGGCTGTCAATGCCATCGGTACCGACACCGCCAACATATGGCGCACGCTCACTAAGGACGAGTGGATACATATCTTTTTCTACCGCGACCGCGCAGCAGAACTGGCGGGTATGGGCGGTATATTGCTGGACGGGGACACCGTGCACGGACTTATCATCCTGCCCGACAACTGGGATTTCACCGGCATGCCGACGTTCAAACCCTTGGCAACCAATGGCATGATTACCGAAGCAGGTGTCTGGCGCGACCGTGCTTTATACAACCACTATCAGGACAATGTCTATACCCCTGCGCTGTGGAACCGTATGGAGGCAGCGGGGGCGGTGTTCCTGCCGGCTGCAGGCGACCGCTATATGAGTGTGAGCAGCGTGAATGTCTATGGCAACTACTGGGCAAGCACTCCGATATACACGGCTGACAATGCAGGCGGTATCAATTTCTGTGGCTCTGCATGGGGCTCCAATGTGTCCGCCGCAGGCGGCGGGGCACGCAGCAACGGGCACTCGGTGCGGTTGGTGAAGGATATATCTTCAGAGATACCAGCATCTACCTACCAACCTCATGCCGTCTCCATCGGTGAGAACCAATATGCTGCTTTTGCCCCTGCGAACCTGCAATACACGCAATCTACAAAGTCTTTCGCATTTGCACCTGCACAACATTATATCCTTGGCAGAGACAATGTGAGTCTCAGCAGCAGCGAAGATGTATTGGCTGACGTGGTGGACTTGTTCGGTTGGAGCAGTGATGCCAATAATGTGTTTTATGGTGCATGGGGGACATCCACATCGGTGTATAATAATAACTACAAAGGTGAGTTCCGTGACTGGGGCACCAACGTCATCGGCACCGACACTGCCGATACATGGCGCACCCCGACCAAAGACGAGTGGGAGTACATTTTCCTGCGCCGCCCCAATGCCGCAAGGCTGTTCGGTATGGGTAGCGTGGATACGGTGAGCGGTGTCATCATCCTGCCTGACGTATGGCATACGCCAGCGGGGATTACTTTCACACCCAATACACAGGATACGGAGTATAATCTGACTCTTACAGAAGACGGGATCACATACACCCAGAACGGCGACTATAGTCCTTTTGACCTTAATCAGTACACGTTGGAGCAATGGCACCAGATGGAAGCCGCAGGAGCCGTATTCTTGCCTGCAGCAGGCGGACGTATAGGAACAGAGGTGAACGTCCTTGAATGTACAGGGCTGTATCATTCTGCTACTACGGTATCTGCCGATGGTGATGTTCCGCAGGCAGGACTAGCAACGTATGCTTTGGAGTTTATGGAAGGAGACGAGGACCCCTACTGCCTTGCGCCGCAAGCACAATTGGAATTGCACGTAGGTATGGCTGTCCGTCTTATTCGTTATTGCGAACCAGACCCGATAACGAGTGTTAATAATCCGTTCGCAATGGTAGATAATATACAGAAAGTATTTCGCAACGGGCAAGTGCTTATTTTGCGCGGAGGTAAAGTGTACAATATGTTAGGTGCAGAAATAAAGTGATTTTTTAGTGCAGTTTGTTGCGGATGAGGGCGACGAGTGCGTAAGCCATGGGCGTGGAAGCGCATGCCTCGATGAGGACTTTGACGGCGATTTGGATGCCAATCATGGTGCCGAGTTGTGCGGTAGAGACCGTGCCGCCGAAGGCTATGAGAACGAACAGGGTGGTGTCTAATGAATAGCCGACAAGCGAACTGCCGACGGTGCGCATCCATAGCGGACCCCCAAGGTGCTCTTTGATTTTGGACATGAGAAAGGCGTTGGTGAGTTCGCCCGCGAGAAAGGCAACCAACGACGCCACCATGATACGCGGCACGTACGAGAAGACCATCGCGTAGGCGTTTGCCATGTCCGCCATCTCGGCAGGGTAGGGGAGGTGCAAGCCCACCCACGTGAAGAATGCGAAGGTGATTTGGCAGCCGAAAGTGAGGAGAATCAGTTTGCGGGCGCGGCGAAAGCCCCAGATTTCGGTAACGACCTCGCCCAACATGTACGTGACGGGGAAGACGATAGTGCCTGCGTCGAAGATGCTGATGCCGAAGACATGGATAATCTTAACCGCCATGACATTGGCGGTCAGGTAACAGGTGACCATCAGGGCGGCAATGATGATGAAGGCGGTTTGCTTGGACATCGGACAACTAAAACATTGATTACATGTAAATGGCTATTGTTTTGGACTCCATTAAAACCCATTAAAATAGGGTTTACAGATAGGGGTTGTACTGCTTCTCGTGGGCGAGGGTGGTGGGATAGCCGTGTCCAGGGTAGATGTCGGTATCGTCGGGGAGAATGGTCAGTTTGCGGAGCGAGCGGATAAGCATAGCCATGTCGCCACCCGGCAAGTCGGTTCTGCCAATGGACTCCTGAAAGAGTGTGTCGCCCGTGAAAAGCATGTGCAGGTCGGGCAGATAGTAGCAGACAGAGTCCTCTTTGTGCCCTGGAGTGGATATGACAAACATCTGCAAGTCAGGCAGTTGGGGTATCTGCAGTTTACCTTCGGCGGGCGCGACGGTAGCCGTGAGGTGGTAGGTTTGCTCCACGAAAGATACGCCGCACACGTGGTCGGGGTGCGTATGGGTAATGAGCAGTGCGACAGGCGTCAGACGATGCGCCGTGATGAACTCGGCGAAACGTTGCTGTTCGCGGTCGTTGGACATGCCCGCGTCAATGATGAGGGTGCGCCCCTGTTCGTCGTACAACAGGTACGTGCACTCGCGGTATGCGTTGAAGTAAAAGACTTTCAATTCCATTGTGTGTGTATCCATTAATAACCAATAACCAAATTCTCCGTTAATGGTCTGATTTATACTCTATTAAAGCCCATTAAAGAGCCATTAAAAACTCCCGATAACATCCTCAAAGAGGGGACAGGACTCCGTTAATTGCCGTTAATTAGCCGTTAATGGATTGCCCTACGGGCAATTGACGACGCGAGCCGCGTCGTCTCCCAACCGTTAATGTGAAGTATATTTTATTGTTATTGGTGATGTTTTTGTTACTTATTTATATTCTATCCGTTGCCTATCCCTTGCGCATGGGTTGCGCATCCCTTGCTGTTTGACACGAAGATGACACGACTTTGTATTAATACTTTTTGCATATAGATACTGTGTCGTTTGGTTTACGCCGTTGGCGTATGACGACGTGAGACGCGTCGTCTCCACAATAAGGCATACTTTGCTCTGTTGCTACGCGGCGAAGTATCAGAGGGGCAGATAGATGACGGATTTGCCTTTGAACCAGTCGGTTGGGAACAGGGTGGCGATGTCCGTGGTCTCGACGATGTTGCGGAACGGGTGAATCTCCGCCTGCAGGTTGCCCCCCTTGAGGACGATGAGCCCGTTGGGCATGGCGTTGCGCTGGGTGTGGCTGACGTTCTTGCGGACGAGTTTCACGAGGTCGGGCAGGGGCATCACGGCACGGCTGACCACGAAATCGAACTTGCCTTTCTCCTCCTCGGCGCGCTCCTGTATGCACGTAACATTCTCCAAACCAATGGTTTGCGCGATTTCGTAGGCGACGCGTATCTTCTTGCCGATGCTGTCGATGAGCGTGAATTGGCACTCTGGGAACAGGATGGCGAGGGGGATGCCAGGAAAACCGCCGCCCGTGCCGACATCGAGGATGGTGGTGCCGTGTTGGAAGGTGAGGACCTTCGCGATGGCGAGCGAATGGAGGATGTGGTGCTCGTAGAGGTTGTCGATGTCCTTGCGCGAGATGACGTTGATTTTGGCGTTCCAGTCGCGGTAAAGGGCGTCGAGGGCGGTGAACTGCTGTAATTGCAGAGCCGTCAAGGAGAAGTGCTCCTTGACGGCTTCGATGCCTAACGGTTTGACACTGAGAGCGTTATCGCCCGTTGTGCCAACGGTGGGTTGCGTACTCATGCGCGATTAGTCGGCGAGGTTGGTGAAGACATTCTGCACGTCCTCGTCCTCTTCGATTTTGTCGATGAGTTTCTGTACCGACTCGCGCTCCTCGTCGGTGAGCGTCTTGGTGTCGTTGGGGATGCGCACAAACTCGCACGACTGAATCTCGAAACCATTGTCTTCCAAGTACTTCTGCATCTGCGAGTACTGGTTGAAGTCGGCGTAGATGATGATGTTGCCGTCCTCGTCGGTGCCCAGTTCCTCTACGCCGAAATCGATGAGTTCGAGTTCGAGTTCGTCGAGGTCCACGCCCTCCTTAGCCGATACGGTGAAGCACGCCTTGCGGTCGAAAAGGAACTGCAGGCAGCCTTGCGTGCCGAGGGTGCCGCCGTGCTTGGTGAAGTAGGAGCGGATGTTTGCGACGGTGCGCATGTTGTTGTCGGTTGCGGTCTCGATGAAGATGGCGATGCCATGCGGACCGTAGCCTTCGTAGTTGATTTCCTTGTAGCCTTCGGACGACTTGTCGGTCGCCTTTTTGATGGCGCGGTCGATGTTCTCCTTGGGCATGTTCTCGCGTTTGCACTGCTGGATAAGCATTCGCAGACGGGGGTTGCCGTCGGGATCAGCACCACCCTCACGGGCGGCAATGGTGATTTCTTTACCGAGTTTGGTGAATGTACGAGCCATGTGGCCCCAACGTTTGAGTTTGGTCGCTTTGCGATATTCAAAAGCTCTTCCCATATTGTTTAGTTGTTATATGTGTTAATGTGATTTATCTTGTTGATTACAAATCTGTTGGTGCTACATCTTTCGTCTTTTGCTTGTGGTTAGTCCCCCAAACGATACTGAATCCGAGTGCCATGTTGAATCCGCGTGAACGGTAGGGGACAGGGATGTTGTCGTAGTAGGCGTAAGTGGTTGGTATATAGTCCATTGCAAGTGTCATATTGATGCCATCGTAAGGCATAAAACTTAATCCTGCGCCGATATTGCTATATTTGCCGTTGTTCAGCAGCGAGTAGGTGAGGGCGAGGTTGAACCAGTTGCATGGACGCAACGCGGCACCGATGGTGGCTTCGCCGTACAAGCGTCCGCGATAGAGACGCGTAGTGGCGATGACGCCTAAGCCGAGACGGTTTTCCAAAAATTTCGCGTCAATGGCGATGTTAAACTTGCCATTCACCATACGAGTGAAGGTCTTTCCACCCATGTCGGTCATGTGTACAGCATCCAATACATTGAGCATGCTGTTCTTCACATCGCTCATCATGCTATCGGTACTAAATTCGCCATTTACCATATAATCAGCATATTGCAATTCGCCTGCACCCGTAAAAGTGGTGTCGATGCTGAAGTGGTAGTTGTGGGCATTTGTCCAGCAGATGAACCCGAGGTCGCTCAGTGAAGCCGTTATTTGGAATTGCTCAACAGGTTTGTAAACAAACCCGAAATCAATAGCGGCACCATAACCACAGGGTTTAACGAGGTAAGAAATGTCGTTCAAATCTACAATGTCCGAACCGATCTGCCCGATACCATCAATGTCTTGAGGCATGTTGTCCCATTGCAGCGGACCTGCCACCAACAGGTCGCCTTGCCCATTGATGCGCCATTCTTCGGCTGAGGCATCAATTCCGAGGTTCATTGATTTGATTTTTGCGGCGGCGGTTCCCATCAAAAACTTCATTTTTCCGCCAATGGTCCAACTTTCATTGATACGTTGTGAATAACCGAACCCTACTTCCGTGTAGATGTCGGCATTTAGGCTGAGGCGTGACAAATCGATGCGGTTTACACCGCCGTTCAAGTCTTGCATACCGCCGCCAAGCAGAAATTCGTACAACTCGTGTGGTGTACCGATGCCTACTTCAATGCGTTCCAAAGCATTGAAGTGGAAATAGCCGCTCTCTTTCACGCGGAAACCGAAACTCAACAAGTTCAAATCCAATCCGCCATTGATGAAGGTCACTTGCTGCAGCGTGTTCAGCAATGTCGCTTTGTCGCCATTGGGGTGCAAGGCGGTGATGGTATTGCCTGTTTGTTTGTCCTTATATATAAGGTCACTCATCGTGAGCGAGTTGTTGCCGCCCCACATTGACATATATCCAACAGGCGTGAAGTTCAAGTAGCCGTTGTTCACAGGTTGAAATGCTGGGTTCAAGGTGTGTCGCATCGGGGCGTTCTCCAAGAAATAGAGCGTTGTCACTTGTTGGGCTGTTGCGTGGCAAGTGATGCATAATAATGTGGCGGCTATGATAGTTCGAAGTGTATTCTTCATAATGTTGCTCTCCCCCCTTATTGCTGTTCCTTTTCGCCTAAATCTAACGTAGCATCTACATTGGCTGCAATGCCGATATTGATACGCAATTTTTGGTCTTCGGTCAGTTTTACATTGAAATTCCCTTGTTCATAGGCATATTGGAGCGATTGGTCGTCCATGATTGCCTCTATCATGATGTGCTTCACGTCATCGAAACGGTTGAAGTCACATTGGTTTATCGAAAGGATACTCTGCACCTCCCCAGGGGCTATCATTGCCCATGTACCGCCATTGAAAGTGTATTGGGGTGCCGGTATCAGCATAGTGTCTGCTGTGCTGATTCGAAGCGGTTGACTCGGGTCATTGGGATCGGTTACGATATTCCCTTGTGCATCTAAACAACGGAGTACCGCTTTTATCTGCAACGGAATGGTGTTTTGCAATTTTACAAATAACTTCAAATCATTGGTTTTTACAGAATCTATACGCTCGGAGACAAACAGCGAGTCAAGCGTCATATTGCCGAGGTCGATATTTTGCAGCGTGTCGGTGTAGTGCAGCGAAACATCTTGATTGAACACAAACGGCAATGTATATACCGCATCTACGCGTACGTTGGTGTTGTTTGTGATACGTATTTGCGGCGTAGCGGCACGGTCGAAATCTATCAAAAACTTATAGCCCAAATAGTCCGGAAACACGCTGAACAGCCTGTCTATATGACCACGGGAAGGGTCCTTGTCAAACTTTACCAACACCTTTGCCGAGTCGCCAATCGGACTGGTGAGCGGCAGGTATTCATTGGGCGTAAAGTGCTTGTACAAAGTCGTATCGCCGTCAAACGTGGCGTGTATCTTGGTGCTGGTAGCATTCTCTTTCACATAAAGGTAGTCACCCCGCATCTTCAGCGCGCCGGCGATATACGTCGTGATGTACATGTCTATCGTCGGATCGGCAAACGGGAGTTTGGCATCGCGAAACAGCGTCCAATTGTCCCACGTATCTGCCAGCGAAATCATATCTTCGTCATACATCTCGTTGGAGGGTGTGAACATACCCCAAATGGCGTAGTAGTCAATGAATTGCACTTTCAGATTATAGTTGAAAGCGGCATCATCCGGCACATACACTTCGCCGGCCTCTGTGGGGATGGTAAAATCAAAATGAATGGTGAAATTACATTCACTTTCCACGTTGTGCTCATAATCACTTGGTTTTTTGTCTTTCATCAGATTGAGTAAAAACTCATCTACAAGAATATGTATATCAGTATTATAACCTTTTCCGTCTCCCTTTTTGTAAACGGGCATCACTTTGCCTTGCGGACGCGAGAAATTGTCGCTCAATTCAAGCGAAATCTCATCTATCCATTCCCATTCCAATGGCAGGTCCTGCTGACTGATGTTGCTGATGAAGTTGGCGTTTTTAACAAGTACACTGTCCAATCGCTCGTTGCTCACATCATCATTGATACCGCTCAAGCGCAACGTCATCGGGAAGTCCAAACGAATGGGGAGATTGCTGTTGCCGGTTATCTTGTGATCGGCCATAAACGGCAAGTCTTTCAACTTGTCATATACGTTCAATGTTAGCGAAGTTTCTGATATATATTGACTTAAATCAATGTGATGAAAGGTGCGCTCTATCTGAAACGTGTCTTTGTACACCAATACGCCGCGTTGGTCTGCCGAGTCAATATACAGATGTTCTATCTGTCCGTTGCCCAACAGGTCTTTCAACGTCACATTCATCGTACCTATTGGCATAGCGAACCCCATATTCAACTCGGCTTTCGTGTCAATGTCTTTCAGATCAATATCCGCCTTACAGCCTCCAAACGAAATGGAGAACACCATAATGCATACTGCAAGGATGAAAGAGAATGGTCGTTTCGTAATCTGTGAAATTGTCATAATGTTGTGGTCACAATTTGGGCTGCAAAGGTACGAAAAAAAACTTAAATATGCAAGTGTTTCGATGAAATATCGCGGGTCTGTCGCGGGTCGAACGCGGGTCTATAGAGAATCTCTATCCGATTATCATCACCTGCTCTGTGGCGCGTGTGATGGCGGTGTATAACCATCGAACGTAATCTTGGTCCTGTTGTTCTTCTGGCACGTTTCCTGAATCTATGAAGACGCGCCTCCATTGTCCGCCCTGTGCCTTATGACAGGTCACGGCATAGGCAAAGCGCACTTGCAACGCGTTGTAGTAGGGGGACTGGTAGATTGTCTCAACCATTTTTTTGTGGTTGCGTTGCAGTTCAGGATAATCGTCTGCTATACGGATAAATAGTGTTTTTTGCATTTCATAGTTGGCTTCCGGAGAGTCTGCCGTCAAGGTGTCAAGCCATAGTATGGCGTCTATTTCCCAGTCATAATCCAGTGCTTTCAGTGAAGCATCGGCAAAATGAAAACCATACATTTCTCGAGTGTTTCGTAATCGCTCAATAGACACCATATCGCCATTGGCGAGAAAGGGTAGGTTTTCGTATTGTTCTGTCCAAAAATAGTTGTTTTTGCTTATCATCAGTCTGTCGCCCGCGGACACTTCGTCTTCTTTCCACAATATGCGTGCCCGTACCCCTTGATTATAGAGATTGGTGCGTCTGTTGGTGCGAGTTAGGATAATAGTATCTTCAACACCTGCTTCGCGGTAAGAACGCTCCAATTCTTCCAAAAATGTTGCTCCTCCTACTCTTTGAAAATCGGGCATGTATTCCCATTCTTCGGTGAAGGGAATGTTCATTTTCAGTTGTTCGCGGAGACGGGTGGCATTCTTCAAGATGCCGCTATCCAAAGCCTGGCGGGCTACTTGGGTCAGGGTGTAGGTTGTCACGTCTAACCCATATCCTTCCATGTAATTGGCATCCAAGGCGGGGGACTGCGATGAGCCCACAGGGGGCAACTGTGCATCATCTCCGAGTAGCAATAATCTACACCCTTTGCCGCTATAAACATAACTCACAAGGTCGTCCAGCAGCATGCCCGTTCCAAATGTTGGAGTCTCACGTTTACCGGAAATCATCGATGCCTCGTCCACTATAAATAAGGTGTGTTTGCGTAGATTGTCTGATAGTGAGAAAGACTCAACACCCAATTGTTTTTGTCGGTATATAAATTTGTGAATGGTATAGGCGGCTTTTCCTGCATATTGCGACAACACTTTGGCGGCACGCCCTGTAGGAGCCAATAGTACTACAGGTTGTTTTAGTTCGTCCATAGCCTTCACCATGGCGGCCATCACGCTGGTCTTTCCGGTGCCTGCATAGCCTCGAAGGATAAAGGCCTTGCGTGAAATGGCTTGTTGGTTTGTGGATTGTGGCAGCCAATTTTCTCCTGTAGTAATGTCACTTTGGTCAATAAGGAAATGGCTGAGCAGTTTCAACAACTCTTTTTGATCTTCATTCGGGGTGAACGGAAGGGCTTGTGTGATTCTATTTTTAATGAACGTTTCTATCAAAATATAGGGTCTATATGTTTTTTATTTGCAGTCTGTTTGCTTTTTATTTGGTCAATTCATTTTTTTGTTGTACCTTTGCGCCCGCAATTCGTTGGGTGTGTGCACATGATGCGTTGCGTATTGAATTTAGTTTAGGGGTAAGTCCTACACGACCAGCTCCCTCTGAACTCCCCCAGGTCTTGATCGAAGCAAGGGTATGAGGTTGTAGCGGTGCGATGTAGTTCGCTTACCCCTTTTTTATGCCAAGTCGTAACCTGCCCCATTTTATCTTATTGCTTTTTTAATGTTCTCTACTATATATGCCACATCCTCGTCGCTGACCATCGGTCCTGACGGCAGACACATACCCACTTTGAACAAGGCTTCGCTTACGCCATTTACGTAAGCGGGTGCGTCTTTGTAAACGGGCTGTTTGTGCATAGGTTTCCACAGCGGGCGGGATTCAATACCTGCCTTGTCAAGGTACATACGCAGTGCCTCCACGTTGTCGTTGGGTTGGCAGTCGGTGCGCAGTGTCGCCGCTTGGTGGGTGACGCCTGCCGCACCGCCCACGGCACCTTGTACGGCTACTTCATAGGCGTGCTCCTGCCCCGCGATACATAGTGCCGGGTCAAGCAGGATGGTGTTGAGCCAATAGTTGCTGTCGTACTTGGGGGCGGGGTTCTTGTGGAACGTGATGCCGTCTATCTTGGCAAACGCCTGTTCGTAGAGGTCGGCGATGTGCTTGTGGTGGCGGATATGGTCGTCCACGACGGTCATCTGCCCGCGCCCGATGCCTGCGCAGATGTTCGACATACGGTAGTTGTAGCCGATAGCCTCGTGCTGGTAGTAGGGGTATGCCTCGCGTGCCTGGGTGGCGTACCACATCACTTTCTGCTTGGCTGCCTCATCGGGGCATATCAGCGCGCCGCCGCCGGAGGTGGTAATCATCTTGTTGCCGTTAAAGGACAACACACCATATTTGCCGAAGGTGCCTAATACCTGTCCTTCGTAGCGGCTGCCGAAACCCTCGGCGGCATCTTCTATCACGGGTATGCCGTACTTGTCGCCGATTGCCAGTATCTCGTGTATGCGGTATGGCATACCGTATAGTGCCACGGGAATGATGGCTTTCGGGTATTTGCCTGTCTTGGCTTTGCGGTCGAGAATAGCCTGTTCGAGCAGTGCGGGGTCCATATTCCATGAGTCTTTTTCCGAGTCAATGAACACGGGAGTTGCCCCGAGGTACTTGATGGGGTGGCTGCTGGCGCAGAACGTGAACGACTGCACGCACACCTCGTCGCCCGCCTGTACGCCGCAGGCAATCAGTGCCAAATGCACTGCCGCTGTCCCTGCAGAGAGAGCCACAACCTGTTTGTCTTGTAGCGACTTGATAATGTCTGCATTGTCACTGTTCGTAACAAACTGCTTGAGGTCATCCTCAAAGCCATTTACGTTGGGACCCAATGGCACTACCCAATTGGTGTCGAAAGCCTCTTGTATATACTTCTGTTCATTCCCGCTCATATGTGCGAGGCACAGATAAATTCGTTTGTTCATGTCTAATTATGATTGTTTTTTTATATCGTTTCTCCAGCATATTGCATATGTTTGCCAAGTATAGTGCAGAGTATCATCTGTATATCTTTGCAGAATGAGTAGTGTTCAAGGTAGTATCTATTCAGTCGCACTTTGTCTGGGAAAATGATTAGGTCATTGTATGCTACAGGGTCTACCTGCTTGGAGAGTAGATATTCTTCATTACGGTATTTGAGACTGGCAGGTCCTGTGATTCCGGGGCGAAGGCGCAATATCGCCCTGTCCTCACCTGTCAAACAATCTGCATATCCGGGTACATCGGGGCGCGGACCGACAAAACTCATATCGCTAATCAGTACGTTCCATAGTTCAGGCAACTCATCTATCTTGTATTTGCGCAACGTGGCTCCCAATGGGGTAATACGGCTTTCGCCCGCTACAGAAACGGACGATTGGTCAGTACCGACACGCATCGTTCGGAACTTGTATATTGTAAATAAGTGTCCGTCTTTCCCTACGCGCTTTTGTTTATATAATACAGGACCATCAGGCATTTTTAAGTGTATTAATATCGCTACTATCAAGAGCAACGGCATTGCCACTATTAGCCCCAATAGCGCACATACACGGTCAAATATATATTTTAGTATCATGCTTTTTTATCCAAGGTAATGATAACAATCCAATTAGTGATCCCCATCCGTATGATAGATGCACCGTTATGAAAGCCCATAGTACATATCCTAATTTTAGTTTGCGTACGTTGGCTATTCGAGCAGAAATCACTCCCAATACACATAAATATATCAATAGTGATATTCCCGTTACCATTAGTATCCATGGGCATACGCCGCATAATAACAATGGTACTATCAACGACAACACAAAGCATAGGGGTACAAAGTGCCTAACGGACAAAGAATGTAGTTTGTTGGTGTAATATATGGTCAAAATATTCCATTTGCCATTTTGATAATTATTTTTACTCAAAGTCTGATAGGTATCACGTGCATAATATATGCTATAGGTTTCGGGTACGATGTAGATATGTCCTCCTCTTGCCGCAATGCGTCTGTTCATCTCTATATCTTGGTTGCGTACCAACCTTGTGTCAAACATGCCATACTTCGTGAAACTTTCTTTTTTCCAGCATCCGAATGGTACGGTATCTGTTTGTTTTACTTTATCAATGCCAATACGAAAGTCTGAGCCACCCACGCCGAATCTGCTACTTAATACTATAGCAATTGCCTGTGATTTTGGTGTATCGCTGAGACATAGTGTTTTGCAAGGTGCTCCCACATTGACGGCATCGGGTAGGGTAGTGATGTAGTGCACCAACGTTGAAATATAATTGATCGCATATCGAGCATGGGCATCCATGCGAACAATGATATCCCCTTGTGCTTGTGTGATACCTATGTTCATTGCATAAGGTACAATTCGAAATATGTTATCCAATAGCCGAATAAATGAGTATTGCCCCGTATATTGAGTTATTATGGAACGTGTTTTGTCCGTACTCATACCATCCACAAACAAAACCTCTACATCTTCTTGGGGATAGTCTTGTGCCAGTATCGAACTGATACACTGCTTAATGTATCGTTCTTCGTTATATGTTGGACAGATAATGGATACTTTCATGCGATAATATTTTTCAATCCCCCGAGTATTCGTGTGAGATAAAATATAAAATTATATCGGCATGGATTGTGCCAATAGATATGTGAATAGGCTTTTGTCAGCCTTATGCTATTCCTCATTCTTTCACACATCTTTATGCTCTGGGTGGCACTTCCATTACGGAATCTACGATAATACACCGATGTGCGTTGAGTAAACTGTATGTTATTAAATTTATCCGAAATCAAAAACATAAACAGGCTATCCTCACCATTTTTGAACCGTACATCAAACCGTCTGTCTTGAATAATGTACATAGGAATCAATTTGATACATGGTCCTGCAAAGAATCGTCTGCCACGCGAAGTCAAGATGTTGTGAGGATGCAATATGCAATATTCGTAGGCTTCTGTGATATAGTAGTCTTTCAACTGCACTTCCGGATGTCCATCATGGAAAGCGTATGGGTAACTGCACACTATATTCTCACCAGTTGCCAATTTGCACATATCTTCCAAATATGTGGTACTTACATAGTCATCATCGTCAACAAAAGCCACATATTCTCCGTTAGCATTATCCAATCCGATGTTGCGTGCGTTTGAAACACCATTCGTTTGAGTATAGAGCAGGTGCATGTTATTATGCCCGCTTATGAAATCCGCAATCTGTTGATAGTAAGGCTCCTTGTCTCCGTTCAGCACGATTAGTACCTCATATTGTTCGGTGGGCAAGGTCTGTCCTTTCAACGATGTCAAACATTCCCAAAGGTATGCCTGAGGCTTGTAGGTCGGTATAATAACAGATACTTTCATTTTGATTGTATTTCTGTGCGAATGGCGTTCAAATAGTCATGTCCGAATAGAGTATCTGGCTCCAAATAATTTCCCTCCGCCCATTCGTTCCATGATTTGATAATGATAATACGATGCTCAGGTGCTTTGTCTTTTACCAATTCGCAGGCTTCATGCAGATGCTTGCGAAATTTCTCAGGCGTGCTGTTTAAGTACACTCCGTCGGCTTTTCCCACACGCGCGGTCCTATCCCATTGTGGTATTACAGTGGGGAATACATTCTCCCACTTATCTTCTGGAGCAAAGAACCCTGATACCGTCTGTGCATAGTCATAATTCAGCGAACCTGTGAGATGCAGACGTACCAATGTCTTGTTCCACAGACTGTGTATTTTCCCTGTAGACAGCATCTCGCCGCGTCGTTTGCCTAATGAATTGACAGCATCAAACCCTTGTGACAGCACATAGTTGAATAAATCGGCACTGCTCTTTAGATTGGGCAAGCAAGGAATCTGTTTGCCATCTGTGTCCATGCGAAAGGTCAAAGTTGAAGATATCATGCCTACAAAATAGAATCCGGGCAGTCCGTTATCTTTTGCTAACTGTCGCCATATCTGCATAAAACAGGTCACATCACAAAAGCCGATAGTGTCGTAAATCATAAACACCAACCTCCCATCTATTGTCATATAGCGTTTGTCTCGAAAGGCATTCAGCAAACTGTAGAAGTGTTCCGTATAATCTTTCACGCCCCCGTATTGTTGCTCCATCAACACGGTTTCTTTCACTCTTGCAGAGGACTTCTCCCATGTTTTGTTCGACCACGTATGATTTGCCCAACACAAGCAGAATGGGAAATCTGGTTTCCCGCTTTCCACCACTTGCTGAAAAGGACGTTCCAAGAGTTGTTTTCCGTTTCCGAACCAATAGTGATAGTAGCAAAACCCTTCTATTCCTGCATCTTTGGCAAGGGCGGCTTGCTTCTCTTTGATGTCAGAGTCCAATAGGTTGTAGTATCCCAGTTCGGCAGGTACTCGAGGCTGGTGATGTCCCTTGAACGATGGCTTGGCACGGCGGACATTCGTCCACTCGGTGAAACCTTGTCCCCACCATTTGTCATTTTCCGGTATCTCATGAAACTGCGGCAAGTACAATGCTATCAGTCTGGCTTTGGGCATAGTCTTCTATCTCAATTTTCTTTTTCCCGACAAAGGTACTGCTTTTTTCTTGATTAACCAAACCTTTTTGCATTACCGCTCCAAGCGGCAAGTATCTTACCCGTCCTATATTTTTTCGAAAGAGGTTTGTGTATGTGCGGAAAAAATCGTACCTTTGCAGGCAAAATAATATGGAATGAAACGTCTTTTTGTCGCAATTTGTGGGAGTGTTTTGACGATGAGTCTGATGGCTCAATCGCAAAATCCTGCCTATTTGGACTATATCGCCAAATACCGCGATATGGCGATAGAACAGCAACGCAAACACAAAGTACCTGCTGCTATCACGATGGCACAGGGGCTTTTGGAGTCCTCAGCGGGCAAGTCGGAGTTGGCGGTCAAGGCGAACAACCATTTTGGGGTGAAATGCACGTCCGATTGGCCCGGACGAACTTATGCGCATAATGACGAGACAAAAAACGAGTGTTTCCGACGCTATGCCGATGTCCGTGACTCTTATGAAGACCACTCGCTTTTTCTCAAACGCAAGCGTTATGAGAGTCTGTTCAGTCTGCCGATTGGCGACTACAAGAATTGGGCATACGGGTTGAAGGCTTGCGGTTATGCCACCGATCCGAAGTACCCCGAAAAACTGATACGTCTCATTGAAACCTACGACCTCAACCGTCTCACTTTTGACGCCGTGTTAGTGGCATCCGGGGCGGTCAGTTTGCAGGATACGGCATTTGTGGAAGGGGGCAAAAACGAGAATATTGCCTTTGCCGACCAAAATATGGAGGACGATTACGTGGCACCTCCAATGGAAGATGTGGAATTGTTTGCCAACCACAAGTCCGGACATCGCAATGGTGTGCGCTATATCGTGGCGGGCGCGGGTGACACGTTTGCATCGTTGGCCGACTATCTGAATATGTATGAGCGCACGTTACGCCGCTACAATGACGCCCTTGATACTCGCGAGCTGGAGGAAGGAGACCTTGTATATATATATGCAAAAAAAAATCGTGCGGACCGCCATCACGCCTCCTGCTATCTCAAGCCGGGGGATACCGCATGGGGGCTTGCCCAAAAGTACGGTATCAAACTCAAGAGCCTCTACAAACTCAACGGCATTCCTTATGGCACGCCGCTCACAACCTACCAACGTTTAGACTTGCGCTGATGGAGATACACAAGGCATATTCCATAGGCGAATTGCTGGCGGATTTCATTCATGGTTCGGCTCTGGAAACGCCCCTTCTGGAGCGCAAGGTGGTGGAGTTGTGGCCGCAGGTATTAGGTCCCACGGTGGCACAACTGACGGGGCAGATGGAGGTGAAGAACGGCGTGCTGCTGGTGCATATCCGCTCCGCGGCATTGCGGTCGCAGTTGTTTGAGGTGCGGCACGAGGTGGTCAGAAAGTTGAACGAGGCAGCGCACGCTGATGTGCTGAAAGATATACGATTATTAGGGTAGTGACATATCCGGAGAACATAGAACAAAAGATTGATTTTCAGGTCATTCGCAATGGCTTGCAGGGTTGCTGTATGTCGCCCCTCGGGCGCGAACATGTAGATGCCATGGCGTGGCAGACCAACTACGAGACTATCCGGCACCTCCTTATACGCGCGCGTGAGATGATGACGGTGCTGCAAGACGCGTCGCTCTCCTTCCCGCACGGCGAGATTTACGACCTGCGCGAGGCATTGTCGCGTATCCGCATCGAGGGGCTGTTCTTGGACGAGGCGGAACTCTTCTCACTTCGCAAGACATTAGACTACGTGGCGCAGGTGGAGCGGTTCTTCCGCACTCTAGACCAGGAGCGGTTTCCTGTACTCAGCGCACTTACCACGGGTAACACGTTAGGGCATATCGTTACCGAAATTGACAGATTATTAGACCGTTACGGTCGTCTCAAAGACTCTGCCTCGCCCGAATTGGCACGTATCCGCGCCGAGATAACCCGCTCACAAGGCTCCGTCTCTCGCGCCCTCAACAGCATTCTCCGTCAGGCGCAGGCCGACGGTATTCTCGACAAAGACGCCGCCCCCACTATGCGCGAAGGGCGGTTGGTACTGCCCGTACCGCCCGCATACAAACGCAAGATTGGCGGTATCGTGCACGACGAGTCAGCCACGGGCAAGACCGTCTTTATCGAGCCGCAACAGGTGGTGGAGGCGAACAACCGTATTCGCGAATTAGAGGGCGAAGAACGTCGTGAGCGTATGCGTATCTTGTTGGAAATCACAACTATGCTCCGTCCTGAAGTACCGCAGATATTGGACTCGGAAACCTTCCTCGGCGAGGTGGACTTCCTCCGCGCCAAGGCACTCTTCTCCATAGATCTCGGTGCCATTGTGCCCGACTTCGCAGACGAACCCTTGCTGGACTGGCACGAGGCGCACCACCCTGTGTTGCTGCTCACGTTCCGCCGCCAAGGCAAGAACGTCGTCCCGCTCACCATCCGCCTCCATAGCAATCAACGCATTCTGGTCATCAGCGGACCCAACGCGGGCGGTAAGTCGGTGTGTCTCAAGACGGTAGCCCTCTTGCAGTATATGCTCCAATGCGGGCTGCCCGTGCCGATGGGCGAGGCAAGCCGTATGGGCTTGTTCACGCAACTGATGTTGGATATTGGCGACGAGCAGAGTATCGAGGACGACCTCTCCACCTACTCCTCGCACCTGCGCAACATGAAGTACTTCGTGCGTCATGCGGACGCGCGCACGCTCCTGTTGATAGACGAGTTTGGTACGGGCACAGAGCCCCTCATCGGTGGTGCCATCGCCGAGGCGGTGCTCACGCAACTCAACGAACAGGGTGCCTTTGGCGTCATCACCACCCACTACACCAACCTCAAGCACCTCGCCGAGCAGACCCCTGGCATCGTCAACGGAGCCATGCTCTACGACCGCGGACAACTGCGACCGCTCTTCCAATTGTCTATAGGTCAGGCGGGTAGCAGTTTCGCCATCGAGATTGCACGGCAGATTGGGCTGCCCGACAGCATCATCCGCCGCGCCACGGACATCGTCGGCGAGGAGCATATCGACTACGACAAGCAACTGCAGGACATCGCCCGCGACAAGCGGTATTGGGAGAACAAACGCCAGAATATCCGCCTGCGCGAGAAGCACCTCGAGGAGAAAATCGCCTACTACGAGTCCGAGATTGCGGGGCTCAAGCAGAAGCGCAAAGACATCCTCAACGAGGCGAACCAGCAGGCTGCCGACCTCCTCCGCCAGAGTAACGCCACCATCGAGCGCACCATCCGCGAAATCAAAGAGGCGAAGGCGGAAAAGACCGCCACGCAGCAGGCGCGCCGCAAGGTGGAGCAACTCAAGAAACGGGTTGCCGACCCGCGACCGACCCGCGATAGACCCGCGACAACCAAGCAGGACAAAGTGCTGCGCGACCTTAGCGACCTTCGCGTGCTGACCAAGGACCCCGCGCGCCTTATTCAGGAGACCAACACCCACAAGCCGCGTCTTGTCTCGGCGAATGTGGCGGACGAGATGCGCCGACGCAAACTCTCCTTCTCGCGCGAACTCGACATACGCGGACTGCGTGCCGACGAAGCCCTCAATATCGTCATGGCGTATATGGACGATGCCATCATGGTGGGTGCCGAACAGGTCGCCATTCTCCACGGCACAGGCACGGGAGCCCTCAAGCAGGTGGTGCGCGACTACCTCGAACAGCGCAGGAAAACCATGCAGCGTCTCGGCACGGGCACCCTCACTTTCCACGACGGCGACCCCGACCGCGGCGGAGCGGGAATAACCATTGTAGAACTCTGAACAACGAAAACAAACAATATGAAGATGAATAGAAAACTACTTTTCACCCTTGCCCTTCTGCCCCTTATGGCGATGGCGCAAATCCAACCCGGCGACTCGCGCTACAGCATTTCGCTCCACGCGGGCTACGGCCACAACCAAACCTACGGCTCCATGGGCAACTTCGATATTGATGCCTTTATGCCTATCAATCAGCACTTTGAGATGCAAGCGGACATCCGCATGAGTACCGCCAATTTCTATGCTTTCGGCGTCCAGATGCGTCCCAAGTTCGCCCTGCCGGTCGGCGAGATGTTCCTCGAAGACCGCCTCATGGCACGCCTCATCACGCGCGACGCTTTCAACGAAGCGCTCCACGCCATCTCCATCGGCTACCGCATGCAATACGTTAGTATTCAACTGGGTATGTCCACGCGTCTCATCATTCGCCAGCCGTATGAGTGGCACTCCACCGAGTCCATCATCTGCGAACCCTTCAATGTCCTCTACCGCGTTGAGGGCTTTGTGCGCCCGCAGACCTCGCCTTGGAACATCAGCCTTTGCGTCTCCAATATGGACAACTACCAGATTGAGCGCGTTTGGCAACCGCTGTTTATGCTTGGCGGCTGGTACGACCCCACCGACCATTGGCGCGTGCGTCTCTCTGCCGAGTGCAAACCCACCGGACACTTCCACCTCAACGCCACCTACTACGGAGCCGAAGTCCGCGTAGGGGCTGAATATTGTTTCTAAACCATCACAAGCAATTGATTATGAAGAGTATATATCGCACACTGCCCCTCGTGGCACTCCTTGCGTTTGCCGCCTGCAACCCGGACACGAGCAACTACGACATCATCGGCATGGTAGCGGGGTCGTCCCCGCGTATCGACCTGCGGTTCGAGGAATCACAAGCCTACAACGCCGAACACGGTGTCTCTGTCATCAACGCCCTCAACGAGGACTACCGCGTCTATGTGGGCACTGATATTCACATCGACTCCACGCGCCGCAACTGGGAGACCTTCATCTCCGACTACCACGCCGACCTCAAGTGCCCTGTCGCACTCCTTCTCGGCGACTTCATCAACGCGCAGAACCACTATGATTTCATGGTATCTGCCCTCACCGACGTGCCGCGCGACCCCGCCAAAGCCGACACGCTCATGCCGGTCATCGGCAACCACGACATCTATTTCAACCAGTGGAACCTCTACCGCAAGTTCTTCAAGACGAGCACCTACTACTTCATCGTGCGCACGCCCGCGGGCAAGCAGGACCTCTATATCGTCCTCGACTCCTCCGAAGGCACCATGGGTTCCAAGCAACTCGCATGGCTGCGTGAGGTGCTGCAATGGGCTGACAATCAGCCGTTCCGCCATCGTGTCGTATGCACCCACACATCATTCTTCAAACGCGACTCATCGCAGGGGCATACCTCCAACTACCCCCTCGAAGAGGTCTATGCACTCCTCAACCTCATGGAGAAGCACCATATAGATATGGTCTGGACGGGGCACGACCACTCTCGCGAGGTAACCGAAATCAAGGGCACGACCTGTATCATCGTCGATACCATGCAGGACATCGAAAAGACGCCTTTCTATATGGTGGTAGATATGGGTGAAGACATTGATTATCACTTTGTTGCCGTCAAGCAAAGCAAATGATTGCCTACCTCGGCATAGGAACCAACTTGGGCGACCGCGACGCAAATATCCGCACTGCCCTCAGCCTGCTCCGCGAGCGGGTCGGGGAGATGCTACGCTGTTCTGCGCCCTACCATAGCGCGCCCGTGGGTTTCGTGTCCGACAACGCCTTTGTCAACATCGTCGTGTCGTTCCGCACCTCGCTCTCGCCCCGCGCCTTACTCGCTGTCACGCAGGACATTGAGCGCGCCATGGGGCGTACCGAGAAGTCCGTCAATGGGCAGTACCGCGACCGTATCATCGACATTGACCTGCTCTTTTGCCTTGCCGACAACGGCGAGCCGCTTCCCTGCTCTTTCCCTGACCTTACCCTGCCGCACCCCCGTATGCAGGAACGCGACTTCGTCATGGTGCCGCT
This sequence comes from uncultured Bacteroidales bacterium, assembly GCA_934667275.1. Taxonomy (GTDB): domain Bacteria; phylum Bacteroidota; class Bacteroidia; order Bacteroidales; family Paludibacteraceae; genus Colicola. Next base: position 27,809 of record CAKULK010000005.1, on the reverse strand, counting down.
ACGCGAAATATATCAAGATATGTTAACGCCTAAGTCGGGTCAAACGGCTGCTTTTTAGCAAGGGATAGGCAACCCATGCGCAATGGATACGCAAAGGATGGAATGTAAATAATTATATAAAAACGAATGACAATTCTATACGAAGATAATCATATCATAGCCGTCAACAAGACGTGCAACGAGATTGTGCAGGGCGACAAGACGGGCGACACGCCCCTCTCCGAGACCGTCAAGGCATACATCAAGGAGAAGTACCACAAGCCAGGCGAGGTCTTTCTTGGCGTCACGCATCGTCTCGACCGCCCCACGAGCGGGGTGGTGCTTTTCGCGCGCACCAGCAAGGCGTTGGCGCGGCTTAACGATATGTTCAAGTCGCACAACGAAATCAAGAAGACCTACTGGGCAATCGTTGCCAATGCGCCCGCCGAACCGGAGGGACGCCTCGAGCATTTCCTCACCCGCAACGAGCAGCAGAACAAGTCCTACGTCGTCACACGCTTCGACAGCGAGGGGCATCCCCTCACCCGCGACGGCAAATCCGTTGACCGTGAGGCAAAGCGTGCTGTCCTTACCTATCGTACCATTGCCCGTGGTGACCGCTATACGCTGCTTGAGATTAACCTCGAGACGGGTCGTCACCACCAGATACGCTGCCAACTGGCGGCTATCGGCTGCCCCATCAAGGGCGACTTGAAATACGGTGCCAAGCGCAGCAACCCGGACGGTGGTATCTGCCTTCATGCCCGCCGCATCGAGTTCGTTCATCCTGTCAGCCACATCGACATCTCCATCACTGCCCCCGTGCCCGACGACAACCTCTGGCACGCCCTCGAAGCCCAAGTAAAATAAGAATAATGAAAATCCCTATGCAGACAAAAACTCAAGAACAGCAAGTTATAGCCGCTATGCGCAGGAATGGAGGCTATGCTACATTGCGTCATCTGAATGAGATAGTTGACGTATCTGCATGGAGAACAAAGACACCTGAAGCAACAATACGACGTATTGTGCAGCAAAGTGGACATATTTTCCGCATTCAGCCTGGTCTATGGGCATTGGAAGATATGCGTTCGGAAGTACTGAATAAGTTTGACCTTAAACTGGGAAATAAAAATAGTGAAGAGAAGTTTACACATGGATATTATCAAGGCTTGCTTACGGAAATAGGTAAATTTCGCGGAATGGAAACCTATATTCCGGCTCAAGACCAAAACCGTTTGTGTATGGGGCAAGCACTAAAAACCCTTGCAAATACAATAGTATTGCCGGAATTTACATATCCTAAATTATTACAAAAAGCCCGCACGGTTGATGTCATTTGGTTCAATCAAGAGAGGCACATGCCGACAGCGTTCTATGAGGTAGAACACACTACTGATATAAGAAATTCGTTGTCTAAGTTCTATGAACTGCAGGATTTCTATGCACATTTTTATATTGTTGCAAGTGAAAGTCGTCGTAAGGAATTTGAAGACAAACTGCATGTATCCATGTTTTCTACCATAGAAGAACGTGTTTGTTTTCGCACCTATGACAAAGTGGTTCAAGAATATAATGGTCTGAAACAAGTAAATGATGCATTGTTGTAAAGGGGAGATATGAAAGAGTATATTTTTTATACTACAGATGGTTATACTATGGCACCCGATGGATGCTCTGATGTTGAGAATTGTCAAGTGTTGGGTATTACATTTGGTAGCAATAGTAAGGATGCGCTATTTAGACTAATACAGAATAGTCCATGGATAGCGAATTTTGGATATAATATAAAAAACGTGATGTGCAGGGAACTTGTATCAGAACGGAACGCTCATTCATCTACTTAATACATAGTTTATACAACTTCATCTATGGCATAATATTTGTGCATCATGATGCAGCGACAACCAAGCAATTAACAGATAGGATTTAATACTAACCAATAAATAAATCAGTATCATGAAACATCAACATTCAAAGAAACAGGCACCTTGTATTTGGCGTTGTCTACCTATCATAATGCTATTGTGCATGGTATTCTTGAGTTCATGTGTACAGGATGCAACTGGTATTATTAGTTGGTATTTGTGCATCAATGCAAAAGATTCTTTGGAGATTCAATGTCCTGCTTCCGATGATGTTACCATTCAAAACACATCATCGAAATATCAGGAATGGATAAGTGTAAATAATGCGTGTGCCAAAACATCAGGAGATGCATATATCCACGGAACATATTTTTACTCTACTATGGGTGACTATAAGTATGCACATACCGAGAGGAAGTTCGTTATCAAGCGTTTGACTGCTAATGCTCCTGTAAGGGTAATAGTGGCATATCACATGGTTCAGCCTGATACTTACGGTTGGATGCCGCGCGATGCTGCCAAGCGAGATTCTGTCTTTAATGTCTTGGTCGAGAGGTATGGAGACAACCATGTGGTGACCATTCCTACGGATTGCGCGGAAAAGACCTTGTCTTTCCAACCATGATATATCACCCTTGTCGTATCAAATAGTTTATCAAGCAATTAACAAACAAATTTCAATACAAACCAATAAAAAATCTAATCAAGTATGAAACACCTTCTTTTAGGCGATGAAGCGATAGCGCAAGGTGCTATCGACGCAGGCTTGAGCGGTGTCTATGCCTACCCGGGCACACCGTCAACGGAAATCACGGAGTACATTCAACTGCACGAGGCGAAAGCCGCAAAGCCCTCTATCTTCTGCCGTTGGGCATCCAACGAGAAGACGGCTATGGAGGCGGCGCTCGGCATGTCCTACATGGGCAAACGTGCGCTCGTTTGTATGAAGCACGTGGGTATGAACGTCTGTGCAGACGCATTCATGAACGCCGCTATCACTGGTGTGAACGGCGGATTGGTGGTAGTGGCTGCTGACGACCCCTCCATGCACTCCTCGCAAAACGAGCAGGACAGCCGTTTCTATGCTAAGTTTGCCATGATTCCATGCTTCGAGCCGTCTAACCAACAGGAGGCATACGAGATGACCCAGGAGGCGTTCCGCCTTTCCGAGGAACTGCACACGCCTATCCTTTTGCGTGTTACTACCCGCATGGCTCACTCGCGTGCCGTTGTCGAGACTACAGACAACACACCTGTTCAGAACAAGATGTCGTTGCCGGAGAATGTGCAACACTTTATCTTGTTGCCGGCTTTTGCAAAAAAGAACTATGCCGAATTGGTTGCCGCACAACCTACTTTCGTTCAGAAAAGTGAGACTTCGCCTTTCAACTCCTACGTCAAAGGCACGCACCCCGAGCGCGGTATCATCACCACAGGTATTGCTTACAACTATCTGATGGAGAACTACCAACCCGCTATGGGCTGCTCTATCCTCAAGGTCGCTCAGTACCCGCTGCCCGTTGCCTTCATCAATCAGATGGTGGCTGACGGCGCCAAGGAAATCCTCGTTATCGAAGAGGGGCAACCCGTTGTGGAGGAACTCATCCGCGGACTCGTACCTTCCACCGTCGCAGTCAAAGGACGCCTCACGGGTGACCTGCCGCGTATGGGCGAACTCACACCCGACAGCGTACGCCTCTCCATAGGCTTGGATGCACTGCCACAGCACGATGCCGACAATCTCGTTGTCAGCCGTCCGCCCGCACTATGCCAAGGCTGTGGACACCGCGACGTATATGCTGCCCTTAACGAGGTCGCACGCGAGTACCCGCAACCCCGTATCTTCGGCGACATCGGCTGCTACACGCTGGGTGCCCTCTCGCCATTCCACGCTATCCATGCGTGTGTGGAGATGGGAGCCTCTATCACCATGGCGAAAGGGGCTGCAGACGCAGGCCAACACCCTGCTATTGCCGTTATCGGTGACTCTACCTTCACGCACTCGGGCATGACGGGACTCTTGGACTGCGTCAACAGCAACGCCAATGTCGTTGTTCTTATCTCCGACAACCTCACCACGGGTATGACGGGCGGACAGGACTCTGCCGGTACGGGTCGCCTCGAGCAGATTTGCTACGGCGTTGGCGTAGAGAAAGAGCACGTGCGCGTCGTAGTGCCCCTGCCCAAGAATATGGACGAGATTAAGAATGTGCTCCGCGAGGAGATTGACTACCCTGGCACTTCCGTAGTCATCGCACGCCGCGAGTGCATCCAGACGCTCAAACGCCACTTGAAAGCAAAAAAGTAAAACCTCAAATTGAATACAGAATATGAAAAAAGATATTATATTAGCAGGTGTCGGAGGACAAGGTATCCTCTCTATTGCTACAGTCATTGGTGAAGCCGCATTGGCAGAGGGCTTGTATCTCAAGCAAGCCGAGGTACACGGTATGAGTCAGCGTGGTGGTGACGTGCAGTCCAACCTCCGCCTCTCGTCCGAACCTATCCACTCGGACCTGATTCCCGTTGGCGGAGCCGACCTTATCATCTCGTTGGAGCCGATGGAGGCGTTGCGCTACTTGCCGTATCTCAAACCCGAAGGCTGGATTGTAACATCGTCTGTGCCTTTCGTCAATATCCCCAACTATCCTGAGATAGAGGAGGTTATCCGCCACATTGAGGCGCACAAGAACCACGTCCTCTTGGACGTGGAAGCACTTGCCAAAGAGGCAGGCGCCCCCTCGCAGGCGGCTAATATGGTGCTTCTCGGCGCAGCCATTCCTATGCTGGGCATCGACCACGACAAGATGATTGCCGGCGTGCAACGTGTCTTTGCGCGCAAAGGCGAGGCTGTCGTTGAGAGTAACGTCGCTGCCGTAGAAGCCGGCTACCGCAACTCCAAACACGAGTAATCCGTAACTGACAAGTATCAAACTTGCAATAGTTGTCGGGCTTGTCCTCAATGGCTAAGCCTGACACACCAAATGGGAAGTGCACCCCACAGCGCACTTCCCGTTTTATCTTTACAATGTACTTCAGTGTCAAGCATTAGGAGTGTTATCCTTTATAGTTCTCTGTGAGTCCGTTATGGTGGGCGAATAAAATAGGGAAAAGATTTGTGGAAGTCAAATTTAAAGACTATCTTTGCAGATGATTTGGGTATTGGATGTACCCGAATGTACAAAGTACGTTAATAACTTAAATACTAATATCTATGTTTCCATTAGACAAACAGTTGGTTGACCAGACCTGTATTGATTTCGGTCTGCGCAACGCACACGAGTTGGGCAATGCCAGTATCCGCCAGTTGGTGGGCGTAGTCAAGGACATCGAGCGTGCCACGGGCGAGGAGTTTATTCACATGGAGTTGGGCGAACCCGGACTGCCCGCCGAGCAGGTAGGTATCGAAGCCGAGCATCAGGCGTTGCTCAACGGATATGCCGCACACTATCCTGTCATCACGGGTATTCCCGAGGTGAAGCATTGGGGCAGCGAGTTCGTGCGCGCCTTTGTGGGATTGGACATCCCCGACGATTGCATCGTGCCTACGGTGGGTAGCATGCAGGCAGCCTTTGCCCTCAATCTCACCATGTCGCAACTCGATAAAGAGCGCGACACGGTATTATTTATCGACCCTTGTTTCCCCGTACAGAAACAGCAATGTAAGGTCATCGGCGTACGCGTGGACTGCTTCGATGTAGCCGACTTCCGCGGCGAGGCATTGGAAGAGGAATTGGAACGCCATTTCCAGACAGGGCGTATTGCAGCCATGCTTTTCTCCAACCCCAACAACCCCTCGTGGATGTGCCTCACCGAGCGCGAACTCGAGATTATCGGACGCCTTGCCACAAAGTATAACGTGTTGGTAATCGAGGACTTAGCCTACCTCAATATGGACTTCCGTGAGAAGCGCGGCGTACCTTACGAGCCGCCCTACCAACCCTCCGTGGGTCGCTATACCAACAACTGCGTCCACATGATTTCATGCTCCAAGATGTTTTCCTACGCAGGTCAGCGTGGTGCCATTGTTGCCATGAACCCCGTACTTGCTCACCGCTGTTTTCCTTCATTGGCAGAGCGTTATGGTAATGACGGGCAGTTCCTGCGCAACTTCGTGTATATCATTCTCTATAGTCTCTCCTCGGGCGTTACCCACTCCGTACAATTCGCCATGGCGGCTATGTTCCGTGCGGCATGCCAAGGGCAGATACACTTTGTGGAGAACACACACGAGTACGCACGTCGTGCCGCCAAGATAAAAGAGATTATGGTGCGCAACGGTTTCCATGTGGTTTACGACAAAGATGCCGACGGCAAGGACGTGGGCGACGGCTTCTTCTTCACTTTTGGCTATAAGGACTGGACGGGCGAGCAACTGCTCAACAAACTGATTTATTACGGCGTATCGGCTATAGCCCTTGGCAGTACGGGTGCCCAGCGCGAAGGTATGCGCGGTTGCGCATCGTGCATCCGCGATGACCAGTACGAGGAACTCGACCGCCGTCTCGCGGCTTTCAACAGAGATTTCCAATAAAACCGAAAGAGGTTGTTCGAAAAATAATCGGACAACCTCTTTTTTACTTTCTCATACTTTCGTGACGAGCATCTGACAATTTGCACAATCGAAGGTTAGTGCTGCGCGAATACCGTTTTGCAGCCGCAAATAATGTGGTTCGATATGCATCGGGTTCTCTTTTCGGCAATGCCCCATCTCATAGAGCAGACAATATTTGCAAGTCATCAGCGGTTGCGCGATGCTGGCGTTGTGTGATTGTGATGGCATTTTGCTCTTTTGTGGGGACGACACGTCTCGCGTCGCCAAGGCATTTAGCATCGCTACTTGCACTATACGGCGACGGTAGTCGTTGAGCAGACTAATGGGCAGGAAGTATGGGTACTCACCTTGGCAATTCGTCCCCTCATGTCGGACAATGACCTCGCTTGCAGTGTAGGGCGTATCGCCTAACTTGCTGATTTGCTCACGGATAGTAGTGTAAGCACGTGCGGGATTCTGTGCCGCTTGGTGCTCTGCGGCTATATCAACAGCCGCCAAAGTATCCTTGCTATCATCGCCTAGCATCGTGAGCCGGTAGCCGTCATACGTGTCCTCGAAAGTGATAACCACGGGGATATGCCGCTCTGCGTGCAGACTGCGCAAGAACTCAACATCCTGATTCCTATATAGTTGCGTGCCCACTGCCACGTATGGCATCCGGTTTGGCACCACAACGGCTAACCGCTTGAAGCCCTTTGCGTTCTGTGGCATAGACACTCCGTTTACGGCAAACCCTTGGTCGCCAAAGCACAGCCCGTCGCCGTTGTGCAGTACCACATCGGGCAGCAGTTCCACACCGATGGCATTGCGTTGGATATATGCCACCGTGCCGATGGGTTCCCCCGTGGATTTGGGCGTCTGCCAATTCGCCATCGGTCGCGTCCGCCCGTGCAAAAAGTAGTCGGTCTGCCCGCGATGGAACGTCTTTGTCGGGTTCGGCACAAAGGAAAACTCTGTTTTTCCGTGCGCCAATGTCTCCGTACCCTCTATTCTGTCTATCAACTGCCGATAGTACGCCACCACGTTGGTCACGTAGTCGCGGTCTTTGAGCCTGCCCTCAATCTTGAAGGTCGTCACGCCCGCCTCAATCATCTCGCGGAGCGACTGACTGCGGTCTATGTCTTGCAGCGACAGCAGGTACCGCTGATGAATCGGCACTCCGCGGTCGTCCCGTATCTCATTCCCGTCTTTGTCAAGCAGGTCGTATCGCATGCGGCACATCTGCGCACAGCAACCGCGGTTGGCACTTCTGCCCATCAGCACCTCCGACATATAGCACCGCCCGCTGTAACTCACACACAATGCACCATGTACAAAGGCTTCCAATTCAATGGACTCCTCTGCCTCGGAATGCACAACCGCCTCATGGATATTGTGTATCTCTTTGATACTCAGTTCTCTTGCTAACACAACTCGGCGAAAACCCATCGCTTGCAATGCCAATACTTGCTCGGCTGTCCTGTTGTCGCACTGTGTCGAGGCGTGCAACCGTATCGGGGGCAAGTCACATTTCAACAGGTGCAGGTCTTGGATTATCAGCGCGTCCACGCCCGCCTTATATAATTGGTGTGCCAGCGCGCAGGCGGGTGCATATTCATCGTCGCGGAGTAGGGTATTCAGCGTCACAAGTACCTGAGCACCAAATACATGTGCATACCGCACCAACTCCGCAATATCCTCCACCGAGTTGCCTGCAGCCTGCCGCGCACCGAACTGTGGCGCACCGATATACACCGCGTCCGCCCCTGCGTCGATGGCAGCTTTGCCCACCTCTATGTCGCGGGCAGGTGCCAACAAGGTCAATTTATGCTTTCTATTTTCCACGTCCCATTCTGCTAAACTCCTAACTATCAACTATAAAACTTCTCTCAACACTCAACTTTCAACTCTAAACTAATCTGCGCATCGCGCTCGACAACTCATACATCACAATCCCCGCCGTCACGCTCACATTCAGACTGTGTTTCGTGCCGTATTGCGGAATCTCTATGCATCCGTCCGCGGCATCCACCACTGCCTGTTGCACGCCAAACACCTCATGTCCAAGCACAATCGCCACTTTCTCGCCTTTACGTAACTGTATGTTATTCAGCATAGTAGAGCCGTGTGCCTGCTCCACGGCATACACCGTGTATCCCGCCTCTTGCAACTCCCGCACCGCGTCCAACGTCTCTTTTCTGTATTCCCAATCCACCGTCAGTTCCGCCCCGAGAGCCGTCTTGTGAATCTCCTGATTGGGCGGGCAACAGCATATCCCGCACAGCCACACCGCCTCCAACCGGAAAGCGTCTGCCGTGCGGAACACCGCGCCGATGTTGTGCTGGCTCCGCACGTTGTCCAGCACGATGACTATCGGCAGTTTCTCTGCCGCGTGATACGCCTCCGCGCTAAGGCGGTGCATTTCTTCAATGGTGGTCTTTTGCATGCTACAACAAGTATGGCAATCGGATTGTAAGTGTATGGCTTTCAGACTCTAATGCTACGATAAAATCCTCGTGGATAGGTATCATCTTTCCGCCGGAAAGTGTCAGCAAGGTGTTGATGGTACTCTCGTCCACCTCCGTCACCACGCCCAATTCGCCTTGGTCTGTATCCACTACGCGATACCCCGCGAGGCTCTGCCATGTAGGCAACTCCTCGCTGTCTTCCTTCACATCTCTGCGCAGCATAAACGCCTCAGTGCCAATCAGTTGCTGTGCTTTCTGCTCACTATCCACACCCGACAGACTGAAGATAAGGCTGTCGCTGCCCTTTCCGCGCCAATCCACCACGCGGAAAGGCGTTAGAATATGCTGGATGTTTAGGATGAGGAACGTCGCGTCAGCGTTGTCCCAACACTCGTTTTGCATCAGACATTGCACCTCACCCTGCTTCCCGTGCGGACGGGTAATTGTCCCTATTCGTATGACCTCTTGTGGGGTAATCATTATTGTTGGATATTGTCGCGTAAATGTCCTTAATATAAAACCACAAAGTTACTGCTTTTTTGTTATATTTGCAATACCTTCCATGTCATTTCCACACCTCTAACAATCCACATCTTGTTGCCCCTGTACAACGTGCCGAATGGGAGCGTCTTTATGCTGATTACCAATCGCTTACACAGCGTTATCCAACCTCTCACCAACGTCCTTGCACCACGCTCCGTGGCTTCATTATCTCATCTTTGTCATATCCGAAATAGCGGCATTTGTTAGGTGGGGACGCTACACTTCTTCCACTTTCCCCATCGCCACATACACCAAGTACCCCTTGGTGCTGTAGCCCATCGTTTGCAAGAGGGTCATATAGTCGCGCACCTGCTCATGGTACTGGCGCTTGTGTTCGACGCCGAACTTGTAGTCGATGACGACGGCATGGCTGCCGCGGAGCATCACACGGTCGGGGCGGTAGGTGCTGCCGCCCGGGACGAGAATGTCGCGCTCGGTAAGGACGGAATACGTGCCGTTGAACCAGTCTGTATGTTGTTCTTTATCAAGTAATTGCCGTAGTTGTTGCAGTTGCTCGCGGAGCAACGGAGCCTGCGCGGCGGTGACACGTCCGCTGTCCAACAGGCGTTGCAAAGAGGGGTCTGCGTCGCTCCACGTGGTGATGCCTGACAGCCATTCGTGCATGAGGATGCCAAGGTCGATGGTTGCCAAGGGGGTGTCGGGTGTGAAATCGTCTTCTGCGCGGCTGCGGAGCACGAGTCGTTCGCCGATGGGCGAGGAGACATACTCGGCTTGACGGGTGTGGCTGTCATCGGTGTCAGCGTGCTGCTTCGGGCGCAAATCACCCTCCGCGGTGTGGAGATAGGTGTTGGTTTCGTCCAAATCGCTGCGGTAGAGGTAGGATAAGAGGTGCCCCACGTTGGCGATTTTCGGGTTGCCTTTGGAGTCCTGCGGGCACATTTCGCCGAAGGCGTAGAGGCGGTATTTGGGGCGCGTGAAGGCTACGTAGGTGAGGTTGAGGTTGTCGATGTATTGCGACACCACTTCGCGTATGTAATCATCACGGAACCAAGTGTTTAGCAACTTGCTGCTGGCAGGGACTGCCACCAGCGGCATACGGCTGAACGGCTCTGTTTGTGGCGTGCACCAAAGGACTTCGGTGGCGCGAATCTTCATCACATCCCACGTGAGGAAAGGGAGTATGACGACATCGAACTCGAGCCCCTTGCTGCTGTGAATGGTCATGATGCGGATGGCATCGCTGGCATCGGGGGATGGCACGGAGGCACGCCGCGACTTGCGCTTCCAGTAGTCGAGGAAAGAAGCGACATCCGCTACGCGGCTCTGCGTGAACTGATAGACGTAGTCCTGAAAGGTGGTGAGGTAGGGTAGGGCACCCTCCTGCTCGGTGAGACGGAGCGCGGCGATGAGCGATTGCACCTGCTCGTAGAGCGGCAGGAGACGGGCATGCTCAATGGCAGCGGTTTCGTCGTCGGTGAAGACGGGGTGCAACAGCCGGATTTGTGCGTCAACTATCTCATTGACAGTGTCTTGCTGACGAAAGACCTGTTGCTGCAGGAGGCAGACAATCAGTTGTACGGCGGGGTGCGACTGCACGCGCAAGCCCTCTGCCGATTGCACGTTGTAGCCGTGGTCGATGAGGTAACGGGAGAGGGTCTCGGCTTCGCGCGTCTGGCGGACAAGCATAGCCACATCCCCCATGGCAAACCCCTCGTCGCGCAGTTGCTCCAACAACGGCGGGAGTGCGTCAAGGCATTGAGTGTCAGCGTCTTCGCTGTCGAAGAACTGCATTTGGAAAACGCCAGGCAGGTGCTTCTGCGCCTCCTGATGGACACTCTGCGGGGCATAGATACGCCGCACGGAATCCGATATTCCGTTGACCTCCCACTCGGCGGAATCGGCATCCAACCGGTCGGCTACCCAGTTGCTGTATCGTGATATAATCTCCTCATTTTCAGCCACTACCACGGGTGCCGTGCGCCAGTTGTCCTTCATGGCGGGCAGGCAGGTGTTGGAAAACTCACGTTCCACATCGTCCAACAGGCGCCATTCGGAGTTGCGCCAGCGGTAGATGCTCTGTTTGACGTCGCCGACAATGAGGTTGGAGCGGTTGACCGCCTCCGCTTCTTGTATGAGCGGGCGGAAATTCTCCCACTGGAGGCTGCTGGTGTCCTGAAACTCGTCCATCATAAAATGGTGGAGATACTGCCCGATACGCTCGTAGATAAAGGGTGCGTCCTGACCGTCTATGATGCTGTTAATCAGCATATTTATATCCGAGATGGGCAGTCGCCCGAGTCGTCGGTTGGTGGATTCGACCTGCCCTGCCACATCTTGCAGAAGCCCCGTGGCGTAGAGGTTGCGGAGTATGGCGGCGGCAGTGTAGTAGTCGCGCATGCGCGCGCCCGCGAACAATATATACATCTGCTCGAAGAGCGGTTGCAGGTGCTGCTCATAGAGCGCGGCAATCTCCGCTTGTTGCGCCTTGGTGGTCTTGGAGACGGTGCAGATGGACTTGGGATTGTCCAGCACCTTGAGGAACGTAGCCCCGAGACCCTTGTCGATGAGGTCGCCAATGGGTTTGGTGAAAGGCGTGAGGGCGTTCTTGTTGAGCCCTTCGATGCCGTTGGTGAGGGTGCGGACTTTGTTTTGCAACTGCTTGATTTCCTGTTCGGTATCTGTGCAGATGCGTTTGAGTTCGGCTTGGTATTGGCGCAGTCCGTCTTTGTCGGCAAAGGCTTTGCGCACCTCGGAAAGGTGGCGTATCAGTTGTTCGCGCAGGAGTTCCCGCGAGAAGCGTCCGACGGCATCTTTGGGGTTCCAGCGGCTGTCGTTGTCGATATTGTCCTGTGCAAAAGCGGTCAGCCATGTCGTCACGGCATCATTGCCGTCGGCTGCTGTGCGTACTTGCCGGAAGACATCGTCCACGGCTTGGAGGATGATTTCCTCGCCGTCCATGGACAGGTCGTAGGTGGTGGGGAGCCCGAGTTCCATGGCAAAGGTGCGGATGACCTGCTGGAAGAACCCGTCGATGGTGGAAACGGAGAAATGGGTGTAGTCCTGCAGTATGCCCACCATCAGTTTGCGGGCGCGTGCTTGTATCTCGTCCTGCCGTAGCCCGCACTCGCGCACAAGGTCGCTGAGGTAAGGCGACTCTGTCGGCGTAACTGACAGCATATAAAGCGATTGCAGTATTCGCTCCTTCATCTCGGCGGTGGCTTTCTTGGTGAAGGTGACTGCCAGGATATGGCTGTGCGGCAGACGCCCGTCAGAGGCAGGACGATAATCGGCGAGCATCATCTTTAGATACTCGCGCGTCAGCGTGTAGGTCTTTCCGCTGCCTGCCGATGCCTTGTAGATGCTGAGCATGTCAGTTTGTGATGCGCAGTTCCGCACCGGTGGCGGCATTGCGATAGAGAGTAGTATATATCTTCAAAGCCTCATGTGTCTTTCCTTTTGTGGGGACACACAGACCATAACTCAAATCAAAATGTTCTCCGCACATGGGGCAAACGGCATAAAAACCGTCCACTTCTACTGGGGTATTGCGTTTGAGGCAATTTGGACAGCACACGTCTGCTGCATGATAAGCATTGTCCATGCCTACCCAAACCAACAATCCTGCATATCCCACAAAATCTCCTTCAAACTTCGGAGCCGTGATGGCAGGCAAGGTTTGAAAGCCGTTTTCTACAATAAAATTAGGGCATTCGCGCGATATATACAAGGTATATCGCACTGGCATTTCCGGCACGGAACTCCTGTATGTCACATCTTCGCAAGCACTCAGTCCCAATACCAACGCGAATATGACAACCTGCCGTTTCATCAGTTAACGGCCTTCAGTGTCACTTCAAAAATCAGGGTGGAGTAGGGCGGAATGAAACTGCTGCTTCCCTCCACGCCACGTCCTGATGTGCCGTAACCCAAGTCGTATGGAATGAAAAACTCAAACGTTCCCAACTCGTGCATTTTCTTCAGCCCTTCTATAAATCCGGACTCATAGTCGGTCACATATCCTACGGAATTATCCTGAGCATCAAACTGGTATCCGTTGATTAAGGTACCGCGATAGTTGATGGTCACTATCTTCGAGTCGTCTGGTTTGGCAGACGACGGGTTTCCTTGTTGAATGCACTTGTATTGGAACCCTGTGGGGGTGGTCACAACGCCTTCTTTCTTGGCGTTATCCAACAGCCACAATTCATTTTGTGCCTTCCAATCCAACCAATCATTTTGTCGGCAGCCGCCCAATACAGCTGTCAACAACAGCAATCCTATCAAGTGTTTCTTCTTCATAATCAATTTGTTAAATCTGCTCTTATTGTGCCAACCAAAGGCTTGGATTCAATATAGAGCGGTCTTTGTATATTTGAAAATAGAGTTCTGTTTTGTTATCTTCCGAGGCATCGGTATAGATACTTCCGATTGCTTGTTTGGCTTTCACTTTGTCACCTTGTTTCACATATATCTTCTTTAGCGGCGAATATACGCTGCGATAGTTGCCATGTTGCACAATCACTGCGTAATTTCCGTTCATTTGAGCGCACCAAGTCACCTCGCCTTCGTATATCGCACGCGCGTCTGCTCCTTGTACTGTCTGCAGATAAATGCCTTTGTTATCCACCATCACATGCTCATGCACAGGGTGTTGGTGCCTGCCAAAGTAGCCGCTTATGTAGCCTTTTTCCACTGGCCACGGCAACCTGCCTTGGTTGGCTTCGAAGCCGCCGGCTATCAGTTTCTGTTCTTTGGTCAATGTTGTAGTGGTACGTACTTGTTTCGACACCATCTCCTCTATCTTCCTGTTCAGCGCGTCCACTTGTTGTTGCTGCTTGCGTTGCTTTGCCAATAGGTCTTTTTCTTGCTTCTTCAGGTTTTGCAACATCTGTCGTTGCTTGCGCTCATCCACTTTCAACTTTTCTTGTTCGCGTTTTTGGGCTTTCAACGCTGTGGCACGGTCGTCACGCCGTTGTGCCAGCAGGTCATTTTGAATATCAATATCTGTTTGCAGTGCCTCAATCTTCTTCACTTGTTCTTTTCTGTACGAGGCGAACTGCTGCATATATTGTATGCGTCGCAACATCTGTTGGAAGTTCTCCGCCGACAGCAGGAACAGCAACGGTGACTGCTGCATGTCTACATAGTGTGTCTCGCGAATCAGTTTGGCATAGTCTTGTTTGCACGCTTCCAACTCTTCTTGTAGGGTTTGGCGTTGTTGGCGTAGTCCGCCCATTTCCTTGTCCAATGCCGAAATCTCAGAGTTGATGGTGCCTATCAGTTTCTTTCGGGTGCGGATGTCGTTGTTCAGCAGGTTGAGTTTGTTCACGGTTGCCGTTTCTGTCTTCTTGGTTTGGCGCAGCATTTTGTCCGTTTGTTCCAACTGCTGCTGCAACTGCCGTTGCTTTTTCTGCAGTTCTTTCACGCTTTCTGCCGACATAGGCAATGCCATCAACACGCACACTATATATATAAGGAATCGTTTCATATGGGCAATATCGTGTGTAGGGATACGCGTTTGTATTTTTTCGTATCCTGTCGGGTTGGCTTTTTCAGCGTATCATATTCGCGGTTGCTGAACGAACATTCCACTTTCAAGCGGTGTTCTCCTGCACTGAAAGTCCTGTTCACTTTGGTGGACTTCTTTGGAGTAATTGGTTCTGTCACGAAATCCTGTATCATCTTGTAACTGGGCAAGGGCTGTATCTTGTGCGCCGCATCATGGTAACTCAGCACGGCGTAGCGGCGGTTCATCTTGTCGAACACCCATACGCTGTCCCGTGTGGCTTCTATGCGTGCCATTTCGATACCCAACATCGGTTGCAGCGATACCACCACCAATTCGTTGCGCCACAACTGCACTGTGCAATTCATCGAATACTTGTGCTCGTCCAATGTCAGCGTCGTGTTGGCACGCTGTATCAGGGTGTGATAGCGTGTGGGCGTATCTTTCTGCACACGGCACGAACTCAACGCCGCCAAACACAGTACAGTCACCAATATGGTTAGTTTCCGTCTCATTTCTTTTGCTTTTTCTGTATGGCTTTGTAGTGCGTATTCAACTCTTTATCTGCCTTGTTATCAGCATTTTCTATTGCTCGTTGAATGTAGAAAAGTGCTGCTTCATACTCGCCTTTGTGGTACATAATCCACGCGTATGTGTCCAAATAAATGGCATTTGTCGGGTCCGTCATAATCGTCACGCGCGACAACTGCTCTGCTCGCTCCAAATCTCCGCCCGATACGCACAAACTCCATGCCAGGTTATTCATTAGCATCAGGTTACGCGGCTCCAATCGTAGCACAGCCCCGTATGCCTCCACCATCTTCTCTGCTGGTTGGTGTGTCTCTTCATACAACTGCAATCGGAACACCTGAAACTGAGCATTGTCGGGGTCTGTTTCCAAGTATCGTTCCACCTCTGCTATTGCTTGTTTCATCTTGTGCATCAGCACATTAAGCCTATAGCGTTGCATTGCGCTCATTGCGTCATAGCCGTTGATGGCATCCAATTCATCTTGTATCTGCAATGCCTTTTTGTAGTTGCCGCTCACGGCGTATGCACGTTGCAGCAGGTCTCTCACATCCGCGTCTTGAGGTGCTTTTTGTGCCACGAACTCTAAATTGCGAATAGCCTCTTTCTCCTTTTTCTTGTCGTCAGATTGCAGCAACAGAAGGTTGTATCTGTACCAGTAAGTCTCTGGTTCCAACTCAAATGCATGTTTGAAATACGATGCAGCCTCATCTTTGCGCTCCAACGACTCCAAGAAACATCCCATATAGTTATTCACAGTAGCGTCATTCGGGTTCAGTTCTTCACAAAACTGCACAACCTCCCATGCCGACTCCAATTCATTGGACTGTATCAATCGCTCTGCTTCGTAGAAATAGTACAAGAATTGCTGTTCTTGCTCCATACTTAACTCAAACGGGCAATCTTTTCTATGTTGATTATCAGCCTGTTGTGTATCTTTCGGAGATTTGGCACACACCATTTGTGTGCTCATTGCCACTCCTAACAATACACAGATTATTATGTTTTCTATACTTTTCAATGCTATTTATTTCACAATTTTATGTTGCTGTCAGCTGCTTTTTGTCGTGAGTATATTGCGGGTCTGTCGCGGGTGTATCGCGGGTCGTTGTGCCATATATGTATGTCTGCTCTTTTATCTTTGCTAATCAAACCCCTGTATGTCCGAAACCTCCTGCACCTCTTTCCGTCTCACTCAGTATATCAACGGTTTGTATATCAGCGTGTTCGTGTTGTGCAATCACCATCTGGCATATACGTTCCCCGGGTTCAATGGTCTGGGGCTCGTTGCTCATATTGATGAGTATTACGCCCACCTCGCCGCGGTAGTCGGCGTCTATCGTCCCGGGCGTGTTGAGCACGGTCAGTCCGCGCTTGAGTGCCAACCCGCTACGTGGACGAATCTGTGCCTCGTAGCCCACAGGCAACTCGATGTACAACCCTGTTGGCAGCAGTTTGCGCTCTAATGGTTGCAGCACCACAGCCTCCGCGATGTTGCACCTTATATCCATTCCTGCCGCCTGCTCACTCTCGTATCGCGGCATCGGGTTATTGCTCTTGTTGATTATCTTTATGGTCATATATTGTTTGTTATCAATTTGTTACAATGTACTTTTGCTGTGTAAATTGCTAAATATCATCAATCATACATAAATCGTACATCGTAAATTCGTCAATCGTACATCTCTAAAATCTCTTTTCCACCAGCAACTTTATCCCGTCAGCCACAATTTTCAGGTGCAACTCTCGCGGCATCATCACGGGGTCACCATCAATGTGCATAGGTCCCTCTTTCTCGCGTAGGAGCGTCACCTCGCGTGTGCGTATCGTATTGACATACAAGTCTTCATCAATATTTTTTGTGAACAGGCTCAATGCCAACCCGGGAGCGGCATACATCGGAAACTTGCTCACGATGGCAATGTCCATCAGCCCGTCTTGAATGCTTGCTTTGGGTGCGATATAGGCGTCATACCCCCACTGACCCGCATTCGCAAAAGTGATTAAGAATGCAGTCACTGTCTGGTCAATCCCTTCACCTGTAAGGTGATAGGTCTCTGGCTGATACTGGAATAAATCCTTGATGATGTTTTGCAGATAGGTCTTGAAACCTCGGCTGCTGCCTGATGCAAACTGATGGGCCACCAATGCGTCAAAGCCTATTCCGCACGTGGAGAAGAACGGACGCTCGTTCACAAACCCGTAGTCTGCCGAGATAACCTCCGAGCGGTTGAGCATCTCAATGGCACGGTTGAGCCGTGTCGATATACCCAAATGCCTTGCAAATCCGTTTCCGCTGCCGTTGGGTACGATGCCCATGGCGGTATCTGTGTCACGCACGCCGTTGGCTACCTCGTTGATAGTGCCGTCACCGCCCACAGCCACTACGGCATAGTAGCCTTCCAATGCAAATTGTTTTGCCAATTGTGTGGCATGTCCTGCATATTCCGTAAAGACCACCGTTGGCGAGAATTGCGTTGTATCTAACAACTCTTTTATCAGTTTTGGGATGCGTGTTTTAGTACGTGTGCCCGATATCGGGTTGATAATAAATGCTATATTTTTCATTTCTGAATCTTCGTAAGTTTGACAATACTCCAAATTTATCGCGCAAAGTTACAAAAAAAACTCCAATCTGCCAAATAATGTGGTTAGACGTTTTTTCAATGCAAGTGTTGCAATTTCTCTATGGCATTGAGTGTCAGCCTTGAAAGTGCATAATTATCCAACGTGGAGAACGGGATGGCGATAGTATCCTCTATTTTGGGCAGTGTCTCCACATGTTCTATATGAAATCGGGCATGCAAACGCTGGTGCGATAATACGTGTGTAACATCCAAAACCACATTATTCGCAGGTTGCAGTTCAATTGTTTCTTCCAATGGGAACTCATACAAGTGTTTCCAAATATCGTTGCCTTGGCGTTGGTGGATTAGGGTTTGTTGGTCGCGTGATATATATATGGTGTAGTTCAAATATCTGTCACGTAAGGTCGGACGGGGCTTCCTGACTGGCAGTAGTTCCACCGTGTGATGTGCGTATGCTTCACAGAATTCCTGTAGCGGACATAATTCACAATCAGGCGATTGCGGCACACAATGCAATGCCCCGAACTCCATAATGGCAGAGTTGAACAGACGTGGATGGGCATGGTCTATCAGTTCCTCTGCCAAGCGGTGAAAGTGTTTTTTGCCGCTGGTGGTGTCGAATACAATGTCACAATCGTACAGACGTGCCAATACTCGATATACGTTGCCGTCCAATGCAGGGTAGGGAAGATTGAATGCAAAAGAGGCAATGGCACCGGCCGTATATTCTCCTACGCCCGCCATGGTGCGCAACGAAGCAAATATCGCTGTCGGAGCCGGATTGGTTCCGCCCACTTGTCCTACATTTTCCACCACCCATTGAGCGGCTTTGTGCATATTTCTGGCGCGAGAATAGTAGCCTAACCCTTGCCAATAAAGCAGCACTTCGTCTTCTGTGGCTGTGGCGAGTGTCTGCACATCAGGGAAACGGTCTATAAACCGCATATAGTAGTCAAGCCCTTGGCTTACACGTGTTTGCTGCAATATGATTTCCGACACCCAGATAAGATAAGGGTCTTCTGTTTCCCGCCACGGAAGAATGCGATGGTTCTGCTCGTACCAGTTGTACAATTTATTATATATAAGGTCCTTGTTCAAAATCCTATGTGGTTGATACTCAAATACTCTGCAAAGATACATAAAATCCTATGAAAACGCAAAAAAACACACTTTTTTCTCCTTTTTCTTTTGTAAATCAAAAATTTATCGTACCTTTGCAGTCGGTTTCGCCCTCAATAGAATGTGGGCTTTTTTAGGTACGAGAAAAGTATAACTTATAAATATTACTCAATTATGACAAAAGCAGAACTCGTTAACACTATCGCCATAAAGACGGGCTACGACAAACGAACCATTGCGAACGTTGTCGAGACGGCTATGGATAGCATCAAAAAGACTATGGCAGACGGGGAGAGCGTTTATCTCCGTGGTTTTGGTAGTTTCATTACCAAGACTCGCAAGGAGAAAGTGGCTCGCAACATTGCCAAGAACGTTTCCATTCACGTACCCGAGCACAAAATTCCGGCATTCAAGCCCTCAAACGAATTCGTAAAGATTATTAAGTAAACAACTAAATTATAACAACTATGCCAAACGGAAAGAAGCATAAGAGACATAAGATGTCTACCCACAAACGTAAAAAACGTTTGCGCAAGAATCGTCATAAGCATAAGTAGGCTTTTTGACTTTTTTGTTTCAACGGCTTGCTGGCATAATCCTGTTTGGGCGCAAGCAGGTGGCAGCAAGCCATTTTTTTTGATGTATTGATTTTATGAAAAGCGAATTGATTGTGGACGTACAGCCGCAAGAGATTGCTATCGCACTGACCGAAGACGATCGCCTTATGGAGGTCAACCGTGAACAACGCGGCAAGGACACCTTTGCGGTCGGAAACATCTACTACGGTAGAGTGAAAAAGGTTATGCCAGCGTTAAATGCAGTTTTTGTGGATGTAGGCTGTGAGAAAGAAGCTTTTCTGCACTACCTTGATTTAGGATCTGAGTTTCTTACACTCCAGAAATATGTCACCAAGGTCGTATCTGACCGGCGTCGTATCCCTGAGTTGCGCAAGCAAGAGCGCATGCCCGAGTGTACTAAAGAAGGGCATATTGCCGACTATCTGAAAGTGGGCGATACGCTGTTGGTGCAAGTCACCAAAGAGCCCATCAACACTAAAGGACCTCGTCTCACGGCTGAAATATCCATTACCGGACGCAATTTTGTGCTTATTCCTTTCATGGATAAGGTGATGGTCAGCAACAAGATTAAGCGTGAATCAGAACGAGGGCGACTGAAGCAACTTGTACAATCCATCAAACCACAAGGATTCGGCGTTATTGTCCGCACTGTGGCAGAGGATAAGCGGGTGGCTGAATTGGACAATGAGTTGAAAGTACTGCTCAAGCGCTGGGACGATAGCATTAAGACCCTTCAGCAAAAGGAACCGGTGTGCTTGATCAGCGAGGAGTTAGGCCGGACGACAGGGCTGATACGTGATGTATTTTCGCCCGACTTTGAGAATATCTATGTCAACGACAAGGCTGTCTTTGATGAGATAGACCAATACCTGCAACTCATAGCACCGGAGGCTTCCAAGGTCGTTAAACTCTACAAAGAGGAGCAGCCTATCTTTGATAAGTTCGACATCACCCGACAGATGAAGACAGGCCTTGGACGAACAGTAGGTTTCAAGAAAGGCGGTTACTTGATTATTGACCGGACAGAAGCACTATTCTCTATTGACGTTAATAGTGGTAGTAAGAAACTGTTTGAAGACCAAGAGCAAAACGCATTCCATTTTAATATGCTTGCTGCAGATGAGATTGCGCACCAACTCCGTCTTCGTGACATCGGTGGAATCATTGTTGTGGATTTCATTGATATGGACGACAAGGCGAATCAACAGGCATTGTATGACCACATGCGTGAGTTGATGAGCCGTGACCGAGCAAAACACAACGTATTGCCACTCAGCAAGTTTGGCTTGATGCAAATCACCCGGCAACGTGTGCGCCCCGCGGTGGAAATGGATGTGATGGAGACTTGCCCCACATGCATGGGTAAAGGCAAAATACAGGCTTCGATTATGTTTACAGAGCAAGTGGAAGAACAGATAGAAGCCATGACCGCTCTCTATGGGAGAGGACTCCGATTGCACTTGCACCCGTATGTATATGCTTATGTATCAAGAGGTTTCTTATCAAGCCTCAAACATCAATGGCGACTCAAGTACGGGGTGCGTGTAATAGAAAACCAAAGTCTTGGCATGTTGGAAACGCGTTTCTACGATGCCCAAAAGCAGCAGAAGGAACTTCCTTCTCCCCAAGACGACAAGGCGTGCGAAAAGCAGTAACACTAAAAGGGGCTGTCCTGAAAGACAACCCCTTTTCCATATCTCATTATCATATTTTCACTACCTCATTATAACCTTATTCTTGATGTGCAGAATCATGAGATTTTGCATGACGGCGCATAAAACATTCCGATGAAAAACACAATGTCTGCTCCGTCAATTCGTCCGTGGTATTTATGTCCGAGATGTATTCATTATTATTCTTGTCAGATAACTGAAAGATTGGTGAATAATACTCAATTACAGAACCCAAAGTCCATTCGTAAACCGTTTTTCCTTTTGGCGTGATGTATTTATGCAACAATTTTTCTCCATCTCTCTGAGTGATAAGTGCCAATCCATTATGGAATCCCGTTTCCGGCGTACTGTATTTGGGTAGAGTGTACACAACTTCTCCATCGGTGTTTATGACTTTTACCTCGTTTGTATATTTCCACACATCTTCGTCTTCAAATTTCCCGTCTTGTATTGTATTTTCTACAAACGCATATCCTTCATAAAAGGGAAGTGCATAGTCATATAAATAGCCAATTTGCATATTGCAACTGAAATTCATATATCCCCATTTCATATCTCCGTTTCTAACGGGGATTAAACTATTATCTACAGCATGAGAGTATTCGACATTATCTCCCGGACTGCATAATACTTCCCCTTGTTTGTTTAAGATACCATAGCCTGTTTTTAATGATGGTTGATAGGCAAACATATCTCCTCCTACATATTTCAGATAGTACGAAGTAGGCTTGATAATACAGTTCCCGTTTTCATCAAAAACGGTACGCATTTTTTTGCCCATGTCGGTTGTATCTATGATAGAAACAACAGTATACCCGTCTTTGAATGTGGCATAGGGCGGGATATTTAAGTCCGAATAGCATTGACAAGGTATCACTATTCCTCCATTAGCATCTGCGTATCCCCACTTGATTGGATATCCATAGTCAAGTTCGTCATACAGACGTACTGCAACTAACCCGCTGCTACTCATACGACTTATGCCTAAGTATTGCCCGGGTTGTATGGTGTACTCAAAATTGGAATTCATCAAGCCTATCTTGTCGCCTTCCGGTACAGTAACATAGCCATAATAGAAATTATAATTGTAGCCTGCATAATAGTCAGAGTATTCTTGTATGCTATATTGGATGGCTCCGCTATTATCTATGTAGTGCCATTGACCGCTTTTCTTGACGACGGCGTAGCCGCAGGAGAAGCCATTGGCTTCGTCGAATTGGGCAGGAATGACCATCTTGCCTTTGGCGTTGATATAGCCCCATTTGTCGGTGGCATTGTCATAGGCAGGCCATAGTTTGGTGGTGTCGTGCGTGGGGTCGGTGTTGTTGATGCTTTCACACCCCATACACATTACAGCGATTACACCGTAAATCAAGAGAAACAAAGGGGTCTTTTTCATTATTGGTATATTATTGAGGGTTGATAGATATGTGCGTATAAGTTACGCTTATCGCTACAAAAGTACAACATTATTTGCACGTATGCAAATAATGTTGTACAAAGAACTTATATTTTAAGCAGATTATTGGCGGGTTAGATGCTGCCGCCACCGAGGGCGTGATAGAGCGTGACCACGGACTGGAGCAGGGACATGCGGTTGCTGATGCGGGTGAGTTGGGCAGACAACAGCGTGTTCTGCGCGGTGAGTACCTCAAGGTAGGTGGTGCTGCCGTACTGCATCATCAGACTTGTGGCGCGTTGGGCGCGGGTGAGGGCCTCAACCTGACGGTCGTACAAGTCGCACTTGGCGAGGCAGGTCTGGTAAGACGTCAAGGCTTCGTTCACTTCGTTGCCCGCCGACAAGACCGTCTTCGTGAACAGCAATGCGGCTTCCTCCTGTTGCGACTTCGCCATCCTGACCTCGGCGATGTTGCGTCCTGAATTGAACAAAGGCACAAACAGGCTCGCGGCAAGGTTGGATATCATTTGTGCGGGATTGAAAATCTGCACATAGTCGTGGTTGGTCCAGCCGAAAGTGCCGCTGAGGCTAAGCGACGGCAGGCAGTTGCTGCGCGCAAGGTTGGCGGCATAGAACGCCTGCGCCATATTCTGCTGTGCGGCACGTACGTCGGGGCGGTTGTAGAGCATCTGCACGGGTACGCCGACCTCCAGCCGGTCGGGTAGGGATTGGGCATCCAGCGTGGTGCGTGGGATGTCGCGGTGCGTGCCGCCGAGGAGCAGGCACATCGCGTTCTCCACCTCGCGAATTTGCTGACGGAAATCCAACACCGCCGTTTGGATGGAATAGTAGGTGGCTTCCATCTGCGCCACACCCGCCTCGTTGGTCATACCTGCGCTCTTCATCTTGCGAATAGTATTGACCGTCTGCTGCCATGTCTGTTCGGTCTGCTCTGCGACTTGCAACTGCGCGTCAAGCATGAGCAACGTATAGTAGGTGTTGGCAACGCCCGCGATGAGTCCGCATCGTGCTGCCTGCTCATAATCAAGCATTTGCGACTTCGCCGCCTTGGCGCGCCGAAGCGAATTGAGGGTGCGTCCGAAGATGTCGATTTCCCATGAGGCATTGGCTATGAGGTTATACGTACCGCTTGCCGACACGCCCGCCGCGGGCGAGAACGCCCCTGCGGGTGCCAAGCCGATGGTGGGCAGATAGGCAAGTTGGGCACCGCGCAACGAAGCCTCGGCTTGCAGCACGTGTTCGTGGGCGATGCGGAGGTCGTGGTTGTAGAGCAGCGCGGTGTCTATGAGCGATTGCAGGCAAGGGTCGGTGAAGAGTTCGTGCCAGTCGAGGTTGGCAAGGCAGGCGGCTGTGTCGGACAACGCGATGTCGCCGTAGAGGTCGGCGTCGAGGTCCTGCATGGGCTTGTACTTGCCATAGATACCGCAACTTGACAGTGGAATAAGGAGTAAGGAATAAAGAATAAAGACAAATATGCTTTGTTTCTGTATCTTGTTCATTTGTTCTGAATCTTAAAAATTGACACTTTTTACGGTTTGCGTATCGGTTGCCCAAGGGTTGCGTATCCCTTGCTGTTTGACACGGGTTTGACAGGGGTGTGTCGCGACTGGGCAATCTTAAAAAAACGCACTTTTTCGTTACTCCTTTCTGTGCTTGTTGAACTTCTCCTGCAATCCTTGGAAGACCACGAACAGCGAGGGCACGAGGAAGAGCAACGCCAGTGTGCCGACGATACTGCCGCCCACGACACCCGTACCGAGACTGCGGTTACCGTTGGCGCCGACACCTGTGGCAATGACCAGCGGGAGCATACCGAAAATAAGCGTGAGGACCGTCATGAGGATAGGTCGCAGACGCACGGCAGCCGCCTCCGAAGCCGCGTCCACGAGGCTCTTGCCCGCCTTGCGGCGCTCGGCAGCATACTCGGTGATGAGGATGGCGGTCTTGCTGAGCAAGCCGATGAGCATAATGACACCCGTCTGGAGGTAGATGTTGTTCTCGAGTCCCGCCCATTTGGTGAGCAGGAACGAGCCCATCAAGCCCACGGGAACGGCGATGATGATAGCCAGCGGGAGCCAGAACGATTCGTACAAAGCCGAGAGAATCAAGTAGATAAGCACGATACAGATAAGGAAAATCATTGCCGTGCCGCTGCCTGTCTGCTGGCTCTCCTCGCGGGTGATGCCGCCGAAATCCACGGTGTACTGCGCGGGGAGCGTCTGCGCTGCCACCTCGCGTACCGCCTTGATGGCGTCACCCGACGAGTAGCCGTCGGCGGTCATTGCGCTGACACTGATGGAGTTGTACATATTGAAGCGCGTCAGTTTGTCGGCACCATAGACGCGGCGCAGGCTGACGAACTGCGACAGCGGTGCCATCTCGCCGTTGTGGAGGCGGACAAAGGTGTTGTCGAGGCTGCGCTCGTCCATGCGCTGCTTGGGGTCGCCCATGATTTGCACCTTATAGACCTTGCCGAAGCGGTTGAAGTCGCTGACGTACTGACCGCCGTAATAGCCTGACAGACAGGCGAGCACCTCGTTGGCGGTAACGCCGGAGCGTTGGCATTTGGCGGCATCGACACTCACCTCCCACTGCGGGAAATTGAGGTTGAAGGAGGTGAATGCCATGCTGATTTCCTTGCGCTGGTTGAGGGCGGCAATGAACTGCTGCGCGTAGTCGTAGAACTGCTGCATGTCGCCGCCCAACTTGTCTTGCAGGTTGATATCCACCGCGTTACCGGTTCCGTAGCCAGAAATCTGGGCGGGTGCCATAGCAAAGACGGTGGCGTCTTTGATGTCCGCCGTGAGGGCATAGACCTTCTCGATGACGGCGTTCACGTCCTGACCGCGGCGGGTGCGCTCGTCCCACGGGCGGAGTTTCAGAATCAGACAGCCTGCCGCCGTGGACTCGCCGGAGATGAGTCCGTAACCCGCCGTGGCATTGACCTCCGCCACCTCGGGAATGGTCATCATGCGCCGCTCAATCTCGCGGACAATGACATCGGTGGTGGCGAGCGAACTGCCGGGAGGGGTGTCGATGTTAATCATCACGGTGCCCTGGTCCTCCTCGGGCACAAAGCCGCTCTTGGTTGTGCGCATCAGCAGTGCCATCAGTGCCAAGCCCGCCACAGCGATGACGAAACTCAGCCACGGGCGGCGGATGAAGAAGTCAGCGCCGCGCTGATACCATGCCACCAGCCGCTCGAAACCGCGGTTCCAACGCTCTGAGAAGCGGAAACGCCAGCGCGCATAGCCGGTCAGCCCCTCGCCGTTGGTCAGTTTGGGGCGCAGCATCAGCGCGCACATCGCGGGGCAGAGCGTGAGGGCGTTGACGGTGGATATACCCACTGCCACTGCCATCGTCAGACCGAACTGGCGGTAGAAAACGCCGCTGGTGCCGCCGATGAAACTGACGGGAATGAACACCGCCATGAACACCAGCGACGACGTGATAATCGCCAACGCCACGTCCTTCGTGCCGTACACCGCCGCCTGGAAGGGGTTCTTGTAGCCCGCGTCGAAACGGCTGTGCACCGCCTCCACAATCACAATGGAGTTGTCCACCACCGTACCGATGACCAGCACGAGTCCGAACAGCGTGATGAGGTTGATAGAGAAGCCCGCCACTACCATAAACGCGAAGGTGCCGATGAGCGATACCGCGATGCTGACAAACGGAATGAGCGTCGAGCGCCAGTCTTGCAAGAACAGCAGTATCACCAAGATAACCAGCAAGATAGCCTCCAACAGCGTGACTACCACGTTCTTGATGGACGCAAACAGGAAGTCGTTGCTGCTCATCATCTGGGTGATTTCGATGCCCTTCGGGGCGTTCTTCTGCACCTCCGCCAGCAGCGCGTCAATCTGCTCGTTCACCTCGGTGGCGTTGGAGCCGGCGGTCTGGAACACCATACACTGGATGCCCGGGTGCCCGTTCTGCGTGCCCGAGTAGCCGTAACTCTCGATGCCGAGTTCGATGTCGGCGATGTCGCGCAGACGCAGCACTTCGCCGTCGGGTGTGGAGCGGATGACGATGTTGCCGAACTCCTCGGGGGTCTGAAGGCGACCCTTGTATTTCATGGTGTACTGGTACGCCTCCGCCGAGTGTTCGCCTATCGTACCCGTCGCCGACTCGATGTTCTGCTCGGCGAGAGCCGCCGTCACGTCGCTCGGCACCAGGCGGTACTGCGCCATCACATCGGGCTTCATCCACACGCGCATCGAGTAACTGCCGCCCAGCACCACCAACTGCCCGACGCCCTGGATACGGAGCATTTCGGGCTTGATGTTGATATACACGTAGTTACTCAGGAAGTTCTCGTCGTAACTGTCGTCGGGCGACGAGACGGTGAATATCTGCAGCATACTGGTCTGCCGCTTGAACGCCTGCACGCCCACGTTGCGCACCTCGATGGGCAACTGCGCAGTTGCCGCTGCAATCTTGTTCTGCACGTTCACCGCCGCCATATCGGGGTCGGTGCCCTGCTTGAAATAGACGTATATCTCCACCGAGCCCGTATTGGTCGCCGTGGAGGTCATGTAGGTCATGTTCTCGACGCCGTTAATCGCCTCTTCGAGGGGGGCGATGACGGATTTCTGCACCGACTCGGCACTCGCGCCGAAGTACTGCGTCATCACCATCACCGTCGGCGGTGCGATGTCGGGATACTGTTCGATAGGGAGCGTCTTGAGTCCGATGACGCCCAGTAGTGCAATCACAATCGATATGACTGCCGACAGCACCGGCCGCTCCACAAAAGTCTTTACGTTCATATTCTGCTACCTCTTAATTTTCAATCAGTTATCTGTTTGTTTTCTGTCTTTTATCCGTAGGCTTCGCCATACAATACCGTGTATGGTGCGTGGTGTACAGGCTTTGCCACACAAGACATGCAATTTTTCATTCTTAATTCTTCATTTTTCATTCTTTCTCTGCGCTGTCCTCGCGCTGACAACTACGGTACATACACGGTAGATATACGGTTGATACACGGTAGATATACGGTAGATAACAGCGACCTTGTCGGGAGTGCTTTGTCCGTTTT
>CAKULK010000004.1 GCA_934667275.1 uncultured Bacteroidales bacterium | reverse complement strand
CAAGAGAGAACCCATGCTACTTATAAAACATATTCCTTTGAACCACTACTTTTGCACTTCCAAGTTGAACTTGCCGATAACCACAAGTTATTGTCGCAATATCGTCTGTCAGAAATCACGACAACCCTCCCGACAAGGTGGCTGTTATCTACCATGTATCTTACGTAGTTGGCAGCGGAAAAGAAGATGGGTTGAGGCGATTCGGAGGAGGATAAAAATCAGTTAATCCGACGAAGTAATGGTTAATTTGGCGAAGTCGTATTTTTTGTGTAACTTTGCGGTCGCTATGAAAGTACGACAACGTCTGATATTGGAGTTGGAGCGTTTGCGCCGCCACAATCTGCAGGAATTGCACCCGTTGCAGCAGTTGTTTTGGGAATCCACGCTGCGCTGCAATGTGCATTGTCTGCATTGCGGAAGTGACTGTACGTCGTCAGTGGTGACACCCGACATGCC
This sequence comes from uncultured Bacteroidales bacterium, assembly GCA_934667275.1. GTDB lineage: Bacteria > Bacteroidota > Bacteroidia > Bacteroidales > Paludibacteraceae > Colicola. The sequence continues at coordinate 150,197 of CAKULK010000004.1, read as the reverse complement.
CGCGAAAGACTTTCTGCAGGTGATAGACAAAAGCGTCACGCCCCATGTGGACCCGCATAAAGTGCTGATAATCATATCGGGAGGCGAACCGTTGATGCGCCGCGATTTGGCAGACATAGGCCGGCAGTTGAACCAACGCGGGTATCCGTGGGGAATGGTGACCAACGGTCTGGCCTTGACGGCAGAGCGTTTTGCCGAGTTGCGAAAGGCAGGTCTGTCGTCGATGTCCATCAGTTTGGACGGGTTAGAGGAGGACCATGTGTGGCTTCGTCAGCACCCATTGGCTTTTGAGGGAGCCTCGCGCGCCATTCGTTTGGCCGCAGCAGACAAGGGGTTGGTGTGGGACGTAGTGACATGCGTCAATCAACACAATATCAGCAAATTAGAAGAGACACAAGAATACCTATGGTCGCTCGGTGCAAGGAGTTGGCGACTGATAACCATCGACCCGATGGGGCGCGCAAAAGATAATCCGGAGTTGCTGCTGTCGGGCGCACAGTTGCGACAAGTGCTGGATTTTATTGAGGCGAACAGGAAAGAGGGCAGACACGTGTCGTATTCGTGCGAAGGATTCTTAGACACCTATGAGGGGAAAGTGCGCGACTACCTGTTTCATTGCGCCGCCGGCGTAAGCGTGGCATCCATCCTGATTGACGGCAGCATATCCGCCTGCACGAGTATTCGCGGGAAATACTACCAAGGAAATATCTACAAAGATGACTTCTGGGAGGTATGGGAGCACCGTTTTGAGCCCTATCGCAACCGCCGCTGGATGCGCAAGAAGGCACCGTGCAAGGACTGCCACCTGTTCCGCTACTGCGAAGGCAGCGGTATGCACCTGCGCCGCGAAGACGGGACATTGATGCTGTGCCATCACCAGTTGATAGAACAAGGGAAATAATATAACGAATTGATTATGAAACGTTTATTGATTATGCTCGTGGCAATGTTGCCATTGGCTTTCGGGGTTTCGACCGCTAGTGCGAAAGCCGACAAACAGACCGTGGTGTTTTACGTGGATCTGCACTGCCAGAGTTGTTGCGACAAGATAATGAAGAATATCGCCTTTGAGAAAGGCGTGAAAGATATTGTCTGCGACTTGCAGACGAAGACTGTAGCGGTGACCTATGATGCCAACAAGACGGATGTGCCTACCCTGCAAAAGGCGTTTGCGCGCATCGGGAAGCCCGCCACTACAACTCCTGCGGACACAGAGAAAAAGGCAGATGACAAGGCTGCCCAACCTACCGGAAAACCATAAAAGGGGCGTATTGACCGCTTGTCAGGCGTCTTTAGAAGTACGGAAGACGCGCAGAAACTCTTTCGGGGTAGGCGTCTCAAAGTGTACTTTCTGTTCGGTAGCGGGGTGAATAAACTCCAGCACACGGGCATGCAGGCACAGGCGGTCAACGGGCGAATACTCGTTGCCATGACCGTATTTGCGGTCGCCAATGACAGGGTGCCCGATGCTTTGCATATGAACACGAATCTGATTGGTTCGCCCCGTCTCGAGGTTAAGTTCAATGAGCGATAAGGAGATATTGTCGTCCTCACCGGCATTTTCTTTCAATACCTTATAGTTGGTTACAGCCATCTGCCCGCCGTCGTCCACGGGTGAGGAATAGACTACGGCATTGCGCTTGTCCTCTGTCAGCCACGTGGTTATCTTGCCCGACTTCTTGTCAAGAATGCCCTCTACAAGAGCCACATACGTACGTTTGGTCACCAACTGGCGCCAGTAGGTACGCATATATTCCTGCAGTTCGGGTGTCTTGGCAAAGACCAGCAGACCGCTTGTCTCGCGGTCAAGGCGGTGTACGACATAGATACCATTGTGCACGTCCTGATGCTTGACGTAGTTTTTGAGAATGGAGAACGCTGTAGTCTCCGTGCTCCCCGGATAGGTGGGGACGGTGAGCAAGCCGACTTTCTTTTCGACAACAATCAGCCATTCGTCCTCGTACACGATGCTCAACTTGGGGTGGTGCAATTCGCCATTTCCGCGCCCCGAAGAGATGGTGACGGTATCCCCTTTATGCACAGGCACATCGTGACGCGTCTGCACGGCGGCATTCACGGTGACACGGCGTTGCCCAAGCAGTTGCTTGATGCTGGTGCGGGTCATGCCCCCCATCTTGGAGAGCAGGAAAGGCAGCAGTTCCATGTCTGCCTCTACGCGGAGAACGGTATCTTGTTTCTTTTTCATTGCTACGAAGATATTAAAAACATTAATGATTCAAATGGCATTATCGGGACTTCTTTGAACGGACGGCTACGCCATATTATCACAAATCAGCCGTTAATTTTTGCCGAACCGGCGTATCCATGCGACACCCGTGCTGCCGTTTACGAACAGGAAAACGGTGAACAGCACCAACGAGAATATATTCCCCACCATAATGTAGAAAACCATGCCCGCCACGCTGTAGAGTACCCACCAAAGCCATGCGTCAATGCGCTGGCGGATAAGCAGGAAATTAGCCAAAACCGATGAGGCTATCATCAGTCCGCCCATGAGTTTGAGGGCGATATTATCACCCCAGCCATTGTGCTGAAGCAGTTGAGTAGCAAGGACATAATCGACGGCGATGATGGCAACAGCAGCCAACAAAGAGAGACCTTGCATGCCACGCGGCAGCCAAGTCGGAGCAAAGATTTCCTTTACCTGTTCAGGGTGCAAAGTATGCCTGCGCCACGTGAGCAGTGAGATGATGCCAAACGGGACAAAGACTGCCAAATAGAGGATGGTGAGGTCGAAATTGCCCTGCAAGCAAAACTGCGCCGCAAGGAGCAATGCCATGAGTATGTCGCCGTAGAAACCGAGATAATTCTTCGGGTTGCGGATAGTGAGTACATACGCCGTGCCGACAACACTGGCCGGTATGCCGACCACAAAAGCAGGGGCTGCCCACTGCAAAAGCGTTCCGCGTAGCGTTGGGAAGAGCCATTCCACCAAAAACAGCATCAGAAAAAGTGCCGTAAAGATGCCCACAGACACCAATAACTGCCTGCCAAACTCAATTAATAATTGATGACGGATGCCCGTTGTTTTCGCCATTTAACCACCTACCAACATATAACCAACCTCTAACAAACCACTAACGTTTTGCCCGTGCCTGAATAAGGTTGATATTATTTAACAAAGGATGCCCTACATACAACAGAGGCGAGCCTTAAGACTCGCCTCTGAATTATCACGTGAAGATTATTTCTTCTTGCGGGCGCCGTAGCGAGACATAAATTTATCTACGCGACCAGCGGTGTCAACGAGTTTGGACTTACCGGTGTAGAAGGGGTGACTCGTGTTCGAGATTTCCAACTTAATCAGGGGATAAGTCTGACCATCGATTTCGATGGAGTCCTTGGTAGCGGCTGTGGAGCGGCTGAAGAACTGTGTGCCATCGGACATATCTTTGAAGACTACCACGCGGTAGTTCTCCGGATGAATTCCTTTTTTCATACTTCTGTTTCCTTTCTTCGCGGCTTATTCAGCAGCAACAATGTTCAACTTGATTTGAGCCTTCACCTCGCGGTGCAGTTTGGCAATGGCCAAAGCCTCGCCCAACTCTTTCACGTTCTCGACGGTGATAATCTTCTTATCGATGTCGAAGCCCTGCTCTTTCAAAGCCTCAGCCACTTGAGCGGTGGTGATAGAGCCAAAGATTTTGCCATCCTCGTTAGCCTTTGCGGGCAACGTGATAACAATAGCAGCCAACTTCTCAGCAAGAGCCTGAGCATCAGCAAGTTGCTTAGCCAACTTGTGAGCCTGCTGTTTGAGGTTCTCGGCGAGTTGCTTGCGGTTGCTATCGTTGGCAATCACAGCGAACTGGTTGGGGATGAGGTAGTTGCGGCCAAAACCATCGCGTACCTTAACAATATCGTTTTTGTAGCCCAAGTTGGCTACGTCTTGAATCAAAATTACTTCCATGATGTTTCTCCTTTCAATTTAGATTATTTCATCATATCGGTTACATAAGGCAGCAAAGCCAAGTGACGTGCTTTCTTGACAGCCTGAGCCACTTTGCGCTGATATTTCAGGCTGGTACCCGTGATACGGCGGGGCAGAATCTTGCCTTGCTCGTTGAGGAACTTCTTGAGGAACTCAGGATCTTTGTAGTCGATGTACTTGATACCGCTCTTTTTGAAACGGCAGTACTTTTTCTTCTTTGCCTCGTTGGTTTTCGGGGTCAAATAACGGATTTCATCGTTCTGTGCCATAATTAAGCCTCCTCAGTGGTTACAGGTTCTTCTTTTTTCAGATTAACGTTGCGACGTTTCTCGGCATACTCGAAAGCATACTTGTCCAGACGCGTGGTGAGGAAACGAATGATTCGTTCGTCACGACGGAATTCCGTCTCGAGAGTGGCAATGACAGCCGGTTCTACATCAAATTGCAGCAAGGCGTAGAATCCCGTTGTTTTGCCTTGGATAGGGTAAGCGAGTTTGCGCAAACCCCACTCCTCACGATTCAGAATGGTACCACCATTCTCCTTGAGAAGGTTCTCGAATTTGTCAACCGCTTCCTTCATCTGTGGTTCAGACAAAACGGGAGTCAACACGAAAGCGGCCTCGTAATGATTTAACATACAGTTTGTTGTTTTAATTAGTTAATTTACTATTTGCGTCTTCAGTCCGGCAACACGCCAAGCCCGAAAAAGCGTGCAAAGGTACTACATTTCTTTCACATATACAAGCATTTACGTTATTTTTATGCTCAAAACGAGCAATTTTATGTGATACACCTTGTATATATATGGAAAAAGCAGTATCTTTGTAGTCTTTTAGCAAGAAACTGATGGAGAAAGAGTTTAAGATGGTAGCCAAGACTTTCAAAGGTTTGGAGGAAGTTTTGGCGGGAGAGTTGGTGGAGTTAGGCGCCAACAATGTGCAGATTGAGCGACGGGCAGTGTCTTTCACGGGTGATAAGCGGCTGTTATATACCGCCAATATGTGCCTGCGCACGGCGTCGCGTGTGCTTGTGCCTATCGCTACTTTCCGCGCCAAAGACGCGGACGCGGTCTATGAGCAGGCCAAACAGATAGATTGGAGCCGGTACATGACGCTCAAGACGGGCTTTGCCATCGACGCTACCGTCTATTCGGACACCTTCCGCCATTCGCAATATGTCACTTACCGCGTCAAAGACGCCATCGCAGACTACTGGATGGAGCGCGAACAGAAACGCCCGAGCGTGAAACTCACCGACCCCGACCTCAGCCTGAACGTGCACATCTCTGCCGAAACCGTCACCATATCCTTGGACAGTTCGGGCGATAGTCTCCACAAGCGCGGCTACCGTGTTGCCAATACCGAAGCGCCTATCAATGAGGCACTTGCAGCAGGTATGCTCTTACTCGCGGGCTGGCATGGACAGGGCGATTTCTACGACCCCATGTGCGGGTCGGGCACCCTGCTGATAGAGGCTGCCCTCATCGCCCGCAACATTGCCCCGGGCATCTACCGCAAGGGCTTTGCCTTCGAGAAATGGGCGGACTTCGACCGCGACCTCTTCGAGGACATCTACAACGACGACAGCCGCGAGCGTCCCTTCACGCACAAGATATATGGCTCTGACGCAGGGTATTACGCCGTGCAGACAGCCCTCAAGAACATCCAGTCGGCGAGCCTGCAACGCGACATCGAGGTGCGGCAAATACGCATCGAGGAGTTGCGCCTTGCCGACCGCGACACCAACGAGGCGCTTGTGATGATGAATCCTCCCTACGGGGAACGCCTGTCGCAAGACAAAGATGTGCTGCGCCTGTATCAGGACATGGGTACCGCCCTCAAGCACCAGTTCAGTGGAGCGACGGCATGGGTAATATCCAGCAACGAGGACGCGCTGAAGTGCATCGGGCTCAAGCCGAGCAAGCGTATCCACCTGATAAACGGCGAGTTGGAGTGCCTTTTCAACCAGTACGAACTCTTCCAAGGCGAGCACAAGGAGTGGAAAAAATACCACCCCAAGGACACGAAACCGCACTTTGCCGACAAAGAGCACAAGCGCAAGGACTTCAAGCAAGACAGGAACAAACGCGATTTCAAGCCCCGTGGCAGACGGGATGAGGGGGATAAGAAGCCCTTTGCCCACAAGCCCCATGACCGAAAACCATTCACACGGGACGACAGGGCACCGCGTCCCCACAAGACCGACAAACGATGAAGCAGATACTGATTGACGATTACAACTACCCCCTGCCCGACGAGCGAATAGCCAAGTACCCGTTGGCGCAACGTGACCATAGCAAGTTGCTGGTTTACAGGGATGGACACGTGTCCGAAGACCTCTTCTACCACGTGGGGGATTATATCCCCGAGGGCTCGTTGCTGGTGTACAACAACACCCGTGTCATTCAGGCGCGGCTGGTATTCCACAAGAATGCCCCCGCCACCTCTGACCCTCACGCCCCCGCGCAGGGCGCGCGTATAGAGGTGTTCTGTCTGGAGCCGCTACACCCGCACGACTACCAACTGTCGCTTGGCAGCACCACAGGTTGCACATGGAAATGTATGATTGGCAACGCAAAGAAGTGGAAATCAGGGGCTTTGCATCTTACTGCCACCCTCCGCAGCACGGGTGAGACAATCGTTTTGAATGCAGAGCGTGGCGAGCAGACAGGCAACACCTACGAAGTGAATTTCAGTTGGGATGCCCCTGTCTCTTTTGCCGAAATCCTTGACGCAGTCGGTGAACTGCCTATCCCACCCTATCTCAACCGCCCCACGGAGGAGAGCGACAAGACCACCTACCAAACGGTCTATTCGCGCATCAAGGGTTCCGTAGCGGCGCCCACAGCGGGACTTCACTTCACCGATGAGGTGCTGGACGGACTCCGTGCCCGCGGCATACAGACCACCGAACTCACCCTGCACGTTGGCGCCGGAACCTTCCAACCCGTGAAGACCGCCGACGCTAACCAGCACACCATGCACACCGAGATTATCGCAGTCCCGCGACAGGCTATTGTGGACATTATCTGCAACTTGGGGCACATCGTAGCCGTCGGCACCACCAGCATGCGCACCCTCGAGAGTCTCTATTTCATCGGGGAAATGCTACGTGATAATTATGAATTAGGAATGAAGAAGGAGGAATTGCAGGTGGAAGAAGGAGGGTTGCATGTGCCGCAGTTTGTACCTTATATGAGGGAACACACGCTGACTACGCATGATGCCCTGCAGGCAATAGTGGACTATTTGGAGCATACGGGGCAGGATACATTGCACGCAGAGACGCAGATTATGATAGAGCCCGGCTACACCTTCCACGTTGTCAATCAACTGATTACCAACTTCCACCAGCCCAAGTCCACGCTCCTCCTCCTCGTCAGTGCCTTTGTCGGTGGCAACTGGCACACCATCTACGACTACGCCCTCGCCCACGATTTCCGTTTCCTCAGTTACGGCGACAGCAGTATTCTATTCCGAAGAGATTAAGTTGTACATTTTCATACAAACAACGGCTATCTAAGAATATTCAGACAGCCGTTGTTATATTAGTGCCCGCCCGGGCGACCGCCGGGGTTGCCACCAGGGTTGCCGCCACCGCCAGGATTACCTCCGCCACCAGAGGAGACGTTGCCGACGGTGGTTACCATAGAGGAAAGAGTGGCTGTGGTAAGAGTAGTGGGAGAGGATAAGGTGCCTGTATTTGTCAGATTGTGAAAAGTGATGGCATCTGACGCAGAACTTGCGGAGGAGGTATCTGTGCTTGCAGATGTGGTGCCTGTACTTACCGATGTCGTAGAACCTGTGCTTGCTGTATAGGTACCGGCGGAGACGAAGGTGTATGCGGTGCCTTGGGACAAGGCGGGCAAGGAGAGAAGGAGCGTCATCTGCGTGAGCGTGGTTTCGGGTACGTAGGAGAGGACGATGTTGCCGTCAGCGTCAAGCAATGAGAGGCGGGTGCCTGCCGTACAGGATGCACCATAGAGGACAGAAGGTTGCGTACAGGTGCTGCTGGTGGGTGTGCTGCTTGCGCCGCCGATACCGAGAATGATACCGCCTGTAATAGTAAAGGTGTTCTGGTCGCAGTCTATACCCTCCTCAGGCACTTGCGTGCCGACCGCCACAATCACGCCGCCATTGATGGTGATAGTGCCGTTGGAATCGAGTCCGTCGTTGTTCGTACCGCGGGTGTAGATATATCCACCGTTGATGACAATGCTATATGCCGCGTTGATGCCGTCGTCCTTGGCGAGACACTCTACCAATCCGTCGTCGATAGTGAGATAGTCGGCTTCGATACCCTCCGCAGTGCTGCTGGTACAGGTGATGTTGGTGCTGCCGCCCGCAATGAGAATGGTGTCGGATTTGAGTCCCTTGCCTTTGTCGGCGGAGACGTTAATCGTGTGCGTGCCGCCGTCCACAATGAGGTAGTCCTTGCCGTTGATGCCGTCTTCGCCGTTGGCGGTGATGTTCATCGTGACCGAATTGCGCAGGCGGATATAGTCATCGCTGCGCACAGCGTGGCGGTTGTTGCCCGTTACGTTGAGCGTACCCGCGCCCGAGAAGATGAGTTGCCCCTCGCTGAAGAAACAAGCCTTTTGGTCTTCCTCTACCCCATCAACAGTGACTTCCTGCGCGTATGTTCCGTCAGTCAGCGTGTTGGTGGTGCCGTCGGTGACGAGGACATATACCGCTTTGTGCGGGTAGCCGCCGTCGTCCTCCGCCATCTTGCCCTTCTGGATATTGATAGCAGGCCCCGAGGGGTTGTGGAGGGTGATGCCATTGAGTTGGAGAACGAACTTCTTGTCGCTATAGACCTTAAAACTACCGTCCGAGCACGTTCCCGAAAGGACATACTGCACTTTCTTGGCGGTGCTGACCACGGTCACATCGGTGCCGTCGGCGGTGACGGTAACGCCGTCGCAGGTGCCGCTGATATCCACGGAAGAGGCTGACCATGTGAGGGTTATGACTTTCATATCACCCGTGGTATAGGCGTCCCATTGCTCGAGGAAATCACCAGAATTGTTGTAGGTATCGTCGGAAATGGTGGCATCGCCGGTGGCGGAATTGCCGCCCGTTCCTGTATCTTTGGTGGGGTCTTCGCACCCTGCGAGTGCGACTGCCAATAGGCATGGCAGGTAAAAAAGCGAACGTTTCATTATTAGGTAATGGTTAATAGTTAATAATTAATATGTAAGAAGGCTTTTTATGCCTTGCCTATCCCTTGCTCATCCCTTGCGTATCCCTTGCTGTTTGACACAGGTGAGACAGGGGAGAGACCGTATATAATCGTTAACATTTCAGCATCAGTGGCTGAATTGGTACGCGAGCATAATGATGTGGTTGTACTTGTAGGCGTTGGTGAGTTCGACGTTGCCCGACTTGCGCTTGATGTTGAGGTCGCGTTTGTAGCCGTAGTCAAAGCGGTAGGCAAGCGAGAGGCTGTTGCGCTTGTTGATACGCCAGCGCATACCGATTTCGGGACGGATGTGGGTGAGGTACTGCCCGTAGTGCGTTGTGCTACAGTTGTTTATGTAGTCCGTAGGCGCATTGAGCGTGTTGGCAAACTCGATGCCCGCGTGGAACCGCAGCGGCTTGGACGGCATGGACCAGGTCGCCTGCAGGCGGTGGCGCATGGTGAGGTCGATGGCGTTCTTCTCGTTGGGGTTGACGGAGTCGGTACGGCAGTCCATGAGGAGCCGCTCGCGCAGGGAGAGTTTCCAGTGATTGATTTTGACTTGCCCCGTGAGGTTGAGGAACGCGCGGTGGCGCAGATACTCGTTGGGGTCGTCCCAACCCTTGTTGCCATAGAGTTTGAGCGTGTAGCCGAGGGCGAGGTGCAGGTAGGGAATGGGGGCATAGTCGAGCGACAACGTGGTGTAGGAGCGGGAGAATGCCGCGGGGGACGTGCCGCCAAGGCAGGTGCGCACCTCCTCGTCCACGGACAAGCCGAGACCGTGGTTGAAAGAGTGCTTGTAGGCAGCCGCGAGACGCAGTTCGGCAATCTGCTCGGCGGTGGTCTCGTTGCTGACAATCTCTTGGGCTTTTGTCGCTGTAGGCAGCAGGAGAAAAGCGATTAATGCTATGTAAATCAGGCGTTTCATTTTGGTTTTACTTGAGAATCAATGGTGTTGGTTTCGCCCTTCTCGAGCATGTAATAGACCTTGATGTAGGCGACATCGCGCAGGAAATCGACGTGCCCTATCTCGAAGGATTCGATGGGTCGCCCGAGACGTTTCTCGAGGTCTGCTTTGAGTTCCGCGTGGCGTTCGGGGACGATGTTCTCGATTTTCTCGTAAAGGACGATTTTCTGTGAGCGGTGTGCCAGACCGCGCCAGTTCTCGAAGAAGGCTGCCACGGCGAGGAGCAGGACGTTCACCAGCAGGAGGTCCGACCAACTGACCGACATCGCCAGACCGTTGATGACGCTCAGTCCGATGAGGACAAAGAGGTAGGTCATTTCGCGGATGGGGACGGTCTCGGTACGGTAGCGAATCATGCCGAAGATGGCAAAGAGACCGAGGGCAAAGCCGATTTGCAATTTGACGTTGTCGAGCATGCAGAGCAGCAGGAACATCGTTGCCGAGAAGAGCATGAACGTGACGTAGTAGTCCATGCGCTTCGACTTGCGGTAGTAGAGGAAATGCACGAGCACCCACGCTACCACGAAGTTGAGCAGGAAGCGGACGAGGATATTCACGATGCTGCTACCGTCGAAAAGCGGCACGCCAAGGAAAGTGGTGACTGACTGCATCGGCACCGCAAACTCCGCGGCAATAGAAGGGTCGAAGTCGGGGGCGTTGACGATAGTGTCGGTGACCTGACCGATTGTGTTGGTGTCCATTAAACCATCCATATTATTATCCGTTTAAGTTATCTTTTTATTCTCATTCTATTAGCCCCCTCTCTGAGAGGGTTGGGGAAGTCAATTTCTGTATTTTCCGCAATTTGGGGCGGAAGCGGTTGTTTTTTACGGTGGGGTTAGTGAGCGCAACGCCTATGCAGTACTTGCTCATACTGAGCGGTTTGATACGCAGCGATCGGAGTATATCCAACATTCCCGAAGGCTGGTTGCCGTCGCGCTTGAGTTCCACTACCACTGCATCGCCGAGGGCTGCCGTTTGTCCCGTCTGTACATTCTCCCAACGGAGCGCGGTATCGATGGTGAGCCGCTCGGTTTTGGCGCGATTGACAAGCGTGATACGCTCGAAGCGGGTGTGGAGTTGCGGCTGCAAGGTGGCGACATCATACCACGCTTTGCCTGCGAGCCACTCGCGCTGTCCAGCATCAATATCTTGCAAATCGTTGGTCTGCACCACGATACGTTTCTTCTTGGTGCGCCCTTTGTTGTTCTTGTTTTTTACCTCCAGAAAAGTCAGGTCGGAATCGATATAGGTACGGACGCGTATCTTCTGGCGGCGCAGTTGGCGGTCGTGGTGGCGGATATACATCTGCATATCGGGCGTATCATAGTAGAGAGTATCGTATGCGGCAAATCGCTGTCCGTCAATCTCTTGTATGTAATAATCCGCCTGCGCCAAACGCAACATCTCGGGCAACAGGCAAGCGGGAACGACAAACTTGGTATCGATACGATTCATCAGTTTGACGCTCTCCATCTCGGCAAGCGAGATAGGGATCATATCAGTCATCGCTGAACGCATACTCAAACACTTTCACCGAATAGAGTTTGCCGTTGGGCAGATAGTTGTACTGTTTCTTCTTGGTACCGTTGGCGTTGTATTCGTACTTGCGGATACGCACGGGCTTGTCCTTGTCGTTATAGACCACCTCGCGGGAGACAAAGCCCTCGGCGTCATACTCGACCGTGATACGCTGCACCTGCCCGTAGGTGGCGTACTCGATCTCCTCCACCTTGCGCCCGAGCGAGTCATAGGTAGTAACATGGTCGAGCCAGCGGGTCTTCGCCTTGGCATCGGTGTTCCATTCGCGGATAGTCAGGTTCTTGCGCTTGGCACGCTTTGCCAGCGTCTCGGGCGACACCTCCGCCCACGTCAAAGCGGGCAACAGGAGAGCGAAAAACAATACACCTATCGTCCTATATTTTTTCATACTTTTTCACTTGTGCTCGTAAAACAATCATTTTGCACTGCCAAGGCACAAAAATCGTGCCATTAAGGTTCTATTATTCTATTGTAAAAAACTATTGTGTATGACAAGTTTTTTATGGAAAAGTTGCACGTAACAGCAAATGCACATCCGTACGCGTTTGCGCCCTATAGTGCTCCAGACTCCATGTGCGTTGGTAAACCGTTTCGCTAACTCGCAGATAAACAGACAAATAATCATTCACACGATAACGTGCATTGAGATAGCACCGTCCTCCAATACCATACGCATTTGGAAAAGAAAAAGCATACAACACATCGTTTTCGTAAGCGTAAATACGGTTATTCCACGAGCGAGCATCGAAGCCTTGTAACCTGATTTGCAATACTATAGGCGCACGAGTGAACCTATATTCCACATCCTGCAACAACGAAATACCATACGTTGGTTTTGCAGCCGTCCCGCCTTGCACCAAATTTGCATCCGCCTGCGTATGAAAACACCATTGGGACAACGTGTAGTTGAAACGATAGCGCAACGAATAGGTGTCGCGTTGCTGTTGACGGCGCATACGGTAACGCCAAGTCATTCCATACTCCGATTTTGGCGTAAAGTCCGCTTGCAAAAGTCCATCATACCCATCGCGAAAACCATCAGCATACACTGCAAAACGCCAATGCCGCAAGCGGCGTATATCGGCACCAAGATAGAAACCATTTTCATCATTCAAGCGGCTCTTTTCAGAAAACGAATAAGCGTATTTATTGTCGTAATACAATGAATAATAGCGATATACAGCCATAATATTGACATTTGACAATGGAGTGAAACGCATACCAACAATACTTGCAGCACCCCACTTTCGACCTTGCGAAACAGCCACCTCGCCCCAAATATCCACCAAATGAAAATTGTAGCGCACGTTCACACCCATCACCACCTGTGGTGCCAATTCAGAAGTGCTTGCATAGAGATTTTCAATGGCAGTAATTCCAACTTTCAGTTGTTTCCAATGAGCAGTAAAATTGGCCCCCAATAGGTGATGAAAAGTGCTATCTTTTTGTCGGTCAAGGGAATAAAACGCTGATATATCAGCCCATTGTATGCGCATAGTTGTACCTACACCATGGAAAGCATTGTAGTTGTCGCCCACAGAGGAGAACTTGCGCACCCCTTCTGCCCCATTCACTGAACTTGACAGGAAAGTTGTCTTGCCCAAATGAAAAGGCGTTCCGACCACTAATCCTTGTCCGAAATAGGCCTGATAATCGCCTGCTGCTAAGGATTTTATATGTCCTATATCACGCAGTTGAACATAAGCGCCATATTGCATTTGCCTCCATGGCACACCAGTCGGACGACCTATCGTCACCCCCGCTTGCACACGATTGCGGAAATTAAAACGATAACGCAGTTTGCCATAAATGGGGTCAGTAGTAAATGATTCGCAGTTGCGAGCATCCAGTCGCAACGACAATTCATGCTTTGCATAGTGGAATACCTCACGTAAGTACATGGGATTCTTAGAATTAACCTCTTCAACTTTGACAAACGGAAGCATATTCCGAATGTCGTAATCCCGCAACTCTGGTATCAATTGGAGTTCGTAAACAGACTGAAAAGGATGTCGGTATTGATAAAGCAAAATAGCATCTATCTGCTCATCGTTCAAGAAACGCAACCGCTGCAAATCTTCAACTTTGGCTTGGTTCAAATTGATAGGATTCGTCGCTATTTCCGTAAGTTCCTCCTGCAAATCTTCGAACGGCAACTCCATTTCCTCTGCCAACTGCCCATAAATATCACTCAGTATATCATCTATAGAATTTGTCTGCGCACAGACGTAATACGCTATCAAACAGAAAGATATGAAAATTATTCGACGCATGGCAACATATACCCGACACGGATTTGACATGTGAGTCCGAGCCGTGGATTAAGTTCAAAGTTTGTGTCTAATATCAAGCCTTTCCATCGCACACTAATCCCCATACAACCAACGAATTGCGTATGGTAATACGCTCCTAATTTCAACACGAATTGTTCGATAGCCTCCCATTCAAAAGCAGTCGCAATACGAAAAGTAGAGCGAATATCATAGTCGGCCTGCACAGCCAACCGCAGATGGTCTGCAAAACGATAGTCGGCACCTACGGAATAGATGGAAGGTAGTGCTTTCCTGCACTCATCATCAATACGTATTTTTTGCAAAAAAGGATTAAATGCATGCAATCCTAATGTAAGATGTGAGGTGATATCCACCATTACACCCACCTGCGGAAATATAGTTCCTCTATATTTGATTTCATCACCACAATATATAGTTAAATAGTTGGTTTGCAGTCCAATTGAAAAACGATTAAATGAGTGAGCCAACGTAATGCCAGCCATTATCTCCTGATATTTCGAATAGCCGAAAAAAGAAAAACCGACACCAACATTGACATACGGATTACAATACGCCGCCTGTAATGATGCCGTGTTCAAAGCCGCTAATAAATAGCGATTCTCATATTGTACAGCCGCTTGAAAACGGTTTTCTTGAATTAACGAAGCAGGATTATGAAAACTTGTCCAACCATCCGTACGTGGCGTTTGGATATTAGCGACGGCATTAGAAGACGGTATAACATTACTCGCCTGTCCCCACAACGCATTACAAATGAAAAGGAGAAAACATGGTATGACAAATGCCGGTTTCAAATCAACTGCAAAGGTAGTGAAAATTTGTCTAATACTCTAAACTTTCATCAATTATTTTGTGATTTACGTAATTTTTTGTAACTTTGCACCTTTGTATGAAGGCTGAAGGTAACTCATATTTGCGTATTTTTAATGTCTTACTTGTAGTGGCGGCTTATGGTTACTTAGGTTATAAGTTGGCCACTTTTGATGATTATGCTACCTTGGCAGATAGTTTTCGCACAGTTGAAAGACATAAATATGCTTGTTTGATGTTGGCTATGGTGCTAATGCCACTCAATCTGCTATGCGAAGCATGGAAATGGCGCACACTGATGCGAGATATTGAACCAATGACTATGGCAGAGGCTATGCGACAAGTATGCTACGGTTGCGTCGGCTCATTTATAACTCCTTATCGCACAGGAGATTACCCAACAAGAGTTCTCTTATTACACAATCATTCTGCATGGGCAAGTGCTGTCACATTAGGTCTAATCGGTTCATTGGTTATGTTGCTGGTGGAATTAGCATTGGGCATCCCCGCCATTATTCTATTTACACAATACAAGACAATAATTCCATTGCAGAATATACTGATTACCACAATGATAGTAATGCTGCTACTATTATTTTTATCTACAGGAATCAAACTATTAGCACGCCACCATTGGAGCAATCGATACCTACAACAAATAAGCAACGAATTGCAACACATTACCTTTCGCTGTTTTTTAGAGGTGGTAGGCATTAGTCTCTTGAGATATATCGTATGGGGAATACAGTTGGCACTTGTTTTGCATTTCTGCAACATAGACTTATCTCTTGTGCAATTGGTAATAGCCATTCCTACCTACTACCTGCTTCTCAGCTTACTCCCCTCTCTTCCATTGGCGGACATTGCGGTGCGAGGCAGCGTGTCACTACTCGTTTTCGGTGTCTTCTCTGCAAACTTAGCAGGCATCACCATGGCCACTATAATGGTATGGGTAATGAACAACATGCTACCTATGATGATTGGGACATTCATACAAAAACAACATAAAACGTCTATTAATCAATTAAATACGAATATTTCATGACAATATCATTCTCAATTAACTACCAAACACAATGGGGAAAAAAGATTGTTGTCCTCTACACTGCAGATGGTGACGTACAAAACGTGAAGCCATCCATACTGAATATGGAGTGCCACGGCACCGCTGACTGGTCTGCGCAACTGACTATCAGCGATATACACCGCTATCTATCCTATTCGTATGCCGTGCTTGACGAGCAGGGCGAAGTGCTCCGCCGAGAGGACGTGGCGCACAAGATAGACTGTGCACCCGGGAATATGGTTATCCGCGACCGCTGGCAGGACAATCCGCACTCGCTGTTTGCGTCGAAAGTGTTCAGCGAGGTGCTGTTTGCGCACCGCCCGATGACCCGCAACAGCAAGATGACGGGCAATATCAACGTGGTGGTGTATGTGCCCCGGTTGGAGCGTAATCAGTCGGTGGCTATCATGGGCAATGTACCAGCCCTCGGACAATGGGATAAGGCTAATATGCTCAGAATGAGCAATGTATCCGACAATGACGACACCTACAACCCGCTGTGGACGGCGTCATTCCACGCCAATATCGGCACGGTGGTGGAGTACAAATACGTGATTATTGACACCCAATCGGGCGAAGTGATTGACATAGAGTGGGGCGAGAACCGCAAGGTGTGGGACGTGCAACGCGGCAAACACTATCTGATTGACGATGAGCCGTTCCGCTACACGCAAGCCAACTGGAAAGGGGCCGGTGTGGCAGTGCCGGTGTTCTCGCTGCGTTCGGAGAACGGTTTCGGTATCGGCGAGTTTCAGGACCTGAAGTTGCTGGCAGACTGGGCGGTGCTCACGGGGCAGAAGATGATTCAGACGCTGCCTATCAACGACACCACACTGCTGCACACCAACCGCGACTCGTATCCGTACAACGCCGTGAGCGTGTTTGCGCTGCACCCTATCTATATAAATATAGAGAAAATGGGCACGCTGACGTCCGCGCAAAAGAAGAAATATCTGGCTACCAAGGAGGAGTTCAACAAGAAGCAGATTGCTGATTATCAGTGCGTTTACGATGAGAAGATGAAGTACTTCAAGGCGTTGTACAAGGCGGAGAAGGCGACGGTGCTGACATCGGAGGCGTACAAGGCATTTGTGGAGAAGAACAAGGAGTGGCTGCTGCCATACGCGCAGTTTATGTCCAAGCGCGACAAGCAGCCCAAGGACTTCTACTGCTACCTGCAGTTCCATGCCGACAAGCAGTTGGCGGACGCTGTGGCGTATGCGCACTCGGTGGGCGTGGCTATCAAGGGGGATATACCCATCGGCATCTCGCCCGACTCGGTGGACGCGACTACCGACCCGCAGTTGTTCAACCTCGATGCCAGTGCGGGTGCCCCGCCCGACGACTTCGATGCACGCGGACAGAACTGGGGCTTCCCGACCTACAACTGGGACGTCATGGCAGAGGACAACTACCAGTGGTGGCGCAAGCGTTTCACCAAGATGGCGGACTATTTCGATGCCTACCGTATTGACCATATCCTCGGGTTCTTCCGTATCTGGCAGATGCGCAAGACCGATGTGTGGGGGCTGTGCGGACATTTCTCGCCCGCCATGCCGTACACGCTGCAAGACCTGTGGAATATGGGCGTCAAACTTGACGAAGACCGCATGACCAAGCCCTATATCCGCTCCAACTTCCTCGGCGATGTGTTCGGCTACGACACTGATTATGCCAAGGAGCATTTCCTCAACACGCGCGACGGGTATGTGTATTGGTTCAAGGACGAGTTCGACACGCAGCTCAAGGTGCAAGCCTATTTCACCGACCCTGGCAACCGCAAGGCGATGGAGGGCAAGTGCAACCCCGACAATGTAAAGAACGGGCTGCTGTATCTGCATTGCGAGGTGCTGTTCGTGCGCGACCAGCGCGACCCAGAACTGCTGCACCCGCGCATAGCACTCTATCAGTCACATAGTTACGCGGAACTATACGAAGACCAGCGTCAGTTGCTCGCTGATATCCATAATGACTATTTCTACCGCCGCCACACGGACTTTTGGCGTGAGTCGGCTATGCGCAAACTGCCTACGCTCATTGCCTCCACCGATATGCTCTGCTGCGGTGAGGACCTCGGTATGGTGCCCTCGTGTGTGCCACAGGTGATGCACCAACTACAAATCCTGTCGCTTGAGATTCAGCGCATGCCCAAAGACCCGACCAAGCAGTTTGCACATCCTGCCGATGCGCCCTACCTGAGCATCTGCACCACGGGTACGCACGATATGAACCCGCTTCGCGCATGGTGGGAAGAGGACGCTGCCGTCACCCAACGTTTCTACAACGAGCAGATGGGCCAGCAAGGCGCGGCACCGCACGAGATGACGCCCGAGATAGCGGAGTTCATCATCAACCAGCACATGTACAGCCCTGCCATGTGGGTTATCCTGCCGCTGCAGGATTGGCTGGCGATTGACGGCGAGGTGCGCCTGCCTGATGCACACGCCGAGCGTATTAACCTGCCGTCTGACCCGCACCATTTCTGGAACTACCGCATGCACCTCTGCCTGGAGGATTTGCTGAAGAAAGATGCTTTCAACGCACATGTGCGCGCACTAACCCAAGTGCGATAACCATAAAAAGGAGAAGAAGTACTTTGTTGAGGTACTTCTTCTCCCTACCCTTTCAGCCTCCTGCCCCACACAGGCGTATTATTTGCTGCTATTGGATAATTCGTGTTCTTTCAAGTACATATACACCTGCTCAATCGGGAACCCCATCACGGTGTATTGCGACCCTTCTATGCGCGTAATGCCCACATAACCAATCCATTCCTGAATGGCATAACTACCCGCCTTATCCATCGGGCGATAGTGCTCCACATAGTAGTCAATCTCTTCCGCCATCAATTCGCGGAACGTAACATCAGAACTGTCCACCAATGTGTCCTGCCCGTACAAGGTGGTGAAACACACCGCCGTAAACACCTGATGTGTATGCCCGCTCAACCGCCCCAGCATCTGCTTGGCTTCCGCCTCTGAATGGGGCTTCCCGAGCATCTCTCCGTCCAACCAGACGATGGTATCCGAGGTGATTAACAAGTCCCCTTCTGTCAGTTTGTTCGCGTATGCGCGCGCCTTCGCGCGCGATATATACAAGGGTATATCTCCCCCTCTCAAATCTTTCGGGTACGACTCATCAGCATCTATCGTGATGGCGGTAAAGGGAATATCCAATCCCTTCATCAGTTCGCGTCGACGCGGACTCTGGCTGCCTAAAATGATGTTCATAACATGCGCACAATGACAAAACTGTACAACGCCCCCATCAGCATCACAAACTTCATAAGTGCCTGAGCATTATGATATTCGCGCGGCATACGTGCGCACCATAGCAGCACCAACTCGCACACACACGGCACCAGCACCCCGAACACAATATACCTCGTTGACAACGTGTTCCACGCATGCGGGAAAGGCACTACCGCAAACCCGAAATAGCAAACCAGCCCGCATATAATGGCGATAAGCACCGTCACCACCACCTTGCTCGCCGTCTTGCCCCACTTGATGGGCATCGTGCGGCATTCGTACTCGCGGTCGCCCTCTTCGTCCTCCATATCCTTCACAATCTCGCGCGCCAGCGTCGTGAGGAACGCGAACAGCGCAAAAGCACCTGTCCATATATACAACTCGCCAACGATAGGCGTATACCCCAAGGCATCAGGATACGTATGCTTCAGGTAATCCACATTCGCAAAAGCGACCAGCAGCGGCACCAACGCCGCCATAAACGCCACAACAATATTCCCAACGAGGAACTGCCGCTTATACGACGCCGAATAAAACCACAACAATCCGGGGATGACAAGAAATATCAGGCCCAATGTCCAACTCCTTGCCCACACCGTCACAGCGATTCCCATCGCCATGCCCACAGCCGTCAGGCACTGGAACAGGCGCATCGCCGTGTTCTTCGACACGATGTCGGGCACTATCAGCCTGTCGGGACGGTTGATTCTGTCAATCTTGATGTCGAAATAATCGTTGATGACATAGCCCCCCGCGGCAATGCACACGGTGGCAAGAATGAGCAGTGTCAGCACCCACCAAGGCATCTGCTCAGGGAACATCTCCCGTTGCAACAGCGGTGTCGCCACCCACTTTTCCATCACATACAGCAGCATCGCCACAAACAGCAGGTTACCCCCGCGCACCAATCGGAAATAGACTCCTATTTTCTCCGTATCAATCGACCATTTCTTCATCTTTCAAACCTCCAACCTATAACTATCCTATAACCATCCACCAACAAATGTCCGCGCTATTTCGCAGTCTTCACCTTCAATATCACCCCTTTCCATGCGGGCAGCGTCAGACACACGGGCGTGTGTGCTGTCAGTGGGAAACGGTACTCCTCGCCAGTCAGCAAATCCGTTGCCTCTGCCATCGGCATTTCCGTCAGTCCGAGATGCTCAAACGCCTCCCGCGGGATACGCACCTGCATATCCACCTGACGGTCGTCGAAATTAAGTACCACCAACAGCAACCGGTGCTTGTATTTGCGGATATACGCGAACTGCTCGTGCTTGTTAAAGCCCTCATTCTGAGCATATTCGAGGTCATACATCTCGCCCTGCGTGATGGCTTTCTCGGTCCGCGCCACGCGCAGCAACTGCCTGTAGAACGCCCGCAGGTCGCGCTGCTCGTCGTCCAGCAACGCCCCGTCGAACTTCCCGTGGTTCGCCCACGCCTGCAACGATGCCAGCCCCCAATAATCGAAGATAGACGACTTGCCGTCCATACCCGAGAAACCCTCGGCGTCCATACCTTTCTCGCCCAACTCCTGCCCGGCGTACACCATCACGGGATTGGTTCCCAACGTGGCTGCCACTATCATCGCCGGCTCCGCACACATGCCGCGCCCGCAAAAGAAACCGCTCGCAATACGCTGTTCGTCGTGATTTTCAAGGAAATACAGCATGTGATCGCGTATGTCGTCCACGCGCTGCCACTGCTGCGTAATGCCCTCCACAGGCCAGTTCTTGCTCGTCACGCCGCGCAGATAGTCGTACATCCCGACCTTGTCGTACAGGTAATCAAATCCCGCCGCCAGATAGTCGCGGTACAACGCAGGCTGATACACCTCCGCAATATACAGAATATCAGGATATTGCGCCTTCACCTGCCCGATACTCCACCGCCAGAACTCCTGCGGCACCATCTCCGCCATATCGCAACGGAAACCGTCAATACCTTTCCCTGCCCAGAACAGCATGATATCCAACATCTTATGCCACGTGTCGGGGATCGGGTCGAACTGTTTCTCACCCCCGCCCTGATAGAACACGCCATAGTTCAACTTCACCGTCTCATACCAGTCGTCCTTGGTCGGATTGGCATGAAAACAGTCGTTTCCCGTGGCTCGCGCAGGGTTTTCCACATACCCTTGCACATCAAACTGCGGCGCAAACGGCTGCCCGGGCAGGTAGTAGAAGTTGTTCAGCGGCGAGAACGCCCAGTTTGGATTATCGTTTTCGCCCAAGTCTTTCACGCCCTTCGGACGGTGTGTCGAGCGGTATTCGCGCGCCACATGGTTGGGAACGAAATCAATGATTACCTGCAAGTTAGCCTTGTGCGTCCTATCCACCAACGCCTCGAATTCCTGCATGCGCCGGTCTTGGTCCTCGCACAGGTCGGGGTCGATGTCATAGTAGTCGGTAATCGCGTAGGGGCTTCCCGCCAAACCCTTCACTATTGACGGGGTGTTGTACCACGCCGTCGCGTGGCGTATCACGCCCGTGTACCACATATGCGTGGCACCAAAGTCGCGTATTGCGCGTAGTGCGCGCGGGGTGATGGCATTCAGCGTACCGCAGCCGTTCTCCTGCAGGGTACCACAATGCCGCCGCGTATCATTGTAGTTCGCAAAGGTACGCGGCAATAACTGATAAATTATCGGTTTCAAGGTTCAGTGATTTAATATTTGCGGGGCAACCCTGTCGGGCGCGCCCTTGTTTATTTATATAGGCGGAGGCGGCACCAACCGCCCCCGCAACCCATCCTAAGGGGACTTCTATAAATTGCTTTGTTTGTATTTGGAATGATATTTTGAGCAGTTTGTGGTGCAGAGGGAGGGCGCAATGCGGGCATTGTAACCGACCGATAAGCCGCAAAATGCCAAAATAGCGACCAAATACAGCAAAAAAGTTCCCATATTTCATGCGTATGTAAGGAATTTGTAGAAGTCTCCTTACAACAGCGCCATTGTATCCGATGCAATCATCCACTCCTCATCGGTCGGTATGACGCACACCGTCACGCGGCTGTCCGGCGTCGAAATCACAATCTCCTCGCCGCGGCTGTGCTTGTTCTTCTCCTCGTCAATCTTAACACCCAGATAACCAAGCCCTTTTGCTATCTCGCCGCGCACGTAGGTGTCGTTCTCGCCGATGCCGCCCGTGAACACGATGATGTCCACACCGTCCAGCGCAGCAGCGTATGCGCCGATGTATTTCTTCACGCGGTAGATGAACATCCTCCGTGCCAAATCCGCACGTTTGTTGCCACCCGCAATCGCATTCTCGATGTCACGCGCGTCACTCGACACGCCGCTCACGCCAAGCAGCCCCGACTTCTTGTTCACCAATGTCGAGAACTCTGCCGTCGTCAGGTGCTCTTTGTCCATGATGTATGTCGCAGCCCCGAGGTCGAGGTCGCCGCTGCGCGTACCCATCATCAGACCCTCAATCGGCGTCAGACCCATCGATGTATCCACCGATTTCCCGTCCAGCACCGCCGTACAACTGCCGCCGTTGCCGATATGCGCCGTGATTATCTTCTTGCCTTTCGGGTCCACACCCAAATATTCGCACACGCGCGCGGACACGTAGCGGTGCGAGGTCCCGTGGAAACCGTAGCGGCGAATCGCGTATTTCTCGTACAACTCGTACGGAATGGCGTACATATACGCCTCGTCGGGCATAGTCTGGTGGAAAGCCGTGTCGAACACGCCCACTTGCGGCACGCCCGGCAGCGTCTTCTCAATCGCCTCGATGCCCTTCAGGTTGGCGGGGTTATGCAGCGGAGCCAAGTCTATGCACTTGACAATCATCTCTTTAACCTCTGGCGTAATCAGCACCGACTTATTGAATTTCTCACCTCCGTGCACCACGCGGTGTCCCACAGCGTCAATCTCTTTCAGCGACTTCAGGCACCCGATTTTCTCATCTACGAGGCTGTCCAGTATCAACTGGATACCAATCGTATGCTCGGGCATCGGCTTCTCAATCTTCACCTTCTCGCCGCTCGGCAGTTTCACCTGCAGAAACGAGTCCGGCAACCCTATCTTCTCCACGCCGCCTTGCGCGAGGATGGTGCGGGTCTCCATCTCGAACAGTTTATACTTGATGCTGCTGCTACCGCAGTTCAATACCAAAATCTTCATATCCTTTTCGTTTTGTTGTTGAATAATTTACACTTCTTAACCGTGTCAAATCCGTACCTTTCAGCAAGGGATGCGCAATGGATACGCAACCCTTGGGCTACCTTTGCGCCACGGATAAGCCAACACTTTTTAATCTTTAATAGCCTGATTAGCCGTGATGATTACCATTTGCACGATATCTTGCACTTTGCACCCGCGGCTCAGGTCGTTCACCGGAGCGGCGATACCTTGCAGAATAGGCCCCACGGCGTCTGCACCCGAGAAACGCTCCACCAACTTGTAGCCAATGTTACCCGCCTGCAAATCAGGGAATACAAGCACGTTTGCCTTACCTGCCACAGGCGAACCCGGAGCCTTCTTCTCAGCCACAGCGGGTATCAGCGCAGCGTCTGCCTGCAGTTCGCCGTCCAGTGCCAAATCGGGTGCCAACTCGTGTGCGATACGGGTGGCTTCCGTCACCTTGTCTATCAACTCATGCTTTGCACTGCCTTTCGTCGAGAAACTGAGCATTGCCACACGCGGTTCGATACCGGCGAGCGTACGTGCCGTTTCGGCGGTCGATACGGCTATCTCACCCAACTCTTGGGCGGTCGGACACGGATTGACGGCGCAGTCTGCGAATAGCAGGAAGCCGTCCTCACCCAACTGTTTGGCGGGGGTGAACATCAGGAACGTGCCCGACACAATGTGCACACCGGGCTTGGTCTTCAGGATTTGGAATGCGGGACGAATTGTGTCGGCGGTCGTACCACGTGCGCCTGCCAACTCGCCGTCTGCGTCACCGTTTTTAATCATCAGGCAACCCAGATACAACGGGTCTTGTGCTTTCTTGGCAGCCTCTTCCTCAGTCATGCCTTTGGCTTTGCGCAGTTCGTAAAGGAGGTGCGCATATTCCGGCATCTTGGCATCGGTCATGGGGTCGATAATCGTCGCCTTCCGTATGTATTCATACCCGTTTTCTTTTGCCATCTGATGAATCTTCTCGGGGTTCCCGATAAGCGTCAGACGGGCAATTTTGTCACGAAGAATGATATTTGCCGCCTCCAAGGTACGGGGTTCGTCCCCTTCAGGCAACACAATGCGCTGCGGATGTTGCTGCGCGCGCTCCAGCATTTTACTCAATATATCCATATTTGTATCTGTTAGTTTCCGTTTATGCTTCCCCATTGTCTCCGCACACTCCCTGTCAACCCGCGATAGACCCGCGACAGACCCGCGATAACTTTGGCACGGCATCACTGCGACAAAGATACTACAAAATCCCCATCTGCACAATAATTTTACAAAAAAAAATGCTTTTTTCATACAAATCCTTTGCTATTTACAAAAAATGTTGTATCTTTGCAGTCCCATTCGCATAGTTATGCCGTTGCGCATAACGGAAGATTGATTGTGATTATATGAAAGCGAACGTATTATTGGTTATGTTGGCATTGTGCGGAACGACCATCCTCTTTGCACAAGAGGCGGGCGTTCGGCAAGATGATACGTTGGGCATCCACCCCTATAAGGTAGAAAGCCCCATCGCTACGGGTATATCCAACTGGGTACTGACCATTGATGCCGGAGGCAATATCTTCGACGGAGATTTCAGTAGTGAAATGGCGCATACGGTCTATGCCCCCACGGTGGGATTAGGCGTGGTGTATAATTTCAACTCGGGATGGGGAATCGGGGCTGAATACCTCTATTCGATGTATGGCGCTGCAGGCAAGGAAGGTGCTGACAATGCCGACCGTATCCTGAACGGACAAATGCACCGTGCAGAAGGATTTTTGACATTTGACATATTCAACGTGTGGCGTCCGTATAACCCACGTAAGTTGTTTGCACTCAATCTGATTGCAGGTGGCGGTGTAGGCTGGTTCAAAAACGATACCTACTACCCCGATAAAGGACATACCGGCAGTCAGAATCCTATGCACGATGACGAGTTTGCTTGTCGCTCGATGTTCTTGGGAGGTGCGGATTTCCAATTCAATGTCAGCCGCAGCATATCGATTGGCGTAAAGGGTGTTTACCACTTCTTCACCAAAGACAATATTGATGGCCGCGTGTTTGGTAACAACAACGATGGTATCTTCGACTTCACCTTGTCTATGCGTTATAAGATTGATGCGGTACACAAGTCGCATGTCTGCAACGCAAACAAAGACTTCTTGTCAGGCAAGATTACGGAGGAGACAAGCAGCAAGGGCGGACAAGTTAATACATCGGCAGCACACCAATCAGATACCACTATTATTTATAAATCGGATACAGTGGTTATCAACAACACAGTGGTGGTTAAAGAGCCGTCAGAGACTGAGTACTACGTTTACTTTGAGAACGACAAGTCTGTGCTCACCGATGCAGCACTCACCACTATCCAGCAGGTGGGTACGCGTCTCCAACGCAACAAAAACTTGTATGTTGAGGTAATAGGTTCGTGCGACAACACGGGGTCGCAGCACTACAACAAGCAACTTGGACAAGACCGCGCCGACAATGTTATGGGTGAGTTGATAGAGGAATATGATATCGACCCGAACCGTATGGTAGGCACCAGCCGAGGCATTCTGACAACCAAGACGGGCAAAACCATTTACAGTCCGAACCGTCGTGCAGAGATTCGTATTCTCACTAAGAAGCAGTTCGAAGAGGCCAAACAGCAACAACAGCAGTTGCAAGAGCAGCAGAAGACCGAGGTTCAACAACCTGCAAGCAAGCCAACCGCTACCAAACGGCATCACAATGGCAAGGGCAAGATGATGGTTCTCGAACCAGGTATGACGCTCGGTGGATTGGCACTCCAAGAATACGGCAACGCAGTATATTGGATATATATATACGAAGCAAACAAGAGTAAGATTGCAGACCCAAACCACGTTAAAGATGGCACAGAGTTGTTCGTTCCCGAACTGACTGATGCGCAACGTGCAGCAGTCCTGCCGTCCAAGTATAAGAAATAATCACCGCAGCCGTTCGCTGCCGTACACAATAGTCCGACGCACTCTACGCGTTATGGTCCTGTAGCTCAGTTGGTTAGTAGCACCTGACTCATAATCAGGGGGTCCTTGGTTCAAGCCCAAGCAGGACCACAAAAAAGAGATTGTCCGGAGTTTCCGGCCAATCTCTTTTCTTTACCTACCGCCCTAATACGTCATACAACCTGTCACCCCTGCGGATATATAAGCGTCCGTTCTGCCAAACTTTCTCGGGTATATATGCATCCTCACAATCACCCGTCAGCGAGGTAGAAACAGATGGTGCAAACTCACATCGCAGCACAAAGCGAGTGGTATCTTCACCTGCTTGTGACTCAAAAGTATAGTCCTGTTTCAGCAAATCAATCGTTGTATCTGCCACTTTGTCATAGAGATACACACATCGCAATCGTCTTAAATAAGTATTCTTGTATAGTGCAATAGTCATCCAGCCACTCACCGGCGCATAATAGCCCAATCGGATGCCATGCTCACCCAACGTATCAGGTAACGCACTGAAACTTCTCTCTTCTTCGTCAATAATACTGTACAATATCGGTCGCTGCCCATAACCTTTCATCTTCACAAGGTCATACTGGGGCATATAATGTCTTTCGAATCGCACAGGATGCAGATAGACACTCGTTTCGTCCGTTTTGCCGATAGTATTTGACAAAATCAATCTCACCCACTGCGTAGGCACATTGTCGCTTCCTGTGTCATTATACGACTTCCTCGCAATGGATGCAGATGCCGTCTCTTCCTCAAACGACATACTCTCACCCAACACTAACTTGCCATCGGCTGCCGCTTGGTAATAAAACGGCTTGGCAGGCACTATCTTTTCCACAACGTGTTGCCAATAAGTGCAATTATCTTCCCTTAGTTCCGAAATCTTCACCGCCGACTCCGGCGATGCATTGTTATCGGATGTATATACCGTTGTCAAAGGCAGACAAACAAAATTCCAACCTCCATGCGCAGCGTTTTCATCGGCAGCAACACCTGTATATGCCATCACACCTATTGTTTGCTGTTCCGATGGCTTCACATACTCCACTGGAAAACAATACTCCCTGTACCACATCGAACCAGACAACATGGTGTACCCTGTACCCGCCTCCAACTTGTCTCCTGCCGCTAATGCCACCCAGTTGCTGCTATGGGCAGTACCCTGTTCAGCCCGTCGCTTCACATCGTATCGCTTCACGAGCCACTTCACACCATATTCCAATGCCTCTCCCGTACTCAACCGCATATCTTCCAATTGCGAACTGAAAGGCAATGCCAAATGGTAGTATGCCGATTTGTCAGCACAAATACGGGTATAATACATCTGTCCGACATCCAAAGTACCATTATTCGTCAAAATAGGCGATGCAAAAGGCCTTGTACGCAAATACATTGCCTTGCATTTCAGCGTGGCTTGCGCTTCCACCACCAATTCGGCATCTGGATATACATACACGTTCCTCACACTCATATCCTGCTTTATCACAGCCCGTCCGCTTCGCACCACAATATCATCACTTTCGCTCATCGAAGTCTCCACCACATCATCGGCACCTTCATATATATAAGGCACACGATAATACCCGTTCGATTCACTATGATACTTCTCATCATCCTGGTAGTTCCATTGTGCATGCAGCGATATATCTTTTCCGGGTTCCAATGCGGTAGTAGAGATAGCACTAAGTGGTATAAAGAAAGTCCTGTCACCCTGTACATTATCACCCGAATAGTTCCCCTGTGCAAGCGCAATGCCATTGCATTGAATCCCCTTACTGACGGCTTTCCCGTTCATATTGACGGTTATTCCAGCCGCACTCCAGTCCACAATATCCAAAGGATTTCCGCTAACCTGCGTCTCCCATTGGGCTTGTAATGTCACATTGCTATTGAGCAGATACTTACTCCCTGCGGAAAACATCTCGGTATATCCGTCCACACTCGTCACTTTCCACCCTAAGAAACGAACATTTCCCCGTTTCGGCGTAGGCAACGTTATCCATTGGTTACTACCGATTTCTGCACCAATATCCGCATCTCCGCCATTTACATCAAACACCATTCTCGCCTCTTTCAGAGTCTCCTCCTCAGTGGAATAGTTGGTGTATCTGCATTGTTTCGGACAAGTAGTCAATTGGACATCGTCTATGTAAAGACGATAACCGCTTCCAGTAGAAGTAGCATCCGTTATCTGAAATCGCAAGTAAGCATCTGTTGGAATAATAGGAGATAAAGTTATTTGAGTAGCAGTACGCCATAAATAATCTGCTTCTGATAGTAGATTCCAATGAATACTATCTACTGAATACGAAATTGCATAGTGTACACTACTATGTGTTGTCGCAACTTTACAAGAAAGACTTTTTAGTCCTTCCACTTTGCAGCAAGTGGTCATCGCAGATGTTACCTTAGTCCCATTCCATTGTAATACAACAGATTGTGACCCCATTTTATTAGTTACATCACTAATTACAGAAGTACCGCCTTGTGTAACGTTCCATATTCCATATACGTTTGGAGATGTATTTTGATATGAAGAAGTAGTAATATATGAATTAAAATCTTCAGATAAAATAGTTTCTCCCACTCCATTCATACAGGCAAATATAGCATAAAGAGTAGTGGATGAAGCGAATACTTCATTCACAAAATCAACAAGTTCTGGAAGTACATCAGTAGAAGGCTCTACTTTAGAACGACACCAGCCGACAAACACCTTTCCTTTATAATCATAAGAGGGAACATAAGGCACAACTTTCCCTTTTTTATTCGCGACGATTGTTTGCTCTATCTCACCCAACACAGAAAACGACACCTCTACGTCAGAAGCGTATGCAAAAGGTAAGGCATACAAATGCGTACACATTACGGACATTATCCCAAATACACAGCAAATAAATGCGCGTAATAGTCTAATTTTCACGGTATTGAAAAGTATCGTCATAAGTGTGACAAAGGTACACTTTTATTTTCATATACACAACTTTATTCGTAAATAGCATAGATTTTGTTATAAAATATATACAATGTAATGAACGAAATCTGCAATAGATTGTAAGCATCTGCGAATTGCAGTTCGACAAGTTCTAATTACAACCCCTAAAACAACAGCAACAATGACAACAAAAATTCGCATATCTC
Source organism: uncultured Bacteroidales bacterium (assembly GCA_934667275.1). Lineage (GTDB taxonomy): Bacteria > Bacteroidota > Bacteroidia > Bacteroidales > Paludibacteraceae > Colicola. The sequence goes on along the minus strand of CAKULK010000004.1, from coordinate 120,886 downwards.
GCCCAGCGCGCACCCTGATGCTCATCATCGCAGCAGCCATCGCGCCCCGTCTCATCGCACAAGAGCGCGTGCCAAGTATCGTAGAGCAACAACACGACCTCACATGGTACAAGCAGCAAATCACCCTGTGGGAAGCCCGTGTTGCCGACACCCCCGCCGACGAAAACGCATGGCGCAACCTCTTTGCCGCCACACGCTACGCTACTTTTGAGGAGTCCCAAAATGACCAATCCGCCCGCACAAAGGCAATGAATGTCGTACTCTCCCGCATGGAATCCGCCATTCCTAACTCGTTCACCTACCACCTCTGCGCTTTCCAAGCCGCAAACAGCAAGGAACACGACGATGCCGCCCTTACACTCATGCCCGACACCGTTGAAGCCTACGACCGAGGCACCCTCTTGGGCTACCTGTGGCAGTCGGGAGCCGCAGACGACACCCTCTGCGACCACCACCGATACTGGGAGAATCTCCTCGCCAAGGAGTACGAGGAAGCCGCCTACCCCGAGTCCATTCTCCGCTTTGCCTACAACGCTTTCCTCGGCATGGACAAGAACGCCATATACATCGGCAACGGCGACATGGGGCTGTTCCCGATGGTGCTATTGCAAGAAGTGCTTGGTATTCAGCACGACAAGCAGGTAATCGCCTACCCGTTCTTGTGGTTGCCCAACTATCTGGCTGCCCTCTACAAACGCTTAGGCATCGCACCTTTCCGCGGAGAAAAGACATACTACTCCACACCCGAGGGCATAGAAGAGTACTGCACGGACATAATCCTCTACATCGCCGAGCAGACGGGTCGCCCAATCTACTTCTTTGCCGACACATCCTATATCCCCAAGCGTCTGCTCCCCGACCTCTACCGCGAGGGGCTCCTCCTGCACTACAGCCCAAAGCGTTACGACAACACTGCCGCAACCAAGAACCTCGTAGAAAACCTCTATCACCTTGAGTACCTGACCGAACCAGCATTCACGCCGCGTACATGGTGGGACGGCAGCCGTGGCATACAACTGACGTACGTGGTCATGCTTGCACCCATCGTCAAGTCCTACATAGACGAGGGCGACAAGCAGCGTGCACGATGGCTGAACAATATCCTGCGCCAAGCCGTCCACAACACACCCCTTAGCGACGAGCGCAAGGCACAATACTTCAAACTCTTAGACGACGCAATGAAATGACATTCAATCCGTTCCGACATAAGTACAGCACCCTCGGCGACGAAGCGTTGATGCCGCTCATCCTCATGCGGGATGAGCGTGCATTCGACGAACTCTATGCGCGCTATGCCGCCACGGTGAACGGCTTTTTCTTCCGCCGGACAGGGGGCAACGAGACGCTGTCAGCAGACCTGACACAGGATGTGTTTCTAGCCGTTTGGAGCAAGACGTCCTACTTCCAATCCGCACAGCGTCTGCGACCGTGGCTGTTCACTGTCGCGTACAACCTGCTCCACAACTACTACAAACATCTTGACATCTGGCAGCAAATACAGGACGACCTCGCACAGAGCACCACGGAGGAAACCTTCGACAACACAGCCCTCCGCCTTGACCGGCAGACATTTGCCGATGCCCTGCAGCAGCCCCTCAGCCAACTGTCCGAAGCCGAACAACTGCTCTTCGACCTCCGATTTACAGAGGACCTCTCAGTTCCCGACATAGCCGCCGTTATCGATGTGCCGGAAGGCACCGTCAAATCGCGACTGCATACACTAACCCGTAAATTACGACTAAAACTCCAACAATATGAACACCTTTGAACATCAACTCGCCCAAGCCGCCCGTCAGCACAAGCATACTGTCAACGACGCCTCCGTGTGCCTGCCAATCCGCGTCACCGCCGCCTCTCGGCGGCATGGATAGCCTCGCCCATAGCGGCAGCCTTCGGACTCCTTATCGGACTGGGCATACAACTCCCACGTTTCGATGCGCAGACTGAGATGTTGGCATACACCGACATCATCGTCTGCCACGACACCGTCTATCAGACCCTTCGCGACACCATCCGCCTCTATTCCCCACGGCATAGTGCATCACGCACTTATGCCCACGATACCCAAGTAGCCACGAGCAGCACCCCTGCTCCTGCTGCCAACGCATCTTTACCGGCTGACAGCACAACAAAGCCTAATGCCCAACCTCTCAGTCGCAACATCTTAGAGGACGGTGTGGATTACAGTATGCTTGTCGCCTGTATATATTGACGATTGCAATCCTTGTTGTATGTGGTGAATTTGTGGGATGAACTTGCGCTGTTGAGATATTTTTTGTACTTTTGCAGTTGTAACAATTGATTATACACAGCAAAAGCATTTTAGTATTATGAATTGGCACACCCGTAAAAGAGTTATCTCTTTACATTGTTTCTTTGTTATCTTGGTGGTATGCATAGGCATTTCTCCCGTATCTTTGTATGCACATGAGCACTACGTAGTGGACTCCTTGCTGCGTGTTATGGATGAAGAGGTGGAGAATGCTCCCCGCTACCTGGCACAACGTATAGAGCAGATTGACGGACTGAAAGCCACATTCCTTGCAACCCCTACCGCGGACATTGCTTTCTCTATCGCAGAACTTTACTCACCCTACATCTGCGACTCGGCATTGCACTACTATGAGTTGGCGCAGAGTTTGTCCGCGGGTGATATACCTCATCACATAGCAGTAGGAACAGACAACTGCCGCAAGCGTATGTACGGAGGAGAGTCCGTCTATGAGCGGCATTACGTGGATAGAGTGCCGCCGTTAGATACACACGAGTACGCTATTTATGCCTACGAACAATCGGAAGCGGCACGGGCTGAGGGCTTGGACTTGCTGCGCGAAGAATGGTTGATACGTTCCGCGTTGGCGGACATTCGAAGCGGCATCACCGACAATGCTTCCAGTTGGATGCTGGCAGAGATTGTGTTTGACAAAGGCAACGGAGACATAGAGCGTGCCTATCGCTATATGCAATACTCGCTGGATAATGCCGCCATCTTCAATGCGCGCTTGCGGTTTATTCAAATCAACAATATGGCGCAGATTATCAGTCGTACCCACGAGCAACAGCAGCAACGGGCAGCACAACGCCTGTATATCTCCTTGGCTATATTGGTGGTTGTACTGCTCTTCGTGGTTGCTTTGGCCATCGTAGTGACAAGACAAAACAGACGACTGCACACGCTCAACCAACGTATGCAAACCGTCAACCAGTCGTTGCACGAAGCGAACAACATCAAAGAGCGATACATCTCCCTCTATTTAGCCGCTTATGGTGACAACCTCCGGCGTATGGCGAAGATGGCACCCAAGGCTACAGGGCAAACGGCGGCACAGTTCATGGAAGCGGAAATGCCTGCTTTCTACCAGCAATTCGATACTTCGTTCCTATCCATCTACCCGGACTTTGTAGAGGAATTCAATGCCCTCCTGCGTCCGGAAGAACGAATCTATCCGGAGAAGGAGGGCTCATTGAATACAGAACTGCGCATCTTCGCGCTCATTCGCTTGGGTATATGCTCCAGTACCCGTATCGCAGAACTGCTCTGCTATAGTGCAAACACTATCTACAACTACCGTGCGCGCGTCAAGAACCATGCTCTCTCCGACCGCGAAGGCTTTGAAGACCGTGTCCGCCGCATAGGTACGTTTACCGAGTAGCCTTCAGTACGTAAGGCACTGAGGCATGGATGGCGGCACTATTGCTGCCTATCAGAATATCGAAAGTACCGGGTTCTGCTATCCATTGGTGAGCATCGGGGTCGAAATAGGAGAGCATATCATCGGTAATGGTGAACCGTACGGTCTGGGTTTCGCCTGGTTGCAAAGATATTTTCTCAAAGGCTTTCAGTTCTTTGACGGGGCGGACAAGCGATGACTTGCGATCAGAGACATAGAGTTGCACCACCTCTTTGCCCTCGCGGGAACCTGTATTGGTAATATCCACAGAAACAACATTGCCCGACAGAGTGGCATTGGAGTAAGCAAACGTAGTGTAACTCAAGCCATAGCCAAAGGGGAATACGGGTTGATGCTTTGGGGGATTGATAATGTATGCCACACCCTGCGAAGTATATTTGAGCGGGCGTTTGCGACCGTAGAGGTCTGCATAACGATAACCGACAAAGATGTCGTCTTTGTACTCCACCTCGTCGTTGATACCAGGATAGGCAGCAGCACCGTATTGGTGAGCAGGATAGTCGTTGAGTGCAGGCATGAATGTAAAAGGCAGACGTCCGGAGGGATTAACATCACCGAAAAGAACATCGGCGATGGCGTGCCCTGTTTCGGAGCCACTGAACCACGCTTGCATCAAACCTGCCGCCTCCGGCAACCACGGCGTGGCATACGCATTCCCCGAAAGGATAACCACCACAAGATTTTTGTTGGCTTGTGCCAAGGCTGAGATCAGTTCTGACTGCCCATAAGGAAGATCGTACCGGAGACGGTCGCTACCTTCGGTATCTTGGTGGTCGGCTTTGTTAAGCCCGCCGACAAAGATAACCACATCGGCTTCACGTGCAGCAGCGACTGCCTCACCGGTCAATTCGGACACGGAACGGTGGTCGGTAAGGTCCTGACCAGTGGTAACACCATTGTACTCGCCACCTGTATCCCCCACATAACCGCGCACATAGCGCACGTTGTTTTCCCCCGCACGCTCACATATACCCTGAAGCGGAGATATTTCATATTTGGCCTTGAGCGATGATGAGCCACCGCCGACAGTCATCTGCTTGATTGCGTTTTCACCCACTACAAGGATTTGTTTACCCTGTTGCAAAGGCAGAATATGATCGTTTTTGAGAAGCACGATTCCCTCATCCGCCACCGCACGCCCTGCGGCGATATGTGACTCAGAACAGAGACTGCCAAAAGCACGATCGGGATTCATAGAAGTACGAAAGATGAGGCGCAAAACGTGGCGCACTTTGTCGTCCAATTCAGCAGTGCCCACCTCGCCGCTGCGAATCTTCTTGAGATACGGCTGTGCAAGATAGTACATATCGTATGCATTGGAGGTTCCATCGGTGAGTCCGTCTGTCCACGAACCGAACTCAAGGTCGAGTCCGTTGCGAATAGCCTCGTCAGTAGAAAGCGTACCCCCCCAGTCTGAGATAACAGCCCCATCGAAATGCCACTCATCGCGTAGAATATCGATGAGCAGACGATGATTGTGGCAGGCATACTGCCCTTGATACTTGTTATACGCCCCCATGATAGACCATGCATTGCCCTGCTCCACAGCAGCGCGGAAAGCAGGGAGGTAAATCTCGTAGAGCGCACGGTCGGACACCGTAACATTGACGGTATGGCGGTTGCCCTCCTGGTTGTTGAGCGCATAGTGCTTCACGCAGGCTGCCACGCCACAGGATTGCAGCCCTTGGATATACGGCACGACCATTGCGGATGACAGGTAGGGGTCTTCGCCCATATACTCGAAGTTACGCCCGTTGAGCGGAGTGCGGTAGATGTTTACCCCCGGACCAAGCACCACGTTCTTGCCACGATAGAGAGCCTCCTCTCCAAGAGAACGCCCATAGAGTTGCGCCAATGAGGGGTTCCATGTAGCCGCAAGACAGGTAAGGGCGGGAAAAGCAAAACAGGAGTCGTTTGTCCACCCTGCCTGCTCCCACTCGTCCCATTTGACTTCCGGACGAATACCATGAGGACCATCAGTACACCAAAGTCCGGGAATACCAAGACGCGCTACGCCCGGTGAAGAGAACTTGGACTGCGCATGGATAATGGCGATTTTCTCGTCAAGAGTCATACGCGAGAGAGCATCCTCCACACGGGCATCCATAGGTGCATTGGGATCAAGATATATCTGTGCTGACAAAGAAAAAACCATTGCCAACAAGCCAAAAACTGATATAAAAAATTTCTTCATAATATATTATTTATTTGGGATGTAGAGCGGTAATCGGCCGCTCTACACCGATAGGATTTACTCTGCGACTACAGTACCAAGTGCATTGTAGCGAACACCATCCTTGAGGATATAGAGTTGTCCGTTCTCGATTACCTTGGTGGCTTTAGTAGCAATAGTTGCATCGTTGAGTGCAGTCACCTCGGAAGAAATAGTAACCTTTGCACTAACTGTTTCATAATCCACTACCAGTGTAATGGTGCAGTCGGTGTATTTCTTCTCGGCATCTGCAGGCTTGATATTATCTTTGCCCTGTCCTTTGAGTGCGCAAGTATATTCCTCGTTGATAGTCCAAGGCGTATCTTCTGCATCGGCTACGAACTCGATAGCCCAGTTGCCATAGACTACCTTAAACTCACCGCTAAACTCAGCAGCCAGCAACTCGTAGGTGTTGGTTTTGCCCTCTACGGGAGCAAACTGCTGCTCTGCCTCACACTTCCAACCGAGTTGTTCACCGGGGAGATACCAGTTGGCTTCCATTACCTTAAAATCACCACTTACGAGGGTCAGAACCATATCTGTGGTGTCCAAAGTCAGCACAGCATTGTCATAAGTGCCGAAGGGGTTAGCGAGGCTCAGGTTGTCCACTTTGCCGAGTGTGTAAGGTACATTCATCTCCAAGCCTTTCTTGGTGTCGTTCATACACCATTCGCCTTTCCACTCACGGTTGATGATGATCTTGAAACCACCATTGAGGTTAGGTACATTGGCTGTCAGCACGCCATTTTTATCCTCGAATGGGATAGCATCTTGGAGCGACCAGTTGTTGGTGCAAGCACCTATGAGATAATACACATTGGGTGTTCCGGAGTGGTCGTAAGGCGTACCGCTGACGAGGGTGATGACGAGTGCATCGGGGTTGGTAGCGTCCAAAGTGAGTGTAGCGTCTTTGTAGCGATAGTTCTCTGCCAAGTCGATAGCGATATTGGCAGGATCACCCTTACCGTCTATTTCCTTTGTCAAAGTGTAGGCTTTGTTCATCTCGAGTTTAGCCACTTCGCCTTCGTAAACACCACCGTGCTGCGGGTGCCAGTCGCCGTTCTCGGCAATCTTAAACTCACCATACAAGTCAGCCACATGGAGTGTCAGCACACCGTTCTCCTCTTGGAATTTGAAAGACGAACTGTTTTGACTCCAACCACTGGCTTCACCTGCGAAATAGTAGTCGGTTGCATTGAGGCTGAGCGCAGCCACCAATGCGATTACAAAAGAGAATACCTTTTTCATAATACTAAAAATTTAGTTGTTAATATAATTGTTAATTAGTTGTATCTTGTTAGTTGTCTGCGCGAGGTTGTCGGTATTGCCGCCAAGCAGCGGACAATAGAGTTCCAAACTCGAGCGCAAGAGTTTACCCTCGACGAGGGCGTGCACCTCCCGTTCTGTCAGAGCAGCACGGTAGAACAAAAGTTGGTGCAGGTTATGTCCACGGATAGAGTATGAGCCTGCCGTACTTGTATAATCGGCTGTGGTGCAGATACATACCCCATTGATATACTGTTTCAGCACGTGTTGGCAATCAGAATAAACCGTGGTGTAGGTGGTGTCGCCACTTTGGAAACTGAGCGTGTAGGACTCAACACCTTCTTCGGGAACAAACGTGAGATATTCTATCCCACTCCGGTCATCCATGGTGGCAATATACTCGGGCAGCGGTTTGCCTTTATCAAGTGCCTGCCATAAGGATGGCGGAAAAGCACTTGCGAATGCCTGATGCCCGCGGTTGTCAGGGTGGTAGATATCCTGCCCGTCCCAATAGTTGTCCGCCCAATGTCCCCGCCCGTCGTCAATAGTGCCGAAGAGATTGATAGTAGTTACATTCCACTGCTGCACCTCGAGGTTCACCTCGCAAAGGTCCTCATAATCCACCGCATTGAAGTCGGCACGCGGATAGTTGTTGGTAACGATAACTATGCGCCCGTCGCGCTGCAATTGCTCTATCAAGCGCGGCATATTCTCGCGATAGGAGAGCAAGGCGCGTTCGCCTTTCTCGTGCAATCCCTCATTGCCGAGACTGAGACCGACAACCACGTACTTTGCCGACGTAGGCGTCAGGTCTCGATCATAGCGGGCAAAGAGATCATACGTATCGTTGCCACTGACAGAGACATTCACCGCTTGCCAACCATGAGGTAAACGCTGACCAACCAAGTCGGCATAGCCTTGCAAGGAATCAGCACCCACCCCTTTGCACACCGACGATCCGAAGAAACAAACGGTATGTTCGGGTGTTGCGGTGCAGGATGATACCAACACCACAAAGGAGAGCAGAAAGGTATGTAGGCAGCGTTTCATTGGGAACGTCAATTACAAATTACGCATTATCTATTCCAAACGCAAGAGGTGATACTCTTAGCAGGGAGAGTAACATTGAAATGGTGGGTATTGTCATCGATGATAAAATTCACACCGCTGTCGCCCTCGTTAAAAAGCACCAAACCATACGTACCATCGGGATTCTCGGATGCCACTGCCGATACATTGGTGGGCAAGTAGCCCGTAGTACCGATACGAGTAGAACCGGTACGGAGGGCTTTGCTGAGATGCCCAATTACATAATAGTGGCTACGTTTAGTGAGCGTAGTGTAGTCGCGCGAGGACACATCAACCGCCCCATAACATGTGGAGCAAGCCCCTGCACCGCCGTGAGGACCACCATTGTCGTCAAGCATAAAGTTCCACACAATCACCGCTTTGCACCAGCGCGTAACGGTTGCCATACAGGTATTCTTCATTTCCTGCATAAGCGACTGATTGAAACTCTGATAGTTCCATGTGCCGATAGACGCCTCTGTGAAATAAAGGTTCTTCCCGGGGGCTTTCTTGTGGATATTCTCCAACTCGGACGGATTGCCGCCATAGTTATGGTAAGCGGCACCATCAATATACTGCGATGCGTCGGTATCGGCGTAAATTTTGAGCGGGTATTGCTGTTGATCTTCTTTGCCATCGTAATTGTAGTTGTGGTCAAAGCAGATGATTTTCGTCTGCAGATTCGCCGCGCGAAAAGCAGGACCAAGGGCGGTCTTGACAAAATCGCGTTCTTGATTCCACGGCATATAGAGCGACATTGAGTTGCCCCAGTTTAGCGGCTCATTCTCCACCGTAACACTGGTGATGTTTACACCCTCTGCTTCAAAGGCTTGTATCCATTTGACAAAATAGGTGGCGTAGTCTTGATAGTAGTCGGGGTTGAGATAACCGCCCACCCAGTTGTTGTAGGTTCCCTTCTTGTTGATGTCGTCCACTTTCATCCAACGCGGACAACTCCATGGGGTACCCATCACTTTGAGGTCGGGGTTGATAGCCAATATCTCTTTGAGAACAGGAATGATGTACTGTGTCTCGTCGGAAGTAAGAGCAAAATGCTCAATACCCTTGGTGTCGCAACAGGTGTAGTCGTAGTTGGAGCGGGCGTTGAAATCGCTACCTCCAATAGGCACACGCACATAACTATAGCCCATACCGTCTTTCACGTCAAAGGTTTCGCGGAGCAGTTTGGTACGATTGGCTTGCGACATCTGCATAAGGTTGTATGCCGCAGCCCCCGTGATAGCCGCACCAAAGCCGTCGAAGTCCTGATAGCGTTGGTTGGGATTGATGGTGAGCGTCAGTTCGGGCGACATATTCAAGCCCTCGGCAAAGTCTTTGCCAATAGCGTCGAAGTGCATCGTATTGTCGGCGGTTGTGATATAGGTCATCACATCACGCGTCTGCGGTTGGGGAACAATCCCGCCGGTAGAATCCGTAGAATCACCTTTATCCGGCGGGGTAACCACCGGTGTATTGCACGCCGCCAGCAAAAGGGCAGTCAGTAAGATTGAAATCATTTTCATTGTCTTTGAACGTTAATTATCGTTAATTCTTTCAGAAAAACATATAATTGAACCATTAATTCATAGTAAAAACATTGATGAGTAATTCGTGAATAATTATATGTTCTTTAAATGTTAATTTCAGTATAGGATGCGCTCCGGATAGGGAATAGTATCGGGAATCACCTATCAATCACCTATCAATCACCTATCAATCACCTATACCTGTTAGCATTATCTAAGCACTTTCCTGCCGTCGCGGATAACAATACCGCGGTAGTCGGCATTGACGGTGCGACCAAGGACATCGAAAGACTCGGCACGGAGATAATCGTTGTCGGTGTTCTCAAGCGAAGAAGGTGTACCTTTGCGGGTAATTGTATTGGTGGATTGTGCCACATTGGTCAGGTCATCGTTGTTGAGCGGGCAATAGATCTCAAGCGATGAGCGGAGCAGTTTGCCTGTCTCGATAGCCGCCACCTCGTCGGCATTGAGAGCAGAGCGATAGAACATCAAGTCGTTGACCTGCATATCAATACCGCCGAGTACCACCTCACCGAGAATTGACTTGTCCTCCTGCTTATCCATCTGCTTGCCATCGAGGTAGGTATAGGTCTGACCAGCAGCCTGATAGTGGGAGATGACCAACGTATGCCAATTGCCATCGGCCGCAACAGCGGGAAAGGCAAAAGGTTTAGCCATTCCATCAAGACGCAGTTTTGCCACCGTACCTGCTGTAGTAGTTTTCACACGCACTACAAGGGTATAGGAACCGACAGCCGCTTCGGGTGAGAACTCCAAGGTCTCGGTAGGGGTAAGGTGCAAGCCCTCGCCGTTTTGACGAGCAGGCATTGGCTTTCCTGCAGCCAGAGCATCAAAAAGCGATGGCACAAAAGCATGCATAAACTCGGTATGACCGGTCTCGTTGGGGTGATAGATATCGTCTCCGTTTTGGTAGCCGTCCGCCCATTGACCGTTGCCTTGACAGTTGTCCAATGCACCGAGGAAATTGACGGTAGGGATATTCCACTCGTGCATTTCGAGGTTCATCTTCTTCACATAGTCATAGTCGGTAGCATTGTAGTCTCCGCGCGGATAGTTGTTGGTAGCGATGACGTACTTGCCTTCCGCCTCAAAGAGATCAATGAGAGTCTGCATATTGGTCTTCCACCGGTTATAAATTGCCTGCGGGTTAGTCGCACCATGAATACCCTCGTTGCCAAGACCAAGACCAATGACCACATATCTGCCGCAGTCGGCAAGCAGGTGCCCCTTGTAGCGGGAGAGCAGATTAGTTGTATTGTTGCCATTGATAGAAGCATTGGAGTATTCGTAGTCGGTCAGCAGTTGCCCGAGTTGCCAAGCATAGCCGTGTTTCACGTTGCCAACCTCGGAAGCACCCTGTCCGTTGCAGACCGAGGAACCGAAGAACGTAATCTTGTTGTCCGCAATATCCACGCACTCCAATGAGTAGGTGAAATGCTGCATATCAAGGATAACGATTTTCTTTCCGTGGCGCATAGGGATGTCGCCCAAAGAAATAGAAGCCAGCGACTCATCGGGTTTGTAGCCGACAATACCTTCGACGTTATTACGTGTCTTGACCGTTAAGTCCCACGATGAATTGAAACAGAACTGTCCACGCTCGGCATCGCTACCCGTATGGGGTACAAGGTCTAATGTATCACGCCAAACGCCATTACCACGGTAGGTCATCGCCACGCCTGCGGCATTCCACATGGCAGTGGTAACGTTGCCCACCAAGCCGCAGCGGGTGATTTTGACGAACTCGGGTTCGGCGCCTTGGGTGTTAAAACGGACATTGTAGATACCTGTTTCCTCTGAAACTGTGCCGCTATAAAGGGCTTTACCTTCAGCGGTCTCGAAAGCGATAGTACCGCCATTGGTGAGCATACAGAATGTCTCAAAGTTCTGACTTTCGGTCTCGCCGTCTTTGGCAATCCTATACATATCAATGGTGTTGCCCTCTACACCCGTGCCTTTGAGCGTCAGACTCTCATATTTAACTACAACAGGCGGCGTTACACCCGAGAACTCCTGCATACGCATACAGTTGATAGGCAGGTATTGTCCGCTGGTGCCTTTGGAGACATAGAGCGTGATTTTACCCTGTTTGTTGGGGAAAATCATCTCGCTCAGATACACATTGTCAACGTTTTGATTTACGCCCGTGCCGCCGAGGTCTTTGCCTGCGGCTTGGAGTTGCCCCGTGGTGTTGGTCAGCCCCTCAATGTCGTATTTGGAGACACGTTTGTCAGAAGCACTACGGCTGCCAAAAATTTTGAATTGGTAGGCTTTGGTCTTATCCAATCCGCTGATTACAAAGCCACAACGCTCGGCATTGGAGGCAAAAAGATAGTCGCGCGTAGCGTTCACCACTGCCAAGTCGCCCAGTTTCTCTGCATCGGGCGTGGATAGCCCGCCAGCACCATTACCGAGGAACAAATCGCCTGTGTAAGTAAGGTGCATAGCCGTTGTTTGGTTGTCAGCGGTAATGAGCAAATAGTCAGCGTCCTTGCTTACTCGCCACGGGTCTGCTTTCACCTCTGCGCCGATGTTGTTCCAGTAGTTGCCGTTGCCATCGGGATTGACCACAGCCGTAGCATTGCTACGTCCCGTAACACCGAAATCGAAATAGAAGGAACGCTGCAGTGTTTCTGCCGAAACACTCAAAATGGTCAGCGCAGCGAGTCCTGTCAGAAAAGTTTTTTTCATATCTGTTTTTATTGCCATACGGTATGTTTCCACACCGTATGACAGGTAAGTTATTATTTAATTTTCTCGTAAGTAGTCGTTTTTTGCTTGGTATCAAGCGTGATACGATAGATACCTTCAAAAGGTTCGTTGGTGGCGATCCAGTTGCCTTTCTCGTTACCCTCGGAGCCATCGCCTTTTTCGCCGTCCTTGACGATACCCGTAGTGCTATTGATACCCTTGATATTCAGGCCGTTTTGGGTGTATGTACCACCGTCTTCTTCGCCGCCCCAACCGTGTTGGTGGAAGAACTTGAAGTTGAGTGAACCATAGTTGGCATAGTCAGTGCTCTGCTCATTCTTCATATAGACGGTGAATTGATAAACGCTATTGCCCAACGGGCGTGCCACAAAGTTCTGGTTCGGGCTGTCAAAGCCCCAGCCCGATGTAGCGGAAGGATTGGCAGAAGGCTGCCCCATACCCACGCCACAGAGATACATCACATCGGGTGCGGTGAGTTCGTAGAGCGGTTCGACCACAAGATAGTCGTTGGCGATGTCGTAGGACACATAGTACTGATCCTTCTTACCGAGGAACTTCACCTTGTTGCCACCGAGGTATTCCATCCAATCGAGGTTATATGCCTTTGAGAGATCTGCGCAACCCGTGATTTCCACTTCGCTGTTCTCGTCGAAGAATATTTTTGCGCCACGGTAGAGTTTGGCAACGCTGCTCGAACTGATGTAGGTCGGAGTCTCAATGAGGTTGGTTTGTACATCGAGAGTAGTAACAGGTTGTGCTACCTTGCCGCCGTAGGTCAATTCAAAAGTAAGCGGATTGAAAGTGATGGTATCGATACCCTCTATGGCGTCATCGCTCAGGGTGATCGAAGTTGCTTCACCAGCATTGAACTGTGCCTCGGTAATCATAGTCAGTTTGCCGTTGAGCATACCGAAGACGGGTTTCGACCAGTCAATACGCCCGAACTTAGTGCCGACGGTAGCAAGAAGGAACTCGATAGACTTCGGATATGTGAGATCGTATGCCACAAAGCGGTCGTTGTCGAGGGTCATCTGTTTGCCCTTACCGAGAGGCTTATAGTCGATAGTAGGCGGCATAACGTACATAGTTTCGAGAGCAGGACGATGACCTGTGCAACCGCCAAGGATCATATCTTTGGCAGTTCCTTCCACATTGGTAGCAGTAAGATAGACCTTGACCTGCTCACCCTCCGGCATATTCGCGCCAAAAGGCACTGCGTACTTATAAGTACCCTCGAAAGCGTAGTCGGGTGTGCGCACCACCTCGTTGGCCAGCACGTTCATACCCGCGATGACTTTGACAGAGAGCGTAGAAAGCGGGGTTTGCGTCTCTGTAACTTTCACATTGAAAGCGATACTATCAGTGCCGAACTGCACATCGGTAGTCAGCAGTGTTGCCTCTATTTGCGGGTCGCCCGCAGGATAGACCTTGCGGAATTCCTTTTGCTGGCAGCCGATAGCGAGAGCGGCTACAGCCAACATCATCAATGATCGATATATTTTTTTCATTGTCGTATTCCTTTCATTTGATTAGTAGCCCGGGTTCTGTTGGAGATTGGAGTTCTTGTCCAATGCAGTCTGCGGGATAGGCATCAGGCGATGTGCCTCCACAAACGGACGCGACTGCGGCAGGCGTCCCTCATCACGGGTGTTGATGGTGTTCATCACATCCATCAGTTTGCCGAAACGAATGAGGTCGAACAGACGCTGCCCCTCGAGTGCCAGTTCCAAGCGGCGCTCATGCAGAATAGCATCCAACATAGCATCTGTGCTTGCGAGAGCATCGGTCTTCACGTCACCGAGTTTTGCACGGTGGCGCACATTATTCACAAGGTCAGCCGCACCGCTCATATCGCCTTGATGAGCCAACGCCTCTGCCTTAAGCAGCATCAAGTCGGCGCCACGCAACTTGATAATGCTGTTGAATGCCGAGCGGCACTTGTACATAAACGGATAGTGGTCAGCAGGATAGTAGTTGCTCCATGCACAATCGTAGTAAACGATGGTCTGGTTGCGACGCAGGGTGTCTCCCTCGACATCGAAAGCAGCGATGAGGTCGCGGCTCGGGGTAATCCATTTTGCCCACGAGAAACTATTGTCCCAATTAGACAGGTCGCGTCCGAACATCCATGTGCACCAGTTGCCGCTACCTGCGGGATATTGCACCTCAAGGATCGTCTCGCGCGAGTTGCGCAAGGTGGCATCTCCACCGGCTCCGTTATCGCCTGTGCCCGGCGTATAGCCCCAGAGGTCAGCAAAATTCGGTTCGAGCGTGATACCGTCAGCAAAAACCAAGTCACAGTATTTCACCACATTCTCCCAATCGCTTTTCTCGGCATATAGTTTGGCAAGCAGTGCATAGGCAACAGTCTTGCTCAGACGGGTCTTGTCCGCATTGTCGATAGCCGGGGCATACGGGATAGCCTCTGTGAGGTCGTTGATAACCTGCTGGTAAGCCGAATCCTGTGTTACCGGTTTCGGGAAATAGATAGGATATACCTCCTCGATATTGTCCGCAGTGATGTCGGGTGCTTCGGTAAGGTTGAGCGGGATATTGCCGAACCAATGTGCGAGGTCGAAGAGCATCATTCCACGGAAAATCTTTGCCTCGGCTTTCCATTGGTTGCGCTCCTCCTGCGTAAACGAGGGGTCTTCCACCTTGTCTATATTGGTGATGACCACATTCGCCTGTGCGATGTCTTCGAGGTAACGATCCCAATCGCGGGCAATATCGCTATTGGACGCATCAAGGGCGTTTGTCTCCACAGGTACCACCTCGGCACCTGTTGTACCGGCATACGCATTATCGGTACGGGCTTCGCCGAAAAGCAGATAGTCGACATACCAATGCTCCTGACGATCGCGCATCAACTGGTAGAGGTTCTGATAGACCGCTTGGATAGCCGCACGGTCTTTGAATTTCACACGTGTGGTGTCAGCATTCGACGAACCGAGATTCAACTCCGACTGGTCGGAGATTGGTTCGATATTGAGGTCGCAACCTGCCATAGTCAGCGCTGCGAGGGCTACACCTATTATATATATGTACTTTTTCATATTGTGGGTCTCCTAATTAGAATTCGATGTTAATACCGAGTACGAAACTGCGGGTTTGCGGGTAGGTACCGTAGTCAAGCCCTTGTACCGTACCCGAATTGCCGTTTTGGTTCACTTCGGGGTCCATACCGAGATAGCGGGTGAGCGTGAGCAGGTTTTGTGCCGAGAAATAGGGTTGCAAGCGGCTCATACCTATTTTCTGCATCCATTTGCCCGAGAACTCATAGCCGATAGTGAGGTCTTTGAGGCGGATATACGAACCGTCCTCTACAAAGTAATCGCTCACCTTCATATCGAAACCTGCCTTCGGAATAGAGGTTTCCATACCCGGACGACGCCAGCGGTCGAGTACGCGAACCGACTGGTTCTTTGCATCATACATACCCTCTGTCTCAATACGTCCGGCATTGAAAATGTCGTTACCATACGAACCTTGGAGCAGGAAACTAATGGTTACGCCATAGAAACGGAACGTGTTGGTCATACCGAAAGTGAAGTCGGGGTTCGGGTCGCCAATATAAGTACGGTCGGCAGCCGTTACCTCCCCATCGCCGTTCACGTCCAAGTAAATAAGTTCGCCCGTCTCGGGGTCCACTCCACCTGTCTTGTAGCCGTAGAACGATCCGAGCGGCATCCCCGGCGTATTGCGCACGCAGTAGTCAGCCAGCACATCGGTCACCTTGGCATCGTAATAGACCTGACTGGTAGCCAGTTTGTCAAGACGGTTCTTGTTGTGCGAGATATTGAACTGGGTATCCCATTGGAAATTCTTGCGCACGAAGTTGTGCGAAGTGATAGAAAATTCCACACCTGTGTTGGTCATTTCGCCCTCGTTGCGCTGTATCGATGATACGGCAGCCGAACCGGCAGGCAGGCTTACCCACATCAGCATATTAGTAGTTTTCTTGTAGTACCAATCAAAATTGAATGTCAAGCGGTTGTGCAACAGCGTCCAATCCAAGCCAACGTTGGTCTGCGAGGTAGTTTCCCACGTGAGGTCAGTATTGCGGAGCGAAGCCTGGCTGTAGGTCGGTACTGCATGCTCCTTACCCGTTTCCCACCAGTTCTGGCGGTTGATGTTGTAACGCTCTAAGTAAGCATAGTCGCCTATACCGGCTTGGTTACCCGTCTGTCCCCAGCCGCCGCGGATCTTCAAGTCGTCGATCCATGCAACATCTTTCATAAACTCCTCGCCCGAGATACGCCATGCGGCACTTGCCGACGGGAAATAGCCCCAGCGATGTCCCGGTGCGAGTTTGGAAGAACCGTCCGCACGGAAATTCACAGACAATAGGTAACGCGAATCATAGTTGTAACTCACACGCGCAAAAGCCGACATAATCGCCCACTCGCTAGCAGTTGTGGAGGTTGCACCCGGATCTATTTTATTGGCTGCATTCAATGTCTCAATAGTACCATCGGCATAGTGGCTGCCTTGGATATTGGAGTAGGTGTACATTGAGTGGGTGTACGACGAACCAAGCATCAGATCAAGGTTATTCTTACCGAGTTGTGTATTGTAACTCAGCACATTATCCCATACCGTTACGAGGTCGGACGTGCGGCGGTCAGTACCTTCGCCGTATTGATTACGCCCCCACGAAGTCTTGTCCGGGTCAAGGAACGAAGTAAAATTCACCATCTTCAAGTCCTCGGTGAAGGTAGTAGTAAACTTCAGCGAGTGGTTGTAGTTGTCTGCACGCTCAAACTTCTTGGTGTCGTAGAGCGTGAATATACCCTTACCGCTGGCTACCAAACGATGTTGCTTATCGTGCTGATTCTTATAGCGTTCGATATTCTCCAACGGGTGCGTGATATTGCTCACGCCATAAAAATTGGTGTAGTAGTGGTTGGGGTTCTCGGGGTCGTAGATAGACGCATAAGTAGGTGTATTGATCACCGACAGCACCAGTCCGCCACGGTTAGCACCCGTACCCGAAGAGATAGTACCGGCGTTGTCGCTGTAGGCATACGCCACATTGCCTCCCACATTGAGCCACTTGGTTACATCGGCATCTAAGGCTGTACGGAAGTTATAGCGCGAGAACTTAGTGGTAGGTATCACACCCACTTCGTTGGAGTAGCCGCCCGACATATAGTAGTTGACCTTGTCGGTGCTACCGTTGACGGAGAGTTGATAGTTCTGCGTCGAACCGGTCTTATAGGTCTCGTCGAACCAGTTGGTCTCGTCTTTGAGTCCGTCGGGCAGCACCACTGTCGAACCGAGGTCGGCAAGATACTCTTTGTACTGCTCATAGTTGAGGCTCTCCATACGATTGGTAACCTGTGTCCAACCGCCGTACATCGAGAATGCCACATGCATCTTCTCTTTCGATTGCGCTCCTGCCTTCGTGGTAATCATAATCACACCGTTGGCAGCACGCGAACCATAGATAGCCGCCGAAGAAGCGTCTTTCAGCACCTGCATCGCCTCGATGTCGTTCGGCGCAAGGAAGTCGATATTGGTCATCGGCACTCCGTCCACCACATAGAGCGGGTCGTTGCTGGCATTCATAGATGTTGTACCGCGCACGCGTACGACCATACCGGCACCCGGCTGACCGTTTGGTTTCACTACGGTAACACCAGCAGCCTTCCCCTGCATTGCCTGTGCGGCACTTGTGATAGGAAGTTTCTCAATGTCTTCAGTTGAAACCGACGAGATAGCGGTTGTTACATCGCGTTTCTTTTGCGTACCGTAACCAATAACCACCACCTCATCCAAAGCCTCGGAATCGTCTGCCATCTTCACGGTCACCGAGGTACGACCCTGCAGGGCAATCTCCTGCGTCTTCATACCCACATAACTGACCACCAATGTGGCTTCTGCATCCGTCACACTCAAAGAGAATGCGCCGTCGAAATCAGAAATGGTACCTGTCGTAGTACCTTTCTGCAAAATACTGGCACCGATGACTGACTCGCCTTGGGAATCAGTCACCGTTCCCGTGACTGTCACTTGTGACAACGCCAATGTGCTGCACAAGAACAACATCACCATGGAGTAAAAGGTTTTTCTCATACTTTTCGCTGTTTCATTTAACGCCTGCAAAGGTAATAATGAAACGCTGCTTTGTCAAGAATCAAGTGGTCGGAAAGTGGTATGTTCTACAACATATTTATTATAATAGTTTGTATATCAGTGTATTATATTTCTGCATCTATGCCAAAAAGTGGATGTTTTAGACTCATATTTTTCCGTTTTCACTCCAAAAAATATCAATTTATCGCACTTTTTGGTCGCCGTCGTCAAACTATTTGCAATATAATTTTCATCTATTTAACTTCCTCTACTCTCCCCAAAATTACACTTAATATAATATATATAGGTTTAATAGAAAATTCCTTTGTTATTATATCTCGCTGATAATGTTGATAAACTGTCTAACACATTGTATACCAATATCTTGTACTTATCTTTTTGGTGGATTATTTTTGTGATATTCGGGATAAATGCTAAATATCAAATAGTGCGAACAAATTTTCACCGATATTGTTGATAACTATGCTTATAACCACTTCTTCAACTTGAATATCAGCAAGATAATCAGTGTAAAAACTACCATCAGCCCGAGTGCGAACGGGTAGCCAAGTTTCCAATGCAGTTCGGGCATGAAATCGAAGTTCATGCCGTACATACTTGCCACTAATGTCGGCGGAAGGAAGATAACATTCACTACGGTGAATATCTTGATAATCTTGTTCTGTTCGATGTTTACGAGACCGAGGAACGTATCCTGGAGGTAGTCCAGACGGTCGAAGCCGAATCGCGTATAGTCGAAAAGTGAGTTTATATCCTTGATAATCATCGTCAAGCGCGGTTGCAGTTCGGCGGGAAAGAAGTCGCATTTCAGGAAATTGCTGATGACGCGCTGTTTGTCCATGATGTTCTGACGGATGATGGTTACTTTTTCCTGCAAGTCCTTGATTTGGATGAGCACATCCTCGTCCACATGGTCGCTGGCGTTGATTTCGGAGGATAGGTTGGTAATCATATCGGTGGTGTCCTCAATCATATCGGCGTCTTTCTCCACACGTGTCTCCATGAGGGCAACCAGCACATGATACCCTGTCGGAAAGTTGCGGGTGTTCACGAACATCTTCTTGACGGTCTCGTTGAAACTGTCCAACTCCACGCTGCGCGTACTCACAAGGATACTGTTCTTTAGAATGAAGTTCACGGGTTCCACCTCAAAATCATTGCGCAGGAAGTTTGAGTTCGCTACAATCGAGTCGTCGGTCTGGATATATCGCGACGACATCTCAATCTCTTCCATCTCCTCATCTTCCTGAATATCAATCTTAAGGAATCCCTCGAGAGCGTCCTCGGTCTTGTCGCTGACATCCAAAAGGTCTATCCAGATAATGTCTTTCTTATCAATGGATTGCAAGATATTCAGCGTCTTCGAAACCTTTATCTTCTCGTTTTCCTTATAGAATATTCTCAGTTCTGCCATAACTTTTTTTGTTTGCTGCGGACGTTTCTCACGCCTCGCAAATGGTTCTACAAGTGGAAAAGGTCTCAAAAAACGCCTGTTTGCTATCCGTTTCCTTTTCCGTCTATCAGATTGGTTAATTGAATAAATTCTTCCACGCTTAATTGCTCGGGGCGCTTCGTGAACACGGGGTCGGACAGTAGCGGGTTATCTTTTCCTACCAGTGACATCAACGAATTGCGCATCTGTTTTCGGCGTTGGTTAAAGGCTGTTTTGACCACTTGTTTGAACAACTGCTCATCGCAGCCCAACTCTTGGCGGCGATTGCGCGTCAGTCGCACAACCGCCGATTTCACCTTGGGCGGGGGCGCAAACACGTTCTCGTTCACCGTGAACAGATACTCAATGTCATAGTATGCCTGCAACAGCACGCTCAATATGCCGTACGCCTTTTTCCCGGGCTTCGAGGCGATACGTTCTGCCACCTCTTTCTGTATCATGCCCGAGCATACGGGTATGCGGTCTTTGTACTCCAAGACCTTGAAAAATATCTGGCTGCTGATATTGTACGGATAGTTTCCTATCACGCAGAACTCCCCTTCCGGATACAATTCCGCGAGGTCCAACTTCAGAAAGTCGCCCTCTATCAAGTGCAGTTCGGGGTACCATTCTTTCAGATACGCCACACTCTCGCGGTCGAGTTCTATCGCCGTGAGGTCAATGTCTTTGTTTTTAAGGAGATACTGGGTTAAAACACCCATGCCGGGTCCTATCTCGAGGACACGACCGGCGGAAATGGTCTCAGCAATCCGTTGGGCGACACTCAGGTCCGTCAAGAAGTGCTGACCCAGAAATTTCTTGGGGCGTACTTGCTGCATTCTCTTGATGATGGTCGTCCATAAAACAATTGCTTGATTACTATCGGAAACCCGCAAACGCCTACCACAAAAATTTGCGTGTTCCGCTATTTTGTCGTACCTTTGCGGCTGCTTTCGATTTCGACTGCAAAATTACTGCTTTTATTTCAAAAATGCAAAAACTATCGCAACTAATCACTGAAATCATTGATTTTTTCTACCGACCTTTCAGCCGATATATCCCCGAACAACTCTTTCGCTATGCCGCCTGCGGTGGTGGTAACATGTTGTTAGACTGGGTGTTGTACTTTTTGATGTACAATTTCGTGGTGGGGCACGATTTGGTCTATATTCCCCTTCATTGGCACCTTTTCGGGCTGTCCGAGATATGCATCACGCCCCACATCATGGCACTTTGCATTGTTTTTCCCATTACGCTCCTGACGGGTTTTTGGCTCAACAAATATGTCACCTTCACCCAATCCACTCTCCACGGTGCACGCCAACTGGGGCGATACATCATCATCGTGCTTATCAACTTGGCTATCAACTATTTCGGTCTCAAACTGCTCGTCGATGGTGCAGGACTCTACCCCACCCCGTCCAAGATGATTGTCACCGTCATTACTGTCATCGTCAGTTTCTTTGGGCAGAAATACTTTTCTTTTCGCCGTTAACCCTCACTTTTGCCTCGTGTTCGCCGGCTGTCTCCATCGGTACTTCATCGGAACTTCATCGGAACTTCATCGGTACTTCGAGCATAAGATACTATAGTTTTACGGATACAAATGTGTAATCATTTCTATGTCACGCAACAATCAACATACACCTTATATTTGGCAAGAGCCTGAGCAGAAGCCTTATGCGCTCTATATTCACGGTTTGGGTTCAAGTGCCAAATCGGGCACTAAGTCTTCTTTCGGGCGGTACTTCGACCAATACGAGTGGCTCTCCCCCGAAATCACCCACGACCCTTACGAGTCCTTGGATATTCTCAACCAATGGTCTGACGCTTTCCACCCTGCTCTTGTGGCAGGCACATCCATGGGTGGTATGCTCACACTCTATGTCAATGCCCCCGATGCTACGAAAATTGCCGTCAACCCCACTATTGAGATAGAGCATGTCCTCCGCAAACTCGGCTATGGCAAGCACCCGTATTTGCAGGAACGTGAGAATGGAGAAACGGAGTATATCATTGATGAACAGATGATTAGACGCTTCATCACCTTTCGCGATGAGCACCAAATACTTTCAGGTTCTCGAAATATCGCCCTCTTTTCCACGGACGATGAGTTAGTGGGCAAGGAAATCACCAAGCGCAATGCCGCACTCCTTTCGCAACTCGGATGGGAAATATTGTGGTCGCCTAAGTTCGGGCACCGCGTCAACGAACAGGCCGTCAAGGCAGTTTTGCACCACTTGCAAGCGCAGCCCGCTCAAGAATAGAGTTTGCCGACGATTAAGTTCACTAATTTTTTCGGCAATATCCTGTTCAGGAAACAGAAGAAACTGTACAATGCCCCGCCTGCATATAGCGGTTTTACTCTGCGGCGGGTGGCTATGCGGTACAAGTCGCGTGCCATGTGTTCCGGAGTCATTCCGCCACGCTCGTCTTTCTCCATGGACGCCACCGCTGATTGCATATTTTTGTACACCTCCTGCCCTGCAATGCCCTTCTGACGGGCGTCTGTAAAGCCCGTCGCCACGTCGCCCGGCATCAGCACAGACACTGTGATACCAAACGGACGCACCTCGTTGGCAAGTGCCAATGCCATCGCATTTAGTGCTGATTTGCTTGCGCTGTAGAACGACTGATAGGGGATACTCAACACCGCAGCCACGGAAGAGGTAAACACAACGCGTCCGTATCCTTGGGCGCGCAGAATCGGCAACACTGCTTTTACCAGATGAAAGGCACCGAAGAAGTTCACGTCAAACTGACGGCGAGCCTCTCCTGTGGTGGTGAACTCTATAGGACCGGATATGCCGAACCCTGCATTGCTTATCACTACGTCTATGTGGTCGCTTTTCGCGCGGACTTCGCCAATTGCCTGACGCACAGAGCCTTCGTCGGTCACATCGCAATGGATATGTGTGATACCGTCGTGACTCACACCGTGGCGGCTCAGTTCAAACACCTGCCATCCTTCCCGGTTGAATAGTTGGACGGTAGCCAAGCCTATTCCCGACGAACCGCCGGTCAGCACCAATGTTTTCCTGTTTTTCTGCGTTGTCTCTTTCATACATTTTTCCAGTTTAATGGCATACAAAGATACAATATCTTTTTGAATTGCACAACCCATCACATTATTTTTCTCTCTGTTTATCAGTGAAATATGCTCTCCCCTGTATCATCACACAAAGATTTGCGCATTTGCACAAAAAGTTGTAACTTTGTCGGCAATTTAACAATATCAACATAGTTGGCTGTATGCGCCTGAAGAAAGCCGTTTGGATAGTTGCCTTTGCAATACTCGCAAGTATGGCTGCGGCACAAAATGTGGAGCACGAGAATGTGCTCCATGTGTCTTATGGCGGACTTTGGCAGCAGGACCAATACCTCTCTCCCCTACTCTATTCAGGGCAACGGGTGGGCATCGGCAACGAGTGGTGGCAACCTCTCCGAGGTGCTTGGCACCACCTCGGACGCTTCGACGCGCAGTTCGGCTGGACCTACAGCAGCGCGCACACCAACCTCATCTACTCCCTCGGCGTCTCGGGCGGGTGGGGTGCCTACTATAGTTGGTGCTTCCGCCGCACGGGTATCGAACTCCTCCTCGGACCGTACCTTGATTTCGACTGGCTCGGCAAGATGCACGGCAGTAGTGTCAACAAGCCCTTTTCCATGGACGTGGCGTTGGATTTGTGTGCTATGGGCGGCATCGCGTGGACTTTCCGTGCACGCACCACCTCCTATCGCCTGCGCTATCTCGTGCGCGCAAACGTGGTCGGCGTGGATTTTCTGCCCGACTACTGGCAGTCTTACTATGAACTCGCCGAAGACGTACCGGGACGTGTCCGTTGCACTACCCTCACCAACCATCGCACACTCCGTCACGAACTCACAATGGATATGCAGTTCCACCGCTCCACATGGCGCGTGGGCGTCGCACACGAGTACGTGGAGTACGGCGAGCGTGGCATGATGTTTTCCCGCGAACAGGTCAGTGCTGTCGTGGGCTGTATCTGGCATTATCGCATCAATCCCGCAAAGAGTCTTACGGCATGGAACATGTAAACAAATACCTGATACTCACCCTGTTGCTCCTTCTCACGGTAGGTTGCACACATCCTTTTGAGGCTGCGGACGACAATACGCCGCTCGGCAACTTCGAAGCCCTGTGGCGTATCATCGACGAGAAATACTGTTTCCTCGACGAAAAGGGTATCGACTGGGACTCCGTCCACGATGTTTACCGACCCCGTTTCGATACCATGCGCATCACCAACTGGGACGACAACTACCTCTATTTCAACCAGATGGCAGAGGTCGTCAACCTCCTCCGCGACGGGCACGTCAACCTCTACTCGTTCTTCGACGTCTCTTCCTGCACCGATTGGTACACCGGCTACCCCTCCAACTTTGACGCTGACCTTCTCACACGCGTCTATCTTACTGATTATCACCGTGCCGGCGGCATCTCCTACCAACGCATTCACGGCGACACCATAGGCTATATCTATTACGGTTCGTTCTCCAGCGGCTTCTCCGATGCCAACCTCATCGCAGTCCTCAACCACTTCCGTGACTGCCGTGGCATCGTCCTCGATGTCCGAAACAACGGCGGTGGCGACCTTAACAACGCCTACAAACTGGCGGCTCCGTTCTTCTCGCGCGACACCGTCGTGGGCTATTGGCAGCACAAGTCGGGCAAAGCGCACGACGACTTCTCGGAGGTGCAACCCATGCGTCTTGAGGACGCCAAAGGCTACTGGCTCCGTCCCGTCATCGTACTCTGCAACCGCCACACCTATTCCGCAGCCAATTTCTTTGTCAGCATCATGCGTTACGCGGATAACAGCCTGATTCTCGGCGGCTTAAGCGGAGGCGGTGGCGGAATGCCACTTAGTTATGAACTGCCCAACGGCTGGCTTCTCCGATTCTCCAGTGTCCGCATGTACGACCGTGATAATCAGAGTATTGAACCCGGTATCCAGCCCGACGGCAACATCACCCTCACCTCCACCGACCGCGACGACATCATCGAGACGGCGGTGCGCATCATCAACTACGCCTACGACAAAAACTAACCCAGCATGATTCAAGTCTCCGACATACACAAGTCCTTCGGCACCCTCGAGGTGCTCAAAGGCGTCAACCTCTCCGTCCGAAAGGGCGAGATAGTCAGCATCATCGGCAAGAGCGGCGCGGGCAAGACCACCCTGCTCCAAATCATAGGGACGCTCGACCGACCGGACAGCGGTACCGTGCTCATCAACGGCGTTAACGTGCTGATGCTCAAAGATAAAGCCTTAGCCGAGTTCCGCAATAGGCACATCGGCTTTATCTTTCAGTTCCACCAACTCCTGCCCGAGTTCAACACCCTTGAGAACGTCATGATGCCCGCACTCATTGCCCGTACCGACTACCGTGAGGCGCAAGCACGTGCCACGCAACTCCTCACCGACCTTGGCATGCAGGACCGTCTCACCCACAAGCCTGCCCAACTCTCGGGCGGCGAGAAGCAGCGTGTGGCGGCAGCGCGGGCGATGATGATGTCTCCCGATGTCATTCTCGCCGATGAACCCAGCGGCAGCCTCGACGAAACCAACAAACGCGAACTCCACCGCCTGCTCCTGCACATGCGCGAGCAGTACGGACAGACCATCGTCATCGTCACCCACGACAAGGAACTTGCCGAAATCAGCGACCGCGTATTAGAAATCAAAGATGGAAAGATGTAATCACTTCTGGCTGATTCTCAGCCTTTTATGCTGCACCCTCGCAGGCTGCCACCGCGGGCAGGACTACTTCCCCCGCGACCTTGAGCCTGTCTCCGTGCCAGTCATTCGTTTCGACAGTGCCCTCCTCAGCGTACGCCCTGACAGCATCACGCAGGATGTCCGCCGTCTGTACGCTGATTATGAGGAGTTTATGCCGCTTTTCGTAGAGGGAGTCCTCGGTATCAGCAGCATCGACACCGCCTATCTCTGCGCCGAACTGCCCCGTTTCCTCACCGACACCACCATGGGTTTCCAACAGACCAACCAACTGGCTGAAGAGCGTTTCTCCGACCTCAGTCGCCTGCAAACCGAACTCAATCAGGGCTTTACGCGTATGCACTACCTATATCCTGCCTTGTCTGTCCCCACAGTCTATCTGTTCGTCTCGGGCTTCAACTCGTCCGTTTTCTACTACGACGACCTCATTGGCGTGGGCATTGACATGTACCTCGGCAGCGACTACCCCTACTACAATCAGGTCGTGTACGACTACCAGAAGCAGACTATGCGCCCCGAGTGCATTCCCGCTGATGTCCTCAGCATGTTCATCGCGCAGAACACCCCCTACACCAGCCGCTACAACCGCCTTCTCGAGAACATCATCTACCGCGGCAAACAGATGTGGCTCCTCAGCCAACTGCTGCCCGACGAGCCCGAATACGAGATTATCGGCTACACCCCCGCCCAATGGGACTGGTGCATCACCTACGAGCGCGCCATCTGGAACCGCATGATGGACAAGCGCGACCTCTTCAAAACGGAGTCCTCGGTCCGGACTTCCTACCTCAACGACGGACCCTTCACAGCCGAAATCAGTCAGGATTCCCCGGGCCGCCTCGGCACGTGGGTCGGTTGGCGTATTGTGGATAGTTATATGCGTCATAATGAGGACGTTACCATTCCGCAACTCATGTCCGAACCCGATGCCCAACTCATCCTCGAAAACAGTTACTACAAACCCTAATCCCTCGTAATCTCCGAAGTACGCCATCGATATGTTATCGTTTATTAACCGCTTCAAACAGCAAGGGATACGCAACCCATACGCAAGGGATAGGCAACGGATACCCCACCCAAATGCAATGATATATTATAATTTATAAACATCACCCCACGCAGAAAATTAATGGTCACTTACATGGTAATTACATGTTCATTTCTTTTTAATGGTCTTTAATGGAGAAAATTAACGATTAATTACACGGCAATTAACGGAGAATAGAGAATATGAATAGAGAAGATTTCCCGATACTTGGCGAGCGTGTCAACAACCGTCCTTTGGTGTATTTGGACAACGCCGCCACCACCCAGAAGCCCCGCCTTGTGCTGGACGCCATCCACGAGGCATACACCCGTTGGAATGCCAATGTCCACCGCGGGGTACATCATCTCAGTCAGGTCGCTACGCAGCACCACGAGGACGCCCGCCAGCAGGTCGCTGACTTCCTTGGCGCAGCCTCGGCCAAGGAGATTATCTTCACCAAAGGCACCACCGACAGCCTTAATATGTTGGCATTCAGTTTCGGTGAGGCGTTCATTCACGAGGGCGACGAAATCATCGTCAGCCACCTCGAGCACCATTCCAATATCGTCCCGTGGCAGATGCTCTGCGAACGCAAGCACGCCACGTTGCGCGTTATTCCTCTTCGCAACGACCTCTCGCTGGACATTGATGCCTTCAAGAACCTCCTCACCGACCGCACGCGCCTCGTCTCCGTCGCCCATGTCAGCAACGTACTCGGCATTATCAATCCCGTTCAGGAGATTATCCGCATCGCCCACGCGGCGGGTGTGCCGGTCTGCCTCGACGGAGCCCAATCCGTCCCGCACCTGCCTATTGATGTCCGCGCACTCGATTGCGACTTCCTCGCCTGCAGTGCCCACAAGATGTACGGACCCACGGGCTTGGGTATCCTCTATGGTAAAGAGCAGTGGCTCAACCAGTTACCGCCCGCGCAGGGTGGGGGAGAGATGATTGACCATGTCCGTTTCGACCACACCACCTACAATGTCCTTCCCTACAAGTTTGAGGCGGGCACACCCAATTTTATCGGCAGTTATGCCTTCGGACAGGCTATCCGATACGTTCAGAACGTGGGCTTGCAGGCTATCGAAGCCCATGAGGCGGACCTTACCAACTATCTCGAACAGCAACTCAGCACCATCGACCACGTACACATCTACGCCAAGGGACTCCCCAAGGCGGGTGCCGTATCGTTCAATGTCTTCCGCTCGGACGGACAACTCATCCATCCTTTTGATGTAGGTGTACTGCTTGACCATCAAGGAGTTGCCGTGCGCACGGGTCATCATTGTGCCGAACCGCTTATTGAGTATCTCGGTGTCCCGGGTACGCTCCGCGCCTCGGTAGCCATGTACAACACCCGCGACGACATCGACACCCTCACCCAATCCCTCCACCGCGCCATCACGATGCTTCAATGACCCCTAAATTAATGGCTAATGACATGGCAATTATATGTTTATCAATGAATTAATGGTTAATTAACGGTGATTAACGGAGAATATTCGTTGTTTTATACGGCTTTAGTGGGAAAATAAATTCGTGGTTAATTACACGGTAATTACATGTTCCTTGATTTTTAATGGCTCTTTAATGGGCATTAATGGAGAAAATTAACGATTAATTAACGGCAATTAACGGAGAACGTTCATTGTTTTATACGGCTTGAACGGAGCCCCAAATTTACACGGATGAAATGTTGTAAGTGGCTTATATTGTGTGTTTTAATCGGGTGGAGTAGTGTGTTGCACGGCTCCCCCGACACACTCCGTATCGTCTCCTACAACGTGGAGAACCTTTTCGACAACCGCCACGACACCCTCAAGAGCGACCTCGACTACACCCCCGAAGGCACTCACCACTGGACCTATCGCCGTTACCAGGCCAAGGTGGAGCGTATTGCGCAGGTCCTCACCGCCATCGGCGGCTGGTACGATGCGGATATCGCACTCGCCACCTCTTCCACGATAACCGATACCAAGCACACAAGCCTTCCCCATGCCCCTGTTCTGGTCGGTCTCTGTGAGGTGGAGAATGCCCGTTGCCTGCGTTCTTTGTGTTGGTGCTTACGCCGTTACCATTATCGGTACATCCATTACGAGAGCCCCGACGAACGCGGCATAGATGTCGCCTTGTTGTATGACTCTACCCGCTTCCACCTTCTCCACAGCGAACCCATCCCCGTGCCTATACCTTCCGCCCCCACCCGCGACATCCTCTACGTCCAAGGCATCATCCTTTCCAATTCCTCATCTCTCCCTTCCAACACGCCCCACGTCCCCACACCCAACCTCTCCGATACGGGTGTTCATCATACCCCGCATACTGCTGATACGAATACTTACCATACTCAACCCCTTTCTGATACGGCTCTTGTTGCCACCCCTACCACTTTCGATACTCTCCACCTCTTTGTCTGCCACCTCCCCTCTCAGTTGGGCGGCACTTCCGAGACGGCATGGAAACGCGCTATCGCCAAGTCCGTCCTCCAATCCCGTATCGACTCCGTTCTCACCACCTCTCCTTCTGCCAACGTCATCGTCATGGGCGACATGAACTCCGCTCCCGCCAACGACCTCCCCCGCATGACCAACCTCATGCTCCCACTTGCCGACGAGACACCATTTGGCACCTGTGGCACGCACAAATACAATGGCATCTGGACCTTTCTCGACCAGTTTTACATCTCCGAAGCCCTCCAAGCGCGTGTTTCCACGTATGTTTTCGCACCTTCCTGGCTCCTCGAACCGGACGAAAAGTACCTCGGCACCAAACCCCGCCGCACTTTCAACGGCTACCACTACCAAGACGCCTACTCCGACCACCTGCCCATTGTCCTGCAAATATGCAGATAGCGCAAACCGCTTAGGGTAAATAATCTTTGCATATTTCAAAATAATATCGTAACTTTGCGGTGCGGTAAGCATTTGTGTATTGATTGTTGACCGTACTAAAATAATATAAGGCGTTTATTGACGCTTGTTTTGGAGTCTCGAAATCCGGAAAATTTCATTATACCCAAGACAAGATGGCAATGAATGCCCTCTGATGTGTATTTACCTACACCCATTCGGTGTGTCAATGCATATCGGCGTGGGCGTTATTGTTTGTTCTTGTATATAGGGTCATTTCCGGAACCTCGAGACTGAGAATAAGCAGAATAAGGTTCCACGCTTTCTTATTTATCAACGGGTGATTAGGAGCCGGTTACCTCCACTTGCAAAAAGGTAATTATGCTCGTGCACTCTGCTTCCGGAAAAGCAATCATTGACCCTCGAATCAGTTATTTATACGGTTCGTTTTACATCTACGGACTACAGCAACTACTTGGTAATGAAAATGTTTTGTTTTCCTTATCGCCGTTTCGTGAATTAGGAGAACCAGGGTGGAATATGCGTTTTATCATTAGAGATGGCACCGTAACAACCAAGTATTTTATCCACACCAACGACACCTGTCATATCCAGCAAGCCGATTATGATTGGTGTGATATATATGGCAGTGTGAACGCCAATTATACGCAATATCCCCGCAGCCAATACCCGAAATTAGTATCTTTAGTGCCGTCTTTCGGCATCCGTGCTATGGATTTTATGCCGACCATGCAGTTGGCATTATCCAACTTCTGCAAAGCCCCCAAATCCGTCTTGGCACGCACGGAGTGGAACAAGTACCTCAATCGCCACGAGGTCAACAAATGGAAGAATATCAAACACTTCTTCGGCAGGTATTACAAGACCTATAAAAACCGCTGCCCTTATGCCGTCTATACGGCACCCGTGGAAAGCGAGGACAAATCCATTTTCTTCTTGAGCACACTATGGTACAACAGTGCGGATAATCATAACGATGAGGGAGTAAACCTGCGTCGCGCACGCTTCATCAGAGCCTGCCGTTCCATACCCGATTTGTGCTTTGAGGGAGGATTATTGGGCGACGACACCTCTTCCAAGGATACTTTCAAGGATGTTTTGGCAACACAAGGGGTTCCGATGACGGAATGGATAGAAAAAACGAAAAAGTCGGCTATAGTATTCAATACACCTGCCTTCTGGGATTGTCATGGTTGGAAATTAGGCGAATATCTGGCTATGGGGAAGTGTATTGTCTCCACGGCACTCTACAATGACCTGCCACAACCCTTGGTGCATGGAGAACATATCCACTATGTAGAAAACTCGCAGGACGCGATGTGCGAAGCGATTATGTATATTTTATCACATCCCGAATATCGGCATAAATTGGAACAAGGCGCACGGACATATTGGGAGAAATACGGTACTCCCGTTCAGTCCTTACGATTGCTCGGTATCAAAAATAACGCTCAGGCTTGTGAAATTTGTTGAATTGTAGTAACTTTGTGGTGCATTTAATGGTGGTACTAATTGCCGCCTATAGAATGCCACAAATGATGAACGACAAAACGCAAGCCATAGTATTGACGCTTAGCAAGTACAAGGATAATGCTTGTGTGCTGCAAGCATACACTGCGGAGAGCGGGCGAATGGCATATATGGTGTATGGAAACAAGTACAGAGGCATGCTCACGCCGCTATCCCTTGTGGAAATCACTTCTTCCAGACGCAACGGAAGCCCTGCAGGAAAGGGTATGGCAGTGCTGGGTTCTGCATCACTTATCTACACTCCACAACGTATTCCGATGGACATCAGGCGCCAATGTGTGGCAATGTTTATTGCAGAGATATTAAGCAAAACACTATGGCACCCGATGCAGGACCAAGAACTTTTCCAGTGGCTTGGCAATGTGGTGCATGAATTGGATGAAGCGGAAAACGTGGAGAATCTGCACCTCAGATTTCTGATTGGCTATACGATGTTTTTGGGTATCGGCATCGACGAAACCGAACACACGATATGGTTCGAAGCCCCTCGCGGCAGGAAAGAACGACAACAGCATTTGCGTGAGATATGCGCGTACTACGAAGAGCATATTGAAGATTTTACTTCTCCGAAATCGTTAGACGTCCTAATGGAGGTTTTTGACTGAATCCGTAGAAAGTACCCTCTATCCTATAACTATCCTATAACCATTCTATAACGATTTCCCCTACATTGGAGGAGATTTGCATGGGGTGGGGTAGGGGAAAAATATCAAAGATGTTGGTGTGCTACCCCTACTTCGTCCAAAATCTCTCCTGTATTCACAAAGCGGGTCTCTACATGGAGCGTGTCTGGCATCACGGTGATGTACTCGTACACTCCGCGCCCCGATGACACACACTCGTTATGGCGGCTCTCCTTGTTGGGGTAGCGTTTTGTAGAGGCGTTGGTACCGATATAAATAGTGGGATTGATGTCACGGAAGAAACTTGCCGTATGTCGCACGGTGCGTCGTGCATAGTTGTGGTCATGTCCCGAAAACACTATGTCCGCCCGCTGCAAAGCCCGCGTGAAGAACAGCCAGACCAACGGGTTCTGCCGCCCTTTGGCACTGCTATACACGGGGTGGTGCATCATCACCACTGTGAAACGCCCGTCAGCCTCTTCCAGCACCTTCTTCACCCAGAAGTTCACCTGTGTGTAGTCCGACAGGCGTTGCAAACCGTCGGTATCAATCACCACAAAGCGCAGCGTCGGGAAATCCACGTAGTATGTCGTACCGCGGAAGCGCCGCGGACCGTTCATCGGATTGGGAAACACCTCTTTCCAATGCGCAGGAAGGCGTTTTATCACGCCTTTGCAGTACTCATGGTTGCCGGGTGTAGCCAACATGGGCAGCGAGTCAAATCGCGTCCCTGCGAGGCTGTGATACATTTCCTGTTCGTAATAGAAATACGGGCGCTCAAACAAGTCGCCCAATTGTGCATAGAAGTCTATGCGCGGGTGTCGTACTGCAATAGTGATGAAGTCGCTGTCCGTCAGCGAGTTGTGCACGTCACCCAACAGAATAAACGCCAATGTGTCCCGCTGCAAACTCCCAAGGACGCTGTCATTGGCAAAGGTGAGAAACGTATGGTTGGCTATCGTGTCCCCCGTCCATTCGGGTTCGGGTGGGTTAGAGAACCAAGCCTTCCAGCGAAAGGCGCACAATATGCCGCCTGACGCTAAAAGGAATAGTATGACAATCAGCCGGATACGACGCTTCATCAGAACGGAAGGTCTGTGCTCTCGTCAGCACCGGCAGCCGCATCGAAACTCTGTACGTTGGCTTGCGGTGCAGGTTGTGCTGCTGCAGCCGCGGGGGCTGCCTGTGCAGGCTGTGCGGGAGTGACGGCTACAGCACCCTGTTGAACCCGCCATGCGCGGATAGAGGTGTACCAACGCCCGTTGAACTCGCGTGACTCGATGTCGAAAGACACCGTCACTACGTCGTCAATCTTGCACGGATTGTTCTTGATTCTGTCCTCGCCGAACAACTCGAAGCACACCTTACGCGGGTATTGCTCTTGAGTTTCCAGTACATACGCCTGCAATTTCCACGGGTTACCCGTCTTGCTTGTGCCGCCCTGCTCCGGCAGAACCTGAATGATTTTTCCTACAATATCCATTTTATTTATTAAGTATTAGATGTCTATACTTGTATGAATTCAGGTGCATAGAACCCCATGCCCTATGCACCTGAATACTTGATTATTCGCCTTTGATGGCAGCCACACCCGGCAGCACTTTGCCCTCGATAGCCTCAAGCAATGCACCGCCACCCGTGGAGATGTAACTTACACGGTCTGCCATACCGAACTTGTTGACGCATGCCACGCTGTCGCCGCCGCCAATCAGGCTGTATGCACCCTCATCGGTTGCCTTGGCGATAGCCTCCGCAATAGCCTTGCTTCCGCCCGTGAAGTTGTCGAACTCGAATACGCCTGCGGGACCGTTCCAGAGGATAGTCTTTGCGCCCTCGATAGCCTTGGCGAAGGCTTTGCGGCTCTCCGGACCGGCGTCCATGCCCTCCCAACCATCGGGTATGTCATTGCTCGGACATACTTGCGTATGGGCGTCGTTGGAGAAACTGTCGGCAATGATAGAGTCTGTGCCAAGCACAAGGTTCACGCCCTTGGCCTTTGCCTGAGCGATGATGTCAAGTGCCAAATCTAGTTTGTCGTCCTCGCAGATGGAGTTGCCAATCTTCCCGCCTTGTGCTTTGGCGAAGGTGTAAGTCATTCCGCCGCAGAGGATTAGGTTGTCCACTTTGTTCATCAGGTTTTCAATGATACCAATCTTTGTCGATACCTTCGAGCCGCCCATGATAGCGGTGAACGGGTGTTTGATGTTCGACAGGATATTGTCCACTGCCTGCACCTCTTTCTCCATCAGATAGCCCAGCATCTTGTTGTCAGCGTCGAAATAATCGGCAATCACAGCGGTCGAAGCGTGCTTGCGGTGCGCTGTGCCGAAAGCGTCGTTCACATAGCAGTCTGCATAACTTGCCAGCGTCTTGGCAAACTCTTTCTGTTTGGCTTTCATAGCCTTCTTGGCATCATCGTAAGCGGGGTCCTCTTTGTCAATATCCACCGGCTTACCCTCTTCCTCAGCGTAGAAACGCAGATTCTCAAGCATCAGCACTTCGCCGGGCTTCAGAGCGTCTGCCTGTGCCTTGGCGTTGGCGCAATCCGGTGCAAACTGTACGGGCACGCCCAGTGCTTTGCTCACTGCATCTACAATCTGCTTGAGGCTGTATTTAGCCGCCACTTTGCCTTTCGGCTTACCCATGTGCGACATGATTATCAATGCCCCGCCTTGCTCCAGAATATGTTTCAGCGTAGGCAGTGCGCCACGGATACGGGTATCATCGGTGATATTACCGTTTTCATCGAGTGGAACATTGAAATCCACACGGACAATCGCCTTCTTACCGGCGAAATTGTACTTGTCAATTGTCATCATAGTCAATCTTTTTTGTTCAAACTGTTAAATCAATCCACAAAGGTACAACGAAAATCCGAAAACGACAAATTTTTCTACATTTTCGCAAGTGGAGTGTGCAAAAAAGAGTTAGTCTTTTATACTCAGGAGCCGGTTTCCGTCTGCTTTTTCTTCAATGTGTACCCAGACGGTGTCGTCGGGCAGGAGGGGCTCAATCATCTCCGGCCACTCGATGAAACAGTAGTTGCCCGAATAGAGGTAGTCCTCCGCGCCGAAGTCCATGGCTTCGCGGATGTCCTTGAGGCGGTAGCAGTCGAAATGATAGACCTGCGGCACGTCGCCCTGCACATCGTAAACATTGACCAAGGCGAAGGTGGGGCTGTTGACGATGTCGTCGGTGCCGAGTTCCGCGCAGAGTTGCCGGATGAAGGTCGTCTTGCCCACACCCATCTTGCCGCAGAAAGCGAAGACGCGGCGCGTGGAACATTGGCGGAGTATGTCGGTGGCAGGCACGGACTGCCCGCAGTTGTTGGTGAGCATTAACTCGCCATTAGGGGTCAAATTTATTGTATAGTTGCACATGATGGTAGAAAATATTCGATTCTCAGCGCGATATTTTGCCGTGAAAATGTTCGTAAACTATTGAACCAGTGTGAGTTCCGAGCGTTTTGCGCAGGTCGTCCAATTCGGCTGCTTTAGCGCGGGCTACACTGCCGTATTGGCGTAGTATCTTTTGTTTGGTGACAGGTCCAACTCCTTGAATATCATCAAGTTCGCTGCGCGTTTGCGACTTGCTGCGGCGTTTTTTGTGGTAGGTGATGGCAAACCGGTGCACCTCGTCCTGTATCTCGACCATGAGGCGGAAGAGTTCGTCGGTGACCTTCATGCCGAACTCCTTTGGGGGGAAGCCGTAGAGCAGGATATTGGTGCGGTGCTTGTCGTCCTTTTTGAGTCCGGCGATGGGGATGTGAAGCCCGAGTTGGTCTTCGACCGCCTCACGTATGGCGTGCATCTGCCCGATGCCTCCGTCGGCGATGATGAGGTCGGGTAGAGGACTGCCCTCTTCGACCAGACGTGCGTAGCGACGACGCACCACCTCGCGCATGCTGGCGTAGTCGTCGGCACCGAGGACGGTCTTGATTTCGAAACGCTTGTAGTCGCTTTTGCAGGGGCGCGCCTTTCGGAAGACGACGCAGCCCGCGACGGCGTCGGTGCCCTGGATGTTGGAGTTGTCGAAACTGTCAATCCACAAGGGTAGGGTGGGGAGCCCGAGGAGTTGCTGGAGGGAAGTGAGGATGCGCACGGCACGCTGGTCGGGGTTGAGTTTGTCGTCTTGCTTGAGGCGGTCTTGCTTGTACTGACGGACATTCTGCATGGCGAGGTCGAGCAACTTCTTTTTGTCGCCGCCGAGGGCGATGTTGATGTGGAGGTTTTCGTCAGTTATGTCAGGAATGAACGGCACGATGACCTCTTTGGTGGTGCTGCCCAACTGCTCGCGCAGTTCCCAGATGCCGAGGGCGAGTATCTCCTCGCGTGGCTCGTCCAACTGCTTTTTGTACTCGATGGTCTGCCCCTGGACGATGCTGCCCTTGTGGACGTGCAGCATAGAGATATAGACGTTTTGCCCCATTTCATCGTAGCCGAAGACATCCACGTCGCCCGCGGTGGAGTTGGTGATGACGGTTTTGCTCTTGAAATGCTCGAGGAGGTCGTACTTTTCCTTGATTTCAGCGGCTTCTTCGTAGCGCATCTGTGCAGACAACTCCATCATTTCCGCTTCCATCTGGCGGCTTATCTCGTGGGCATCGCCTTTTATGATTTGACGTGCGGCGTCCACATATTGCCTGTATTTGACGGGGGCAATCTTGTTTTCGCAGATACCGCAACAGGTGCCGAGGTGGTACTTGAGACAGACCTTGTATTTGCCCTCGTCCACATCCCGCTTGGTCATGTAGGTGTTGCAGGTGCGGATGGGGTAGAGCCGGTGTATCAGCTCGATGACGAGGTCGAGCGTGTAGCCGAAACTGTAGGGACCATAGTATTCACCGGCGCCCTTCACGATATGGCGCGTCTTGAAGATGCGGGGGAACTCCTCCTTGGTGATGCAGATGCTGGGGTAACTTTTGCCGTCTTTGAGGAGGATGTTGTAGTGGGGTTGGTATTTCTTGATGAGATTGTTTTCGAGTAAGAAAGCGTCTTGCTCGCTGTCCACCACGACATAGCGTATGTCGGCGATGTTCTTGACGAGTTGTTTGGTCTTGAAGCGGTCCTGCTCTTTGTGGAAGTAACTGCTCACGCGGCGGTGGAGGTTCTTCGCCTTGCCCACATAGATGACCTCCCCTGCCTCGTTGAGGTATTGGTACACGCCCGGCTTTTCGGGTATGCGCTGGAGTATCTGCCGTATGTGCTCGTCGTTACGGGTCATGAAGTTTGTCTGAAAGTTGGCCGGTTGAGGCAATTTGTCCACATCGTCTTCGTCTAATTCAAGCAAAATTGACGATAATTGTCCACATCAAGAGTGCCTGTGATGGCGGCTTAACACATCAACAGGCTGCTGACTTCGACGTCGGAGTCTAACTTCTTTCTGCCGTCTAATGCGGTCAATTCTACCACAAAGTTGATATAGACCTTCTTGACGCCGAACTTGCGTACCAACTCCAAGGCTGCCGCCATAGAGCCGCCCGTGGCGAGCAGGTCGTCATGCAGGAGTACTATGTCGTCCGCAGTGAGTGCGTCTTTGTGCATTTGGATTTTGTCCACGCCATACTCTTTGGCATAACTTACTTCGTAGGTGTCCGAAGGCAGTTTGCCAGGCTTGCGCACGGGGACGAAGCCTGCGCCCAGTTCGATGGCAACGGCAGGTGCCAAGATGAATCCGCGAGACTCGATGCCGACTACTTTGGTGATGCCGCAGTCGCGGTAGTGATTGACAATCTCATCGCGCATCCAACGCAGGCAATCCGGCCGTTGGAAGACGGTGGTGAGATCTTTGAACATGATGCCCTTCACAGGGAAGTCGGGCACATTTCGGATGCTTGCAATTACTTCTTTTGCTGTCATAATATAGTTTGTTATTAGTTTTTTTATATTGGTATTTGTGAGTTATCTGATTGATTTATTGATGCTAACGAGTAGTAATGTTTCACGTGGAACATTTATAGACCGGTTTGTTTATCGCCCCATCATGACCAATAGTACGCTAATATCGTTGGGACTAACGCCTGGTATCCGACTTGCTTCGCCGATGGTATGGGGTTGTATTTTGGATAGTTTTTGTCGCGCCTCGGTACTGAGGGATTGTAGTTTGTTGTAGTCGAAGTTGTTAGGTATGCAGATGCTGTCCAATCGTTGCAGTTTGTTGGCTGCTATGCGCTCGCGTTCAATGTAGCCTTGGTATTTGATGTTGATTTCGGTACTCTCGACTACCTCCTCGCGCACGCGTGTTACCTTATTAATAGCGGCTTGTAGTTCGGGTACGACCTCTGCCAATCCTGCAATGGTGATGTTGGGGCGCACGATGAGGTCTGCCAGTTTGCACCCCTGCTGCAGGTCGGGGTAGCCCATTCGGTTGAGAAAGACATTGATGTCCTTGGCGTGAATGGAGGTGGTGCGCAGTATCTCGGTGAGGAATTGCTCGGCTTCCTGCTTCTGCAGCAAGAGGTGCATACGCTCGCTGTCGGCAAGTCCTAATTGGTAACTGCGTTCGGTGAGCCGCGTATCGGCATTGTCTTGGCGGAGCAAAATGCGGTATTCTGCGCGTGATGTGAACATGCGATAGGGCTCATCTACGCCTTTGTTTACAAGGTCATCGATGAGTACGCCGATGTAACTCTCGTCTCTGCCCATAGTGAATGGTGTGCCGCCTGTTACGTTCTGGTGGGCATTGATACCTGCTACGATGCCTTGACCTGCCGCCTCTTCGTAACCTGTTGTTCCGTTGATTTGCCCTGCGAAAAGGAGGTTCTTTATCAACTTGGTCTCCAATGTGTGCTTGAGTTGGGTGGGGTCGAAGAAGTTATACTCAATGGCATACCCAGGGCGGTACATGACCACATTCTCCAGACCTTTGATAGTGCGCAGTGCAGCCCATTGGACTTGCCATGGAAGGGATGAGGAAAAGCCGTTTACGTAATACTCATTGGAGTCCACTCCCTCGGGCTCTAAGAATATCTGGTGGGCATCCTTGTCGGCGAAAGTGACAATCTTGGTCTCGATGCTGGGGCAATAACGCGGACCGATACTTTTGATTTGTCCGTTGTATAATGGGGAGTCTTTCAGCCCGCTGCGCAGTGCCTCGTGTGTGGTCGGATTGGTGTAAGTAATCCAGCAACTCATCTGCTTCAGTTGCCTCTGTACGTTGTCCAAATACGAGAAGTGGTGTCCGCCGTTGTCGCCCACTTGCTCTACCATTTCGCTGAAGTTGATGCTGCGTTTGTCGATACGGGCAGGGGTGCCTGTCTTCATGCGGGCAGTGGTGAAACCCAATTGACGCAGTTGTTCAGTAAGCCCGTAACTGGCAGGTTCTGATATGCGCCCGCCTGCAATCTGCGCTTTGCCGAAATGCAGCAGACCATTGAGGAAGGTGCCGTTGGTCAGTATTACCGCCTTTGTACTCATCTCAATGCCGAGTGCGGTCTTTACTCCGCAGACGGTATCTTTATTTATAACGAGTTCTGTTACAACATCCTGCCATATCTGTAGGTTGTCTGTGCCGGTCAGCCGCTCAACCCATTCCTCAATAAAGCGTTTTCTGTCGCTCTGACTACGCGGGCTCCACATAGCGGGTCCCTTGCTGCGGTTCAGCATGCGGAATTGTATGGCACTCTTGTCCGTGATGATGCCCATCTGTCCTCCTAATGCGTCTATTTCTCGGACTATCTGACCTTTGGCTATTCCGCCAACGGCAGGATTGCAACTCATCTGCCCAATCTTGTTCATATCCATTGTGATGAGCAGCGTCTTGCTGCCCATGCGCGCAGCGGCACTGGCGGCTTCACAACCTGCATGTCCTGCTCCTACAACGATGATGTCATATACAAACTCCATATAATCAATCTGTTATATGTTTATCGAATCACATTTCTTCTGTGGTGCCAACGGTTTTGACCATTGAAACTATTCCGTCCGATTGTCCGCATAGGAGGCTGAAAAGCGTCTTCGATATGGTTCACGCTCTCCACCTCATGTGTGTCGGCATTTAGCAGAATACCTATCACATCAAAACGTGGTGCAAGTTCTATGCCATTCATTTTGATATACGCATTGGCAGCCGCTGTCATACGTTTCTTTTTTGTCAAGTCCACATACTCTTCAGGGCGTTTGTTGCCAAAAGTGGAGGTGCGGGTCTTTACCTCTACAAAGGCAATCTCTTTCTTGTTGGTAGCAATGATATCCATCTCCAAATGACCAAAACGCCAATTGGTTTCTACCACACGGAAGCCCTTCTTACGCATGATTTCAGCGGCTATCTTCTCGCCTTGCTGCCCGATGGTGTTGTGTTCTGCCATGTCTATTGCAGTTTATTTACGCGCGCTGCATCTAAGCGCAGCAGAATAGCCAACAAGATGGTGAAACCCCACAGAGACGAGCCGCCGTAACTGAAAAAGGGTAGGGGAATACCTATCACGGGCAATAGTCCCAAGACCATGCCAATGTTGATGGTTACGTGAAAGGTCAGGATACTTGCCACCGCATAAGCGTATAGCATACTGAACTTATCTCGTTGTCTTTCAGCAAGATGGATGATTCTGAGTATCAATGCCAAGTAGAGCAATAGTAATCCCGCAGAACCAACAAATCCCCATTCTTCGCCCACTGTACAGAAGATAAAATCTGTGTCTTGCTCAGGCACAAAACGCAGTTTGGTTTGAGTGCCTTGCAGGTAACCTTTTCCTCCGAACTGCCCGGACCCAATCGCGATAAGCGATTGATTTACATTATAGCCTGCACCTGTAGGGTCATCCTTCATGCCAAGCAATACCTCAATACGAATGCGTTGGTGGGGCTGCAAAATCTTCTGAAAAGCAAAGTCGCAACCTTGACAGAGTGCCAACTCCACCAATGTGAACCCGATTAGCCACCATAATTTGTTGCGCCGAGTTACTACTGCGACCACTATCAAGTATCCGGCCGTATAGGCTAAACTGATGATTCCCACCCACTTAAAGTCTATCGGAAACCAAATGCAGAGGAATGTGCTTATTCCATATATGAGTGCTATGCCTCCGGCTACAAAGATGGCGGCTCTGATGTTCTTTTCCTTTACAAATAGAAGTCCCAACACAATGGTTTCTATCAGCAATGTGCTCACCAAACTGCCCACATTGCCTGCGCCTAATGGCAGTGGTGTACCGCCAAAGTATATCACTATCAGGAACAATACCACGCTCACAATCCCGAACAGCAGTACGTACCCCGACATGCCTTGCCGGTAGAAAACCAACAGAAAAGAGAGAAAAACCAACGCCGAACCTGTTTCTCGTTGTGCCACCATGATAATCACCATAGGCACCCCTATTAGAGCCAAAGGCACGATTAAATCACGCCAATCTCGCAATCGGTACTCATAGCGTCCCATGTATTTTGCCACTGCCAATGCTGTGACACATTTTGCAAATTCGGCAGGTTGCAAACTGATGGGACCGAGTGTAATCCATGAGTAAGAACCTTTCACATCATGTGCCAGTACGGGAGTGATTATCAACAAGATAAGCATCACGCCATATAAGATATAGGCGAGTACATCGTATGTCTTCTCGTCTATCATCATTATCGCCACGCCCAATACCAATGCCGTTGCTAGCCACACCAGTTGTTTACCGGCGCGGTTGGAGAAGTCCCAAATGCTTGTTTGGTCAAATGAATAGCCTGCACCGTAGATATTCATCCAACCAAATAGCGCAATCACGAGGAACAATAGTATTGTCCACCAGTCAATGCCCGATATGATACTACGATTCTTACTCATGTGTGTCTATCAAATTGGCATTTGCAATGCGTTCATACAAGGACTTTCGCTTGATTTCATAGGTCAAATACTGCTCCATAATGAGACTCCCGATAGGGCATGCCCATGTGGCACCGAAGCCCGCATTCTCCACTGCCACGGCAATGGCAATCTTCGGGTCATCCTTTGGCGCAAAGCCGATGAACAGGGCATGATCCTTGCCATGCACATTCTCTACAGTTCCCGTTTTGCCACACATCTGCAGGTTCTCCACATTGTACCACCTGCCTGTACCGTTGCTCATTACGCGCGCCATACCTGTCTGCACCACATCGAAGTATGCAGAATCCACCGAAGTGCTATGTATGTGCGATTTCATCGAGTCGTTTCTATTCAAATGAGGGGTGATATAGTACCCTTTATTGGCTATGGCTGCCGCTTGATTGGCGAGTTGCAGGGGCGTCACCAATATCTCTCCCTGCCCGATAGCCAAAGAGCGAATGGTTATAGCTTTCCACCCCTTGGAACCGTATATTTTATTGTATAGTTCCACGGTGGGTACATATCCTGCAGCCTGCTCACTGACATCGGTATCCTCGAACCGCTGCCCTAATCCGAAACTCAGAATATCATCGCGCCAAGTGGTGTAGTTTTGCTTAAAAAGCACGTTTCCATCGGCATATCCGTCACGTTGCAGTAGGTCACGGAACATCGCCCAGAAGTACGGATTGCAACTCTGCTCAATGCCCTCTTCCAAATCCACAAGATTGCCATGGCTGTGTGTACACTTGATAGGCGATGATTGCTTTCCGTTGCACGGATACAGTGTCCGTGGGGTGATGGCTTTCTCTTGCAATCCCACTAATGCCTGCAAAGTCTTGAACGTCGACCCTGGTGAATACTGCGCCTGTGTCGCACGGTTTATCAATGGTTTGTTCGGGTCAGATGCCAATTGCTGGTAATTGGCTGAACGCTCTTTGCCCACCAAAGTGCCGGGATTCCAGTTGGGCGCACTTGCCATCACAAGGATTTCCCCTGTCTTTGGCTCAATGGCAACCACGCTCCCCACTTTGCCACACAGCAATTCCTCTGCCAACTGTTGTGCTTTGCGGTCAATGCTGAGGTACAAATCGGTGCCTGCTTTTGCTTCACGGTCCAGACGACCCTCCTTATATGGTCCTTGTATCCTCCCTCGTGAGTCGCGCATCAGCACCTCCACTCCCTTTTCTCCGCGCAATTGTTTTTCGTAGGTTCGCTCGATTCCATCGCGTCCTGCGTAGTCGCCAACAGCATAATACCTGTCACGTTCAAGGTCGTTTTGATTCACTTCGCCCACACTTCCCAATACGTGTGACGCAATCGGGTAGGTGTAGTCGCGTAGCGTACGGCAGCGGATACTCACACCAGCATATTTATATTGCTCTTGCTGCAGTTGAGCCACCTCTTCCTTGTCCAGTTGTTCCATGAATACCTGCGGCGTGAATCGGGAATACCCGCGATTCTTACGGCGGTCTGTCATATCCCGCATATGCACCTCAAATGCCTCTCTGTCAATATGCAG
The DNA here is from genome assembly GCA_934667275.1 of uncultured Bacteroidales bacterium. Lineage (GTDB taxonomy): Bacteria > Bacteroidota > Bacteroidia > Bacteroidales > Paludibacteraceae > Colicola. Next base: position 77,738 of record CAKULK010000004.1, on the reverse strand, counting down.
GGCTGTGCAGAAACCCAATGTATCGAAATCCTGCCCCATCTCTTTCACCACCATCGTCACCTCGTAAATGGGCTGATTGGCAACCAACAACTCTCCGTTTCTGTCGTATATCAATCCCCGCGACGGATATATCACCTGCCGCAATTGGGCGTTGTTTTCTGCCTTTTCTTGGGTAGACTGGTCAATCACCTGCAAGAAGAACAAGCGCACAATATACACCAGCACCACCGCTACCGCAATGCCGCCAATCACATACTTGCGCTTATAGAAAGGGTCGTTGAGCATTCTTATTTTCTCAGAAAGTCATACCCCAATATTACCGCCAGTGTCATCACGCTGCTCACCACGGTTTGTAGCAGTACTATCCACCAGTTTTGCAGGCTCCACGCTTCCAGCGAGAACACGATGAAATGGTGGATAACTACTAATATAACAGCACATTTGATGTACTCCACGCGCCCGATACTACGGCTGCAAACATTGTCTTTCACGCGCTCAATCTCCTGCACCAGATTCCCCAGTAGCAACGGGCGTAGAAAACTAATCGCCACACAGGCGGCGATATGCACACCCAGCGAGTTGAACCATACGTCCATCAGCAACCCGACCACAAAGCCAATCAGCATCTCCCACCATCGTGGCAACTGCGCAGGCAGGTTGATGGGGAACAGCACGTACACCATCGGGAACCCCAACCATGCTATCTGCAAGTGATTGAACAGCAGCACCTGCAACGCCAACAGCAGCACCAATCGTCCTATTTGCCTAATCCACTCCATAGCGTCTCACTTTCTGCGTTTCTGTTCAAACCCGAAGCCCGGTTATGAATCACCTGCACATATTTCAGTGCCCTGTAATCCGTGCTCAATCGTAGCGTTGTGCGGTGATAGTTGTCGCCGTCACCCAACTCAGTCTTTTCCACCACACCAATCATAATCCCCTCGGGGAACACGGGTGTCAGTCCGCTTGTTACAACTGTATCTCCCTCATTCACAGCGACATGACGCGAAATATCAGTCATCTGCACATACCTGTAGTTGCGTCCGTTCCATTGTGTGCCGCCCGCATAACCATTCTTCTTGAGTTCGCAACTCACATTCATCTGCGTGTGTATCAGCGGCACTACCAAAGCATACTTCTCACTCACGGCACTCACTATCCCCACCACGCCATCACGGCATATCACGCCCATATCTATGGCAATGCCGTCACGTGTTCCCTTGTTGATTGTTAAGTAGTTATGCTGCTTGTTGGTACTCATGCCTATCACTTTGGCAGGCATATACTCCATATCCAGATGTGCATACAAATACTGGCTGTCATGCTCCACTGCCCTTTCCACCTCATTGGCTTGCTCAGTCAGCATACGACGCAGCATAGCATTTTCCTCTGCCAACTGCTCATTCTCCGAGCGCAGATGAAAATAGTCCCCTATCGTACTGTTCACTTCCTGTATGCCTGCCACCACTCTGTTTGCCGACGACCACACCGCGCTCTGCTGGTATCCGTGTGTGGTCACTATCAGTATAAACGCAACAACTTCCAATATGATGCATATTAGGAAGTTGCTATAACGTGTCAGAAACTGTAGCAGGTTTCTCATTTATCGAATCAGGAATCCGAAATTATTTACATTCTTCAGTGCTATGCCTGTACCTCTTGCCACGGCGTGCAGCGGGTCTTCGGCTACGTGGAACGGAATGGTTATCTTGTCGCTCAGTCGTTTGCTCAGCCCATGTAGCAGGGCACCGCCGCCGGTCAGGTATATCCCACGTTTGACGATGTCGGCGTACAACTCAGGCGGCGTCGCCTCTAGTGCTTGCAGCACGGCGTTCTCTATCTTCGCAATGCTCTTCTCTAGGCAGTGTGCTATCTCCTGGTAACTGACGGGCACATTCATCGGCAATGCAGTCACCTTGTTCGGCCCTATCACCACGTAGTCTTCAGGCGCGTCCTCCAATTCGGGCAATGCCGAACCCACTGCTATCTTTATGCGCTCAGCCGTCGGTTCGTCAATCTTCAGGTTGTGCATACGGCTCATATACTCTACAATGTCCAAGTTCAAGTCATCGCCTGCCGTCTTGATGGACTTGTTTGCCACGATTCCACCGAGTGAAATCACTGCAATCTCCGTCGTACCGCCACCTATATCCACCACCATACATCCCTCGGGACTTTCCACATCGATGCCCATACCTATTGCAGCAGCCATTGGCTCGTATATCATATATACATCGCGCCCGCCTGCGTGCTCTGAACTGTCGCGTACGGCACGTATCTCCACCTCGGTACTACCAGATGGGATACAAACCACCATACGAATGCTCGGGGTGAACAATTTGTTCTGCTTCGGTATCATTTTTATCATACCACGAATCATCATCTCACAGGCATAGAAATCGGCTATTACACCATCGCGTAACGGACGAATCGTGCGTATTAGTGCACCACCCTTTCCAATCATCTGTTGGGCCTTACGTCCCACCGCCACCATCTTGTTGTCGGCAGTGTTGATGGCAACAACCGATGGTTCGTCCACCACCACCTTGTCGTCACAAATGATAATGGTATTAGCTGTTCCCAAGTCAATCGCAATCTCTTGTGTGAATGAAAAAAGTCCCATTCCTTCGTCGTTTTTAGTATTATTGTCGTAGTTAGTTATCTGTCTACACCTAAGTCTGGTGTCTTGTTGTCTATAAAATTATGCAAAGGTACAACAATTCACCCACATCTGCAAGACCACGTATTTTTTTTCAAAAAAAAGTGTGACGACCTTGTTGCCGTCACACTTGCGCTCCCTCTAGGACTTGAACCTAGGACCCCCTGATTAACAGTCAGATGCTCTAACCGACTGAGCTAAGGAAGCAATATTTTCTACAATTTCACGAGACTACCTCTCTCCATTGCGGCTGCAAAATTACTGCTTTTTTTTGATATGACAAATTTTTTACCGAAAAAAATCATTATCTTTGCAGAAATTTTTGGTGAAAGGGGTGCGCAAGCCCCGTTTTTTTAGTCAATAACCTATATAAAAATGAGAAAAGTATTAGGCTTGGGCAACGCCCTGACGGACATTTTACTGCAGGTTTCTGAAGATGACCTCCGCGAAATCGGCTTCCCGAAGGGGAGTATGAACCTCATCGATATGAAGCAGGCGGAAGACTTGCAAAACCGTTTCATATCGGTCCGCAAACACCTCGTCACGGGTGGCAGTTCGTCCAACACCGTCTCTACCATTGCCCAACTGGGCGGAAAAGCCGCTTTCATCGGCAAGGTCGGCAACGATGAAGTCGGCGATTTTTACCGCGAGGACCTCGTTAAAAACGGTGTCACCCCCCTCTTGCTCACCTCTTCTCTCATGTCGGGCTGTTGCATTGTGCTCATCACCCCCGACGGTGAGCGCACTATGTGCACCTACCTCGGTGCCTCGGCAGACCTCACTGCGGACGATATTCGTAAAGAAGCTTTCACGGGCTATGACATCTTCCACATCGAGGGCTATATGGTGCAGGACCACGCTCTCATCGAGAAGGCACTCCGCACCGCCAAGGAGCAGGGCTGCATGGTCTCGCTTGATTTGGCAAGTTACAACGTGGTCAACGAGAGCCACCTTTTCCTCAAAGAGATGATTCGCCAGTACGTGGACATCGTTTTTGCTAACGAGGACGAGTCTTTTGCCTACACCCACCTCAACCCCGAAGAGTCCGTGGCGAAGATTGCTGCGCAGTGCGACATTGCGGTCGTCAAAGTCGGCAAACGCGGCTCCTATGTGCAGCAGGGCAGTCAGCGCTATCATATCGGTGCCATCACCACGGCTTGCCTCGATTCCACCGGTGCCGGTGACCTCTATGCCGGTGGATTTCTTCATGCTTTGTCCGATGGATTTGACCTCCGCCGTTGCGGTGAAATCGGCACTATTGCTGCCGGACGTGTCGTTGAGATCGTCGGAACCAAGTTGCCCGAGGAGACATGGGACGAGATTCGCCGCATCTGCGCCCTCTACCGTGGCTTTATGATGAAATTATAATCAACGTAATTATGAAATATTTCTATATTATCTATCAATATTTGATAGCCATTCCGTTGATATTGGTCATTACACTTTTTACTGCATTTACTACCATTATCTGTTTCCTATGGAAGAATGGTCCAGTTCCTCATGCAGTGCAGGTGTTTTGGTCGCGCAGTATTATTCGCTTGCTGTTAGTGCCTATCAGTGTAAGTGGAACGGAAAATATACAGAAGGGGCAGTCCTATGTTTTTGTCAGCAACCATCAGTCTTTTCTTGATGTTTTTGCTATTTATGGTTGGTTGCCTGTTACTTTCAAATGGTTGATGAAGAAAGAATTGAGACGTATTCCGTTTGTGGGATTTGCCTGCAAGGTGGCTGGACATATCTTTGTGGACCGTAGTAATCCCATAGCGGCACTACATAGCATCAAGGAGATTGAGTCAGAGTTGCAAAACGGTGTATCAACGGTGATTTTTCCTGAGGGTACACGAACTAAGACCGGTGAAATGGGGCGTTTCAAGCGGGGGGCCTTTCAAGTAGCCTTGGATTTACACTTACCTATCATTCCTATTTCGCTGACTGGTTGCTATGAAGCCATGCCCCGAGATAAATTCTATGTCCGCTTGCATTCTCATATCGCAATGCACGTAGGAAAACCGATAGATTTAGGTCAATTCATCGATAAGGAGACTTCTAAAGTGGATGCTAATGCTGCGATTGCTTATGTGCGTGAACGCGTGGCAGATGGAATAGAGTAATTTGTACACAAGAGTAAAACAAAAGAGACTATCTAAAACAAGGATAGTCTCTTTTGATTTTTGTAGGTATCAACTCTTTTAGATAGCGTTAATCTCGTGAAGAACACCAGTGGTCTTTGCTACGGCAGCCTCGCTGGCAGCATAGAGTTCTTTCTCCTTGTCGTTGAGCGGCAACTCAACAATCTTCTCGATACCGTTCTTGCCGATGATACAGGGAACACCGATGGTGATGTCTTTGTATCCGTACTCGCCCTCAAGGTAAGCCGAGCAGGGGATGAGTTTCTTCTGGTCGTTGATGATGCTATCCACCACGCTGGCTGCGCTGGCACCTGGAGCCATCCATGCGCTCGTGCCGAGCAGACCGGTCAGTGTAGCACCGCCTACCATCGTGCTGTGTACAATTTCGTCGAGGTCAGCCTCGCTGAGGAAATTGAGAACAGGCATACCTTTGTAGGTAGCGAAGCGAGCCATAGGAATCATAGTCGTATCGCCGTGACCGCCGATAACGAAGCCCTCTACCTCGTTGGCATTGCAACCGAGTTTCTGGCTGAGGAAGTATTTGAAGCGGCTGCTGTCAAGCGCACCACCCATACCGATGACGCGGTTGCGCGGCAAGCCGAGCGATTTGAGCGTCAGGTAAGCCATCGTATCCATCGGGTTCGATACCACGATGAGGATAGCATTCGGCGAGTAGGTGAGCACCTGTTTGGCAACGCTCTTTACGATACCTGCGTTTACGCCGATGAGTTCCTCGCGGGTCATACCCGGTTTGCGGGGCAGACCGCTGGTGATAACCACTACATCGGAGTTGGCAGTCTGTGCATAATCATTGGTAACACCTTTTACTACAGTATCGAAGCCCAGCAGTTGAGCCGTCTGCATGATGTCCATAGCCTTGCCTTCGGCAACGCCCTCTTTGATATCAATCAATACAACTTCGCTGGCTACTTTCTTTACAGCCAACACATTTGCGCACGTAGCACCCACGTTACCTGCGCCTACAACGGTTACTTTTGACATAAATCTATTGTTTATAAGTTACACAATTTCTATTTTTCTATCAGAGCCCCCAAGGGTTTCTATTCAACTCGCAAAGTTACTGCTTTTTTCTTGTATCGCCAAATATCTTTTGAAAAACATGCTGTATTTCATTTCCCATCTGTGATTAGAATTGATACTTTGCGCCTAGCAAGAAGTGGCATCCTTCCGCTTGATAGCCATAGTACAAATCATTGGTACGGTTAAGGTAGTTGTTGAGTTGTATATATGTAGTCAACCATCGATTGATGGCGTAAGATGCTCCGAGATTCAGAGAGATGATAGGTTGTAGAGTCTCATCGGTTCCATCTGTGGTGAAAGCACGGCGTGAGCCGACAAATGTATTGTCGGAGTAGATACTCCATTTGCTGTCAATATGTGCATCGATGCGTAAGTGTGCATCCCATGATGGGCGGTCATATACTCCTACGAGGTTGGTGTACATTTCCGAATTCATGCCAATCCAATGGTAGTAGTTTCCTGATAGATGAATATCCAATATGTCACGCCAATGATAATGTAGCTTCGCCCCCACTTTCCAGCATTGCAAATTGGAGTAATAAAAATGCAAATAGGATTGTGAATAATGTGTATTGAATTGCACGCTTGGAGCAACTAATGTCTGCTGGTTCATAAGGTAGGCGTAGCCTGTATATATGTCTAATACCATCGTTGAAATCGGGCGAATCTTAAAACCGAGTTGGGCATCAACGGGGGTATAATCATCCACATGATTGGTGGTGATTCCCTCTGTAATATCCATATAGCGATTGGTTTGCATATATTCGAGCAATGTTCCTGTTCCATAGTGTCCTTTTGCCGTTCCGTAGAGATTCAGTATCTCTTTCATGATAAACCATTCGAATGATACATTAGGCGATGGAGCGAAACTGATGTCCTGACGCGAACTCATCATCGCACCCGTACCGAGGTTAAAGTCAAAGTTCACGCCCGCATGAATGCGAAAATTGGTGCCTGTATAGGCATAGAAAGGCTCTATCCAGAAATTGTGGCGATTATGGTAGGCATCTTTGGAGAGATGTAAACTATCGCTGATGGTATAGAGATTGTCTTGCGCATAAAAATTCAATCCGGCATTATGTGCATCATTAATAGCCCAAGTTGCATTTAGTCGGGTACGTATCTGATGTTCTGTGGCGGCATCAGGCAGGATATATGCCGAATAGCCGGTATTGAGGTCGTAGCGTACTGCCACATTGCCGCGTGAATGGATGCCGATGCGTGTATTCACCAACCAACTGTCCTGCCAATCGGCTGTTGACATATCAGATATTTTATTGATAGTCAGGTTATTACTTTTGTGGTAGAACCCTGTGGAATCACCGTTATAGTAACGTCCGTATAGAGAATAGTATTCGTTGTTTCCATCAACGCCGAAGTAAAGGTCTGCTGCCGAAAAGTGGCGTGTCACCACCATCCCAAGTTGGGTTTGAGAGAGTGTTTGTCGTCCCCACATAGCATCGTGGTTGGCAAAGAGGTCAAGCGACATTTTCTTCTTTTCGGCTATGCGATAACCGAATCCGAAATGTGTATTGCGGTGCCCGATGGCTCCGTCCACAAATCCCTGTAGAGGCGATTGTGCCGCGAAATTCGTCTCTGCAGCCTGCAATGGATGCACGTTGAATCCGATGGATAAAGGTGCAGAGTAGGTTGAGTACACCACGGGGTTCAGAGTTTGTTCCCTCTCTATTACCGATGGATTGATGTTTAGTTTGCCCGCGTTTTGAATAACGGGTTGAAAATCCCGTTCCACAGTAACTACGCGATTGATAGTAGTGTCGTTTTTTTGTGCATAAGCGGTTGTAAGGCACGCTATTGCACACCATATCAGCATCTGTCGTTTCATAGTTCATCCTCCTGTTCTGTGGTTGTTTCTTCTGCTTGGACAAGCGCATTGAGATGTTCTTGCACCATCGTCTGTATGTCATCTTGCCGTTGGTAGTTTGATTGCAATGCCAGCAAGTATTGTTTGGCTTGAAACAAGTCTCCACGCTGTACATTGATATCGGAAAGCAATATCAGACTTCGTGCCAACCAATACTGCTGACTGGTCTGCATCTGCGTGAACGACATGATTTCCTGTTCTGCTGTATCCATGGCGCCAAGATGGAAGTAGCAATCTGCCAGCAGGTATTTAGCCTCGGCTCCGTTGGCGGTGCGCACCTCTTTTGCCAATGGGGTGAGGTCTGCAATGGATAGTCCGTACTGCCCGCCTTTCCAATAGGCTTTGGCACGGTTGTATAGTGCCTCTTTCCGTATATCATCAGGCAGATTTGTTTGGTCCAACAAATCCGATGCTACGTCAATAGTGGTAGCATCATCGCCTAAATAGAAACTGCAGCGAAGTACACCCAATTGGGCTGTGTGGAGCATCTTGTTGGATGATGCTATCTGTTGCATTTTGCGGAAATAATAGAGGGCGGTATGATACTCTTGTTTGTCATAACTTAGTTCAGCCACGCGCATGCATGCTTCTTCCATATATGGATTGCCGCTCATCTCTGCCAATGCACTATATTGGTCAATGGCTTGGTCGAACTGTTTGAGTTGGTAGTAACTATTGGCTGCATAGTATTGCGCCTTGAGACAATAGCGTCCATCCGGGCAGAAACGAGTAAGATAGGTGACCATACCTGCTGCTGCCTGTGCATAGTTGCCTAACATATATTGCAATTCTGCGGTCACATACACCAATGAGTCTTCTTTGCTGACTGATTTCATATTCATCTTGTTGAGACTTTTGGTATATGCCAAGTATTCGTCCACATTATTGGTCTCTACATACACTTGCTCCAACCCTTCCAAAGCGGAGTACGCTTCTTCGCTGCCTACGTATCTCTCAATGGTGGTTTTGAAAGCAGCAATTGCTTTGTTGTACTGCTTCAAGGTTCGGTATGTCATACCTGATTCCAACGATGCTTTCGGGGCTTTGTTGCTGTGCGGATATTGCCCTAACAGCCGTGTATAGGCATCAATAGCCTCAGTGTTATGTTCCATTTGCAGTTGGGCGCGAGCCGCTTCATACAAGGCATTTGCGGCATAATCGGAGTGCGGATAGTCTCTTACTAATGTCTCCATAGTCTGCACTTTGTCATTGTATTTATGTTGCAACCCTTGTGCATATCCGCATTGGAACAAGGCATAGTCCGCACCCGTGCTGCCTGTCTTTGCCACTTGCTGATACATTGCACATGCATCAGCGAACTTACGTGTGTTGAACAGACAATCACCAATTCGGTTCATGGCATCGGAGTACGTGGCATCTGATTTATCTGCTGCGGCTATATACCAGCGGAATACCTGCTCTGCCTCTGCCAACTTTTTGCGGTTGAAATAGGCATATCCTCTTAAATAGAGGGAGGCTGTACGGTTTTCCGACTCTGAAACATTAGGTTGGTTGTCGTAGGTTTGCAAGTCTTGTAGGCAGGCATCATATTGGGTGAGCCGGTATTGTGCTTCTGCGCGTACATAATAGGCTTCGGTCTTAAATGTGGATGGTTTTGGCGCATTTTGAATCACTTGGCTCATCCATTGTACGGCATCTTGCATCTTTTCTTGCAAGAAAGCGTCCACCCCTATTTGATAGCGCAGATACTGCATTGTTTCTATCATCTTGGCATTGGGGTTGCTTACTCCGCTCAAGGCTTCTAATGCGGCTTTATAGTTGCGGCTGCTCACATACATATCTGCCATCAAGGCATACACTTTGTTGGCGTAAGCGGTATTGGGATATTCGCGCAGGAAATCCTGAAAAGCCTTGATGCTTTCGCCGAGTGCAGAGCCTTGCAGGTAGGTGATTTGTACGTAGTTGTACATCGCTTCCTCGCGCAGACGGTCGTTCAGGCGGAACTGCATAGCCGCCGAGTACGACAATTTGGCTTTCTCGAGGTCGCCGATACGCAGGTAACTGTGTCCAAGGTGTAGGCAGGTGTTCTCGGAGATAGAGTCCTGCTTCTGCTTAACTTGACGGAGGTTGTCAATAGCCTCTTGATAGTTGCCCGTCTTGTAGTTAGCCATACCGAGCAGATACATATCGTTGCGCAGCAATTCTTTTTTCTGTTTCTGACGCGCTACGCGATAGGCTTCCAAATGACGTATGGCATCGGTATAGACGCTGTCTTGATAGTATATCTCACCCAATATACGGTGCAACTCATCATTATTTTCGTTGTCCGGATAGTCTGTCAACAGTCTTTCTGCACGTTCATACACTTTGTCATATTGCCGCTGTGCATAGTACATTTGCACGATGTAGTAGGGTGCTATCTTGCGGAATGCGCCCGTCTGCTCCACAGCAAGGAACTCCGCCATAGCGTGGGAGTAGTCCTGCGTGCAATAGTAGCAGTAGCCGGCGTAGTACTTAGCCTGCGTGGTGTAGGGGTTCTGCTTGTTCTTGAGGCGTGTCATGCAAGCGATTGCTTCCTTGTACTGCTTCTGCTGCACCTTGGAGTAGCCCTTGTAGAAGTAGAACATCGGTTCGCCCTGACGCGACAGGTACCTGGGGTTGACCTTGTCGAAGGCTTTGTCCGCCTGCTTGTACTTCTGCTTCTCCACGTACAGCACGCCCTGCATCATACGCACCTCGTCGGCGTAGGTGGTGTAGGGGTAGGTGTTGAGGTATGTCTTGAGGTCTGCCTGCGCCACGGACGAGCGTTCCTCGAATGCCTGCTTCACCCGCAGGAAGTCGGCTTCGTAGTCCTGTGCGCCGACCTGCACAAGGCAAGCCGCCGACAGGATAACAGCCAAGAACAATCGCTTGTATCTCATACTATCGACTTATTTCTTATGGTTCTTGCGTCTGCGCTGCATATCGCGCTGACGCTTTTTGGTCAGAGTCTGGAATACGGCAAATGCCACTACCAGCACGAGCACTACGATGATGAATATCACCAGTCCCATGCTCAGGTTGTCGCCTTTCACGCGCGACCACATCGCCAGCATCGCCTCGGTCTCGTCGCCGCAGTCGTGCATCAGGGCGCAACGGTCAATCACGCTCTTGTCGGGATACAGCACTTGGTTGGCGTGTACGGCGGTAGCCCCTTCTCCGAAGATGTAACTCAGGTCGGCGGTCTCCTCAATCTCCTCATCGTCTGCCCAATCCAATATCTCGGGCGAAGCGATGACGCTCACATAGCCTATCTCCTCCATATTGAGGATAGCGTTCTCGGGCATACACATATAGTTGATGAAGTAACTTGCCGCCTTGGTGTTCACCGCATATTTAGGAATACACCAGCCGTCGAACCAGACATTCGACCCCTCAACAGGTACGATATACTTCAGTTCAACGCCCTCTGCGGCTTCATCAATTGCCCATTGTGCATCGCCCGACCATGACACATTCATCCATGTATTGCCTTTGCACATCTCTTCCTTACCGAAGTCCACTTCCCAACCGGCGATATTATCCTTTGCCAGTTTCAGTGTATCTTCCACACGCTGAATACGCTCCGGCGTGATGTGTGCCACAAGGTCTTCGCGGGTTACCTCTCCGCGGGCAATCTCGTTGCGGTAAGCATACAGCACCACGCCCGAATAGATGTCACGGAACGCATCTTTCATAAATATCTTGCCCGCGAACTTGGGGTTGGTCAGAAACGACCACGACTGCAAGTCGGCTGCATCCACGTATTTGGTGTTGTACAGCACGCCTGTCGTGCCCCACATATAGCCCACAGTGTAGTCCGACACGTTGATGTCCGACCCCGCGGGAGCCATCTCTTGGAACTTCTCCACGGCAAACGGTGCCACATTGGTGGTATAGTCGGGCGTGTTGCCAAAGTCTTTGTTGATGGGCAACAGCAGCCCTTGACGCAACATACGCTCGATGATATACTCCGACGGACAAATCACATCGTAGTCCTCGTGTCCTTTCTCTATCTCGGTAAGCATCGACTCGTTGATGTCGAAGGTCTGGTAGAGAATCTCCACCTTCTCGCCCGTCTGCTGGTAGTACCAGTCGGGGAACGTGTTGAGCACGTTGTCCATGTCTATATAGTCCGCCCAGTTGTACACCTTCAGGGTGTGCGCACGGTCAGCGGCATTCAGGTTGGTTACCACGAAACAAGGCAGTGCCATCAGCACTACGGCAAATAAGAACTTTTTCATTTTGTTTTATTCTGTTGTTTATGAGTACGTATATTCATGATTATCAATAGCACCAGTATGGTGAGGAATATCAGCGAGAACAGCGGTCGCAACTCCGGCGTCAGACCGCCCTTGCGCGCATCGGCGTAGATGAACGTGGAGAGGGTCTCCAAGCCGTTGCTGCCCTTGGTGAAGAACGTCACCCCGAAGTCGTCGATACTCAGTGTCAGACTCAGTATGAAACCGCTAATCATCCCTGGCCACAACTCGGGCATCATCACCTTGCGCAAGGCTTGGAACGGTGTCGCCCCGAGGTCGAGTGCCGCCTCGTAGATATTGGGGTTCATCTTTGTCAGACGCGGCATCACACTCAACACCACATACGGCGTGCAGAACACCACATGCGCCGCTATTACCGTGCCGAAGCCGCGACTGATACCGAGGAACACGAACAGCAGGAACAGGCTGATACCCGTCAGTATGTCGGGGTTAATCATCGGTATGCTGTTCAGGAACGTCATTATCTTCCTCTCGCGCGACCGCATGTTGTAGATACCTATCGCCGCCAGCGTGCCGAGGAAGGTCGAGATAGTCGCCGCCGTCAGCGCAATCACCACCGTGTAGAAGATGGCACGGTACAGGTTCGGGTCCACCCGCACCTGCGCTGCGGCATCGTAGCCCGTAAACAGGTTCTTGTACAGCCCGAGCGTAAAGCCTTCCCAGTTGCCGAACACCTTGCTCTGCGTGAACGAGAAGATGATAATCAGCAAGATAGGAGCATACAGCACCACCAGCAGCAGCCACAAATATGCCTGCCCTGCAATGCGCGAACCGAGGCTGCGCTTCTCCACTTTCGATTTCTTGTATCGCTCCATCTTATCGCAGTCGGTTGATGTCGTCGTCAGAGTCGCCTCCGCCGAAGAAACTGGTTACACCTATGATTATCAGCATGATAAGCGACAACGCCGCTCCGTAGTTCCACATCGCTATACCGCCTTCGCCGAAACTGCGCTGTATCAGCGAACCGAACAGCGTCACCTTGTTGTGCGTCAGCAACTCCGAGATGGCAAAGGTCGAAACCGTCGGCATGAACACCATCACGATGCCCGAATATATCCCCGGCATCGACAGCGGCAGCGTCACCTTCATGAACACCTGGCTGCGGCTTGCCCCCAGGTCCTGTGCCGCCTCAATCAGACTCATGTCCATCTTTTGCAGCGTGTTGTAGATGGGGTAAATCATAAACGGCAGGAAGTCGTACACCATACCGAACAGCAACGCCCCCTCGCCCAACGGCAGCCCGAACATGTGAAACAACTCCACCGTCGCAATCGTACGCAGCAGGAAGTTTATCCACATCGGCAGTATGAACAGCATCGCCATCACCTGCGGCGTTTTGAAGTCCGCCATCGCCATGATATATGCGGCAGGGTAGCCCAATACAAGGCATATTATCGTGGTTATCAGCGCAATAGCCAGCGAGTAGATGAACGTGTTTATCGCCTCCGACTTGGTGAAGAAACTCACAAAGTTCATCAACGTGAAGTGCCCCTCGGGGTCGGTGAAGGCGTACACCGCAATCATCACCAGCGGCAGCAACACCAGGCACACCAAGAACAGTGCGTATGGCCACGCCCATGTGCGGCGCGACTGCAACATCATCTTCCAATTACTTGCTTTCATCTCCCGCTTGCTCCTTTGCGCCTTGCGCCTCTGGTACCTTATATAGTCTGATGTAACTTGGTGCCACGCGGATACCCACGCGGTCGCCATCGTCCCACACATCATTGGTGTCCACGTAGATGTCGTCGCCGTCATCGGTGCGCACCGTCAGATGGTAGTGGTCGCCCTTGTACAGGATGAAATGCACCTCACCGCACAGCACGCCGTCTTCCTCGTCGTCCTGCAGGTTCACGCGGTTGAAATCCACCTCCACCTCCACTTTCTCACCCACGCTGAACCGCTCTGCCATACGCTCCGGCACCTCCCATTCCTCATCAAGGAACAGCACCTTGTGCCCCTCCAGCATCTCGCCCTTGAAGGTGTTGCACAGCCGCTCTTTCTTCATCACCTGTATGTCTTCGGGCTTCACCAACAGCCCTACACGGCTGCCCGGCTCAAAGGCATGGTAGTCCTGAATCATCAGTTCATAGCCGTTGTCCGTCTCCACCGTCATCTCGTAGTGCACGCCCTTGAAGATACAACTCTTCACCTCTGCATGCAACTGCCACGGGTCGTCCTCCGTGCCTATCACTTCGGGCTTCTCTTTGCCCAAGTACAGGTCCTCGGGGCGCACTACCACATCCGCCTCCTGATTCTCCCCGAAACCTTTGTCCACGCACTCGAAGTCGCGTCCGCAGAAGTTCACCACTTCATCGCGTACCATCGTCGCGTCCAATATATTGCTCTCCCCGATAAAGTCCGCCACAAAGCAGTTCTGCGGCTCGTTATATACGTCTGTCGGCGTGCCCACCTGCTGTATCTTGCCTTCGCGCATCACCACCACGCGGTCGCTCAGCGTGAGTGCCTCCTCCTGGTCGTGCGTCACGTAGATAAACGTGATGCCCAACTTGTCGTGCATCTCGCGCAACTCCATCTGCATGTCCTTGCGCATCTTCAGGTCGAGTGCCGCCAGCGGCTCGTCCAGCAGCAGCACCTCGGGCTCGTTGATGATAGCACGCGCTATCGCCACACGCTGTTGCTGACCGCCGCTCAGGCTGTCCACATCGCGGTACTCATAATCCGTCATGCCGACGGTCTTCAGCGCCTGCTTCACTTTCTTGGCGATGACTTTCTTGTCCATCTTCTTCAGTTTCAGACCGAAAGCCACATTGTCATACACGTTCAAATGGGGAAATAGTGCGTACTTCTGGAACACCGTATTCACGGGTCGCTGGTGCGGAGGCATCTGGGTCACATCCTCGCCGTTGAGCAGGATATCGCCGTCGGTGGCCACCTGAAAGCCCGCTATACAGCGCAGCAACGTGGTCTTACCGCAGCCCGAAGGACCCAGGATGGTTACAAACTCGCCTTTCTTTATCGAGAGGCTTACATCGTCTAAGGCGAATTTGCCGTCTTCAAACTGTTTCGAGACGTGATTCACCTCAATGATATAATCCGGTTTTTGCATTTGCTTTTTCTACTATGGTACACAAAATGTAAAACGCATAAATTCCTGTTTTGAATTTGGGCGCAAAAGTACAAAAAAACACGCATTTATGCAACATTCCCTCCATTTTTCCGCAAAACATCTTTCTTTTGTCTCTCCTGCTACTCTATATTCCCTGATTCTCTAATTTCTGATATACCCCTCCATATATATAACGCAAAAAAGGGCAAAAAACTACACTTTGACAAAAGAAAAAATGCATTTTCTTTGTAATTATTTGATTAATAGCGTAATAAAAATGCACCTAATACAATAAAACTATCGAAAGACGGTGCAAAGATGATACAAAAATCGCCCTTTTGCAAGGACGGCTGTCCACAAAATACAGGAACGCAAGGACGGTTGTCCTTAATTTTACCGTATTAGATTGGTAATAAATAGAATGTAAAATACGGAAATGTACTTTTAGTGTGTTGTCATTTCGATTCCCGTATTTAGTTATATTAGGTCGCGAAGTAGGGACTGTCTGAAACGATGTGTGGTCATTGTAATATGTTGAAAACACACAAATAGCAGGTCGCATATTTCTGCGACCTGCTACTCTGTTTGCAAAACGATTTAGTCGGTCGTATGCTGACTGACAAGTTCTAACGCTTTCTCTTCTTTTGGAGGGAATATGCGATGTTCTACAACAACAAGGCCCTTCTCTTGCGTAATGAATACATAATCGCAGGGGTGTCCCCAATTAGCAAGCGGCTCTTTATCTACAAAGATATACCAACAATCCTGTTTGGGACTCACAACAGAGTCATTCCATGTGTATATGATACTATTGGCTGATAATATAGCGGGAGCCATGTAGATATCAACGGTTTCAGTACCATATAGTTGAAAAACCATGTTTTTTGCGTCCTCATAAGAGGTCGGCTCTTGAGGCTTGTTAGAATTGCAGGACACGGCAAATAACATTACCAATAGTGGTAATGCTACGGCGAAAAAATGTTTTGTTTTCATAATGTATAAACTTAAAGAACTATTAAGGGTTATGATACTTTCTTATTGCCTAAAAATAGGTGTGGTATAGACCCCATTGTCAGAAACAATGGTTAGAATATAGAAACCACTTGCCAATGAAGATATATTTATACTAGAACCTTGTGCTGACAGAAGTCTATTTGCACCAAAATCTGAAACGAACAGATGGTCGATTGAGAAATTGGCAATAACATTGTAAATGGACGAATTACGTTCTATTCGATAAGTTGCCTCATTCATTCTGTTTTGTTCTCTATATTGTGGCGGATTAATATTGTAACTTGCATAGAAGAAATGCTCACCTCCTATTTTCTGTCCATCTTGAACCATAGAAATATCGAACTCAATAGGCGGCTGAACATCAGACAAGAACTCTATCGTGGCTTTAACTGCACCCAAACTATTTGTGTTCATATAGAAATCGGTAAGTTCCGAATGAAAGTCTGTAATGCGGAATGTACCCGCTTCCTCTTCAGACCACCCAAATCCATTTCCTCCCCAGTTATTATAAAGGTTGTCAGATAGGCTAATACGCAAGTCAATATCGTGTCCTAAACCAATGGCAGATTCTTCAATATCAATATGAATGTCGAAATAAGATGGCATTCCATCGGGGAGAGAGACACCTACTACCGCTGAAACAGAACCATTGCCCTCCCCATTGTCGCGCATTAATGAGAAATTACGTGATATAACGTTGTTGTGATCCAATACGAATTCTCTCAACGGCATTTCACCATCGTAGGATGTCCCGTCTTGCTCATCTATGCGTGCTAACAAGCAATAATGCCATAATTCATTATCTCTCCCATCAAAAGCAGAGCAGACACTATAATCATAGTTCGGGGCTATCCATGGTATCTTCACAATTTCCTCTTTGCCTGCAGGAATGAATGGTAATAGAAAACCAGATGGGTCGGTAATAAGGTCTCCACGAATGACTGCATGTCCGTCACATTCATAAGGAATGTCAGAATACCAACTATGTGGCCAAGAACCTCCTATAACGGCTTTCGTCCAATGAACATAAAGTCGTTCATAACCATAGCTATCTTGGTCGCCGCGGTTGCGTACTCTGACACAGACATTATATCCGTGCCCTGCTACCAAAGAATATGTTTTTGCGCCATTCATATCCTCAAACCAAACATCATTACTTATCCAACTCTCGTCCGTAGTTGTATTTGGTTCATCTCCAATATCAAAATTATTATCTTTCATATAGAGATCTACGCCACCTACTAATAATTGATTATCACATATATCTAAAAGCGCATCTAAAGAAAGAGAATTGGTAAGACACTCAGGATTTGAGTATTGCTGTGGTGTTTCTTCTCGAGTATCATTAATAGTTGCATCTTGATATGCTTCAAGCATACTAATATATCCGTCTTGATTAAAATCCGCGTCACTATGGTCGCTATTATCAGGTGATACCCCATTAACAGCAGTAAGCCAGTGATAAACAAATTCATCATAAGTCAACGATGGCATAGCATACGATACCTCGTTTCCACTGCATGCTGTGGTAATTACTATATTTTTATCAAGGCATCGCATTTGAATATCATCAATAAAACCACCGCTATAACATTGTTCCATAACAATGTTGATTGTACGTGCAGGTAGAGATTCTATTGTGGATGCAAAATCACTATCATATAGAATCCCTTCGTTCCATAGCCATAGAAAAGAACGACCATCCATTGAACCACCATGGTCTGTGGTAAAAATAAAGAGTTCACTTTCGTTGTTTAATTGCCGCGCTAAGTACGTAAACATCTCATCTATATGCTCTCTCGTTGCGGCAAATCGGATATCATTAGTCCCATCTCAATCCAAATCTAAAGGGGAAGATATGTATTGGTTGTCACTCAACTTTAAATCCTCTCCTGGGTTGGTTCCATCAGACATAGCAACGCAGATGTGTTCGCGACTATACCCGTGTTCAATAAGCGTTTTGTACACTGCAGAGCAATCATTCCAATATCGAACGTAATTATGGTCAGGATCAATTCCTCCACTTATAATAACTGCCCATTTCTCTCCTTCTTCCGTAGCCGCAGCCTCACTCCCCCCTTCCTGTGGCGTTCTTTTACGTCCTTGTTTCGCAGATTTGTTTTGTGGAAGTTGCAATGTAGGACTACCGTGTTGAGGTGTGATACGAATGAAATTGTCATTTAAATAGATGGGCGGGGTTTGTTTGCGAATGGATGAAATTCCGTCACCCATAACACTGATGAATAAGTACTCACAAGGATGAGACCAGTTTGCAAGTGGCATTAAATCAACAAAAACAACCCATGTTGATATATCGGGGGTCGTTATAGTGTCATATAGTATGGGAATTTTCGTAGCCTGATTGTATGGCTCTTTTGACATATAGATATCTACGCTGTCCACATTGAACATATCGGACAAGATAAAACGTACATCACTCTGTGTTTTTTGGGCAAACACAACAACTGCAGAAAATAAGATGCAGCAAGATAGAAAAATTTTCTTCATAATAATCAGATATTTTAATGTTAATATTTGGTTATCGGCACTCCCAAAGTGCCCTCAAAAGAGTTCAAATGAAGACAATATCACATCTCATTTGCAAAATTACATATACTTTTTTATATATGCAAGTTTTGGCGTATTTTTCTTTTAATTATAGTATTTCTTGTGCCAAACTATTATTTTGGTACACCAGCGATTGTCTATCCCTTGCTTATGGGTTGCTTATTAGGAGTTCTGCTCAAGCCACCGGCTTTCGCTTCGCTACGGCGCTCAGTGCGCATGGCGCACCCGCCTTACGCTTCACCCTTGCTGTTTGGCGGGAGGGTGAAAGAGGAAAGAAAGGGGCGGGAAAGGGGCAGATTAGTATTAGGAAATAGTAAGGGGATTGAGGTAGTGTTTTTCTTTAGCCTAAAAAGACGGAGGAAAATAAAGAGCAGTATTGCGTGTGTGTTGGGCGGCTATGCTGCAGATACCTGTTGTATCCATCCTTCGCGCATCACCACCACGCGGTCGCTCAGCGTCAGCGCCTCCTCCTGGTCGTGCGTCACGTAGATAAACGTGATGCCCAACTTGTCGTGCATCTCGCGCAACTCCATCTGCATGTCTTTGCGCATCTTCAGGTCGAGTGCCGCCAACGGCTCGTCCAGCAGCAGCACCTCGGGCTCGTTGATGATGGCACGCGCTATCGCCACACGCTGTTGCTGACCGCCGCTCAGGCTGTCCACATCGCGGTACTCATAGTCCGTCATGCCGACCGTCTTCAACGCCTGCTTCACTTTCTTGGCGATGACTTTCTTGTCCGTCTTCTTCAACTTCAGACCGAAAGCCACGTTGTCATACACGTTCAAATGGGGAAATAGTGCGTACTTCTGGAACACCGTATTCACGGGTCGCTGATGCGGAGGCATCTGGGTCACATCCTCGCCGTTGAGCAGGATATCGCCGTCGGTCGCCACCTGAAAGCCCGCTATACAGCGCAGCAACGTGGTCTTACCGCAGCCCGAAGGCCCCAGGATGGTTACAAACTCGCCTTTCTTTATCGAGAGGCTTACATCGTCTAAGGCGAACTTGCCGTCTTCAAACTGTTTCGAGACGTGGTTCACCTCAATGATATCAAGACGACAAGACGGTGCCGGTAGAGAATTCGATTCGTATGTACCAGGCTCTCACTGCCCATCATGTCTATACAGAGATGATACTTCTGCCGACAGGCGGGCACGGGTGGGGCTTTGCCCGTCAGTTTCCGCAACGCAAAGTGTTCGAAAACGCCTTGATGCAGTTCTTGCAAGGACGATAAACAGCCGACACCATATAGTGCAAGCCCTTACTCTTCGTACAAGAGATAGGGCTTGCGCTGTCTCTCAAAGTACCGGATGTCCGATTGCCAGCGTGCACGAATGTCCTCTTCGGTATGTCCGGCGATTATCATAGGGCGGATATAGTCCACGCCAACCAATTTCTCGAAGAAGGGCGTGAAGAACGCATTACCGTCCCATGCTTTGCCGTTGGCGGTGTCGGCATTGGCACGCACCACGTTGTAGGCATCTATCAGGTAACGCAACGAGAAATGCACCTTGCGGGCATCGGATTCCGAGATACCGCTCAGGTCGATACCATGACAGAGGTTGCCCTTCTGCGTGGAAGCGATAGGGGTAAAAGAAATGGTGTCCGTGGCTGTGGTAGCATGGTAGGAGGGGTGCCCATAGCAGAGGAAAGGCTTGTCCGTACCACGTCCCAAGGATACGGGAGTGCCCTCGAACAGGCAGACAGACGGATAGAGGTAGACAGCCAGCATATTGCGCAAATTGGGCGAAGGGGGAACAGGCAGGTTGTAGATGGTCTGGTGGGTGTAGTTGAGACAGGTAACGACCTTCAAGTCAACCTGCAATGAATCGCTGAGCCAGTATTCACCGTTTATCATACGTGCCAGTTCGCCAAGCGTCATACCGTGTACCACAGGTATGGGCAAGGCTCCGACACCCGATTTGTAACGCATATCCAAGATAGGTCCGTCGATGTAGTATCCGTTGGGGTTGGGTCGGTCGAAGACTATGAACTGCTTGCCGCTGTGTGCGCAGGCGTCCATGAGACGCATCATGGTGATATAGTAGGTGTAGAAACGAAGTCCGACGTCCTGTATGTCCGTGATTAGCACATCGAACAGAGCCATGGACTCTGCCGACGGGCGATAGGTCTTGCCGTCGTAGAGGGAGAGAATGGGAATGCCCGTCTTCTCGTCCACGCTGCTCTGCACATGCTCGCCCTCGCGTGCCGTGCCGCGGAAACCATGTTCGGGCGAGAAGACAGCCGTCACCAGCACACCGTGCGCAAGGAGGTGGTCCAAGGTATGGGTACCGCCCACCATACCCGTATGGTTGCTGAGGAGTGCCACGCGCTTGCCCTGCAGCAACGGGAGGTAAGCGTCTGTGCGTTCGGCACCGACGATGACGCGAGTCTGTTCTGCGGGTTGTTGCGGGGCTGTCGTGGCAGCGGGGCAAAGGATAGCCGCCATCAGGGCTATTAAAAACAATGGTATTCGTTTCATTTCTCTTTTCTATCTATGGCACAAAGGTAAGTGTTTCTTTTGATTTGCGCAACAGGCATAGAACTTTCCCTTATAACGACGCGAGCCGCGTCGTCTCCCAAGTATAGCATCGCCGGCATTATATAACAAGAGGTTACCTAAGTTCGTTAGATAGCCTCTTGTGATACTTATGCGGTTACTCACCAATATACTTATTGGGCTTTGGGGAATTCGATGAGAGCAAAGCCGGCATTGACAGCGGCCGTGTAAACCACTAACTTGCCATCCACTTCGGCTGCGTTGCACTGTGCGGAGCAAGCCGATGCCGTAGTCTTACCCTCTGTGTCGAGGAAGTAGCCATACGTAGGCTCCCATGGGTTCTCCTCTGTGCTGTTGTTGATAGCCTCTGACAACTTGACCAATGCGGCTTGGTTGTCCACACCGTCGGTGATGTCCATGATGTAGAGAACAGGACCGAAATTGTAGTGCATCGGTTGCGAGTTGGCTACAGTGAACATCAGATAACGTCCGCGATTGTAGTTGATGATGCGCGGGTCCACTCCGTGATTGGGGCGTGCGTCCGCTTCGGTGAAATCGAACTCTACATCGTCAATAAGTTTGGTACCATTGGCATCCATAAGGCGGACAAACGGCACATACGTACTGGTGAACAGGTATTTGCCCGGGTCCACTTGATTAACATAACCGTAGTAGGAGCATACATCTTCGAGACTGATTTCGTAAGGGTCGGAGAAGGTGGTGAAGTTGGTTACCGTGAATCGGTAAATCTTGTCGCCTGGCTCCTGCTTGCAGAAGAAGGCGTATCCGTTACCACTCTCGTCGAGGTTGATAGACATATTGTCGCCTATACGTCCGGCATACTTGGTGGTGTCGTTGCCGTTGATACTGATGACACCGTCCCATGTCCATACATCAGGCATAGCAGTCGGGGATGCATAGTGATATACCTTCAAGGGCGAAGCAGCACTGACTGCTACCGTCAGGTTGCAGATATAGATGTGTCCGTGTGAGAGACGACCGGCACTGACAACGTGTGTACCGCCCGTCACGCCCTCTACATTGAGCATAATCGGAGCGTTTGCGTTGTTGGCGAGAAGGTCAGCCACCTTCAACAGACGCGGTGTGGGGGTCTCTGCTCCTTCGCGGGAGACGATGAGCACGTGTTCACCATCGAAGTCGCTACCGCGAACCTGCTCTCCTGCGAAATAGGCAGGAGTGTTGCCCGTAGCAACAGAGAAGTCGTGTACAACGGCTTGGGTGAAATCAACGCCCGGGGTAGGTCCGCTCTTGAAGGTGATTTCCATCTCCGTCTTGCGCCCCATAAACTCGATAACGAGTTTGCCCGGGTTGGCTGCGGTGAGGACATTGTCTTTCATCTCGGTGAATTGGTAGGTGGCACGTGCAGGGATAAGCGTGATAGACGAGAGGATAGCCTCTGCCTCATCGGGCATACCGAGCGCGAGTACGCCGTCCACCACTTGGGCTGTGTACTCGGTGCCGCCGCGGGACTTCATAACGAGTTTGTCGAGTTGGGGGTCAGAGGTCGGGTCACTGAGATTGATAAAGACCTCATAGACCTGCTCCTTGGTACCGTTGATGACCTTCACGTCCTGCTTGAGTTGCTTGCCGTCCTCGGAGGTGTTGAGGGTGAAGTCGTAGGTGTCCTGGTCGAGTTTGGCACCGAGCGAGAGTTTGGCGTTGAACTGGATAGCGTTGACGTCGGTCTCGGCTGCTACGTTGTCGAAAGTGACGGTGTACGCGTTGTTGTCCACCGTGCCGGTGTAGGTGGAGTTCTTGATAGAAATGGACTTGATGAGCGCCTCGACGGTGTCATTGTTGCCATTCTCCGGGCCTTTGCACCCGGGTGTGCATAACAACCCGATAAGGGCGATGCACGAAAAGAAAAGATTACGTTTCATATACATTCCGTTAGTTGAATATTTTACATCTCACTGGTAGCCGCAAATGACTACCGAAAACATACCGGTTCTCCGTTAATTGCCGTTAATTAACCGTTAATGCTCGTGATTTGCTCCATTAAAGCCATGCAGACCCATTAAAATTCTCCGTTAATAGCCGTGTAATTGACCGTTAATTTTCTCCATAAACATATAATTACCGTGTAATTAACCATTAATTTTGCTCCGCATTGGCTGTTTATATTTTATAATAATTACTCGTTTATGAATGGTGTATCCATTGCCTATCCCTTGCGTATGGGTTGCGTATCCCTTGCTGTTTGAATCGATTAATAAACGATAACATCCAAGGACGGGCTCCGCTAATTGCCGCGTAAGTCATAAGCCTCCATTAATTGCCGTTAATCAGTCGTCAATTATTCTCCATTAAAGCCCATTAAAAGCCCATTAAAAACAGAGTATGACACCTTGATGTCGTATTGCTATCCTCCCAATAAAGTCTCAATTTTTTGTCGAGACCTTATCGGGGGTATATAGGGAGTCATTAGGGGGCTACTGCCACTCCTTGGTTTGGGTGAGGGTGTAGCCCTTGGTCTTGTACAAGGTGATTTGACCTGACGGCACGGGATTGACGTAGTTGCGTGCGACAGGACGCTCACGCTGCCCCTCGGTGTTGCGGAGGATATACCCACCCTTTTCAGGTGTCCCCTCGATGACAATCTCCTTGTCCATAGTGGGATAGTTGGCAGGAATGATGTAAGCACCATAGCGAATGTCGGGATTGCAACCGTTCCAGAGGTAGTCGAGTTTGCGCCAACGCTTGAGGTCGTTGAGGCGGAAGCCCTCCATGCACAGTTCGATACGGCGTTCACGGCGTATCTCCCACAAGATAGAAGGCGTGATGCCACCGTCGGCGAGTTGGTCAATCTCGAGACGCTTCGGGTCGTCGAAGACCTTGCCATTGACGGAAGGTTGGTCGCCTACGACGCGCAGGGCAGGCAGATTGACGTCTTTGCGGGCGCGGATGAGGTTGATAGAACGGTCGAGTTCCGCGTCAGCAAAAGGATAGGAAGCGTTGAGGAGATGCAGTTCGTAGGCTGCTTCGGCGTAGTTGAGCAGCACCTCGGCATAGCGCAGACAGGGCGCATCGGTAACGTTCTTGGAACCCGTCCATGTGGCTTCCGGCGTGGTGGCACGCGAGTCGTCCATAAACTTGCACCATGAGTAGCCCGAAAGTGCGTAGTTGAACGGCTTGGTGTCAGTGCCCTTGAGGTAGTAGTGCGGGCGGATACACTGGGTGAGACGCGGGTCACGATTGGCGAAGAACTCGCCCTCGGTGCGTGCCGTCCAGAAGGGGTCTTTGACATACAGAGGCAGTCCATCGGCGGTGAGGAAAGACTCGGCGAGGGATTTGCTGAGACCCGCCTGCGCCTCGGTGAAGGAGTACGTGAGCGTGGAGTGCGCCAGTACGCCGTCTTCGTAGTGACGGTACATGATGACTTCAGGATTGTCGGCGAGGTCCTCGCTGACGAACAGCGACTTGTAGGAGGGCGCAATGGAGTATTTGCCCGAGTTCATGACGAGCAGGGCGGCATCGCGTGCGGCAACCAGGCACTGCTCTGCCATGTCGAGGTCGATATTATGATACTTGAGGAACGTGCCCTCGCGGAGCAGATAGCGGGATGCTATGGCTGCCACCACATAACGGTTGATTTGCTGCGCCCCATCGTTCTCGCGGACACTATCCATGGCATAGCGGAAGTCCTCGAGGATACGCGCGTCCACGTAGGTGCGGGGGTCGCGGTCCTTGTAGAGGTAGTCCATGTCCTCCTTTTTGCTGCTCGCCACAGGCACACGGTCGAACCAAGGCACATCGCCGTAGGTGAAGGTGAGGTTGCTGTAGTAGCAGGCACGGAAGAAACGTGCCACCCCGCGCCAGTGGTTCTTGGTAGCCGCGTTGGCATCAATACGGTCGATATTCTCGAGCACATAGTTCGCCCTGCGGATATTGGAGAACGACCACGAGCCGTCGGACACAGGCACTGCCTCGGGACGGAGGTTGAGTTGCTGCTTGTCGGAGGCAAAGTCGTCGTTGTTGGTCTGCCCCATGAGGAACGGTCCGTGGGATGTGCCCGTGCCATAGCCCGAGAAGACAGAGGTGTAGAAGCCGTACATATAGGTACGTGTCTGGTCCTCGTTTTGCCAGAACTCGGCATCGGTGAAGTCGTCGTAGGCAGGCTGATTGAGGAAGTCTTCGCAGCCCGTGAAAGCCAGCGCGAGAGCGGCGAGGATGAGCGAAAGGATTATATGATTATTCTTCATAAGTCATTAGTATATAATATTATAACGAGATTTGGAGACCACAACTGAGTTGGCGTGTGAAGGGGTAGATACGTCCCCATCCCATGGCTCCGCCGTCGCCGGTAGAGGTGTCGGTCTCCGGGTCGATGGGCAGGTTGCCGAGGTGGTCGAACTCACATACGTTCTCGGCACTGAAATAGATGCGGAACTTGGAGAAGTGCATCTTGCGGAGTGCCTTTTCGGGCAGGCTGTAACCGAGGGTGATGTTCTTGAGACGCAGGTAACTCATGTCGAGGAGATAGCGCGTCTGGCAGAGGAAGTTGAAAGCCGCCGCCGAGTACTGCCCGGGCTGGTTGGTCTCGGTGAGACGGGGGTAGAAAGCATCGGTGTGGTCGGGCTTCCAGTAGTCGGTCTGGTGGGCATAGTAGGTGCCCTCGGAGAAGTTCCATCCGGGTATCATCATAGTGCCCGTAGCCCAGTATTGACGCGAGCCGACGCCTTGGAAGAGCAGGTTGAGGTCCACGCCGTACCAGTCGATACCAATCTTGAAGTTGTACTCATAGCGCGGAGTGGTGTTGCCGATACGACGCCAGTCGCCCGGGTTGGCAGCGGTCTTGTCGCCCCACGTGATTTCACCGTCACCGTCGAGGTCCATATACTTGACATCACCGGGTCCGTACTTGTAGCCGTAGCCGTTCATCTTCTCGAAATAGGACTGCGAGGCGATGCCGTCCACGAGGGTGCCGTCGGCATTGAAGTCGTCCTCTTGGAAGAGGCGGTCGGTAGTGAAGCCCCATATCTCACCATATATCTTGCCCTCGTAGTTGCTGCCGTCGAGAACGGAAGTGTTCTTGCGGGGGTGCTTGGTAACGATAGTGAGCGCATCGGCGAGGTTGGCGGTCAGGTTGAGGCGCAATCCGTTGGAGAAGCGGTGGTGGTAGTCGAGAGAGAGTTCCCAACCGTTGGTGGTGAGTTGGGCTGCGTTCTCGTAGGGCGCGGTGGCTCCGAAAGTGCTGGGAACTTCGGTGCCGCCCACTACCATACCGTCGTTGATACGGCGGTAGAGGTCGAAACTGACACCCAGGTCGTCGTTGAAGAAACGAGTGTCGATACCAAGGTTCATGGTCTTAATGGTCTCCCATGTGAAGCCGTCGGCAATGGCGGTAGGCAGGGAGAAAGTCAGCATGTTGGTGGAGCCGACAATCCAGCCGCTGTTGTAGGAACTCATGATGGCACGGAAACGGTTGTTGCCAATGTCCTGGTTGCCGATAGAGCCGTACGAGCCGCGAATCTTGAAGAAACTCCACCACGGGTTGAGGACATCCCAGAAGTTCTCCTCGCTTGCCACCCAACCGAGTGAAGCAGACGGGAAGAAGCCCCAACGCTGGTCGGCGGGGAAACGCGAGGAACCGTCGAAACGTCCGTTCAACTCAACGAGGTAACGGTTGCGGTAAGCATAGTTGGCACGCGCAAAGAAGCCCATGATTGCCCACGAGGTATGGTTGCCGTAGATGAAGTTCTCACCCGTGGCAAGGGAGATTTCCGCCTTGTTCTGGTCGAGGAGGTCACGCTTCTCGGCGTTGACGTAGTCCACCTCCTTGTACTCGATATTCATACCCGCAAAGACATTGAAGCTGTGGGCATCGTTCCATGTGTGTTTGTAGCGAAGGACGGCGTTGCCCGCATGGTAGTTGCGGTGGTAGATATACTTGTCAATCTTGTTGCGCGAAGTGGCAGCCCAGTTGTCCACCAATTGCATGCTGCCGCTCCAGAAATCCCAACCACCAACAGTGCCACCGCGCTGGGTGATGCTTTGGTTGTCAAGGTTGTAGGTGTAATCAAGGTCGAGGGTCAGGTCGGGTATGCCGAGCGTGAAAGTAGCCCCTACGGACATACGCATATAGTCCTTGATGTTGCTGTTCATATTCGCCGCAGCGGTCTCAGTGACCGAGTTGCGGAATGGGTGTCCCTCGTAGGTGCCGTAAGGCATGATAGCAGGCCAACGGTAGAGATAGTAGAGAGCATCGTAATTAGATGTGCCGTAGTTGAAAGGCGTCTCAAGGTCGGTACGCGTGTAGAGTGCCTTGCTGCGGACGTGAAGCCATGACTTGATTTCTGTGTCGGTGGAGAAATTCACCGAATAGCGGTCGTACTGGTCGGGGTTGACCTTCACGACACCGCCCTGCCCCATATAACTGAGACCCATATAGTAGTTAGTCTTGCCCGCCGTGCCGCTGAAACTGAGGTTGTGCTGCTGCGAGAAGGAGAAGTCCTTGATATACTCGTCGGCAGCGTTCCAACCGCGGTAGAAATGCGGGGTGCCGGACTTGATGACAAAGTCACGCCCCTCCACCATCTCGGGCCCGAGGTTCTGGCTGCCGTACATACGGTCCCACTCTTTCATATTCTCGATGTCCTCGGCATCCCATACCAACCCGCAAGCGTTGGCAAAGACCGTGGTACCCGGAGTACGACGCTGACGTGCCTCAAGAGCCATCTCCGCACCGATATACGACTTTGCCACCTCGGGCAGTGCCGTCGGGGTAGCCCACGAGAAGTTGTTGGAGTAGTTGACCGTGAACTTGGACTGCGCACCTGCACCCGACTTGGTGGTAATCAGTATCACACCAAAGGCGGCACGTGTACCGTAGATACTGGAGGATGCCGCGTCCTTGAGCACAGAGATGTCCTGAATATCATCGGCATTGACCATAGAGATGTCGCTAATCTCCACGCCGTCCACAAGGATAAGCGGCTGGCTGGCATCGTTGCCCTCGTTGAGCAGAGTGCCGACCGCACCACGGATACGGAACTTAGGCGTGTCGCCCAATCGTCCTGACGACTGGGTGATGGTCAGACCGGGAACGGCACCTTGCAGACCCGTACCCACGTTGGCGATAGGACGTCCCTCCAACTGATCTTCCACACTCACGGACCCCACGGCACCCGTCAGGTTGGCTTTGCGCTGGGTGTCGTAGCCGACTACGACCACCTCGTCGAGCATCTTGTTGTCCTCGCGCAACGTGACATTGATAACGGTGCGCTGATTGACGGATTCGGTAAGGGTGTTGTAGCCGATATAGGAGAAGCGCAGTTGCGCCTTGGCATCTGCCTCAATGGCGTAGTTGCCGTCGAAATCGGTGATGGTTCCGGTTGTGGTACCCACCACTAATACGCTGACGCCTATCAGGGGTTCGCCTGCGCCGTCAGTTACCTTGCCGGTAATGGTAGCAGCATTGGCTACACAGAGGGTAGCCAATGCCAATAGTATGGTTGCTAATCGTTTCATTTGATTACTTTCTTGCCATTAATGATATACATGCCTGCAGGCAGGCGGCTATCGTCGGTGCCCAGGTACTGCCCCGTGACGGTGTAGATGCCCTGGCGCATGGCGGGTGTGGTGTCTGCATTCACCTCATCAACACCCATCGGGAACTGAATACCCTCGCGTACGGGTACGCGTGTTGTATAGGTGTTGTTGGTGTTAGGCAGGGCATAGACCATCAAGCGCTCATTGGAGTTGGAGACGATGTACAGGTTGCCTGCAGCATCAAAGTCCACGCCCATTGTATTGCCCTTGGTGTCCCACTCAATGATGCACTTTTCGGTGAGTGAGGGTGCACCCGTAGTCTCGTTGTAGGTTACGTCCCAGACCTTCACGGTACCTGCAGCCGCACCAATGGCAATCATGTTGCCGTCTGCACTGATACCCATACCGCCTTGGTGCGAACCGTCAATACCGTTGTTGGCGATATTGAAGTCTATCTCGCCCTTGGCGTTCACGTGAAGGAGAGCAGGAATGGCAGCACTACTATTGTAGCGGTATTGGCTCATAAAGAAGCCGCCGCGCTGGTCGTAAGCCAACTCACCGCTACCATTCTGCATGTGCGAACCCGTGTTGAGGTCGTTGAAGAACACTGCCGACGGCGTAGTGGTCCAAGGCAGTGCCTCTTGCTCGCCGATATTGTACTGGTTGATATTGCTATAAACGGTACCCATACTATTGTCGCGGTCGTAGGTGTAGAGCACTTCGTCCTTGCCCGTGCCGAGCACCACACAACTCATCACGGGGTTGGTGATGACCTTCGAGCCCGACTTGATTTGTCCTGTGGACTTGCTGCGCTTGCCGCTGAAGACAGGCGTGAAAGCACTATCAGGCTCGGCAGGGTTCATCACATACACACCCGCCGAGCCAAAGGACGTGCTGGGAACAAACACATCGCCGTTGGGTGCTACCGTAGGACGTGCCAACGCAAATTGATAGTTAGATGCGGCTGCGTTTTCGCCCCACTCTACCTCACCTGTATATGCCTTGCCGCCTTGGTTGGTAACATCGGTCAGGTCGTTGCCCAATACGAACACACCCATCTCCGAATTGCGGAACGAAGGTGCCGTACCCTCAGAACACTCGCCACCTACCGAGTTGCTGACATACACCCGTCCGAAATACGGGCTGGACGGCGTCTTGTCCACTGCCACACCGCGTGCAGCATAGAACTGGAACACCTCGTCATCGGTGCTGATTTTGGCAGGATAAGCAATAGCGCGTGCCGAAGTCGTGATGCTGTAGTGGTCGAATACCTTGCCTACAAACGGATTAGCCACCGTGTGTGCACCCTTGCCCAAGGCACCTATCACGTGGGTATCCACTATCTCGTTGTCCTTCTCAATGGTGATGCTCACGTTGGAAGCGTCCTCGTTGAGGCGGAAATAGAAGTTCGTGCCATCGCAATCCAACTCGCCCGCGTAGATGTTTGCCACCGGCGACGACAGCGACTGGAAGTGCTGCACACCCTCGCCGTCTGCCAACACGATGACATGAATGGTATATCCGTCCACCCATGCCATGGTGCTCATATACGCAGCCTCTGCCTCGCCGAGACCAGCCTCGGGGTATTGGCTGCTAACTTCTTGTGCCTTGTCCATACCCTCGGTAACGTCATACAGACGGAAGCCGACTTTTGCCTTGCCGTCGCTCACAGGACGTGCCATGTAGTAGTGCCCTGCATAGCAGAAGAAACTAACGCCCGCTATGTCGCAAACCTTGCCAAACGGGTCAATGGTCAGTTGCTTGCCGGTGTAGTCCGTACTGAATTCCCTTGTTGTCACCGTGGCTTTATCACCCTCGGCATCTGCATTATACTGAATATCACTGACGGCTTTGTCTCTGCCTAATACATATTGGCTGCACCATGCCGCACCACTGATAGCGAATGAGTTACCCCATACGTTGTCGCAATCGAACAATACTGTTGGGTTCTCCATCTTCTCGTCCCACATATAGAAAGTGCCCTTGTCTGCCACCTTGCCCACCAAGTAGTCGTCCGCACTGAATCCTATATCGCAAAGCGTTACTCCTTCGGGCATAGGCAGGACGGTCTCGCCGGTCATATCGGTGTTGTAGGACTTCACTACGCCGTTCACCAGCAAGTAGCACTTGCCGTTGCGATAGAGCGCACGCGTTACTCCGGCAGGGCATGTCGTCTTGGCACCTGCGGCCTCGAACTCGTAGGTATCTAACGCAATGGCATCGCTCTCCGTGCACGGATAGTCGGCTGCCTGCAGACGGATATTCTTGAGTTGCATCTTCACTCCTGCAATCTCTTCGGCTTTCACCGTGACATTGGTTTCGAGGGTGCTGTACTTATCCTTGCCGGCCACAAGACGATAGTCTCCCGGCTCAAGGTCGTAGAAGGCAAAGACACCATTGTACCAGTCATCGGTCGTCTTCTCGGCAATCTTCGTATCGCCCTTATACAATTCCACTTTTGCACCATTCAACGGTAACCACTGGTCATCGCTGTTGGGCACATACACAAACTTCGGCTGGTTGAGCACATCCACCAACTCATTGCTTGACTTCACCCAACCGCTGATGGTGGCTGTCTGCGGCAACTCGCGCTTGAACCACTTGTGGAAGTGCTGGTACATACGCAGTGCCTCCAACTTGCAATAGTCATCATTGCACAGACGGTGTGTTTCGGGCGCATAGTCATGGAAAGACCCCTCGCTCAGGAACCCTGGCACTGTCAGCGGACGCAACACGCCCAATCCCATATCGTCCCCATAGAAACTCAAGTCGCCGCGCAGGATAGGCTTCGGACTCGTCCATACGGTCAGCGGGTTGGTTATCTGTATCTCACCGCTGCTGGCAGCCATCTGGTCGCTCTGTGCCACGGTCGGTTCGCCGGTTCTACCGTGATACAGCATCAGCAAATAGTTGGTCTGCGAGTTTAGCGCATTGGAGTGAATCGAGATAAAGTGGTCCACATTGTTGGCATTTGCCTCTTCGGCTATCGCACTCAAGTCGCGGTCATCACCGTTCCTCAACTCCTCCAACTCCTCTGCCGTCGCATTCGGATAGTAACTCACATCGCGGTTACCCGACTTGTTCGTCGTGCGCGACATAATCACCGTCGCACCCGCTTTCTCCAGCATATCACGGAGTGCCAAACCCTTCACAAGGTTCGAGTTGCTCTCCCAGTAGCCTTTGGGGTTGGTCCACACCTCGGGTACAGGTATCGTCCATATACTGCGGTCGTTTGCATCATGTCCTCCGTGCCCGGGGTTGATATATATCTTTATGCCCTTCAGCCCTGCCTCTTGCTGTGCATCGCGGCGGGCTGCCAAACGCGCTGCCTGACGCTTCTTCTCGGCTGCCAGACGCACATTCTCCGCCTCCACAAACACCTGCTGCTCCACCGTACTGAGGTCACGGGTGTCGCGCCCGTCTATACTGCGGGCGATATAACGGATATGGTCTATCTCGTCATGCCCCGTATAGAACTCCTGCATACCTGCCACATGGCGGTTGTCTATCCATTTCGGCGCATTCATACGCCCCATCGACTGCACGTGCTGTCCGTCTATGTCGCACACAAACGTGCCATAACGTGCCGTAACATACACCAGGTGCTGCTCATCGGGCGACACGCTTGCCCAGAAATAACTGGCATCCTCGCCGTTAGGCGTCAGCACATAACTCTCGCCGTCACGTGTCACCACCATCTTCTGGTCCTGAATCGTAACGCTCGTTTTGGCAAAGGCAACCATCGCTGCCACCAGCCCTAAAAGAGTAAAAAATCTTCTCATACTGTTCGGTATTGGATTGTTAATATCTTTGTTTACTATCTGTCTTTCAGCACATTACCTTGTGCGTCATACACTCTCCCCGCATGCTCTATCCTCAGCACTCCGTCCTCTATCCACTTGCGGCTTGCCCATTGGCTGTCGTCCGTGCCGATATTCTCCACCGCATCCGCTGTCGAGAACTCCACCTTGCGCACCTCGCTCCAGCAGTCGCCCGAGTTGGGTATGCGCGTCTTCACACGCCAGTAGTACGTGCCCAACGGCAGTTGCTGCAGGTTCAGTCGCATATCTGTTGAGAAAGACGTGCCCGTCACTTCTTGCGCCATCACAATATCTGTCATCGCCTCGTCGCGTGCTATCTGCAGCACGTAACTGTCCGCTTTCGGCACAAACGCCCATTGGAATACCGTCGGCAACTTGCGCGCATCGCCGTTGTTCGGGCTCACCAGCGTGGTGCTCACCGCCTCGCACTTGTCCTCGCCCAATATCCGCAGCGCATACTCATTGTTGTATTTGTCCACCACGCTCACGGCAATCCTGTAGCCGCTTTCGTTCATGCCCTCGGGCAGCGTGAATGTCTTGTCGTAGGTCACGCCCAGCACTGCCTCGCCCAACGAGTACACGCCCACCCGGTTGCGGAAACTGTTCGCCACCGCATACACCGCAAAGTGCACATCATCGTCCGTATGTGTCCATGTCAGCGTGCGCCCGTTCTGCTGCAGGTTCTCCACCATAGCGCGCTCGCGTGCGGTTTTCCAGTTTATCGCAGGCGGCAAAGCGGGGTAATGAAACTCCTCGCCCTTGAATGCCTTGCGCAGTTTCTTGTCGTATATCCAACCCATTGTCTGGTAGAACACCGCCCCTGGTGCATTGTCCGTCACGGTGCGGTTTAGTTGTGCCTGCTGCTGTATCTCGCTCACGCTGAATGTGCCGTCTTGATAGCGGTATATCGCCATACTTGAATAGAAGTGCTTGCCAAAGCGGTTGCACATATCGCCCCACCATTTGCTCAATGTCTTGTAGTCCTGTCCGCCACCTATCTTCCAGTACAACTGTGGCGACAAATAGTCCACCGTCCCCTCTTCCAGCCATGCCACGGGGTCACAATATATCTCTTGATACATATTCCCGCCCGAGATGTTGCTCGGCAGCGTGTATCCGCGCTGCTTTGCCACCGCGTAGTTGGTCGTCCATATTCCAAATGGTGACACGCCGAAGGTTACCCACGGTTTTACAGCCTGAATAGTGTCGTACACATCCTTCACCATCTTGTTCACGTTCTGCCTGCGCCAGTCGTCCACACTGATGCCGTCGGGCTTCAATGTCCGCACGCTGGTCGAGTCCTGATTGGTCGTGCCGCCGTAGGGGTAGAAATAGTCGTCCATCAGTATGCCGTCGATGTCATAGTGTGCGATAATGTCGCCCACCACGTTCTTTATCTGCTGCCTTACCTCGGGCAACGCGGGGTCAAGGATGATGTCGCTCTTGTACCATAACAACCATTCGGGGTGCGAATGTTTGTAGTTCAGTCGGGTGGTATCGTTGTTCCCCGTCCAGTCATAACTGCCTCGCGAGCCGTAGCGGTAGGGGTTTATCCAACCATGGCAACTCAACCCGCGCTTGTGGCACTCCTCTATGCAGAACGCCAGCGGGTCATACCCGGGGTCCACTCCGCGCCCGTGATTGAGGTAACTCGACCACGGCTCATAACTCGACCTGTACAGCGCGTCGCACGCAGGACGGATATGAAAGAACACCGTATTCATATTCATCGACTGAATCGAATCCAACATACGCACCAAGTCCTTCTTCTGCGCCTCTATGCCCGTGGTGCCTGCCTTGGGCCAATCGATATTCGCCACAGATGTCAGCCACGTCGCACGCATCTCACGCTTCGGACTGGCAGCAAAACCAACAGGCGCAAGCACTATCATTGCACACGCCACTGACAATAAAGCCGATAATCTCTTCATAGTTATGTATTTTATTGTTTGTTTATTCGATGGTATCCCGCTGATTCTATGCACATTACAAACAGACCTATCTTATATCTCGCCCCCCCTCTGTACCTCATATCAAAATATCAAACAGTATCAAATAAACGACCCTTTATTTGATACTACTTCGCAAAGGTAATGCTTTTCCGTGAATTACACAAAACATCGTTGTATTTTTATATATTTTTATCATCTTTGTTTTTACAACCACACTGCAAAAAGTTGCCATACATTGCGTATTACGCATTGTGAATCGCGTATTGCCGCCGTGTACTTGTCGGGTTAAGAGTATGAGATTAGTATGTGATTAGTATGTGATTCTGCCGACCATCTCGCGAGGATACATAGACAACGCTGAGTGGATAAGCCGGTTACTACCACATTTCCCTACTATACTTTTAATATCTTCATATTCCATCTTCACCCACACTTCGCAACAAAAAGATAGCCAAGCACTTCTGCTCGGCTATCCTTTTCAGTCCTTAACCAAGGACTTTGTTTATATTTCAGTATCTCTTTCTTACTCTACCACGTTACCCATCATGTCGTACATCACGCCGTCGCGAACCACATACACTTGCCCATCGCGAACCACTTTCTGTACTTGCGGCATAGCCACCTCTGTGTTGTCAACGAATGTACCTGTGCTCTTCACAATTATTTGCGACTTCTGTGCAGGCACCACGATGCTATTATCCTTGGTAGGCATAGCATATTTGTACAGACGCTCAGCGGAAGCCGAAACCACCAGCAAATCGCCGGCATAATCAAAAGCGACACCGTCTATATTCGCACCCATAGCAGGAGTTTGAACACCCTTGGTCAAAGTAGGAACACCTGTTGTAGCATCGTAGGTTACATTGAAAGTGGTCACTACTTTATTTCCACCAAAGCCCAATACATCATGTCGGGTATCGTATGCCATCTGACCACGATACGAAGCGTTATTTGCCTTGTCAAACATTGCCTTAATAGCATCATCAGCACTGCCATTCACCGCATAGTCGATCTCGCCTTTGGCATTGATGTGGGTGAGGATATTGTAAGCATCAATTCCCCAACGATGTTGTGCCACCCACAGACCACCGCGACCATCGGAAGCCATCGAGTTGTCCGCATGCGCCCAAACGGTACTTTGGATTATCTTCGTAGCCTTGCCGTTCTCTATCTTATAGATGGTACCACCCGTTTCCGTATTGGCATTCTCCATCACGTACAGCACATCATTCTCATCAATGCAAATAGAGTTAGCCAATGTTATCTCTTCAATACCTGCAACCACGTTTACAGCCTCTTCATCAGAAGCCCCGAATTTCCAAACAGCAGTTGGAGCCAAATTGCGTGCGATATACACATTGTCCTTGCTGTCTACTGCCATACGGTGCATCTCCATACGTTTTCCAATGGTTACGTTGGCAGGCAAAATACCAGCAGTATCCATATTGACACAACCTAACAGAGCATCAAATACAAATACGCCGGCCTTTTGCGACTTGGTCCATTGCGAACCACCATCTTTTGCACCGTTTGTAGCCTGCAAAACGAAGAACACACCGAAATCTACAGATTCGGTATTGTTGATAGCCACTACATCTTGAGGCAGGTAGAATTTATAAACATCAGTCTCAGCATTTGTTACTTCCGTCAGCGCCTCAATAGCAGCACCTTTCAATTCCACAGCCCAATTGAGGGTAATATTGGCACCGGGGATCTGCTCATCGGTCAGAGTGATTTTGTTGTCGCCTTTCTTGACATCATTGATAGCCACTTTGCCTACTTCCTTACCTTCCTCATCCGTAAATACGAGATTAGCCTCGGTAGCGTCTGCTACTGCCGTGAACTCAAAGACGTAAGATTTTTCTTTTTGCGACAAATCCAAGTCGTAAGCCCATACGCGCTGTGCGCTGATGGTGTTCAGTCCTGCTGCCGCGGTCATGACCAAAGCAGCCAAAAGAAGTGAAATTTTCTTCATAACATTACAGATTTATAAGTTAATAATTGTTGCCTATGCTTATTGTCCCAATCTCCCCACTTTATCACATTTTCATAGTATCAAATAAAGGGTCGTTTATTTGAACCCGTCTTGCAGTTCTAATACCCTTGCGACGGCAAAGGTACTGCTTTTTGTCTATGTATGCAAGCAAATATCGCTTTTTTCTTGTATATTTGTTTGTTTTTGTGTAACTTTGCGGCGTTTTCATAACGTAAATTACTATCAACAAAAGCAACCGTATCACCATGAAACAACATTCTACTATCTCGGTATGCCGCCACATTGCGGCACGTTTGCACCGCATTCTGTATCACATACGCATATGCGTATGCACGACCCTTGCCATAGCAGGCACAGCATTACTCTGTGGTTGTGGCAACCGACAGGCACCGATGTCACTGCATTGGGAGATGGGTGCCAACGATATACGCCCCAATGTGTGCGAGATGTATCTGACTATCACCAATACATCCGACAAGCCATTGACCAATGATGGGTGGGTGCTATATTTCGATTATATGTCCGTTCACCCGCTCACGATGACGGCGGACGAACAGCCGCTGCGCGAGGGCACTATTGCAGGTGCGCTCCTCGAGACAGAGATACAAGCCAGTTACCATTCTATCGTACCTACCGCAGCCTTCACTCCCTTGCAGCCCAACGAGAGCCGCACCTATTGTCTGCGTTATCGTGGCAACGTGATACGCCAGACCTCCGTGCCCGAGGGGTTCTTCTTGGTGCGGGGGGACGAACAGCCTGTGTCTATCCCGTGTACGTATGAGCCTTTCACGCGCCGCGAACAGATGATGCGCGGCATAGAGACGTGGGAGAAAACACCCTACGCTGACGGGGAGTACGTCTTCAAGTACAATGAGGCAATTTGTAAATTTGAAAATGAACAAGGCGGACAGGAGATACTTCCCTTGTTGCCCCAACCTAAAAGCGTTGTATATCAGCAGGGTATATGTGATATTGCCCGTGCAGAAGTGCAGGTACGTACTAATGCAAATATGGTGCCCGAGGGTTATACGCTCCGCCTGACACCCGACACCATATATATAGAGGCGGGTGATGATGCGGGGGGCTTCTATGCCCGTCAGACCTTGGCGCAGTTGGGTGAACAAGCCCCTTGTGCCGTCATCACCGACTACCCCGACTTGCACCACCGTGGGGTGATGCTCGACATCGTGCGCAACTACTATCCCGCCGACTCTGTCAAACGCGTGATAGACGTGATGGCACAGCAGAAACTGAACGTCCTGCACCTGCACCTTTCGGACGATGAGGCATGGCGATTGGAGATTCCCGGGCTGCCCGAACTGACCAAAGTGGCATCCCGTCGGGGTTACACCACTACAGAGACGGAGTGCCTGCTGCCGATGTACTGCGGCGGATGGGACTACACGGACGCACAATCCACAGCCAACGGGTATATGACACGCGCGCAATATATTGATTTGCTACGTTATGCACAGGCGCGTTGCATACGTGTTATCCCCGAGATAGATATGCCAGGGCACATGCGTGCGTGCAAGAAAGCCATGCATGGGCTGCTGACCGACAGCACATTGGAGGCACGCCGCTACCTCTCGGCACAGAACTACACCGACAACGTGATTGCCGTCTCCAATCCGTATGCCATCGAGTTCGTGGACTGCGTGATTACGGAGATAGTCAAGATGCATGAGGAAGCGGGCTGTCCGCTGACCGTCTTCAATATCGGCGGCGATGAGGTGCCGACGGGTGCCTTGACGCACGAGGAGCATCAAGCATTTATCAATCAAGTGCTTGCCATATTGGAGCAATACCATCTGCAGCCCGCAGGCTGGGAGGAGATAGGACATTTCTGTCCGCCCGAGACACGTGCTATATGCTATTCGTGGCACAACGGCGAGGCGAAGCCGTTGGAACTGGCAGAAGCAGGCTACCCTGTGGTACTGGCAGCGGCAAACCACCTGTACTTTGACTTTGCCTATTGCAACCACCACGAGGAGAAAGGGCTTAACTGGGGCGGATACACCGACGAGTATCGCGCTTTCGACTGGCAGCCCTTGCAGCACCCGAATGTGATAGGTATGAGTGCCCAGTTATGGGGCGAGGTGATACGCTCGTTTGCCCAAGCGGAGTGGCAGTTGTATCCCAAGATGTTCGGCTTGGCAGAGCGTGCATGGAACACCCGCAACCACATGAATATCAGCCAATACAACACCCTTGTATATGAGACTCTCATCCCACGCCTGCACAATGCGGGGCACAACTTCCACCTACAGCAGCCTGGTATTCATGCCGAGCAGACACAAGACGGCACCTTGCAGATAACCATGAACAAGGTCATGCAAGGCGGCGAGATATACTACCAAGTGGATAATGGAGAGTGGCAATGCTATACAGAGCCGTTTGCGGTACCCTGTACAATTACTACCATAAAAGCGCGTATCCACTACTTAGATCACGATAGCAATACTACATGGATGTGGATTGAAAAATGAAGTTATTTCCTCTGTTTGCCTTAACGGCTCACACGGATGTAGAGGAATATGCCGATAGCAAGAAAAACAAAGTTCGGAAGCCAGACACTCATAAAAGGCGACATCAAGCCATTGACGGAGAAAGTGGTGGATACTGTAGAGAAAAGGATATACAAGGCACTGAGTGTCAGTCCGATACCGAGATTCTTCCCCATACCGCCGCGTACCTTTTTGCTGCTCATGGTGACGCCGAGGAGCGTCATGATGAACGCGCCGATAGGGCTTGCCCACCGTTTCCACCACTCGGTTTCAAAGGCTTGTATATTGCCTCCTCCGCGCTGGCGTTGGCGGTTGATATAGGAACGCAGTTGCGGGTTGGTCATCATCTGGGCATTCTCGGCGGTATAGAATAGTTCTTCCGGTATGATGGGAATGATAGTGTCGAGCCGTTCACCTCGGGTGAGCGTCTCGCGCATACCATCGAAATCGCGGCGGGTGTAGCGGTCGAAATGCCAGTTGTAGGCGGAGTCGTACTTGATACGGTCGGCGGTGATACGCATGGTGAGTTGTTTGCCATCGAAATGCTCAAAGGAGGTACGGTAGCCCATCTGCGTGCGCTTTTGGAAACTCTCGATATAGAGGATGGTGCCCGGTTCGACCTCCATCTGCACGTTGCGGGCATTTTCGCGGGTGAAACGCTGCACATATTTGTCTTGGAACGTGAGCATCTTCTCCGAGGCGGGTGGAATGACATAGCCCGTGAGCCAGAACGATAACAAAAAGAGCAGGGTGGCACTGACGAAATACGGCCACATCAGGCGGCGATAACTGACACCACTGGCGAGAATGGCAATGATTTCACTATTACCCGCCATCTTGGAGGTGAAGAAGATAACCGAAATGAATATGAACAAAGGGCTGAACATATTCATAAAGTAGGGCACGAAATTGACGTAGTAGTCGAAGATGATTTCTTTGATGGGTGCCTGATTCTCGAAGAAGTTGTCGAGTTTCTCTGTAAGGTCGAAGACAACGGCAATACTCATTATCAGCACAATCGAGAAGAAGAATGTGCCAAGGAACTTCTTGATAATGTATTTGTCGATTTTCTTCAACTATGTACGATTTACGAATTTACGGTGTACGATTTATTTGGTCATTTGTAGGTATTTAGTTATTTGCAGTGCACTATTCTTCTTCAGTTTAGAGACGTACCATAATGCGGCGGAGGGTGTCCTCTTTCCATGAGCGGAAGTCGCCGGTGAGGATATGTTTGCGCGCTTCACCCACAAGCCACAGGTAGAAGGCGAGGTTGTGAATGGAGAGTATCTCCAAGCCCAGCATCTCGTCGGAGTGAATAAGATGGCGCACGTATGCACGTGTATATTGGTGGTCCACATACGAAGTGCCTGCGGGGTCAAGCGGGGTGAAGTCGTTCTCCCACTTTTTATTGCGCATATTCATCACGCCGTTCTGCGTGAAAATCATACCATTACGCCCGTTGCGGGTAGGCATGACGCAGTCGAACATATCCACGCCGCGTTCGATACCCTCCAGGATATTCCACGGGGTGCCTACGCCCATAAGATAGCGGGGTTTGGTGGTGGGCAGGATGTCGTTCACCACCTCTATCATTTCGTACATCTGTTCGGTAGGCTCGCCTACTGCAAGTCCACCGATGGCGTAGCCGTCACGGTCGAGGTCGCGCAAGCGTTTGGCTGCCTCTTGCCGCAGGTCGGTATAGACACACCCCTGCACAATGGGGAAGAGGTGCTGCTTATAGTCATAGACATCACTTGTGCTGTCGAAGCGTGCGATGCAGCGGTCCAACCAACGGTGTGTGCGCTCCATAGACGCTTGCGCGTATTGTCTGTCGGCAGTACCCGGGCAACATTCGTCGAAAGCCATCATAATGTCGGCACCAATCTCACGCTCAATATCCATCACCTTTTCGGGAGTGAACATGAGTTTGCGCCCATCGATGTGCGATGAGAACTGCACGCCCTCTTCTGTCATCTTGCGAATGTCGGTGAGGGAGAAGACCTGGTAGCCGCCAGAGTCGGTGAGGATCGGGCGTGTCCAGCCCTCGAATCTGTGAAGACCTCCCGCCTGGTGAAGGATTTCCGTGCCGGGCCGCAGGTAGAGGTGGTAGGTGTTGCCCAAAATAATTTGGGCATGGATGTCGTCAACCAAGTCGCGCTTATGCACCCCTTTCACGGTGCCCACCGTGCCGACGGGCATAAAGATTGGCGTGAGTATGTCGCCGTGGTCGGTATGTACAATGCCGGCAC
This sequence comes from uncultured Bacteroidales bacterium, assembly GCA_934667275.1. Lineage (GTDB taxonomy): Bacteria > Bacteroidota > Bacteroidia > Bacteroidales > Paludibacteraceae > Colicola. The sequence continues at coordinate 36,570 of CAKULK010000004.1, read as the reverse complement.
GTGCAGAGGATTGTCTGTCGGTATGTATGAGGTCGAAAAACGCCATATTCAGTTGCTGAGATGATTGTTGACGGGGAAGACTACGGAAGGCTTGAAAGTCTGCTGCTCTTCGGGCGTCATAAGGGCATACGCCATGATGATGACGGTGTCGCCCACGTGAATGAGGTGTGCCGCTGCACCATTCATGCAGATACACCCGCTGCCGCGTTTACCGGGGATAACGTAGGTTTCAAGGCGTGCACCATTGGTGTTGTCCACCACCTGCACCCGCTCTCCCGCGTATATGTGCGCGGCATCCATAAGGTCTTCGTCAATAGTAATGGAGCCGATGTATTCGAGGTTTGCTTCTGTGACCGTGACGCGGTGAATCTTGGATTTGAGAATCTGCAACAACATTTCTAAACGCTATTAAGGGCTGCAAAATTACTGCTTTTTTCCGAAACCGACAAAAAAATTTGTGTATTTCAAAAATAAGCAGTACTTTTGCAACGCTTTTCTGCCAAGTGGCGGAGGAGTGGAAAGATGGCGGAGTGGTCGATCGCGGCGGTCTTGAAAACCGTTGACCTGAGAGGGTCCGGGGGTTCGAATCCCTCTCTTTCCGCAGAAGAAGGCTATCTAATGTGATAATTAGATAGTCTTTTTTGCGTCTATACGGGTCTGTGTGCGGCGGGCGACGAGTATGGAGAGGAGGTAGAGGGCGTAGATGGGGAGGGCAACGAGAAGGAGCGTGACGGCATCGCCAGTGGGTGTGATGACCGCCGCGATGATGAGGATAGCCACAAAAGCATGCTTGCGGTAGTGGCGCATAGTCTGTGCGCTGAGAAGTCCCATGCGTGTGAGAAAATATGCAAGAATGGGCAGTTCGAAGAACACACCCATCAACAAGGAAAGCACTAAGAAAAGGGAGATGTATGACGAAATGGTGATTTGGTTGACAACATCAGGCTGCACCTGGTAGGTGCTAAGAAACCGATAGGCAAATGGAAAGATAATGAAATAATTGAGCAGCACTCCCAATAAGAACAAGATACTGCCTGTAACGGTCAGTCGGACTGAGAAACGCTTTTCCGTCAGGGTGAGGGCAGGTGCCACAAAGCCATAGAGTTTGGCTATGAGATAGGGCGAAGAGACTACGAAACCCGCTGCCAATGAGACGGTGAGGTGCGTCATGAATTGGGCTGTGAGTTCAGTGGCGATAAAAGAAGGCGTGTGGTCGGAGGGGCGCAAGGAGTCCCAATGGAGATAGTTTGCCAGCCACGTGAGACCACGAAAAATACCGAAATCACTCTTGGTGGGTGCAAAAACAACAGCAAAAAGGAAATCTTTGCAACAAAAAGCCACTATGGACGTTACAGCCCACACCAAGATACAACGCCACAGCACACCCCGAAGGTCTTCGAGATGCTCGCCCAGCGGTTTGTCCTGAGGGTCAGAAGGTTTCACTCTTTGTCTTTCTGCTCTGCTTTTTTGTCTTGCTCGTCGTCTTCGCCGGCAAGCCCCTTCTTGTACTCATGGACACCTTTGCCCAAGCCGCGCATAAGTTGGGGAATCTTGGCTCCGCCGAATAACAACAAGATAATCAGAGCAATAACAATAATTTCAGTTGTTCCAACCATAGTATTTACGATTTATAAATTTACAATGTACAATTTATGTACGAGTTGTTTTAATTTTACAATTTGGCATTATATCGGGCGTAACGGTGCGGTATCCCTTAGCCATCCTATGCTGAATCACCTATTAATCACCCACTAATCACCTACTAATCACCTACTCTTTACCCGATGTTTAATCGAGATTTAACCGAAAATTAACCAGACTTTACCCGGCCTTGGCTCGTAAGTTGTTCGGGTGCCTCGCGGATAGCCTTGGTTGAGCAGTTTTCATGCCATCGGCACATCGGTTACGGGGGCAAAGGTACATAAAAATTCGATATGAAGAAAAGAGAAATGAAGAAAAAATGAGAAAAGAAATTTTTTGTGAGAAAAGTGCACAGCCATTAGGGGGTGTGCGAGGTTTAACTGTCATATAAGTGTCTAATCGAAATGGGAAGCATTGCAACCAATATGGTGAAGACTTCTGCCCAGCAGGAGTTCGAGCGTCTGTACAACGCCTACTGCGGGCGTATCTATAGTTATGCCATGATGATTTCGAAAGGCGATACCTACCTGTCGGAGGAGATACTGCAAGCCACCTTCATGAAGTTGTGGGAGCATTGGACGGAGTTGAAAACGCCCGAGAAAGCGTTGCAGTACCTGTTCGCGACGGCGAAACATACGTTTCTGAACTACTGCGAGCATGAGGCGGTGAAGTTGGTATATACGGACTACGTGTTGGCGCGGCAGGACGAGGCGGACAACCACGCCGAACAACAACAGGACGCGCAGTTCCTGGAAGCGTACTTGAAAGAGGTGATTGGCAAGATGCCACCCATGCGGCAGCGGGTGTTCGTGATGAGCCGATACCAGCACAAGACGAACCGCGAGATAGCCGAGGCGCTGAGGATAAGCGAGAAGACCGTGGAAGTGCATATCACGCTGGCGTTGAGGGAGTTGAAGGAAAGGCTGAATGACTGAGTTATGTACGATTTATGAATTTACGATGTACGATTTATTTGGGTATTTGGTACGATTTGGAGATTTGGCATTAAAGGATTTGTGCGATTTGAGACAAGTGGTTAATATATAGTTAAGCGAGGTATCGGTCTGTTGGATACTGAGGCGTGAAAGAGATTGTGTTTGAACTATTGAAGAAAAGAAACGAATGAACGATGTGAAAGATTTGTGCGAGAAGTACCTGCAGGGTGCGCTGCCGGCGATAGACCGCGAGCGACTGCTGTACACGCTGAAGAATGATGCCAGGATAGATGCATGGCTCCGTCAGTCGATTGAACTGGCGGACGACGCTATCCCCGACGGCGTGCGTGAGCGCGTGCTGGGAAATGTGCTGGGGACGGTTGGCGGCAGTCAGGAGCAGCAACGTGTGACAACGTTGTCACCGGCGAAGCGCGTATGGCAACGCGTGGCGGCAGTGGCGGCGGTGGTGCTGATGACAGGCATAGGCGTATTGGCAGGGCATTGGCTGACCCCTTCGCAACAAGGTGCGGAGGGTATGCTGAGTATCCGCACAGGGGTAGGGGAGCGCAGCAGCGTGACTCTGCCTGACGGTACGGAAGTGCGCCTGAATGCCAAGACGACCGTGCGTTACGACTGCTCGATGCCCCATGACGAGAGGCGTGTGCAGGTGGACGGCGAGGCGTATTTCAACGTGGCGAAAGACGCGGAGCACCCGTTTGTGGTGTCGGCGGACGGTGTGGATGTGGCGTGTCTGGGTACAGCATTCAACATCCGAAACTACGGTGAGGAGCGCAACATATCGGTGCTGCTGACGGAAGGCAAAGTGCGTGTGTCGGCGGGCGATGCGGACTTGACGATGGAGCCCAACAGCCGTGTGGTGTTCGACAAGGGTTCGCAGTCGATGTCGAAACAGTTGGTGAACCCCGACAACTACCTCTGCTGGCTGGACAACGAGATACGGTACAACGACCATACTTTGGAGGAGATTGCGGCGGAACTGGCGCGCAACTACAACATCCGTATTGTCATCACGTCGGACAGGCTGCGCGAGGAGCGGTTTACGGGGTACTTGGGGCATAGCAGCCTGAGGAACGTACTGGAAGTGCTGAGCATGACATCGAATGCGAGGTACTACTTCGACCAAGATACGGTGGTGTATATTTACGAGAAGAACTAAGTCATTTACGATTTACGAATTGACGATGTACGATTTATTTGGACATTTGATAATTGCAAACAATTTAATAACTAATTTATCATGAAGAAAATTTATGCTTTGGCACTGAGCGTGGTCTCGTGTGCGAGTGTGTTCGCCACACAAGTGAAAGTGGGTGACAACCTTCAGACAGCATTGGATACCGCTAAGGCGGGCGAGACGCTGTACGTGCAGGAAGGTACGTTTGTAGGCAACTTTACGATGCGCAACGGCGTGAACGTGAGCGGCGGTTGGAACGAGGATTTCACCACGCAAAAGCAGTATGGTACCGTGTTGGACGGCGATGCCAAAGGGCGCGTGCTGACTCAGACGGCGGACTTTACGCAGGAGACGGTGTACGACAACCTGACGATTCAGAACGGTTGCCTGCAAGAGAACGGCAAAGGTGCGGGTGTGTGTCTGCTGTGGAAGAGCAAATTGACGAATTGCTTAGTGCAGAATAACACGTTTGCCGAGGGTGTGACGAACTGCGAAGGCGGTGGTCTGGCGCAAGACAAGGACGATAATGCGGGCGACATCGTGGCAGACAACTGCGTGTTCCGCAACAACAAGGCGACCCACGGCGGTGGTGTGTGGCTGCGTTCAACCATCACGAACTGCGTGATTGAGAACAATGAGACACTGCAAAAGCACCCCGGTGGCGGTGCGCACCTGCAGTGGGGACGCATGTACAACTGTATTATCCGCAACAACCACTCAACGGAAGACGCGGGCGGCGTGCGCGCATACGGCAACTGCAAGTTGGTGAACTGCTTGATTGCAGGCAATACTTGCGATGTGAAGGTGGCTGGTTTGGCTTTGGAGCGTACATTGAGCGAGGTGATTAACTGCACCATCGTGGATAATGCGCAGACACTGGAAACGACCGACCAAGAGTTTTGCGGTGTGCGCTGCGATGCAAGTAGTGCGGGCAGCAATGTGTTTGTGAACAACGTGATTTGGGGCAACAAGGCAGGTGACAAGGTTTGGAACCAGCAAATCAGTTGGAACCTGACGAAATACGGCACTTGCGTGGGCAATGCCATTCAAGGCAAGGTGCCCGGCGAGGTGAAAGCATTGCAATTGGGCGAGAATATGGAGGCGAATGGTCCGCACTTCGCTAACCCCGAGAAGGGTGAATATACGTTGCTGATGTCGTCGGTGCTGCTGGACAAAGGTGTGAAGCAAGACGATAGCAAGTACGTGGTTAAGAGCGACTTGGCAGGCAAGGCACGTGTGCAAGGTCTGTCGGTGGATCCCGGTTGCTATGAGTTGGCAACGGTGAACGTGCGCGCTGATGCAGAGGACGCTGCGGCAGCAGGTAAGGCTCTGCAGGACGCTATTGATGCTGCTGAGGCAGGTACGACGGTGTTCGTGGAGGCAGGTACGTATCAGGGCAACTTTACGATGAAGGAAGGCGTGCAAGTGAGCGGCGGTTGGGACAGCGACTTTACGGCACAAACCGATTATGCATCGGTGCTGGACGCGAATGCCAACGGGCGTGTGCTGAACCAAGGTGCAGACTTTGCGATGCTGACCGTGTGGGAGAACTTCACGATTCAGAATGGTAAACTGACGGCTAAGGCGGCAGACAATTTGGGTGCCGGCGTGGCATTGCGTAAACAAGGGCGCGTGGTACGTTGCTTGATTCAAAACAATACATTTGAGTATTCCGGCAACTGCATTGGCGGTGGTATCGGACATGATAGTGGCAACTTGAATGACACCTGTGCCATCAACTGCGTTGTCCGCAATAACAAAGGTACACATGGTGGTGGCGTTCGTATTCGTGGTGTGATTTTGAACTCTGTGATTGAGAACAATACTGCAACAGGTCCTTGTGGTGGTTTGCATTTGCAGGGAGGTGCTGCATACAACTGTGTAGTTCGTGGTAATCAAACGACAGGTGACACGGGTGGTGTACGTCTGTATGGTGCTTGCAAATTGGTGAACTGCTTGGTAGCAGACAACTACTGCAAAGGTAAAGTAGGCGGTGTGGGCAATGAGTCTGCAACGGCGGATATTATCAATTGTACGATAGTAAACAACAAGCAAGAGTTTAATTCGACGGATAAAGAGTATAGCGGTGTGCGTATCGCTACGGAGAAAGACGCGGCTAAACGCTTGTTTGTCAACAATGTAGTTTGGGGTAACAAGGCAGGCGAAGAAGTGCAAGGTCAGCAAATCAGTTACAGCGTATGCAAATATGGTGTGCGTACCAACAATGCTTTCCAAGGCAAATCTCCGATTGATGCCGAGTATATCTCTTTGGACGGAAACGATGCTGTGAACGGTCCTCAGTTTGTGGACCCCGCAAATGGCAACTACGCTTTCGCATGGTCGTCGCCGCTGTACAATGCCGGTTTGAACAGCGCAATGGACAAAATGGTAGGCGACAAGGATATTATGGGCAATGCGCGTATGCAGGGCGAGAACATTGACCTCGGTGCTGTGGAGCACAAGGTGTTCACCGCTACGATTGCGCCGATAGAGAACGGTACGTTGGTATTGGATTATGGCGTGAAAGACACGCTGGCAGCAGGCACACGCTATGTACCCGAAGGCTTGATGGCTACTATTCTGGCTACTCCGGCTGCGGAGTATCAGTTGGATGCTATCTTGCTGAACGGCAGCAAGGTAGAGCCTAAGGATGGCATCTATATGTTGCCCGCAGTGACGGCAGACTTCACGTTGGCTGTAACCTTCAAGAGCATCCCGACATCGGTGGCTGACACCCGTGAGGCAGAGGTGGTGCTGAGCGTGTATGATATGCTTGGCAACCAAATCGCCACAGGCGTGGAGAACCTCGGTGCAGGTATGTACATTGTGGTGACTAACCATGGTGCAAAGAAAATTTCTATCCGATAACATAATATGAAACGATTCACCCGATTTCTTATTTTGGGACTCATCGCCGCAGCGGCGTTGGCTTGCAACAAGCCAACGACCGCGGTGACGGTGCCTACCTTCTCCGACATCACTGTTACTCCCGCGCAGGACACCTACCACGTGGGCGACACGGTGACATGCAGCATCCGCCGGCTGACATTGGGGTCGGACAATCTGCAGAAGGACCAATACTGGTTCTATGCCAGTTGGTGGTTCTCCAATCCCGAACTGACTGCCGACTTCCAAGAGTTTGGTGAGGCAGATGCCGATGGCATAGCGCAAGCCGTGTCGTCGCAGATAGTGCTGACCGAAGCAGGCGAGGTACGTCTGTACTTCTTCGGCAAACTGGAGTATCCCCGCTGGGAGTTCCGCAAGATTGAGATTCCTGTAACCATAAACGTAGTAGAACAATGAAACGACTCTCATCTCTTCTTTTCGCTCTGGCGTGCGCGGCGGTGATGATGGCGCAGACCATCACGCTCAGTGTCAGCAACCAGCCTATCCGCAACGTCCTGCCGCAGGTGGAGCAGTTGTCGGGCTATCATTTCTTCTACAACTCGAGCAGTCTGCAAGGGTTGGACAAGCAGGTGACGCTCAGTCTGAACAATGCTCCGATAGAGCAGGCTCTGAACCAGTTGTTCGCCGGTTCGGGCATCTCGTTCACGATGATGGAGAACAAGGTCATCGCGCTGTCGAATACTCCCGAGAAGACCGCCATCGGGCGCGTGGTAACGGGTACGGTGTATGATGAGACGCATGAACCCATTATCGGTGCCTCGGTGATGCTGAAGCACTCCACCACAGGTACTATCACTGATTTGGACGGTCAGTTTTCCATCGACAATGTGAAGACCGGACAATACTTGCAGATTTCGTTTGTGGGCTACCAGACCTACGAACTGCGCATTGCCGACAATACCAACAACTACTCCGTCACGCTGCGCGAGAACACCAAGCAGTTGGACGAGGTGGTAGTGGTCGGTTACGGTGCGCAGAAGAAAGTGAATCTGACCGGTGCCGTGTCGGTGGTTACCGCTGACGAGGTTACGGGTCGTCCTACGCAGAATATGGCAACGGCGTTGCAGGGTGCTGACCCGTCGCTGAATATCACCATGAACTCGGGCGGTCCGTCATCGGACTATAAGATTGACATCCGTGGTGTAGCCAGTATCAACAGCGGTGCCAAGCCGCTTATTCTGGTGGACGGTGTGGAGATGGACCTCAAACGTGTGAACTCGAATGATGTGGAGTCGGTGAGCGTGCTCAAAGACGCTTCGGCAGCCGCCATCTACGGTGCCAAAGCCGCAGCGGGCGTAGTGCTCATCACCACCAAGACGGGTTCCGAGGGAAAGGCTCCTACCGTGACCGTGGACGCCAAGGCAGGTTGGAAGACTACCACGACATCCACCGACTTTGTGTCGCAAGGTTTCTATTCGGCATATATCAACGATATTTTCATGTACCACCACACCGGTTACAACATGACCACCTACACCGATGCCGACTACGCTGAACTGTGGATGCGCCTCGACGACACCACCGAGAGCGCAGAGCGTCCGTGGACGGTGGCACAGACCGATGGCAGTTACAAATACTACGCCAACTTCAACTGGTACGACCACTATTTCAAGAAGAACCGCCCCATGCAGGACTACAACGTGTCCGTGACGGGCGGCAACGACAAGGTGAACTACTATGTCAGCGGTCGTTACTACAACGAGATGGGTATGCTGGCGCAGAATACCGACCGTTGGGACAACTTCTCCACGCGCGGCAAACTGAACGTGAAGATTCGCCCGTGGTTGCGCTATGGCATGAACTTCAGTTACTTCAACTCGAAATACACATGGCCCGGCACCGAGTCGGTGCGCGAGGTGTTCCGCGTGGGTACGCTCCACGCCATGCCTTTCGTGCCGTCCACCAACCCCGACGGCTCGTCGGTGTATATGAACCACTATGTGTATAACGGTGCAGGCACGGTGGGCGACGGCATGAATGCCCTGCTCAACTACGGCAAACACACCAACAGCGAGAAGAACAACGAGATGGTGGTGCAGAACCGCCTGGATATTGACCTCTACAAGAACCTCACCCTCTCTGCCGACTACTCGTTCACATGGCGCACCAAGGAGATTGCCAACCGCTCGGTGAAGGTGCCGTACTCCGAGAAGGTGGGTGTGACTTCGTACATCAACAACTTCCGCACGGTGGACAAATACAAGCAGACCATCGCGCGCTACCAGACCCACAACTACAACGTCTATCTCACATGGAACCCCACGTGGGACGACCATCACCTCACCCTCATGGGCGGTTACAATGGCGAGTATTACCGCTACCACGCCCTCACCGCCGAGCGCTACGATCTGATGACCGAGGAATTGAGCAACTTCAACTTTGCCAAGGGTGAGGTCAACGAACTCAGCGAGACCATACAGGAGGCGGTGACCAACGGTGTCTTTGCCCGCGCCAACTACGACTACGCAGGCAAGTACCTGTTCGAGGTGTCGGTCCGTGCCGACGGCTCGTCGCGCTTTGCCAAAGGGCATCGCTGGGGCGTGTTCCCCGCAGGCAGCATGGGTTGGCGCATGAGCGAGGAACCCTTCTGGGAGGGTATCTCCGACTGGTGGAGCAACAGCAAACTGCGCGTCAGTGCCGGTCAGTTGGGCAACCAGTTGGTGGGCTACTACGATGCCTACCAGACCATCAGCACCGACAAGTCCTTCGAGCAGTCTATCACCCTCGACGGCAAGTCTGCACTGCAATACGCCACCGAGAGTTCGCCCAACGCGGGCAACCTGACGTGGGAGAAGATGACCACCTACGATGTGGGTATTGACTGGGGCTTCTTCCGCAACCGCCTCAACTTCACGGGCGACTTCTACGTCCGCAATACCACCGACATGCTCGTAGCCGGTCAGGGTCTGCCCTCCGTGTACGGTGCTGCGGCTCCCAAGGTCAATAGTGCCGACATGCGCACCATCGGTTGGGAAATCGCCCTCTCGTGGCGCGACAAACAACGTCTTGGCGGCTACGATTTCGAGTATGAGATTGCAGCAGGTCTGGGCGACTATACTTCCAAAATCACCAAGTTCGACAACCCCACCCACATTATCTCCGCAGGCTACTACGAGGGCATGACGCTGGGTGAGATATGGGGCTTCCGCTCGGGCGGGCTCTTCGCCTCGGACGAGGAGGCTGCGGCTTACCCTGTGGACCAGTCGCTCATCTACGGCGACATCATCAAGGAGGCTGTGGATGGTAAGACGGGTCCGCGTGCAGGCGATGTCTATTACCTCGACCTTGATGGTGACGGTGTCATCAGCAATGGTCAGGGTACTGCCGAGGACTATGGCGACCGCGTCGTTATCGGCAACAGCCTGCCCCGCTACAGTTACAATTTCCGTGTCGGCATCGAGTATTTCGGCTTCGACTTCAGCATGTTCTGGCAGGGCGTAGGTCGCCGCGACTGGTACCCCACCAACGAGGCTACCACCTTCTGGGGACCCTATTCGCGTCCGTATCAGGGCTTGATTCCCACCAACTTCATGCAGAACGTATGGAGCGAGACCAACCCCGATGCCTACTTCCCGCGCTACCGTGCCTACGAGGCACTCGGTTCGCAGAACTCGCTCGGGCAGCCCAACGACCGCTACCTGCAGAACATCGGCTACCTGCGGCTGAAGAACCTCACCATCGGCTACACTCTGCCGTGCTGGAAGAAGGTCTTCTCCGAGTTCCGTATCTATTTCTCGGGCGAGAACCTCTGGTACACTTCGCCGCTCAAGAAGTACTGCAACACCATCGACCCCGAGTCGGCTGCCGCACTCAGCCAAGCCATCACCTACGGGTTCTCCAAGTCGTTCACTTTTGGCTTGACCGCCACATTCTAATAGGAGGACAGCACAATGAAAAAATCGATATTATTCTTCCTGACCGCCACGCTCGCGCTATGCACGGCGTGCAATATGGACAAGTATCCGCAGGATAAACTGTCCCCCGAAACCTACTTCTCGTCGGAGCAGGAGTTGCAACTCTACACCAACTATTTCTACTCGCTCATGCCTTCGGGCAGCGAACTCTACGGCGAGGAGGGCGACCATTTCGTGGCTCCCGTGCCCAGTCGCGACGTACAGGGCACGCGCCTCATTCCGTCTTCCGACAGCAAGTGGGACTGGAGCATACTCCGCAAAATCAACTTCTACCTCGAGCATTCGTCCAACTGCACCGACGAGTCCGCCCGCGTCCACTACGACGGCGTAGCGCACTTCTTCCGTGCGTACTTCTACTTCCTCAAGGTGCGCAACTACGGCGATGTGCCTTGGTACGACCAAGTTATCGCTTCCAGCGACTCGGCGTTGCTCAACAAGCCCCGCGACTCGCGTGCCGTGGTGGTGGAGCATATCCTCAGCGACCTCGATGCCGCTATCAGCGAGTTGCCTGACGCCCACACGCCCTACGAGGTCAACAAGTGGACAGCCCTCGCCCTCAAGTCGCGCGTCTGCCTCTTCGAAGGCACTTTCCGCAAGTACCACGACGGCGATGTCTTCAACCCCGACCACCTGCCGTGGCAGTCGCTCCTCGAGCAGTGCGCCGATGCCTCCCTCACCCTCATCAACGAGGGCGGCTATTCGCTCTGCACCCAGGGCGCGGAGTCCTATCGTGATCTCTTTGCGTCCCTCGAGGCGAACCCCGACGAGTACATCTGGGCACGCCGCTACAGTAACGACCTCAACATCAAGAACAACGCCAATGCCTGGTCTGTAGCCCGCACAACGGGCTTCACCAAGCGTTTCGTGGATATGTACCTCATGGCGGACGGCACGCGCTTCACCGACATCGCAGGACACGACACCCTCACCTACATCGACGAGTGCCGCAACCGTGACCCGCGTATGGCGCAGACCGTCCACACCCCGGGCTATATCCAGAAGGGTGCCACCAAGACCGCTGCCGTGGACCTCAAGCAGACCTTCACGGGCTACAAGTACATCAAGTACGTGATGGAGAGCACCTACAACACGTGGGACGGCTCGCTCGTCTGTCTGCCCATCTTCCGTTTGGGCGAGGTGTATCTCAACTACGCCGAAGCCAAAGCCGAACTCGGCACGCTCACCCAGGCGGACCTCGACGCATCGGTCAATGTCCTCCGCGACCGTGTCTCCATGCCGCACCTCGAGCTCGCGGCTGCCAATGCCAACCCCGATGCCTACATGGAGTCGTGCTACCCCAATGTGGACAAGGGTGCCAACAAGGGCGTTATCCTCGAGATTCGCCGCGAGCGACTCATCGAGACACCCCTCGAAGGACTGCATTTCTGGGACATCATGCGTTGGCGCGAGGGCAAAGCCTTCACCCAACCGCTCCTCGGCATGTACTTTCCCCGTCCGGGCAAGTATGACCTCACGGGCGACGGCAAGGCGAATGTCGCACTCAATGCCCCCGGGCAAACGGGCGGTGGCGGTATCGGTGTCACCAAACTGACTATCGGCACCGATGTCATCCTCACCGGCGAGACGAGTGGCAACATGCAGGCGTTCTCCGACCTCCTCTTCACTTTCGACGAGGGCAAGGACTACCTCTATCCCATCCCCACCAACGAGCGCACCCTCACCAACGGCGCACTCACCCAGAACCCGGGCTGGAAAGACGGCTTGAACTTCTAATAAACAACAATAACTCATAACAACTTCAAATTTTATGCTTATGAAAAAGTCTTTATTCACAGTGCTGGCTATGGCACTCACCCTCAGCCTCAACGCTGAGCAGTACTTCTTCTCGCCCAACGGCGCAGGCGAGGCGGACGGTTCGTCGTGGGAGAACGCTGCCGCAGGCGAATACCTCGGCACTACCGTTGCCAATGCGGAACCGGGTACCGAGTTCTACCTCATGGAGGGCGCCTACCTGCCCGACAATACCACCAACATGTGGTACATTCCGCAGGGCATCACCATTCGCGGTGGCTACCCCGCTACTGCCACAGGCACCGACACCAACCTCGACTACACCACCGCAGGCACATCCGTATTCTCTGCGGACCTCGACGGCGACGGCAAGGGCGACAACACCTCCTACGCCTTTGTTTATATGGGCATCAAAGACCAGCAGAGCAAGAAGGACGAGCAGTTCTACAAGGACACCGAACTCTCCTCTATCTGGGGTATCACGTTCCGTGACGGTGCCCGCACCGATGGCAAGTACTGGGGCAACATGGTGTTCCTCAAGCACGTCAAGGCTGACTTCCACTTCTGCCAGTTTATCAACAATGTTTGCGTAGATGCTGACAAGTCAATCAACAATGCCGCTCTCGTGGCTTGGGGCTGCCAACTCCGTATGTTCGACTGCATCTTCCGCGACAACCAATCGTCCAACTCGGGTGCTGCTTTCCTGACCCGTGCACGCAACTCCGATTCCGACAACAAGGATGCTGTCAACAACGGCGTGGCTCTCTTCGAGCGTTGCGAGTTCACCGACAACATCTGCCCGGGTACCTACGGCGGAGGTGCTGCCATTGCCGACAATGCCGGTACCACCTACTTTGTCAACTGCACCATGTCAGGGTCTTATTGCACCAAAGCCGGTGGCGCATTCCGCAACTCGACCAACGATGTAGCCTTCTTTATCAACAACACCTTTGTCAACAACTGGACCACACAGGCTACCAACTCCGCAGGCGACGGTATCTCATCGGGTACGGGTAGCACCTGCTACTTCGCCAACAACGTCTTTGTCAACCCCGCTGAGCGTGACAAGTTCGACGCTGCCAACCACGCGGTTGTCTTCCTGCAGGAGGCTTCCACCAAGGCTCTCTCCGCTGGCTACAATGTCTTCGGCTCGCTGTTCGACAACGGTGGCAACACCTTTGCTGCTACCGACCGCCTCACTGTAGTGGACAACATCTACACGCAGGAGAAGGTATTCGGCACCAACACCCTCACCGACAACGGCGGCTTCAGCAAGACCATCGCGCCTACGCTCGACATCACGGGCATGACCCTCGCCGACCTGCAAACCGCTATCGCTGCATGGCCTATTGAGGACGCTGTGAAAGAGGTGATGGACATCACTCTCGACCAACGTGGTTACACACGTGCTGCCACCACCATGAGCGGTGCACTCGACAGCAACGGCACCAAGCCCTCTACCGGCGTTAGCAACATTGTCGCTCCTGTTGCCGACAATACTATCTACACCATCCTCGGACAACCTATGGGCACCGACCTCAACACCCTGCCCGCGGGTATGTACATCCAAGGTGGCAAGAAGTTCATTAAGTAATAATTTTGTTATCCTTTTGCAGAGGCTGCATAGCCCCGCTGTGCAGCCTCTGCTTTTATTATCCCGATATATTATCGTTTGTTAATCGATTCAAACAGCAAGGGATACGCAACCCATACGCAAGGGATACGCAACCCATACGCAAGGGATACGCTATGGATATAAACCCTTTATACGAGAATTTGTTGTGATTTATTAATACTCACATTATACGTTTATGAACCGTCTTTTTGTCTTTCTTACATGTCTCATCTGCGCCTTGCCGATGGCTGCCGCAGACAACGGCGTACATCGCTTTGCCACGTTCAATATCCGCTATTGCAATCCCAACAACGGTGACACCGGCGACAAACTATGGGCGAACCGCCGTCAGTACGTCACGCGTATCGTCACCGACTACGATTTCGATGTCGTCGGCTTCGAGGAAGTGGTGGGTAACAACCGCGACTCGCAGACGGGCAAATCCCAACTGCAAGACCTTGTGGACCTCCTCCCTGACTACGACCATCACCAGTTCGAGCGTTCCGGCACCTCTTACGAATACAACACGGTCTTCTTCAAGCGCAGTCGCTACACCCTCCTCGACAAGGGCGGTTTCTATGTCAATGAGCACCCCTCCACACCTGGCAAGGGTTGGGATTATTCCGACCACGAGAACCTGCCCCGTTGCGTAGCGTGGGTGCATCTTCGTGACAATGCTTCGGGTCAGGACTTCTATTTTGCCACAGCCCACACCAGTTATGGACCCATCCCGTCGGGCATTCACGGCGCACAGGTCATCAGTTCGCAGTTGCACGCTATCGCAGGGCAGACGCCCATTGTGCTTGTGGGTGACTTCAATATGGTGCGCACATCCCATGAAGAGGCGTATCGCGGCTATGCCTCTGTCTTCTACGATGCCGCTCTCCAAGTAAATACTACCTGTCGCCCCAAGGGCAACATCACGCACACCGCGTCCAACTGGTACCCTGCTACCAGCCAGAACTGCCAAGGCAGTGAGTTCGACTACATCTTCTACGACCACATGACGCCGCTCTCCCGCGAAATCATTACCGAAGACTACAACCGCAGCATCACGCCCTCCGACCATTTCCCGCTCGTTGTCTCCTTCAAGTTGGGCAATGCAGACCACCCGACCTGCTTCTATGCGTCCAACCCTGATGAACTCGCCACGGCACTCTCGTCTGCCACTATGCTCGACACCATCTGTCTGGCGGCGGGCGACTACACGCTGTCCGAGACCATCGTTCCCCAAGCCTCGCTCACTATCATCGGCGGCTGGAATGCCGACTTCTCCGACATCATCGGCGAATCCGTACTTCACCTCGCCACAGCGGGACAGGTGTTCTCCATACCCCACTACTATTCCCTGACGCTCCAAAACATCACCCTCCGCGACGGCAAGACCACCCTTCAGCAAGGCGGGGGCTTGATTTACAGCCACGGCAACCTGCTTTCGCTCAGCCGTTGCCGTTTCCTCAACGCATATTCTTCCTCCATGGGCGGGGCCGTCTGCGCTACCACCCACAGCCTGTCCCTCAACGATTGTTTTTTCTCATGCGACACCGCTAAACAGACGGGTGGGGCGGTGTACGCCACGTGCCAAGCCACTCTCACAGTCCACGACTGCCAATTTCGCAACAATGCCGCTGCCGACGGCGCGGCACTCTTCACCAATGCCTACCGCACCGCGGATATTCAGTGCTCCTCTTTCACAGGCAACACGGGCGAGAAGTACGGGGCTGTGCATCTCTTTCCCTACGAGTACGCCCTCTCGGCGAATATCCTCAACTGCTCTTTCCTCAACAATGTCCTCAATGCCAAGAAAGGGCTTGCCACCGTCACCAAACTCTATGGCGGCACGGCGGTGTATGCCAAGATGAACGCTTCGGACCAGGTCTTTAACATCGGGCATTGCACTTTCCTCGGCAACCGTACCTGTTTCGCAGGCACCGCGGCGAACTTCACTGGCACCACCCTGCAGGTGGAGAACGGCAAAGCCTGCATGATGAACTGCCTGCTCTTGGCGAACACACTCGAAATAGCAGGTGCCGAACCCATATACTCCGACTATGCCGTAGCCGAGAGTACCAACCTCTGGCGCGATACCTACAATCTGCACTCGGCTTCCGCCGATATTCCCAATTGGCAGTCCACCCTCACCCAATCCATTGCAGGCTCTTTCAGCGGCAAGGTCTTCACCGCCACCGTACTCTCTGACGGAACCTACCAAATCCTTGACCCTGTCTTGGCGGGCTACAACCTGTGCTGTCTGC
Organism: uncultured Bacteroidales bacterium; assembly: GCA_934667275.1. Classification (GTDB taxonomy): domain Bacteria; phylum Bacteroidota; class Bacteroidia; order Bacteroidales; family Paludibacteraceae; genus Colicola. The sequence goes on along the minus strand of CAKULK010000004.1, from coordinate 20,356 downwards.
CCACCATACAACGCCTGTGTGAATCGGCTTTCGGGTTCGACCTCAATGGCGACGGCACCGTCACGGGCTACCTCACCTACGACCAACTGCGCCATACACGGGCTATCAAATCCTGTATCGGTGCCGTTGAGCATTCCCAACAATCCACGGACGTCATCGCACCCGAGCAGTCCGCAGACCTCCGCCTTATCAGTGAGCATACCTACCTCCTACCCGCTACGGACCATATCATTGTCTTCAATGCGGCAGGCGCATGTCTCTGGTCGGGCAGCGGCAACACCATCGACCTCTCTGCCTATCCCCGAGGCATCTATTTCGTAAACAATCACAAGGTAATACGCTGATATGAAACGCCTGACCTCTATCCTCTGTTTCTCTTTCATTGCACTCCTCTCCATGGCACAAGACCCGTGGAGCATCACCGTGGAGCAGCCGCTGCAAGGCGACTATTATGGCATCACTTCTGCCAACGGACAAATCGGGCTCGTCTCCTCGCGCTCACCCCTCAAGGTGGACAAAGTGGTGGTAGGCGGACTCTATGACCTTTACGCATCGGGACGCGTCAACAACTATTTCCCGAACATCAACCCGCTGGACCTCGAACTGAAGGTCAACGGTACCCGCTGCGACCGCGGCAATATCTCCGGCTATACGCAGGACTTCTCTTTCCGCAACGGTGCCTTCAGCGGGCACTTCTCTTTCCGCGACCTTGTGCAGGTCTCCTACACCACCGTCGCCCTGCGTCAGATGCCCTTCGGCTATATGACCGATGTCACTGTCGTAGCCGCTGCGGACTGCGACCTGCAGGTGCTCAACCAGCACCGCGCCCCCGAAGCACTCCGCAACGTGGAAGACTACTTCTCGTATATTGACAACAAGGCAAACCCCTATACCACCGTCTATCCCCATTACGTGCTGATGACCACCACCGCGGACAGCCCCACAGGGAGACACAGCCTGGCAGCGTGCACCGCGTTCCTCTTTCCCGACAACGCATCGGGTGGGGTGGAGACCGAGATACGCCACCGCACCGACCGCGGTGTGGGACGCCACACCATGGAGTTTACCCACCATTTGCAGGCGGGCGACACTCTTCACTTTGCCCTTGTCGGCAACATCATGGGCAGCAACACCGTCCCCGACGTACGCAACGAGGTGGAACGCCTCACTGTCTATCAGATGTTGGAGGGCTATGACCGATTGTGGACGCGGCACAACAGCGCATGGCAGGCTCTCTGGCAGAGCGACATACTCATAGAGGGCGATGCCCAAGCCCAACAGGATGTGCATTCCATGCTCTATCACCTCTATGCCTTCTTCCGTACGGGCAACGCATGGTCGTGTTCCCCTATGGGGCTCAGCGGCTTGGGCTACAACGGGCATTGCTTCTGGGACACCGAGACATGGATGTTCCCCGCGCTCCTGCTCATGCACCCCGAGATAGCCCGTGAGGCACTCGACTACCGCTTTGCCCGACTCGGTAGGGCACGGCAGAAAGCCTATTTCTATGGCTATCAGGGAGCCCTCTTCCCATGGGAGAGTGCCGATAGCGGACAGGAGGAAGTGGCACCCAACAACATGTACCCGAACACCGAACACCATATATCGGGCGACATCGCTATTGCGGCATGGCAGTACTATTGCATCACGCAGGACAAAGACTGGCTCCGCACCACGGGTTACCCGCTCATCTCGGAGACGGCGGATTTCTGGGTGTCGCGTGTGGACATCGATTCCACGGGGCGTGCCAATATCATCAACACCATCGGCGCCGACGAATGGAGCAGCAACGCGCAGGGCGGCAAACAGATTGACAACAACGCCTACACCCTCGGCGTAGCCGTCACCAATCTCCAACTGGCGACCAAGGCAGCCAAAGCCTTGGGCATCAAGCCCCGTGCGCAGTGGGACGACATCGCCCGCCGCATCTCGTTCCAGTACCTGCCCAACGGCGTTATCAAGGAATACGACACCTACGACGGACAGGTCACCAAGCAAGCCGATGTGTCGTTGCTTGCCTACCCTTTGCATATCGTCACCGACACCGCACTCATACGCCGCAATCTGGAGTATTATATCGACAAGGTGCCCGAGCGTCTTACTCCCGCTATGTCGAAGTCCATTTATGCTGTGCTGTATTGCAGGCTGCGCCAACCGGAACGTGCCCTGTACTATTTCCGTGACTCCTACTTGCCTAACCTCAACCCGCCGTTCCGTGTGATGGCGGAGTTCAATGGCGGTACCAATCCTTACTTCATCACGGGCGCAGGCGGTACGCTGCAGACCATGCTCTTTGGTTTTGGCGGTCTCGAAATCACCGACAAGGGACTCCAGCGCAAGTACGCACCCCAACTGCCCGAATCGTGGCAGTCTGTAACACTCCGCATTGCAGGACGTGAAGACCTTGTCATCCGCTGACCGCGCAAACTACGAAAACAACGTAAACTGTAAAAACTACGATACTCATGACCCGAGCAGAATTTCTGAAGATAATGGGCGTCGGTGCAGCCACCCTCGCCATCGAATCCGTACCGGGAGCAGGACTCTTGCAGGCAGCCAACCCTGTCTCACCCCTTGCCCCTGACAATACCACACCCGCCAAATCCAAGAGCGGTGCCGAGCGTCTCGCTTTTGGTCTGCCCGACCAGGAGGCACGTGTGGCGCACCCTGTCACCGCCATCGTCATTGGTGCAGGCTCCCGCGGCAGTGTCTATGCCGCATACTCCGCACAGTATAAGAATGCCCTGCACATCGTGGGCGTAGCCGACCCCAACGACATACGCCGCACACAGATGGCGTCCGCCTACGGCATACAGGAGGAGCATTGTTTCCGTGACTGGTCCGAAGTGTTCCGTGTGCCTAAGTTCGCCGATGCCGTCATCATCGCCACGCCCGACAATATGCACTACGAGCCGTGTATGCGGGCATTGGCTATGGGATATGATGTATTGCTGGAGAAACCCATTGCGCAGACCGAGCGCGAGTGCCGCAACATCCTTGCGCAGGCCAAGAAATACGGACGCATAGTGGGTGTGTGTCACGTGTTGCGCTATGCCCCTTACTTCCGTGCACTCAAGCGTGTACTCGACGAAGGGCGTGTGGGCAGTGTCATCAGCCTGCAGCACCTCGAGCCCGTACGCTTCCACCACTTTGCGCATTCCTATGTGCGTGGCAACTGGCACTCCGCCGAAGCCACCACGCCGCTTATCCTTGCCAAAGCGTGTCACGACCTCGACATCATACGCTGGCTGTTGGACAAGCCCTGCGAACAGGTATCTGCCTTTGGAAACCTCACATTCTTCCGCCGTAGCAACGAACCATTAGGAGCATCCGACCGTTGCCTTGACTGTGCCGTGGAGAGCCAATGCCCATTCTCCGCCTTGCAGATATATGTACGCCAACATCGCTATCTCTATGTATTTGACAACCTGCCCAAAGACCGAGCCCTCAAGGATGCCAAAATACGCGAATACCTGCGCACCACCGACTATGGACGCTGCGTATTCCGCTGCCAGAACGACCAGCCGGACCACTATGTCTGCAACCTTCAGTTTGCCGGCGAGGTCACTGCCTCACTCCAAGTGGAAGCCCTCACCTCCTATGGCGGACGCAAGACGCGTATCATGGGTACACGGGGCGACATAGTGGGCGATATGGAGACCTTCACACTCACCGACTTCCTGACAGGCAAGAAATACGTATGGGACGAGGATATATCCAAGTTACCGGGGTATGAGGGACACGCAGGCGGCGACTGGGGTATCGTCAAAGACTTCGTGCTGGCGGTTGCCAACCACGATGAGAAGTACCTCAGCAGCACCATTGATGTCTCTGTCGAGAGTCACATCATGGGTTTCAAAGCCGAAACCGCACGTCTCAACCATAAAATAGCCAAACTCTGACCTATGCAGCGTATATTCCGTTTAGGGCTTCTCATAGCCCTCGTGGCAGGCTTTGCTTCCTGCTCCCGTACCCCGCAATACCCCAACCATGCCGAAGCCATACGCGCTTCGCTGCTTGACCCGAACAGCAAGCAGGTATTAGTGGCATCACACCGTGCCGATTGGCGCAACTACCCCGAAAACTCCATGGAGGGTATCGAGAGTGCTATCCGTATGGGCGTGGATATTGTCGAACTCGACCTGCAATGCACTGCCGACAGCCAGTTAATCATCATGCACGACTCGCGTCTCGACCGCACCACCACGGGCAAGGGGCGTATATCCGAAATCACATTGGACAGTGTCCGCAATGTCCGGCTCAAGAACGGGGTCAGCATCCGCACCCGCTACCATGTGCCCACTCTCCGCGAGGTGCTGGTGGCGTGTCAAGGGCGTGTGCTTATCAATCTCGACAAGGCGGACAGGTACTTCGACTTGGTGGTGCCTCTGCTGGAGGAGACGGGCACTACCCGACAGATAATCATGAAAGGACGCAAGCCCGCAGACGAAGTACGTGCGCTCTATGGCCGTTACTTGGACGATGTTATCTATATGCCCATTGTGGATATGAACGACTCTGCTTCTGTCACACTGGTGGAGCAGCACCTCCAGTCGGCTCCGTGTGCCTTCGAACTCTGCTATCGTGACGACGACCGGTATATGCAGCAGGCGCACGCACTCCTGCAGGGCAAGAGCCGTATATGGGTCAACTGCCTTTGGGATACCCTCTGTGGCGGACACGAGGACGACCAGGCCATCATCAACCCTGATGACCACTACGGTTATCTCATCCACACCTTGGGTGCCACTATCCTTCAGACCGACCGTCCCGAGTTTCTCATTCACTATCTGCAACAGCACAACCTGAGATAGCCTACTCCTATGTTCTATTCCAAATCTCCTGCCGCAGCCCCGTACGAGGGCACCGAAGAGCAAAAGCGCAAGCGTTTCAAGCGCATGCAGTGGTCGTCGTTTATCGCCATCACGATTGGCTACAGTATGTACTATGTGTGTCGTACCAGCCTCAATGTGGTCAAGAAACCTATCATGGATGCCGGCGTACTGGATGCCTCGCAGTTGGGACTCATATCCTCTGCCCTGCTCTTCACCTACGCGATAGGCAAGTTTATCAACGGTTTTCTGGCAGACCACAGCAATATACGCCGTTTCATGGCTACGGGCATACTGGTCTCCACCGTTGCCAATATCATCGTGGGTGTGCTCGGTCTGCTGACGCTCCGTCAGACGCTGGTATCCATATCGGCTTTCTATATCATCTTTGCCATATTGTGGGGCATCAACGGCTGGGCACAGTCCATGGGTGCACCGCCCAGCATAGTCGCCCTCTCGCGATGGTACGACGACGCGCATCGCGGTACGTTCTATGGCTTTTTCTCTGCCAGTCACAACTTGGGGGAGTTCTTTTCCTTTCTCTTTGTCGGTGGCTTGGTGAGCCTTTTCGGTTGGCAATACGGCTTTATCGGTGCCGCGGTGGCAGGGGCGATAGGCGTGATACTCATCGTATGCTTTCTGTACGACTCGCCCGAGTCGCAGGGACTGCCCTCGCCCTCCATGCCCAAGGACAAGCCTGCGGGTGACGCCTCCGTCGGCAAGGCGCAACTGTCCGTGCTGCGCAACCCGTATGTGTGGGTGCTTGCCTTTGCGTCGGCGTTCATGTACATCAGCCGCTACGCCGTCAATGGCTGGGGCGTGCTGTACTTGCAGGAGGCGAAAGGCTACGAACTGGCATCGGCTACGCAAATCATCTCTATCAACGCCTTGCTCGGCATCATCGGTACGGTGTTCTCGGGGTGGCTGAGTGACGTTGCGTTTCGTGGCAACCGCTATATCCCTGCCGTGACGGCAGGTGTGCTGGAGGTGATAGCCCTGGTGCTGTTCGCTTTCGGCGGCAATGCGCTGTGGGTGAACATACTGGCGATGGTGCTTTTCGGAATTGCCATAGGGGTGCTGATATGTTTTCTCGGAGGCTTGATGGCGGTGGATATAGTGCCCCGCGAAGCCTCGGGCGCGGCATTGGGCGTGGTGGGGATAGCCAGTTACGCTGCCGCGGGACTGCAGGACATTGCTTCTGGCTTGCTCATCGACGGGCACAAGACACTCGTCTCCGCTGCCGGCGAACCCGAGGTGTTCCGCTACGACTTCACGTATGCATTGTGGTTCTGGATAATAGCCGCCGTTCTCTCTGTCCTCCTCGTCACCATCGTTTGGCACAAAGCCCGCCGGAAACCCCGTAAGGACGAAGTTCTCCGTTAATGCCCGTTAATTGACCGTTAAAGCAGAGAATGGTATGTGATAGAACATATAATTTCCCGCGAATTAACCACGAATTTTCAGGAATAACCATAGCAGGAATACAAGTATTGCGACACAGCCAATCCAAGCGAGCCATTTCACTATCCGTGGTATGTATCGTTCGGGTGGAGCATGGATGATGACTTCCTTGTCTTGGTAGATAGTATCTGTACGGATGATAATGCGGTCGCGATACTCTGTCCTGAAACGAGACCTCCCCATCCCCTCCTTCAGAGGAGGGGCTATCGTATCGTACACATATACAACAATACTATCCTTGATGAGGTGGTAAGTGCTGTCATGCTGCTGCGAGTTCGTCTGGGTGTGCGAGGTCGTACTCGCGGGCGGCACGCTGACCTTCGATGTAGTGCATGCGCTGCTCCAAAGGACAAGGCACATCATACAGAGGATACGGGTCAAAGTTGATAATCTCGATGTAAACGGGTTCATAACGTTTGGTTTTACGGTCGTTGTAGTTGGTTAGCAGTATGTCACGCAGTCTGTTGAGCGTGCGGCGGGAAGACAGCAGGCGCGGCTGTGCCGGTTCGGTAGAGCCCAAAGGCGGATAGAGCAGGTCTGCCACACCGACCAAGATACAACCCGCCGTATCACGGGGATAGTTGCCTGCGTGAATACGAATGCCTGTGCGTCCGACCACATTGCCGATAAGGGGAAGCACCTCCCCGAAACGGGGCGACATAGTGAGCGTGACCGGATAGAAACCTGCGGGGATAGCGACATCGGTGCGCTCCAAGGTAGAGCAGAACCAACGGTTGTCAATAAGTAGTTCGCCACATAAGGCGTTGCCTTGCGGCTTCTTCCGTATAATTTTCAATATCATGACTTTTGCGTTTAGGAGTTTAGAAGTTGATGAGTTTATAAGTAGTTGAGAAAGTTTATAAAGTTGAAAGTTGATAGAAGTTGAGAGTTGAGTGCAGTGGAGAGTGGATAGAAGAAAGCAGGCTGTGCAAAACTATAAACTTCTTACTTATAAACTGCTCTAAACGCTAAACTCTAACCCCTACACTCTAACCCCTACACTCTACACTTTAATCTCTAACCTCTACCCTCTACCCTCTACCCTCTAATCTCTACCCTCTATACTTGTAGCGGTAGTCAATGCCGACGATAGAGCCGGAGAAGGTGAGGATTTCACCGAAGGCTACGAGGACAGAGGAGTGGATTTCGCCTGCGGGTGGCAGGGCTATTCCTGCGACCAGCAATGCACACCCGAAGGTGCACATCGCGGTTGCGAGAATGAGTTGCAGATGTTTCATCATATTATTTACCATTTGACAATTTACAATGTACGATTTTCATTATCGGGTATGGCAAGTGAGGCAAATAACCTAATCCATTCCAATAACCAAATAAATCGTACATCGTAAATCTGTAAATAGTACATTACGCGATTTCATCTGCACATTGGTGCCAAACGTACTGACGAAGGGTGCGATACTGCGTTTGTGATTTGAAAGCAGCGATGTCGGCTGCAATCTTCGAGGCATCTTGAAGACGCTTTCGAGTTGCCGTGCAGATAGCACCAAAGCGGGTGCGGTAGGCGACTTCGGACTGGGAAACAGCCGTTGTGCGTTTGCCCATAATGTGGGTGTAGTTGGGATTAGTCAACATTGCCACGTTGGAGGTGGCTGCCTGACGGCGCATGAAAGTTACGGTACTTGCCTTTGACAATTTGCCGCTGACAGATTTGACGGGGTCGATGAATGTGATTTTTGCCATTCGCGTTCAGCAATCGGGTCGCAACGGGTTTCGCTTTGCTCAACAGGGACACCCCACTTCGTCCACGGACTTGTGGGGACCCCGTCAGTGCGACCGATGCTGCCCGCTCTCCGCATCGCAAACCTACACTTCGTTGCGGTTTACGCTGCGGGTCCTCTATGCTGTGAGAGGGAATAAAGGTTATTATAATTGATACTTGGTTGAGTTATGCCGACAATTTAGCCATTTCTTTGGCGAAGATGTAGCCGTTGAGAGTGCGGTACTTGCCGGGGTTGGACTTGAAAGCGGCAGCATAGGCGGCGATGTCTTGCTGCGAAAGCGCCTTGATAGCCGCACGGGTCTGGGCGAAACGGTTGCGCTGTGCGACTTGTTGCGTAGTCGGGTCGGCGGTACTCGGGTTGCAGATTTTGCCCGTGTAGCGGGTACCGTTACGCATGGCGAAATAGGTGTCGGAATGTTGGCATACTTTGCCGGAAAGGGACTTGAGCAAGTCCATAGGTACATACTTAGACATAAAAACATTTACGATTTATCAATGTACGAGGTACGATTTATTTTGTGATTTGGATAGATGTACGAGGTACACTGACGCCCTAATGGGCTGATTAAACAATTAAGAATTTGTAAGTTTGAAAATAGGAATACCACGTTTCTGAGGCGGTGGCTTACCTGTTCTTTCGAAAGACGGTGCAAAGATAAGGCGGAAACGGGCGTTTTGCAACGATTCAAATCGATGAAATGCAAACACAATATCGATTCAAATCGATAAAATCGAAATAACTACTTGATAATAAGTGGTATATAACCTCAACTTTTGTATTGTAAAAATGCTATAGAAAGTGCTTTTTTGTAGAATTATTTGCGTAATTGGGTTATTCGGCGATTGATTTCGTCCTCAAAATTTACGATTTTGTTCATTGTTCTCCAAAGACTATTAGGAGAAACAAGCCAACCGACAATGGGGGTAAGCATATCAGCGAGCATTGGCAGACTATGCCACCTGCCTGGCCATAGTTCTCCAATGCGTTCTCGCGCTTTGATTTCGACCACAATACGGACATAATCGTCTTTGATGAAGAAGTCTGTTTGTGCCATTGTTGTTTCTTCCACGATGGCGAATTGCTTTACAAGATTGGCGATGATACGCTCTTGCTGCTCCAAGAGATTGCGCATTTGGGTTGTGTTGTCCTGCCATTGTTGCAAGATAGAATTGGTGGAGTTTGTCTTCATGTTCTTAAGTTTTTTAGATGTTAATATATTAAAGAGAAAAACCGCACCCTCATTAGTGAAAGTGCGGTGTGAGATAGGACAACAGATGTACAGACTTTGCCTGTGAAGGCAAATTATAAGGCGATCTGGTTAATCATTGTAATACTCAATATCTTGGGTTATGGTAGTTATAACAAGGTAGCTGCTATATGTGCTTGTAGAGGTACAACGACGCCAATTGCCATATTGGTCAAAGTCCGAATACTCTGTAGAATCGTGTAAATTCTCTTTTCGAACAATGCGTCCTTCTGCGTCGTAGAAAACTTGATTGTATAGCCCTTCCCATTGCGCTCAATATAGTGTAATTCTGTCCTATTTTCGGCGTACACAATCTCGCAATGACGAAAGATTTTTCCATCTTGAGTAAAAGTACGTTCTCCTATTACGTTGCCGACAGAGTCGTACTTATAGGCATCTCTCAAATAAAGGCTCTTACTTGCATTGCGTGCACTACGATAGACTATTGCTATTTTCCCATATTGATTGTACACAATAGAATCTCTTGACCACAACGTGTCAGCACGCATATCAATTTCTTCGGTTACTAATCCCATTGTGTTGTACTTCCGGATAGTAACATACTCATTGGGGGTATCTTTGCGGTCGGTATAGTTACGCCGTGTAGATGTAAGACTATCTGTATCAAAAGTGATAACGGTCCGACTATCCACCTTGCCGCGTGTGTAGTGCTCCCGTTCTACAAAGAAACCATCACGGTTGTAATACCATACCTCAAAAGAGTTCTTAACCCGCTTGTTACGGTAGTATAATGAAACATACTCATTATCTCCCATTGTCAGTGTTTTGGTTATTGACTTAACGGGTCCAAGTGGTCGTTCGTTGTAATTATCCAACAAACTGCGTTGTGCCACAATGCTGCATAGTGGCAACATTATGAACATTATTATCAACAAGAATTGTTTCATACTAATCGTCTATGTGATGAAAGGGCGTAATGTCGTTGGAACATCTACACGAATCCATCTTTTCCAGTGCTTTAATGATATCGGAAATAAAAAGGAGCGATGACACGGTTATTGTTCTGTGAACCCTATTGATGGTAAAAACATAGTAGTCTAATGTACCATAATAGTGACCAAATGTATTAGACGTTATGTGTTCCAACATAGCAACATCTGTTAGGAAAAAACAAAAAGTATCATCTTTGTCTTTGTATGTAACCTCCCCTGTAGATTCGTTAAATGTAATGACCATATTCTGACTATGCCTCCAATGGGTGTAAATGGCAATGCATTCATAAATACCATAAAAGACTGCAACTATGGATATTATTTTCGTAATAGTCCCCTGATTCAACCTTCAGCAATATATACCCACGCCAAACAAGAAGATGGGGAATAACATATGAAGTGACAAGTGAATAATTGCTTGTCGTTTTGTGAGTTGATATGTTGTTGTATTGTCAGGAGACATAAGCAGTTGGATAATAATTATATACCAGCAGGACATGTATGAAATTTTGAGATAAATTCTATGCCTCTAAATGGCAAAAATAGGTATAATTTGTGATACACCGACAAGAATCAAGTTCGTTTAATTTGTCAATAATTTCATCAATGGATAATAATGACGAAATGGAGAGTGTTCTATGAACTCGGTTAATAGTTAGTATATAACTATCCAACCAGCCAAAATAACGAGCATAGTGATAACCGAATCGGTTAGGTGTTCTACTCTCTAATATAGCCACATCTGTTAGAAAAAAAGAGAATGAATCATTGCGGTTTCTATATATAACCTCACCTGTAGTTTTGTTATAAATAATGACCATGTTTTTACTATGATGCCAATGCGTATATACTACGTAATATTGGTATAAGCCGAAACAGATAATGAATACATATATGATTCCAAATATCCAATCCCAACCCAACTTGTACCAATAAAATAGTGCAAGTCCTGTACAAAGTGTTGGAAATAGTAAATCACGGGGTAGTTTCAGAATAATATCCCGTGTCGTCAGTCGATATGTTTTTATATTATTAGTAGGCATAGGCTTCATAGTAGGCATTGTATATATAACCATTTATGGAAGGGAAGATTTGTTCTGACATCAAATCTGCAAATGCGGTCACTGCATATTCTCCCAGCGTAGCCGTAAGAACAACAGGAAGACCGCCAACTAAAGAAAATAAAGAAAATGTAGTAGAATACGCTATAAGGTATTTCGATTGGTCATTCTGGAGTTGAAAATTGTAGGCATTAGTACTCAATTCTATTCCTGTTGCAATATATGGTGCATAGCCACCTATACGATCAAGAATAAGTGATTGTATGGTTTCTATACCCAATGCGCAGGCTAACTTTACTGAAGATGGAACTCTCATCATCCATTCTGTTAAATCGCTTCGTGATGCCAACCTATTCCCTTTCATAATTTGGGCAGACACATAAGGTCCTGCTCCATATCCTCCTTGATTTACATCAAAAGTTACATATAGGCATGCTGCCCCTGTGAAATATGTAGCATAGGGCAATTCCCATCCGAGAAGGTCAAGCAATCCCCAAGGTATATTTCCATTTTCGCCGAACTCAAAGTCGTCATCTCCCAACCACATATACACTCCACTACCATTATCATCATCGTGATAGATGACTTTATAGTCTTTATTCACTACTGTAAAATTGGATGCAAAGGCATCTTTATCCATTCCGAATAAACCCGCATAGTCAATGAGTTTTACCCAATTATTATTGGCGTAGGTGTATGGGCTTTTCCATGGAGTGCGCTCGGTGAGAGGGTCAATGGATGTGAAACGACCGATGGTGGCGTAGTAACCTCGGAAGCCATAGTCGTAGGTGTCGTATCCGTGTGCTTCGACATACTCTTTGCCGTTGTACTTGTATGGCTGCACTCCTTGCGTGGTGCTGATAGACATCGGCGTGCCGCTGGCGTAATACCATGTGCGCTGAGCAATGCTGTCGTTTGTTGCATCCCATACGACACAATTATTACCCAAATGGTCACGGTGATAGTAGTATTGCGTCTGTATGACTATTGGTAGTCTTGGTGGCATCTGCGGTTTCGGAATAGCAGAAGAACGACTATAGGTATATTGCACATAGCCTTCTGCATTATGCACAATACGGTTAACCAATGCAAAGTCACTATTCGGAGTATTGCGAGAAGTTGTGTACCGATATTCCATGGTGCCATCGTATTGTGTGAGTGATACGCTTGATATGGCAGCGTCAAAAACCGTGCCATCGTCAGTGGGCATTACTTCGCTTTCGCGCAAGGTGATAGTTTGCGACTGCCATCTGCGTCCTGTGGCATCATAGGAGTTGATAAGGCGGTTGCCGTTGGTGAAGAACACCGTGTCGGGGAGATTGAGAATGTTGTATCGGATACGCTGTATGCCTCGGTCCAAGTCCACGGTAAGGTTGCCATTGGCGTCGTAGCGTTGCTCAACGGTGTTGGCTGACGTACTGCGGTCGGTGTACTCCTTGGTGTCGTAACGGTCGAGACTGCCTGCGTAGTCGGTGATAGCGGTGACTTGGTTGCCCGAATAGGCAAACTGCAAGTCGTCTATAAGGCGATTATCCAATGTATGGCGTTGCAGGCGGGTGATGTTGCCCATGTTGTCGAACTGGAAGAACTCGGAGGAACGGGCTTGGTTGCCTTGCAGGTGGAGACTCTCGGTGAGACGGTTGTAAGCATCGTAGGTGTAGCCGAAAGTGAGTGTGGAGTCACCGTTGGTGATGGTAGCAGCGGCGATGTTGCCGTTGTAGCACGCAGTGGCTCCTTGGGGAATGGAATCCCCATAGAACAGACGCTCGCTGAAACGACTATTCACAGAAGCCGTGAGGGCACCCCGTACATCGCGGGCATAGAAGGTGGTGTCGGCACGATTATGACGGAAGCGGGTGGACAATTGCCCATGCTCATCGTATATGTTTTCCGAGAGCCGTATTGCGGGCTCATTGCTGTGCGCATATAGCACCTGTGCGGGACGACCTACATGGTCGTAGGAGTAGGTGTACTGCTCCTGCATGGGGCTTTCGGGGTTGCCTTGCTCGGAAAGCGTCTGCCGCACGGAGCCATCGAAGTTGTAGGCAGTATAGGTGATGTTGTACCCGCTGACGATGCTGGTGCTACGCGACTGAATGACACGTCCCTGTGTATCGTAGTAATAAGCGGTAGCGGTATAGCGGTTGTCGGACAGATTATAGGTGCGTGTACCCGTGAGCATACCGAGGGTGTTTTCGTGACGGGAGTCATAACCTGACTTGGTTTGGTATTGGAGCATGGCAGCCGTATCGGCGGGCAAGAGTTGCAGAAAGTCGTAGGTGTCGTAGTAGTTGACGGTGAGCAGTTTCGTAGGGCGGTTGTGATAGTACCCGCGTGAGTAGCCTGTGTTCTCCATAGGGTGGTTTTGCGTAGAGTTAGAGAATCTCTCTACGACAACCCATTCCGAGAAACTATCCACCATATCCTGCAAATCATCCGATGAACGTGTATCCACCTCGGCTGTGTACGCAAGACGACCATACGAATCGTATTTGAGAACCGTCCAGTAGTTACCCCGTGCACGCTGGTTGCCGTTCTGCTGCAGGACAAGACGCCCCGCCTTGTCATAGACCGTATAGACATCTTCCGCACCCGGAATATGCTTGCGAATGACATGTCCGCGCTTGTCATAGTGGTAGATATAGGCGAACTGCCGCAGGAGGCTGTCGGTATCGGTGAAAGAAGACGAGGACGACAGGTGCTGCGAGACAGCAGGCGGCAAGGTGTAGCGCAGCCGACCAAGGTCGTCGTAGAGGTAGTAGGTGTCGTGGTCGGTGCCTTGCCTGATAAGGACGGTGCGCCCCATGACATCTTGGAACACGGATGCCTGTTTGCCGTCGGGGTCGGTGGTTGTGGTGACATGGAGGGCTCCTATTGCGTATTCTCCGTCAGCGTGGAAACCGTTGTCGGTAATGGTGAAACGGGGTATGGCAGCATCATTGACGAGGTAGGCGGTGGTGGCTTGGTGATTCTGGTAGGCTTCGCCTGCCGTGGTGGCACGGACAGTGCGCCCATTGCTCCATTTCTCTTTGACGGTGCTTTGATAGGGGGCATCGTCGCTGTACTGACTTTCTGCAAGGGACTGAACAGAGGTTACCGACAAAGGGCGTGTGCCGTTGGCGGCAACAGGTTGCCATTGGCGTATGGTGCGGTTGTTGTCGTATTCGGTGTAGGAGACGATGTCGTTGTGCTCGGGCGATGCCGCTTTGACGGTTTGCTGGAAGGGACGGTTGAGTTCGTCGAAATAACGGACAGACACTACCGCACGTTTGCCGTTCTCCAGCCGCACTTTGCCGTTCTCGAAAGAGATACTGCTGTTCTCGTCCAACGGCGTGACGCTGATGACATAGTTGCTATTCGCAGGCGTGGTCTGCGTGGCACTCCAGTAGAAATCGGAGGTGATGTACTCTGTTCGCGCAGGGGTGTTAGTTCCGAAACTGACATCGCGTGTCTGCCAATGGCTGTTGTCGGTAACGGCATATCCGTAGGAATCATACGCCACCTTGGTGCGCAGAAGGCTACGGCACAGGCTGCCTGCGATGCTGTCTTGGTTGGTAGCACTGAGGCGGTCGGGCTTGAGTTTGTGGGAGGTGCCGTCGTAGTAGATACTGTCCACTACGGTGCCGTCAGCATCACGAAGGAGAATACTCTCGCCGCTGTTGCTCAGTACGAGGGTGTTCTGATAAAGGACGGCTTTGCCGCTCACCGCACTGCCATAGAGGTCGGAGAGTGTGAAATCGGGGGTACGCTTGTGGCGATAGGCAATAATGAGGTGCTTGCCCGCATCCAAGGTGGTGCCGGCGGGAAAGATGTATTTCTCGGTCTTGCCATCGCCGTAGAGAGACCAACCTGATAACGAGAGTGAGGAACCGCTAATGTTGAAGAGTTCGATAAACTCCCCATTGCTGTACGGGGGTATAATAATCTGCTCATTGAGCGGTGTATCGTACATGATTTGGCTGATGACAGCCGAGGGCGATGCCCATAGGCAGAAAGGCATCATGCACCAAAGGACAGACAGTAGGAGGTGGCGTTTCATGGCTATTGCTGGCTTTGGTAGTGATACTTAAAGGCTTGCAGGATGACCTTTTTGCCATTCCTGTATTGCCAGACCTCGGTGACATTGCCTAACGTGTCGTAGGAGTAGTAGGTGATGATGCCTTGCGGCGAGGTGACAGAAGAGATACCGACGTAGGGGATATGCGTGTAACGGGTGGTCATGGAGCCAGTGGTCTCGGAGATGATATTCAACCCTTTGTCGTCCCATGTGTAGGTAGTGGTGGGGTGTCCCACTGGGGTGGTAGAGGTCAGCCGGAGACGGCTATCGTAGGTGCAGGTGGAGGTTGTCTCGTAGCGGCTGTCGTAGCGGAGTTTCCCGTTTTGGATAGTTAACGGCGTAAAATCCGATTGCAAGACAGGAGCCGATAGGGCTAACTGCAAGGTAGCATATGAAGCCGTATAGGGCATAGGAATTTCTGGGATACCCGATGTGTTATTGACAGATTGTATCGCGGAACCATCTATTTCTATGTATTGGTTATATGCTTTGTAGAGATTGATTTGTCCGCCAGTAATATAGTTCTTCCCATGGAGAGTGAAACCATGAACAATCTCAACAGGGGTGTTGATACGCGACATTTGCGTTAATCCCCAATATCCAATGGTAAAAATATCCTCTAATCTACCATCATAATCAAAAAACAAATCATCCGGATAACTATAGTGGAGAAAGGTCTCTTTATCACCATCATTAATGGTTTGATGAGTTAGTCGTCCGTAGTTATCCCTGTCATACGTTGTATTGATAGTGTGTGTGCCGTTTGTTTCGTAAAGTGTAGTTTGTTTTTCTACCATGTGTTTTTTGGAGACATAGATTTTGAATGCAGTACTTTTTGTTCGTGCAGCGTACCAACGAGCCATAAAGGGAGAGTAAGAATAATACACATCATCCGGTTCTGTAGCGGGTATGACAAAGGGGTAATATCGATAAACATTGTGCGTGTGTATTCCCGTAGCATCATATTGCTCTGTAACAACCAGAGATTCCCTTCTTTTGGATTGTGAAATGTATGCGTATGCGTCTAATATATCTTTGTAGCCTATATAACCATAGGTTTTTGCTTTGAAGGTTAAATGATCATCCGTGTTATCGTACCGATAAAGGTTGCTATATGCAGGGCGAATGGCGTTGCCATAATAAATATCTTCTCTGGCAAAGGAATACTCCACAGGCTGAATGTGTGTCCCCAATAGTGCCACATACGGACAAATAGCATATTTCCCCTTATGTGTCCATGATACTTGATCTATAGAAACATCTATGGCATAGTTCACATTTAGTATTCCTGAACTATATCCCCAAAATGTGGTGTCAATAAAGTTGTCGTCTGCAGGTTTTTGTTTGTATATAGGATCGATTTTTTTCGGAAAAACTCCATATTCATAACATTTTTTGTATAGGAGATTGCTTTTGTTATCCATCTCGGTAATTGAATATATGGCTATTGCATTAACCATCGTTTTATTTGACTCATACCTTACAACAGATTTAAGATAGTTGTTCGCTTCCTTCTTGAAAATACGTATGGAATCATATCGGCATGCGGAAAAATGGAGTAAAGTAACGCCACCCAAAGGATTCGTCACTTTTTGTAAAGAGCCGAAAGTGGGGGCGGAAATTCGATACCCCTGCATATCGATACTATCAATGTGATTGATTTCGTTCACACGTTCCATATTGCTTGTGTTGTACTCAAACAGATACTTAACTCCTACCGGCAATTCCAACGACTTGAGGTATTGGCGAGTGGTATTCTGACTTGTAAGTTGTTGATATGAGAACTCACAATTTGACAGTAGTGTTGATTCGTGAAAAACCTGCATACGTGTCAAGAAATATCTCTTAGCACTCCAATATCTTTCGTATTTCTTGGAATTTTCAGGTACTTGGGGGCAGAATAGATCGGAAGTATAGACTTGATTTCGGAGGAGATTATATCGGAACCGGATGGTAAAACTATTGTCGGATGTCGTGATGGAGTCCACGATCATAATATTCTGCAATCCGTCACGGATACAATGTTTCTTGAAAAGAGAATACTCAAGATAATCAGAAGCCCATGTCTTCTGAACCATATCCATTGTATCAGAACGAAAATACTGGTCAAATGAAGAGTCTGCTGTACTATATTGAGTGAATTCTACAGCCGCATGATACGTGTAATCATTGGGGCTTAGGGAGTGCATGGTTGGACGATAATGGAAATGTATTTGCCGCCCATTGGGAGCAGTAACATCGGTCAGCATCCATTCAAGGATGGTTGCTCTATTGAGATATTCATATTTATATTGAGGCAATTTGAGTGAATATGTCAATGCTTGGTTTTTACCGAATGTATAAATATATCCATCTAATGTCGTCAGGCGGATAACAGACTCTTGTGGTCGCATTTCCGGTAGGCTATCCGCAGCACCGTTTTGATATAGTTCTTGTTTTTGAATAGCCATATCCGTTAAATCTATGGAGACATAGTCTCCCGACAAGATGACTGCTTTCCCATCCAATCCAATTATGAATTGCCCGGCATATCCATTAAAAGAAAATGAGTAAATATCACTTTCCATATCGTATGTGTAATCTGATGGGGATTTGGTCATGATTGTATCCCATTTGCTTCCTTTCTCAAAATCACCTTCAAAGAAAGACATTGATGTCTGTTTTGAAAACGACGGATCACGCAGGATGGTCAGGAATCCCTTTTTTATGTATTCCTTATCATTATATGATGTCTTGAAATGGTAATAATCCATATCATCCGGCAATCCAATGATTTCACGGGTTATAGAACCTCCTGCGTGCAATGACCAATTTTCGCCTACCGGTCCTGAATAGGCAAACGGTCGGAAACCGTCGCTGGTATAGGAAAGACGGAACAGCCAATCGAAATCGTGGTCTTGGAGATGGTAGAGGTTGATGTCGTAGTGCATCTGTCCGTAGTGCGGGGACACAGACAGAGTATGGAAAGTCGGCAGGGGTGTATCGTTTTGCTCCGCATGGAGAACAAATGTGGCGAGCAATAGCAGAGCAGATATAGAAAGTAGAAATTGCTTCATACGCATTTACAATTTGATGACAGGTTGGGAAAGAATGGTATCGTCCACGTGGATGTAAAGGACATAGTTCCCTGTGGGGAAAGCGGTCATGTCGATTGTTTCTCGATGGTCGCCTGCTGTTTGCTGCGCAGGGGCGGATTGGTGGAAGCACGTTCCTCCGCTGTAGTGGACAGAGAAATATATTCGTGCATCGCGCGACAAGGCGTAGGAGATATGGAGCATATCGTGAACAGGGTTGGGAAGGAAAGAGGCATTGGTGAATACCGTGTTAGCGTCGTCAGAGGTGTCTTGGGGTCGCATTTCGATAGGGGGTGTATCGTTTTCGTGCTGCGTGTCGAGTTCAATGGGTTCGTGGTAGAAAGCGAGGGTGACACCAGTGGAATCATTGTGCGTGGTGGTCCGTTCGCAAATAGTCTCCAATAGCGGGTACCGGTATAAGGGTGAGAACCATTGGTAGATGTCGGTGGTGATGATGGCGGTATCACGCTCGGTGGCAGTGTAGCATCGCGTGGTGTGGATACGCAAGGCGGTGTCTATGGTTATGGTGGGCAGCATCAGTTTGCCCATGGCATCGGCGTGGATGGTTGTATAGCCATTGGCAGCAAAGGTGGTGCGGTGGGCATATTCGCCTGTGCCTGCAAAAGTACTATGTACACTATCGCCATAACGGAACGGGAAGACCATTTGTTTTTCGGGTGAGGTGTAGCGGATAGCAAAAGTAGGAGTCTCATATCCTGTGATGAAAAGCGTGTCCGATGAGAGGTGGTAGTACCGGTTGGCACCATAGAAATGCTTGGCGATACGTGTGGTGTCATTGGGTACGGGACGATAGAAGTCGGCATATCGCTCTATGGGTGGTTGTGCAGGGCGGGAAAAATCCCATACACAATTGTTTCCGCTATCTGTGACGGAACGGTAGGGGATCTGGTAAATGACGAGGCTATCGGACGCTATGGGCACGTGGGTGGCTGTGGTCAGTTGCGGGGATTGGGCGGATAAAGATAGAGAAATGAAACTGAGACCTACTGCTATACACAAAGAAATGGATGTACATCGTTTTCGGAAGGATTGTATGCTACTCATGCTACTCGAATTTTAGGGTTAAACGAAATGTGCGAATGTACACTATGGCAGCCATACGAGCACAACCGTGTGCAAAGGTAATGTGTATTTTTGATATACACAACACTTTGGAGAGAAAAAGTGAAAAACATTGTGTAACAGTGCTGTTTTTGTGGTGCTTGGGAGAGTAGTATGAAAATGTGAAGATATTATAAAAGTGAGAGAAAAAGGATTGTGTAATGGCAGTCTATCCCTTGCTTATGGGTTGCTTATCCCTTGCTGTTTGGCGCGAAGGTGAAAGGGGGAAGAAAGAGGCGGAAAACGGGCAGAAAATGAAAATTATCTTTTTCTCTGCCAGTCACAACTTGGGGGAGTTCTTTTCCTTTCTCTTTGTCGGGGGCTTGGTCAGCCTTTTCGGTTGGCAATACGGCTTTATCGGTGCCGCGGTGGCAGGGGCGATAGGCGTGATACTTATCGTATGCTTTCTGTACGACTCGCCCGAGTCGCAGGGTCTGCCCTCGCCCTCCATGCCCAAAGACAAGCCTGCGGGTGACGCCTCTGTCGGCAAAGCGCAACTGTCCGTGCTGCGCAACCCGTATGTGTGGGTGCTTGCCTTTGCGTCGGCGTTCATGTACATCAGCCGCTACGCCGTCAATGGCTGGGGCGTGCTGTACTTGCAGGAGGCGAAAGGCTACGAACTGGCATCGGCTACGCAGATTATCTCTATCAATGCTTTGCTCGGCATCATCGGCACGGTGTTCTCGGGGTGGCTGAGTGACGTTGCGTTTCGGGGCAACCGCTATATCCTTTGCTTTGTCCGTTTTCGGGTTGACTCGTTTCCGTGTTTGTTTTGTTAAAATACGTATAAAGTTGACTCGTTTGTCGG
>CAKULK010000003.1 GCA_934667275.1 uncultured Bacteroidales bacterium | reverse complement strand
ACACGGAAACGAGTCAACCCGAAAACGGACAAAGCATGGGATTATATGAGTCGTTGAATGTACCGAGTATCTACCGTATATCTACCGTGTATCAACCGTATATCTACCGTATTTAACAGAGGAAATTCAAAGAGGATAAGTGCGAGTTTTTGCGCAAGGCCGTTGCATATATCGCAAAATTGTAGTACCTTTGCACCCACTACTAATTTGCAATAGGTATGTACAAGCGAATTTTGCTGAAATTATCGGGCGAGAGCCTGATGGGAGCCAAACAATACGGTATTGATGAAGTGCGATTGGCCGATTATGCACGCCAAATCCGGCAGATTGCAGACAGAGGTGTGGAAGTGGGAATCGTGATAGGGGGAGGCAATATCTTCCGTGGGCTGTCGGGTGCGCAGAAAGGTTTCGACCGTGTCAAAGGTGACCAGATGGGGATGCTGGCAACGGTTATCAACTCGTTGGCATTGTGCTCGGCATTAGAGTCTATCGGGCAGAAAGTCAGGGTGTTAACCAGTGTGCGCATGGAGCCGATAGGTGAACTTTACAGTACAGCCAAGGCGTTGCGGTTGATGGGCAAAGGGAATGTGGTTATCATAGCAGGAGGTACGGGCAATCCTTATTTCACTACTGACACCGCCTCTGTGCTGCGCGCCATTGAATTGCAAGCCGATGTGATGATGAAAGGAACGCGTGTGGACGGCATTTACACCGCCGACCCCGAGAAAGACAAGACTGCGACCAAGTTCACGGAAATCACTTATGACGAGGTGCTTGACCGCAAACTGCACGTGATGGACCTGACGGCTATCACGATGTGCCGCGAAAACCGGATGCCGATTTATGTGTTTGACATGGACACCGTCGGCAACTTGGAGAAAGTGATGAACGGAGAGCAGATAGGCACGCTCGTGAAACCGTAGTGGCAAAGAATGGATAACAGAATCTTTTAATACCTGAATAATATGATTGAACCCGACAAAATTCAAGCAGATGCCGACGAGTTGATGCAATCGGCCGTCCTGTTTCTTGATGACGCTTTGGCGCATATTCGTGCCGGCAAAGCAAGCACCCGTATTCTGGATCCAGTCCGCGTAGAGTACTACGGGCAGATGGCGCCGCTCACCAATGTGGCCACCATCACCACGCCCGATGCGCGTACTATCCAAATACAGCCTTGGGAGAAGAAAATGCTGCCCGCCATTGAGCGCGCCATCATCAATTCCAACATCGGCTTAGCCCCCAATAACAACGGCGAGTGCATACGTCTGGTGATGCCGCCTCTGACCGAAGAGCGTCGCCGCGAATTGGCAAAACAGTGCAAGGGTGAGGTTGAGAATGCCAAGATGAGTGTACGAAATGCCCGCCGTGACGCTATCGAGACTTTGAAAAAACAGATAAAAGAGGGACTTCCAGAAGACGCAGAGAAAGATGCAGAGAACGAGGTTCAGAAATTGCACGACAAATATGTGAAGCAAATTGACGACCTCTATGCAAAGAAAGAAAAAGACATTATGACCGTCTAAGCCCGTGCCGGTGAAGAGGCTTAATGTCAGTCTGTTGATACACAATGTGTTGCGCCATTCGTGGCGCAACGTGGTTGGTTTGTTGGTTTGCATATACATAGGTACGTGTGCGCGCGCGATGTCGCTGGACAGCATCGTCAATCTGCCGGCGATGGGCGTGCCGGTTATCAACTACACCCCCGAAACATCATGGGAGTTCGGTGCTGCTGCGCAAGGCTATTTCTGTCTGCCCGGGCAGACCAAGACCTCGATTGTGCAGTTGGACGGGGCTTATTCGCTCAAGCAACAATGGTATATCAATACCCAAGGCACCATCTATTTCGGAGGTCAGCAACCTTGGCAGTTGCAGTACAAGTTCGGATACAGCCATCGTCCAACGGCGTTCTATGGTATTGGTAATCAAGGAACTACGGATATAGGTATGCGTCGTTCAGGAATTCCATTCAATCTGCAACGCGGCTATGTGGATATCCAGACGCGAATTTATTTGGGGCATAACTGGTCGTTGGGTCCATTGTTCGATTTCCAACATCTGCGTACCGCTTTGCCCGATTCTTTGCACCCTCATCCTACAGCGTTGCAGTGGGGATTGGGGCTTGTGGCGCAGTATGACACGCGCGACAGAGTTTACTATCCGACGCGCGGGTTGTTCTTCAAGGCTGCTGTGACGCACTATGAGAAAGCCTTGGGCTCTACGGCACGTATGACGCTGCTGCATATTGACTTGCGCCAGTTTGTCCCCCTGCCGCATGACTTTGTATGGGCGTGGCAGTTTCGCAGCCAATGGGCATTGTCGGCGGGTGACACACCTTATCCCATGATGCCTTGTTTGGGAGGACAGGACGGATTGCGCGGCATCAACAAAAGTATGTTCCGCGACGATGTCATGCTGGCCCTGCAAACGGAATTGCGCATCCCTATTTGGAGTATTTTTCGCGCCACAGCCTTTGCGGGGATTGGTGATGTGTACGATATTCATGATTGGCAGTGGGCAACGCCCAAGGTTAGTTACGGGTTGGGTTTGCGCATGAGTATCAATCGCGCCAAGGTGAATATCCGTTTTGATGTGGCGCGCAGCAACGTGGATCCGCGTTGGAACACAATGGATGCCTATAGTTTTTATCTGACTGCCACTGAGGCGTTTTGAAATATGAAAGGATTGGTCATCAAATCAACAGGAACGGGTTACATCGTTCATTTCGAAGATGGCAGCATACTGGATTGTCGTGTGAAGGGCAATTTCCGCATTCGCGGCATCCGTTCCACCAACCCTGTGGCGATAGGTGATTATGTAGAAGTGTCTGTTGGTGATGAGGCAACGCATTGGATTACAGATGTTTACGACAGGCGAAACTACATTGTCCGGCGCAGCACGAATCTCAGCCACGAGTCGCATGTGTTGGCTGCGAACTTGGATATGGCGGCTTTGATGGTTACTATCAATCACCCCAAAACTTCCACCACATTCATTGATCGTTTTTTGGCGACCTGTGAAGCGTACCGCGTGCCTGCCTGCTTGATATTCAACAAGATAGACCTGCTTGATGACGACGAGAAACAGCAGTTGGAGTCGCTGCGGGCACTTTATCAATCGTTGAACTACCGCACATTTGCCATCTCGGCGTTGGATAAGGAGTCGGAGGAGTTCAGTAGTCTTAGGGAGACGCTGTCTCTGGGGGTAGTACTCCTTTCTGGCAATTCGGGTGTCGGCAAATCCACGCTGCTCAATGCGGTGTTGGGGCGCGAAGCCACCCGTACCGGCATCATCTCTATGGCCCACAACAAGGGTATGCACACCACTACGTTCTCTGAGATGTTCCCTATCCCTACTGCATCTGATGCCTCGCATACCAGCCAACCTTGGCTCATTGACACGCCGGGGATTAAGGGGTTTGGAGTGCTGGATATGCAGCGCGAAGAGGTCGGACACTATTTTCGTGAGATATTCCAAATCGGACGCGAGTGCCGTTATTCCGATTGCCTCCATATAGATGAACCGTATTGCGCTGTGTGTGAGGCGGTTAAAGAAGGACGTATTGCTTTTTCGCGCTACGAAAGTTATCTCTCTATGTTGGGCGACATCTCCGAAACGAAGTATCGCTCTTGACAAATATAATGAACAAACTGAACAAATTCTATTGACAATGGCAAGAACAGAAATATCCACGCTTGGTGAGTTCGGACTCATCAAACATCTCACGGAAGGTTTGAAAATAGAACAACCCTCCACCCAAAAAGGCATTGGCGATGATGCAGCCGTGATGAATTTCGGCAATAAGTGCGTGTTAATGACTTCAGATATTCTTTTGGAGGGTGTGCATTTCAATTTGGAGTATGCACCACTGAAACATTTGGGCTACAAGGCGGCTGTGGTGAACTTCTCTGACATCTATGCTATGAACGGGACTCCGACGCAAATCACTGTTTCTCTTGGCGTTAGCAAACGTTTTTCTGTGGAGAACCTTGACGAACTTTATGCGGGTATCCGTCTTGCATGTGAGCGTTATCATGTGGACCTTGTGGGGGGGGATACCTGTGCTTCAATGACGGGGCTCACCATATCTATTACGTGTCTCGGTATGGCTGCCGACAAAGACATTGTGTACCGGAATGGTGCCAAACTGAACGACCTCATTTGTGTGTCAGGTAATCTCGGTACTGCTTATATGGGATTGCAACTTCTTGAACGTGAACGACTTGTGATGCAGGCTAATGAAAATGCGACGCCTGCTTTTGAGGGGCGGGAGTATCTGCTGGAGCGTCAACTGAAACCCGAGGCACGTCGTGATATTGTTGAGGCACTGCGCAAAGCAGGTATCAAACCCACAGCCATGATGGATGTGTCGGACGGATTATCTTCCGAACTGATGCATATCTGTCACCAATCGGGTGTCGGTTGCGCGGTATATGAGGATAAGTTACCTATTGATTATCAGGCTGCTGCGTTGGCGGAAGAGATGAATTTGAATATTGTAACTTGTGCTTTGAATGGGGGAGAAGACTATGAACTGCTCTTCACTTGCGACCTCAACGATTACGAGAAACTGATTCCGATAGACGACATCTACATTATCGGGCATATCACAAAACCGGAATACGGTATGAACCTAATTGGGCGCAATGGCGAAGAAATCGCGCTCAAGGCGCAAGGTTGGAATGCCTTCACAACCGTACAAAAGTAGCCGCTAATGAATTGCAGCAAGGTTCGGACATACCCAATCGGTGTAGTCTTGAACCTCTGTGGGAATGGGTTCCCCATTGCTCAGATAGATGCAACGCATACCTGCCTGCCAACCGAATTGCATATCGCTTACACTATCGCCAATCACCACACTGTCAGTTAGTTGCACGTCAGGAAAGTCCATACATGCCTGCAATGCCATACCGATGGCCGGTTTGCGGTTATTGCTGCCGCTATCCTTCAAATCCGGACATATATATACATGGTCTATATGCCCGCCCGAAGCAGTAATTTCTTCCAATACGTGCCGGTGAATATCGTATGCATCTTCCATTGAGAAAAATCCTTTGCCTATCCCCTGTTGATTGCTGACAATAAAAGTACGCGCATAATGCCGTGACAATCGCGCCACTGCCTCTCTGGCATTCGGCAACCATTCCCATTGGTTCCAGTTGCGCACATAATCGCCTACTATTCTGCGATTTAGCACACCGTCCCTATCTAAAAACAGAAATTTGTCGTCGGGGAATAAACTTGCAAACTCCTGTTGTGCGCGGTGGTAATCTTCGGGGATACCTATGTCAATAAAATAGTCTTGAAATGCCAACCCGTAGAACGCTTTTCCATCCACCATTGCCTGCAGCACCTCTTTCTCAAACGAGAATTTTTCGGGCATATCCAGTCCCTGCAACCATTCTCGGTGAATGGCATAAATGCCGCCATTAATGAGCCCTTTGCCTGCGCTCGCGTCTTTCTCGCGGAAAGCCTTCACAACATGTCCACCGTCTGTTTGCACGGCCCCATAACGTGCCGTGTCGTCCACCTCTCGCAGAGCCAAACTGACGGCCGCACCACATCGGGTATGAAAAGCGCAAAGTGCCTCAAAATCAATATCAAACAGCGTGTCCCCGTTCAGCACAAGGAAATCCTCTCCCCGCACCAAACGACTTGCCTGCAATATGGCTCCACCTGTGAAAAGCGGCTTATCTTCTTGAGAATAAGATATTTGCAGCGAACGGTAGCGACTGCCGAAGTAGCGTTCTATCACCTCGTGCCTATAGCCTGTTGCCAAGATGATATTTTTTGCTCCCGCCGCCTCCAAACGCCGCAACAGGTATGTCAAAAATGGCTTGCCATGTACGGGAGCCATCGGTTTGGGCACATTGCCCAACACGTGACTAAGGCGTGTGCCAAATCCGCCTGCCAGTATGACTACCTCCTCAAACATCATGCTTTGGGGAACATCCGGGCTTCTACGATTTCGCATACAATATGCCCGAGCATGATATGCGACTCCTGTATACGCGGTGTATCCATTGACGGTACATTCAGCAGATAATCAGCCACTTGTCGCATCTCTCCACCGGTTTTTCCTGTCATTGCCACGGTGATAACACCCAATTCTTTCGCCTTGCGAAAGGCATTCAGGATGTTCTTCGAGTTGCCGGATGTTGATATACCAACCAGCACATCACCCGCACGGCATGCGCCGTCAATCATACGCGAATAAATCAGTTCGTATCCGTAGTCATTTGCCACCGCCGTCAAGTACGAAGTGTTGCAATGCAAAGCCTCCGAGTTCAGCGGCGGGCGGTCGTAGTAGAAACGTCCGGACAATTCGGCCGCAAGGTGCTGGGCGTCTGCCGCACTGCCGCCGTTGCCGCACCACAAAATGCGGTTGCCGTTACGCAGAGCGGCAATCATCGTATCTGCCACCTGCTGAATCGTTTGCAGTAACTCCGGATTGTTCAGCATAGCCTGTTTAGCGGCCATACTATCTGATATTGAGCGGATTATAGTGTCCATGTCTTCAGCCCTTCTTGTGTAAATTCATATCGTTTCACCTGTCCTGCGAACTTCTGCTGCAGGGCTTTCTCCACGCTGTATCGGTTTGTTCCGGGGCAGTAGAAGAACATAAATCCTCCGCCGCCGGCACCGCTCACTTTGCCCCCCGTCGCACCTGCTTGCATCGCCGTGTTGTAAATGTCCTCCAATAGTGGGTTGGAGATGTCGCGGGCGGTCTTTTTCTTCTGTTCCCAACCGAAATTCAGTATCTCGCCGATGCCGTCGATATTGCCTTGTAGCAATGCCTCTTTCATCTGCACCGCCTGTTGTTTGAGCCGGTGCATCGCTTCTATCGACGAAGTGTTGTTCGCCTTCACATTTTTTATCTGTCCCTCGATAATTTTCGCGCTCACATGGCTGGTTTCGGTGTAGTAGAGCAGCAGGTTGTGCGCTAATTCGTCCTGATAACGCTGACGGATACGCAACGGGTTGACTATCACCTTGTCATCTTGCAAAAATTGCATATAGTTGAACCCACCGAAAGTGGCGGCATACTGGTCTTGTTTGCCGCCCGCCATGCCTAAGTCCAATCGCTCTATCTCATATGCCAACCGCGCCATGTCATACTCGCCGAGTGGCAGTTTCAGCCATTCTGCAAATGCGCCTAATATGCTGACTACCAATGTGCTACTTGTGCCTAATCCGCTACCGGCAGGCGAATCTACATGGCTCGTTATGCGGAACGACAATGGCTTCTTGGTGAAGTCTCTAACCACTCGGTTGTACACTCCTTTCGTCAGAACAAAGAATCCGTCGGTGTCCAACACTTCGCAACTGTCATACACCTCCTCCAAGTTCGCATCGGGTGACGAGAAGACAATCTTCCCGTTGTCTAACGGCTCTATTGTTGTGTAGGCGTAAAGCGAAATGGTGGCGTTGAGAATAGCACCGCCATAGAGGTCGGAGTAGGGTGACACGTCGGTGCCACCGCCTGCCAGTCCTAATCGTAATGGGGCTTTGCTGCGTACTATCATAGTATCTCTTTTAATTCATAATTGCTCTCGTCATTCTTGACCATGCATATTTCTGTTTCTCTTCCTCTATCCCCGCGCGGAAGCATTCTACGTCACCCCGCTCACAGAAATCTATTATCGCATCGGCAATTGCCTTGGGCTCTACGGCGGTCACATAGCCCACTTTCCCGTCGGGCACTATCTCTGCCAATCCGCCTACGTTGGTCACTAACATCGGTTTGCAGAAATGGTACGCAATCTGTGTCACACCGCTCTGCGTGGCGGTCTTGTAGGGTTGTACTATCAAATCGGCTGCCGAGAAATACATCCGCACTTGGTCGTCGGGAATGAAGTTGGTATGCCATGCAATCCTGCCTTGCAGCCCTAAATGCTGCTCCAATTCGGTGTATTGCGCCCCGTTGTTGTAGAATTCGCCCGCTACCACCAATTGCACTTTCTTACCCTTGAAACGAGGGTCTGCGTAGGCTTTCATCAGTAGGTCAAGTCCCTTGTAATCACGGATAAAACCGAAAAACAGCAGGCATATCGCATTTGGGTCTATATCTAACTGCCTGCACGCCTCATTTTTGGGCAGCGGTGCCCCGAAATTGTCGTACAGCGGATGCGGACAAAGGGCTATTGGCTGTGGATTTCGTTTGCGGATAAATTTCTGACAATCAGTGCGTACGCTGTCCGACATTGCTACAAACCTGTCCACACTGCCCACAAAATAGCGAATAAACCATTTGTCCCAGAAATGCGGCTCATGCGGAATCACGTTATCCAACACCGACACCACCTTTGTGCCGCCTTTGCGGGCAATACGGGCTATGGTGCCCAAACAGGGGGCCATCAATGGGATCCAAAACTTAATCACCAGCAAATCAGCCCTTTTGCGTTGTATCAATCGTCCTGTATGTAGCCACGAAATCGGGTTGATGGAGTTCATCACCCGTGTGATTTTCAAGTCTTTGGGCTGTGGGTCATCGGAGTATTGCGTCTTGCCGGGGAACAGAAAATTCGGATATTGCATCGTAAAAGTGAGTATCTCCACCTCGTGTCCTTCTGCCATAAATTGCCGCGCCAATCGCTCATTGAACGCTGCCAACCCGCCCCTGTAGGGCCACGCCGTACCTAAAATGATTACTCGCATATGTTTTTGCTTGTGCCGATAACTCTAAGGTTCCGTCTGCAAAGGTAAGTGTTTATTTTGATATTTGCAAATATCAATGGATTTATATCAACAAAATCATGGTATGCCTGTTTTCTTGTTTCAAAAACTCCTCGCATTCCGGTAGTGCAAATTTCGGGTAAAGAGTAGGTGATTAGTAGGTGATTAGTAGGTGATTCGTTATAGGATAAGCCATGCTTTGACCAACCGTTTTGAATAAGTTTGCCCAACTCGGATATTTTTTGTACCTTTGCGCACGAAACCGACAAAATCGTGTGAAATACTTCGCCGTTAATGCAAAAACTATTTTCCATACTGCTTTTGTTGCTGTTGCCATTTTTAGTACAGGCAAGTGGGCAGGCATCCGTTCAACCTTTTTATATTGTGGACGGGCAGATGGGTGTCCGTTTGGAAGATATGCCTTCCCCTGAGGATATAGGGCGGACTACGGTATTGGACTCGGCAGAAGCGGTGTCTGTCTATGGCAGACGTGCTGCAGGCGGGGCTGTCGTGATAACCACGAAAGAGTATATGAAGACTCACTACAAAGAGCCCATAAGAGGAAGAGTAGTAGAGGATTACGCCCAAGACGAGTCGTTGCCAAGTGCGCCCTTGCGCAGGGTGCGTTATAAAGGATGGCTTTTGGGATTGGCGGTATGTTTGGTGGGGTTGTTAGGTGCGGTATTATCGGAGATGTTGCTGCGACTAATCTCCAAACAGAGAAAACGCATGGTGGCTGACGGCAGGATAAAGGAGCGACCCTATACTCCGGGACCATTTGACCCGGAAGGAGTGCGGTTTAATGCGACGTCCCATCCCATGTTTTATGTCGTCATTGCGCTTATTAGTCTTGCAATAGTGGCTTTGGGGTGGATGGTGTTGAAGATGCTGACTGCTGCCGGTTCAATGGATGGGTTTTTGATATTCGCATGTGTTTTGATAACCATAATGTTTATTGGCTCATTGTTATGGCTGCTCACGATGCCATTATTTCGCAAGTGTTATCTCGTTATTGATGAGAAAGGCATTCGTGGTGCTTATAGGGATGTTGAGTCATTCTCTGTATTGCCGAAATTTATAGAGGTGGATATCTGCTGGGAGCAGATTGTATCTGCAGAGATTGTATGTACTATAGTGGGGAGAAACGAAGTGGATGGTTTGGCGGTATTTGACAAAAAAAGTGCCGATGCCCCGACGGAAATTATCGCTTTATCGTTTTTCTCCACACGGACAGTGGTGGATTGTGTGAATTATTTCTATGCCCGCCACAAAGGACAATCTACAGAAAAGCCACTGGTGCAACCGCCCGGCATAGAGGATAATCGTGTTTTGAAATGGGGCTTGATGATTATTTGGATAATTGCATTATGTGCATTCTTGTTTCTTTCGGGGATTCTCAACTAAACATAGGATTAAGTACGCTATGAAATATATTATTCTGGATTTTGACGGAACTATCGGAGACACACAGGCTCTGATTGTCAGGATATTACAGCAGACAATGGCGCAAATGGGCTTATCTGTACAACCTGCTGAAGATTGTGCTAAGACCATCGGCTTGCGGTTGGAGGAGGCTTTCCGTGTCCTGCACCCGCAACTGACACTTGCCCAGGCACAACATTGTGCTACTGCTTACCGTGACATCTTTGAAAAAAATAAACAGCACATGATTATCTCGGCTTTCCCGCATGTGGTGGAAACGTTGGCTCAACTATATGCTCAGGGGATGGTTCTTGCTGTTGCGAGCAGTCGAAACCGTGCTTCTCTGCAAGGCTATCTTGACCAACTGCATATTGCGGATTATATCTCTTGTGTTGTGGCGGCGGAAGATGTGGTGCATACCAAACCGGCTCCGGACATGGTCTTGAAAGTGTTGGAGACGGTACACGGTACAGCAGACAACACATTGGTAGTGGGCGATATGTCGTATGATATTGAGATGGGGCGCAATGCAGGTGCAAAGACATGTGGCGTGACTTACGGCAATGGCACGCGTGACCAACTTGCCCAAGCAGATTACGTGATAAACGACTTTGCCGATGTGCTCCGTATCGTTTCGCCGAGTATAGTTCCTGTCAAACTGACCAAAGCGCAAGTGAAGTGGGTGCGCAGCCTGCAAAATAAGAAAGAACGTGATGGGCAAGGCGTATTCGTTGCCGAGGGAGAGAAGTGTGCATACGAGATGTGCAAGGCATTTCCTCTCGTGCTGTTGGCAACAACGGATAATGCTACGGCTTCTGAAATAGAACAGATGTCTTCACTTCGAACACCGCAGGGCGTGATTGGCGTATTCCGTAAAGAACCGCTTTCGCTACCGACAACAGACAAGCAGGACGGCGGTTTGCTTTTGGCATTGGATGGAATACAAGACCCTGGTAATCTGGGTACTATCATTCGCACTTGCGACTGGTTTGGTGTGCACAATATCTATTGTTCACATGATACAGCCGACTGCTTCAACCCCAAAGTGGTACAGGCTACGATGGGGGCCCTGGCACGTGTACGTGTGCATTATGTGAACTTGGTTGCGGAATTGCAAGCCCTTGGCAAACAGGGTGTTCCAATATATGGTACGTTGCTCAACGGACGGGATATGTATGAGCAAGGTGCTATTGAAGACAAGGCGCATGGTATCATCGTAATGGGCAACGAGGGGAATGGTATTTCCATGGCGGTGCGGCCGCTTGTCACGCACCCGCTGTTGATACCCTCTTATCCGGCGGGTGAGACTACCTCGGAGAGCCTGAATGTCGGTATCGCTACCGCGATTACCTTGGCAGAGTTTAGAAGACCGGACAACATATTAAATATATAGGAAATAACTAGACTATGAAAAGACTTCAGTTGATATTTGCATCGGCATTGCTTCTGGTATGCAGCAATTTCACGATGGCAGGGGTTACTACCTACACTTTCACTTCTGCAGATTGGAAAAGCAAAGTCGGCACCACGGTGTGCGACAACCAAACGGATGGTTGGATTTCTAATAAAGCGGGGGCAGACTATAGCAGCACTTACCAGATAGGTGTGAAAGTGACGGACAAACAGGCCTTTACCGGTGCAGGTGCCACTTCCGTGCAGTCGTTCAGAGCAGTACGCCGTATCACGTTCAACTATGCCACTACCACCAAAGGGCAGGGTAGTATCCATGTGCAAGTGGGTGATAACGTGGCTATTGACTCCGTAGTGACAATCTCAAACCCGAGCAACCGCGATTTGACGGTTGTGTTGCCCGAAGAGCAGACGGGCAAAATCACTTTCCAAGTGAATTGCACACGCAATTCCATTTATCTCAATTCTATCAGTATTTACAGCGCATCGGGTGGCTCTAACCCGTTTACGGTTGATACATACCAATTAGTAACCGATGTGTCGCAACTGCTTGACTCTGACCAAATTATTATTGGCGTGTTCCAAGACGATGTGCATCGGATTATGGGTTACTTCGATGAGAATGTGTCGCAGAATAACATCCATTCCATTGCAGGTAAATATACCGCAGACCGAACTCAGGTAGGGGCGGACGACCGTGCTGTTTACACGTTGCATCGTACTGAATTGGAGGGCAAAACAGTATTCTATATCCAAGACGAATTGCGCTACGAAGAGGCGTATCTGGTTGCCAACGGGGGACAGACTAAGAACCGCCTGGCAGTTTGGAACAAGTTGTATGACAGCAAGACCTATGGCAACTACGGTTACTGGGATATTACCATTGTTCCCGATGGACGAGCCACTGTAATGAACCTCGGCAAGAGTAAGGGGCGGTATCTGCAGTACAACGCAAGCGGCTCATTATTTGGTTGTTATGCCGATGCAGGCAGCCAAACGGCAGTATGTATATATAGGTGTGTACGCGCGTTAGGAGATACTACGGCGATTGTTGCCCCACTTACGAATTTCGGCACCGTATGTCTTCACGGAGAGCATAATACAGGGGATAAGACGCTCACTATCAATGCCAACGGACTGATGCAGGACATAGACGTGCGCTTGAAAGGAGGTGCGCCGTTCTCATTGTCCGCCACCCGATTGGATAGAGACGGCGGTTCTTTGACTATCTCGTATGACGTGGCAGTGACAGGCTATTATCAAGACACTCTGCTGCTTAGCAGTGGTGATGTTCATGCGGAAGCAGTTGTATTGCTTCATGCCACACGCCCGATGAAGGTGGCAGAGGCTGTGCATGTGGCTGACTACACTACGGTGTATCTTGACACAGTGGTGGTGACCAAGAAATACGACTCCTACATCTTTGTGCGCGATGTCACTGGGGCGATTCTCATCTATGATCAGGGTGACGCTAATGGCAGACGCTACGGGTCCGGATTGATGAACGGCGATGTGTTGACGGGGGTAGTGGGACGTGCGTGGAACTACTATGGAGTGCCAGAACTGATGCCGATACGTGCATGGAAAGTGGGCGCGAAAAGAGAGGAATGTCTGCCCGAAGTGGTGAGTGCCCAATTGGATTCTGCCGATGTGTGCCGCTATGTGAGACTGCCACAACTGATTGTGGGTGAAGATAATATGGCAACGGCTTCATACTTGGAAACCCCTTTATCGGTGGATGATGCTTTTAATGTAGGGCTGACTTGCGGGGTGGAGACCACGATGGATGCGGTGGTGATGATAGTGTGGGACGAGGTGCAACTCTGGTGCGTGGAGCAGGAAGTGACTGCCGATATTCGTGATGTGCCGAAAGATACGATGAAGGGTACACGCAAGATAGTGAAAGACGGGCGTTTGGTGTTGATTCACCAAGGGCAGACCTATTCTTCGGACGGTCGATTGATACACTAAGCACCCGAAAGGCTCCTTGTTATCAACCGTATATCTACCGTGTATCAACCGTATATCTACCGTAGTTGGCAGCGGAAAATCGGTGGGAAAAATGGTGGGGAGCAGAGCAAAAAATATGAGAAAATCAGAGAGAATGAAAGAAGTAAACGGTATTCAATCCGACAAAGGTCGTGCGGCAGCGTATGCATTGGTGACAGGTGCCAGTTCGGGCATGGGCTATTGCTATGCGCGGGCATTGGCAAAGAAAGGATACAACTTGTTGATTGTCAGCAATGAAGATGCAATTTATGACAAAGCAGACCTGCTGCGGAAGGATTTCGGTGTGGCGGTGGAAGCCTTGATGCAGGATTTGGGACAGCCCTCTTCCGCGAAGGATTTGTACAACTACTGCGTGGAGCACAAGATAGATGTTGAGGTGCTGGTGAATAATGCCGGAGTATATCACGACCGCGACTTCCTGGATGACACGGAACGCTTTAATGAACTGATACTCAATTTGCACGTGGTGACGCCGGCAATGTTGTGTTACTATTTCGGACAGCAGATGGCGGCATGCGGGCGGGGCTATATCCTCAACGTTTGTTCGGTGACCTCGCATATCGCGGTGCAGCGTCTCGCCACCTACGCCGCCACCAAGGCTTTTCTGACTTTGTTCACCCGCTCGTTGCACGTCGAATTGCGCGGCAAGGGGGTGATTGTAACCAATATCTCGCCGGGTGCGGTGGATACAGGGTTGTACCATATCCGCCCGTGGGCAACGCATTTGGGAAAGGCGTTGGGCTATATTGTGACACCAGAATATATCGTGGGCAGAGCGTTGCGGGGAATGTTCCGCGGACGTGCCAAAGTGTCAGTGCCATGCGTGTGGAACGCGGTGTTGGTGGGCTTGGTAG
Organism: uncultured Bacteroidales bacterium; assembly: GCA_934667275.1. Lineage (GTDB taxonomy): Bacteria > Bacteroidota > Bacteroidia > Bacteroidales > Paludibacteraceae > Colicola. The sequence goes on along the minus strand of CAKULK010000003.1, from coordinate 143,192 downwards.
CGTTGATTCCGACAGGTCTGCTGCGTTTGATTCGCCGTTTCGGGTGGTTTTGACGCACATCTTGTACGCGGGCACTTGCCAAAGTGGCAAGAAACGCCCTCAAACCGTGGATTTATTTGCAGATGTAGAAAATAAGTAGTACCTTTGCGCGAATTTTGACCGAAGGGCGGTTGGCTATTGCCCAACGGACCTTAAATTAAAAAAACATATTATGCAAAAACAAAATGTAGTGGTACGCTTTTGCGGCGACTCCGGAGACGGTATGCAATTGACCGGCAACATGTTCTCCTCACTAAGTGCCATTTTAGGCAACGAGATTAGCACCCTACCGGACTTTCCTGCTGAGATACGCGCCCCGCAAGGCACGCTGGGCGGCGTGAGCGGTTTCCAAGTCAATCTGGGTGCGGGCGTTTACACCCCCGGCGACAAGGCGGATGTGATTGTGGCTATGAACGCTGCGGCATTGAAAGTCTGCACGTTAGGCTCCAAGTTCAATCACCCGGGCGCACAATGGGAAGACAGCAGTTCGATGTACAAGAAGAACGCTGTGGTCATCGTGGACACCGACTCTTTCACCGACAAAGACCTCGAGAAGGCGCTGTACAAGACCGACAACCCCTTCACCGAACTCGGTATCCCCGAGAGCGTGCAAATCGTTCCCGTGGCACTGACCTCGCTCACCAAAGAGAGCCTCAAGGACTCCGGCTTGGACAACAAAGCCATCCTCAAGTCGCGCAATATGTTCGCGCTGGGTGTCGTTTGCTGGCTCTTCAACCGTCCTATCGACAAGGCTATCCACTTCCTCGAGGGCAAGTTCAAGAAGAAACCGCAACTCATCGCGCCCAACGTGAAAGTGCTGACCGACGGTTTCAACTACGGCAACAACCTCGCACTCAATATCCAAACCGTCAATGTGGAGAAGGCAGAGGACCTGCCTCACGGCAAATACACCTCCATCGCGGGCAACAAAGCCACCGCATGGGGCTTGATTGCGGCTGCCGAGAAGTGCGGCAAGCGTCTGTTCCTGGGCTCCTATCCCATCACCCCTGCCACCGACATCATGCACGAGTTGGCTGCCCGCAAGGACATGGGCGTGATGGTAGTGCAAGCCGAGGACGAGATTGCAGGTGTCTGCACCGCCATCGGCGCATCGTTTGCCGGCGACCTCGCTGCCACCAGCACTTCGGGTCCGGGCTTGAGCCTGAAATCCGAGGCTATCGGCTTGGCAGTGATGGCAGAGTTGCCATTGGTTGTCATCGATGTACAGCGCGGCGGTCCCAGCACGGGTCTGCCTACCAAGACCGAGCAGACCGACCTCATGCAGGCCGTTTACGGCCGCAACGGCGAGTGCCCCGCAGTGGTTATGGCGGCTTCCACGTCGGCTAACTGCTTCGAGTACGCCTACATGGCTGCCAAAATCGCCTTGGAGAACATGACCCCCGTCATCCTCATGACCGACACCTATCTGGCAAACGGCACGGGGCTCTGGCGCATCCCGCAACTCAGCGAACTGCCCGCCATCCGCCCGCAAGGCGTGCCCGAGGAACTCAAGGGCAAGTACAACCCTGCTTTGCGCGACGAGAACAACATCCGCTACTGGGCTTACGCCGGTATGGAGGGCTACGAGCACCGCAATATCGGTCTCGAGCGCGACGCACAGAAAGGCAGCATCTCCACCAACCCCGAGAACCACGAACTCATGGTTCACGCGCGTCAGGCGAAGGTGGACCAGGTGGCAAACCGTATCCCCGAACTCCGCGTACAGGGCAACACCCAGAGCGACACGCTCCTCGTGGGCTGGGGCTCCACAGAGGGGCACCTCCACGCCGCTGCCAACGAACTGAACTGCGCACTGGCGCACTTCAACTATATCAACCCGCTGCCCAAGAACACCGCCGACGTCCTCCGCGCATACAAGCGCATCGTCGTTTGCGAACTCAACAGCGGACAGTTTGCTAACTATCTACGCTCCAAGATTAGCAGCGTTAACTTGCTGCAATACAACGAGATAATGGGTCAGCCATTCGCTGTGGAGCGCATTGTGGAATACGTAAAGGGGTTAAATGACTAAAAGGAAAAATTATGGAAGCAAGTCAATTCAAAAGTGATCAATACGTTCGTTTTTGCCCCGGTTGCGGCGACCACGCCATCTGTGCAGCCCTGCAAAAAGCCATGGCACAAATAGGTGTGCCTACCTATGAAACGGTAGTCATCTCGGGTATCGGTTGTTCGAGCCGTATGCCCCACTATCTCAATACCTACGGTTTCAACACCATCCACGGTCGCGGAGGCGCAGTGGCAACGGGTGTCAAGACCAGCCACCCCGAACTCACCGTTTGGCAGATGTCGGGCGACGGCGACTGCCTCGCTATCGGCGGCAACCATTTTATCCATGAGATTCGACGCAATGTGGACCTCAATATCTGCCTCTTCAACAACCGTATCTACGGTCTCACCAAGGGTCAGTATTCCCCGACTTCGCCCAAGGGCTTTGTCAGCAAATCCAGTCCTTTTGGCACGGTGGAACGTCCTTTCATTCCCGCCGAACTGGTGATGGGAGCGCGCGGCACGTTCTTCGCCCGCACCTTGGATGTGGATATGCCTACCACCGTCGATTGCATGGTCAAGGCGCAGCAGCATAAGGGTGCCAGCGTCATCGAGTGCCTGGTCAACTGCGTGATTTTCAACAACGGAACCCACGCATGGATTGCTGACCGCGAGACACGCGCCGAGCGTAGCATCGTTCTCCGCCATGGCGAAAAGATGATTTTCGGCAAGGACAACGACAAGGGTCTCGCACTGGATTACAGCCAGGGACTCATGCCGCGCCTGATTGTGGTGCCGGCTGACGACCCGCGTGTCCTGACGCACGACGCCACCCTCGAGGACCCGACCTTGCACCGCATGCTTGCCCTCATGGGTCAGGATATGGTCACCGACGTGCACAATGCCGAAGTTCCCAGCGAACTGCCTATCGCACTCGGCGTTATTCGCAATGTGGAGGCGGAGACCTACGACCAGGCTGTCAGCGCGCAAATCAACGAGGTGCGTGAGAAGAGCAAGGCGCAGACCTTCGACCAACTCACTGCCACCCTCGAGCAGTGGGATATGTAATCCCGATAACTTCCAAACCACCCGAAGTCCCGACCGGCTTCGGGTGGTTTTTATCCCATTGAATCATTAAAATTTCTCCCTGTTTTTTCCCTGACCTTACCCTGTTCTTGTCGGGATTAGTGGTAATCATTCAGCAAGGGATGCGCAAAGGATGCGCAAGGGATAGGCAATGGTTACGCACTATCATAGCCTGCTCAGTGTTTATCAAAATATCAAAAAACACAACTTATTTTGATAACCACTATTTTCTATGCGAAAAATTCATCGCAATAATAGTAGTATAGTCTGTTGCTTACCAATAATTCATATCCTATACCTTTCCTATGTAATAAACATATTCCCTGTAGATAATTTCAAAGTTGATGATTTTTATTTGAAAATCAGCGATATACGTGGTTATTTTGTATTGGAAATAACAATTTTGTCCATATTTTTGGTGGCATTATCCATTGTGATGGTAGCGCAAAGACTGTAATTTTGCACCCGAAATAAGTTATAAATTTTCTGATACAATGAAGCATTCTAATACCTATCTGATTACCATTGCTTTGGTCAGTGCCATGGGCGGCTTGTTGTTTGGGTACGATTGGGTCGTTATTGGTGGTGCCAAGCCTTTCTACGAGCAGTATTTCGGCATAGCGGACAGCCCCACAATGCAAGGGCTTGCCATGACTACGGCACTGCTGGGGTGCTGTATAGGGGCGGTCTTTGCTGGAAAACTGAGCGACAAATACGGACGCAAACCGCTGCTTATCATGGCAGCAGTCATGTTTATTTGTACCTCACTCGGTACGGGTATGGCGAACTCCTTTGTGTGGTTCAATATCTTCCGCTTCTTGGGCGGATTGTCCATAGGACTGGCTACCAATCAGTCGCCTATCTACATTGCCGAAATATCACCCGCGTACATACGCGGACGCTTGGTCGGAGCCAATCAGTTGGCAACGGTATTGGGTATCCTGTCCGCTCAGGTAGTCAACTGGCTGGTGGCAGAACCGGTACCGGCGGACTTTACCAACGAGATGATAGCCGCTTCGTGGAACGGACAAATGGGATGGCGTTATATGTTTTGGGCAATGATAATTCCCGCTGGTATCTTCTTCCTGTGTGCTTTCTTCATTCCTGAGAGTCCCCGCTGGCTGATTATGAAGGGACGCACGGGCGAAGCCCTGCAGATACTCCGGCGTATAGGCGGGCAACAATATGCCGATGCGGAGGTTGCTGCCACGGCTTCGTCTATCGCTTCCGAGCCTCATGCACGTTTCTCCGAACTGTTCCAACGTAAGTACGCAAACGTTCTGCTTATCGGTGTGGTCCTTGCGGTATTCCAGCAATGGTGTGGTATCAATGTGATATTCAACTATGCGCAGGAGATTTTCATGGCGGCAGGATACGGTGTCAGCGATGTACTCATGAACATCGTTATCACGGGTGTCACCAATGTCATCTTTACCATAGTCGCCATGTTTCTTGTGGACAAGGTGGGGCGCAAGGCTCTGCTGTTGTACGGCTCTGTCGGATTGGCGGTTATCTATCTGTTTATGGGCGGAGCGTACTACTTTCATATTTCCGGCATCTTCCTTCTCGTCATCGTTGTATTGGCAATAGCCTGCTATGCCATGACCCTGGCACCGGTGATGTGGATAGTGGTGAGTGAGATTTTTCCGAACAAGATACGCGGTGTAGCCATGTCTGTAGCCACCTTCGCTTTGTGGTCGGCATGCTCAGTGCTTACCTATACGTTCCCCATACTCAATGCACACTTCGGGGCTGTCGGCACCTTCTGGACATACGGGCTGATTTGTGTGCTGGGTGCCATCTTCGTATGGCGCAAGGTGCCGGAGACCAAAGGCAAGAGTCTCGAGGAGTTGGAGAAAACCTTAGTCAAAGAATAATCTTTAGTCAGTGATATTTATGAATACTCATTTTACAGCATCCACAGTCACACGCAAAGGCGATGTGCGGGCATGGCAGGAATTGGTAACCATACCCACGTACGCCATAGGCAAGGAGGAGAAGAATCCTATATTCTTGGAGAAACGTGTATATCAAGGCAGTAGCGGCTCCGTGTATCCCTATCCCGTAGTGGAGAAAATATATGACACAAAGGAAGACAAGACCTACAAGGCGTACTTCCTTGAGAACTACTATATCAAAGTGATGATTCTACCTGAACTTGGCGGACGGGTACAGATGGCTTACGACAAGATACACAAGCGCCATTTCGTCTATTTCAACGAAGTCATCAAACCCGCACTGGTCGGACTGACAGGACCGTGGATATCGGGTGGCATCGAGTTCAACTGGCCGCAGCATCACCGTCCATCCACTTTTCTGCCCGTGGATGCACAGATAGAGCAGAACGCAGACGGCAGTGTCACTGTCTGGTGCAGCGAGATAGAGCGCATGTGCAGGACTAAAGGGGCGCAGGGTTTCACCCTTTATCCCGACAAAGCATATCTGGCAATCAAGGTACGCCTGTACAACCGCACACCTTTCCCGCAGACATTCCTGTGGTGGGCAAACCCTGCCGTAGTGGTCAACGACCACTACTACTCGGTATTCCCGCCCGATGTGAATGCCGTCTTTGACCATGGGAAACGTGCCGTTACCGAGTTTCCTATCAGTCACGGAGTGTACTACAAGTACAACTACGCCCCGGGCACGGACATATCCCGCTACAAGAATATCCCCGTGCCGACGTCCTACATGGCAGTCCTGTCCAAGTTCGACTTTGTCGGCGGCTACGAAGAGCACGTGCAAGGCGGACTGCTGCACGTGGCTAACCACCATATCTCCCCGGGCAAGAAGCAATGGACGTGGGGTAATGGTGATTTCGGTCAGGCATGGGACCGCAACCTGACGGACAAGAACGGTCCATATATAGAACTGATGACAGGTGTCTATTGTGACAACCAACCCGATTTCAGTTGGCTGCAACCCTACGAGGAGAAGACGTGGACGCAGTATTTCATGCCCTACAGCCAAGTAGGCTATGTACGCAATGCCAGCAAAGATGTGCTGCTTGGCTTGGACATCAAAGACAATGCTGCGGTACTCAAGGTCTATGCCACCGGTCAGGCAACGCTCCGCATCGTTCTGACAGATACCGCGGGCACCGTCCTGATAGACGAAACAGCCGACCTCAGTCCCGAATCGGTCTTTGAGAAGAAGGTTACCCTCTCCGACCCCACACCCGACAACTACATCGCCAAAGTGTTTGACACCACGGGCAAGTGCATACTGCAATACCAACCGCATACCAACACCGAGCGTGCCATTCCAGACCCTGCCAAACCGGCAAAGGAGCCAAAGGACATAGCCTCGCAGGAGCAGTTGTATCTCACAGGGCTTCACTTGGAGCAGTACCGTCATGCCACCTACAACCCGATGGACTACTATATGGAGGCGTTGCGCCGAGAGCCGGGTGACATACGCTGCAACAATGCCGTGGGCTTGCTTCTTCTGCGCAGTGGCAAGTTCCAAGAAGCGGAGCATTATCTGCGTGCGGCTATTGATACGCTTACCGAGCGCAACCCCAATCCTTATGACGGTGAGCCGTACTACAACTTGGGTGTGTGCCTCAAGTGGCAGGGCAGAACCGACGAAGCATACGATGTATTCTACAAAGCCACATGGAACGCCGCCCAACAGGATGCCGCTTACTATGCTATCGCTCAAATTGATATGCTCCGCGGGGATTACGAAGATGCGCTTGACGATGTGGAACGCTCACTATCCAAGAACTGGCACAGTCTCAAGGCGCGCCAACTGAAAGCCTCTGCCCTGAGGAAACTGGGACGGACAGAAGAGGCACTGATGTTCATCGAAGACTCGTTGCACATCGACTCGTTCAACGTGGGCTGCCTATGGGAAAAGTATCTGTTGACCAACGATACCGCCATCATAGACCTTATGCATACTGCCATGCGGGGTACCGCACACGACTATATCGAGTATGCCTTGGATTTCATGTCGGCAGGACTATGGGAAGAGGCGTCTCAACTGCTGCATGTATATACGGATCCGGCGAAGGAGGTATATCCTGTCGTGTTGTATGCGTTGGGCTATATTGCGGAGATGCAAGGCTTGCGTGCGGAAGCAAAATCCCTATACCAAGAGGCAGAGAAAGCCAACCCTGCCTACTGCTTCCCGAACCGCCCCGAAGAGGTTATCCTCCTCTCGCATGCTATCACCCTCAACCCCAAGGGAGCAAAAGCGTACTACTATCTGGGTAATTTCTACTACTCGAAGAAGCAATACGCGGAAGCCATCGATGCGTGGGAGAAGTCGGTTGCCATAGACAGCAGTTTCCCTACGGTACTGCGCAATCTGGCTCTGGCATACTACAACAAGCGCAACGACAAGCAACACGCATTGCAAATGATGGAGCAGGCTTTCCATCTCGACGAGACAGACTCGCGCATCTTCATGGAGTTGGTGCAACTATACAAACGCTTGGGATATACTTACCAGCAGCGATTGGACATACTGGACAAGTATTCCAGTCTCACACAGCAGCGTGACGACCTGATGATAGAATACGTACAACTGCACAACCAACTCCTGAGGTATCCCGAAGCAAAAGACCTGCTGGCACACCGCCATTTCCACCCGTGGGAAGGCGGCGAAGGGAAGGTGACAGGGCAATATACACTCTGCCGAAGAGAGTTGGCAAAGCAAGCATTGAGAGCAGGAAACAATCTGGAAGCCCTTGCATTGCTTGCCGAGACGGACAGTTACCCGCACAATCTCGGTGAGGGAAAACTCATCACCATGCAGGAGAACGATATTGACTACTACAAGGGTCTTGCACTCAAGGCTCTCGGCGAGACGGACAAAGCCAATGCCTTCTTCCGCTCTGCCACGCAAGGCGACTCCGAACCGCAGCAGGCGTTCTACTACAACGACTCGCAACCGGACAAGATTTACTACCAAGCCCTTGCTTGGCAGCAACTGGGAGACAACGCCCGTGCAGACGAACTGTTCGAGCGCCTGTTGCAACACGGGCAGCGTCATCTCAGCGACATCTGCAAGATAGATTATTTTGCTGTCTCGTTGCCGGAGTTGGCTATATGGGACGACGACCTCAATATCCGCAACCAAATCCACTGCCACTTCGTCATGGGACTCGGATATTTGGGCAAAGGGGACTTGACCAAAGCGCAAACGGAGTTGCAAACCGTACTGAATCTGGACATCAACCACCAACAGGCACAGATATTGTTATGTGACATCACAAACGGAAATTAGTATGGCTCGCATTCAAGACGGCTTCACAGGTTCTCGTGCTCTGGTGATTCCGCGCTCTGTGGTACAGGGCATGGAAGAGGACGAGTTGTGCAAGGAGTTGCATATCACGGACATCGGCTACTACCCGCAAGCCAAGTTCCATTATATGCAGCGCGATACACCTATCAAGGAGTACATCCTGCTGTACTGCATCCGTGGCGAAGGGTATGTCTCCTTCAACGGGAACCGCTTCACATTGGCTGCCAACCAAGTCATCATCATACCGCCGGACGTAGTGCATAGTTACGGCTCTTCCGCCGACAACCCGTGGACTATCTATTGGGTGCACTTCAAAGGAAACAAGGCGCACCTCATGGCTGCTGATTACGTAGTGCCCCGCACGATTCCTGTCTCCGACGACAGCCGTATCAGTTACAGGCTGGAACTTTTCGAAGAGGTGTTCCGCGCACTGGAGTTGGGATACGCCATTGATAATCTCCGCTATGCAACCACCTGCTTTATCTACTTCATGGGCTCCCTGATGTACTTGAATTGTTTCCGCGCAGCGCGGGTCAAGTCAGACGGCGGGAACAACGACATTGTTGCCCGAAGTATCCATTTCATGCGCGACAACCTCAACCGCACATTGACCATACGGGAGATAAGTTCATACGTAAAGTATTCTCCATATAGATACTCCACGTTGTTCAGGCAGAAGACAGGCTACTCGCCCATGAACTACTTCACCCGTCTGAAGATACAGAAGGCGTGCGAACTACTGGATGTTACGAACATGAAGAGCAACCAGATATGCCAACTTCTGGGCTTTGATGACGCCCTGTATTTCTCCCGTGTCTTCTCGAAGATAATGGGCATGTCCCCCAACGCTTTCCGCAACCGCTACAAACGTACGCCCATAAAAGTATTGTAGAACCATGATACTCCATAAACAGGGAGACGATGCTGTTCGCATCGTCAAGGCATTTATCCGATATTGACTGCTTAATAACATACTAATAACATACTAATCACATACTAATGTCATAGAATTGACCCGACTATCACAGCAGCAAGATTGTCCATATACATGTGAGCAAAATCCATTGCCAGCGTAGCCCGATAGCACTACCTTTGCAGCGTGTAATCACACCTTAACCCGATATGCAAACTTTTAATCTGATAATATTATGAAAAAAAGTGTACTTCTGTTATTCCTATTACTTTCCACAACCCTTGCCGTGCTCGCACAGGAGATTACCGTCAAGGGTAAAGTGGTTGATGCCGCGACGGGCGACCCACTCCCCGGAGTCAGTGTCGTGAACACCAAGCAGCAGGGAGGAACCATCACGGACATGGATGGTTTGTTCACTCTTGATGTTTCCAAAGGGGCGGTACTTCAGTTTTCTTTTATCGGGTATGACACACAGACCTACTCTGTCAGTTCCGACCGCTTCATGACAGTCGCTCTGGCGGAGAAGACCCAAGCCATCGACGAGGTTGTGGTAGTGGGTGCCGCCATGAAGAAATCAGACCTCACCGGCGCTGTGGCAAGTGTGGACGCGGAGCAGTTGAAGGAAATCCCTACTGCCAACCTCAACCAAGCCATGCAAGGCAAGATACCGGGCGTCTATGTGGAAGCCAATCCGCAACCGGGTGCCAATGCCACTATCAAGATTCGCGGCAACAACTCCATCTCTTACGGTACGTCGCCGCTGTATGTGATTGACAATATCATGATTGACGACACCGACATCTCCACCGTCAACCCCAATGACATCGCATCCATCGAGGTGCTGAAAGACGCCTCCGCCACAGCACTCTACGGAGCACGTGGCGCGAATGGTGTCGTAGTCATCACGACCAAGCGAGGCATGAAAGGCAAGGGGAAGGTGACATACGACGGTTGGGTCGGCTGGCAGACCTTTGCCAACAATATCCCGCTGATGGACGGACAGCAGACGTTTGACTACCGTATCGATGCCTATGCCAACAAGTATATGGACGACAACCCCACCAAGGACCGTCAGAAGTATATCGACCGCTACCTGACTATCAGCGGTCCGCGTATCTCCCAGAACATCGCATTCGCGGAGTGGGAGATGACGGCGCATGAGAACGGGGAGACATACAACTGGGTGGACCAAATCACGCAGACGGGATTCCAGCACAATCACAACGTTACTTTCTCGGGAGCCACGGACAAAGTGAACTACTTCACGAGTTTCGGCTACTCCGACCAGAAAGGACAAATCAAGAACTCGGCGTACAAACGCTACAACGGCAAAGTGAATCTGGACTTCGATGTGAACAAATGGCTGAAGGTGGGGACCAACAACTCGCTGGCTTACTCCATAGAGAACCCGATGGCGAATGACAACATGTATCTGGTGGCGTTCCGTGCCGACCCGCTGTACCCTATCAACGACGAGGAGTACTATATGTGGGAAGGCAAACTGGAAAGCCAGTCGTACCATAACCCCATCAAGGCACTCAACACCATCACCAAAGATGTGGACAAGTTCCGCCTGCTGTCTTCCAACTACATGAACATCCATCCCGTCAAGGGTTTGGACATCCGTTCTACGTTTTCCATTGACTTTGCGCAACAGGAGAATGACTACTACTATAGCACGCTGAGCACGGTATCGTATGCCAACTCGTATGACGGCTACGCACAGCAGTACCGCAGCAAGAGCATGAACTGGCAGTGGGACAATACGGTGTCGTACAACACTACGATTAAAGACCGCCACCGTATCAGCGCGGTGCTGGGTATGGATATGTCCTACTATGGCAACAACTGGAACCAAATCAATGCTGTCGGTTTCGGAAACGACCTGTTCAAGTACAAGAGCATAGGTTCCGCCTCGGACAAGGAGAACTCTACATGGAGTTCGGGCTATACCAGTTATTCGCTGATGTCCGCCTACCTGCGTCTCAACTATGTGTATGACTCGCGTTACTACATCACGTTTACAGGGCGTGCGGACGGTTCCAGCAAGTTCGGACCCAGCCACAAGTGGGGCTTCTTCCCGTCGGTGGCAGCCAGTTGGAATGTTACGGGCGAGCAGTTTATGAAGGACCAGAATGTGGTGGACAACTTGCGCCTGCGGGTAGGATATGGTCTTGTGGGCAACCAGAACATACCCAACTACGGCTACAACACCATATTCAATACCAAGACCACCCTCGGTTCGTATATCCTGATTAACAACGGAATGGGACGCGGCACGGGGAGCAACGGACTATACGGCAATCCTGACTTGCGCTGGGAAACGCAGAAGCAGTTCAATGCAGGACTGGATCTGGCTTTCTGGCACAACCGCCTGCAGTTGAACTTCGACTACTTCTTCACCAACAACGAGGACCTGCTGATGCAGCGCAGTCTGGCAGGGTCGTACGGATACTCCTATATGCTGGACAATGTGGGCTGTCTGCAGAACCAAGGTGCGGAGTTGAGCGTCAATCTGAACGCCGTGCAAATCAACGGATTCCAGTGGAATATAGGATTCAATATAGCAACGGCCAAGAACAAAATCACCAAGTTGTACGGCGATGTGACGTCTATCTACAATGTGTCGGGCAACTCCATACAACGTACAGGCAACCTGTTCTTAGGCGAGTCGCTGAACAACATCTACGTCTATCAGTATGACAAGATAGCGCAGGAGGAAGATATGGAGTATGTGGCATCACTGGACCTGTGCGGTCACCGTGTACGTCCGGGCGACATACTGCCTGTGGACCGCAATGGCGATGGCATCATCAACGACGAAGACCGCTATATCATCGGCAACACCGACCCGAAATTCTATGGCGGTATCCATACGGACTTCTCGTACAAAGGTCTTATGCTCCAGATTGTGGCGACCTATTCTTATGGAGCACGGCGCATCAGCGGTCTGTATGAGACACTGATGCAGACCAACGGCTCCACTTCGACGCACGCAGACAACCTCAACCGCTGGACTCCGGAGAATACCAAGACCGACATCCCGCGTGCTTACTGGGGCAGCGACCGCTATTCGATGAGTATGTGCGACAACGGTATTCAGGATGCATCGTTCCTCAAGATTTCGGCAATCACACTGAGTTATGACTTCCCGAAGAAATGGATGAACGCCATTCACTTCGACAACGCACGTATCTACTTCACGGCAAACAATCCGTTTACGTTCACTCCCTACAAGGGTTATGACCCAGAGTCGGGAGACTACTACCCCTCGTCGCGTATGTATGTAGTAGGTTTGAATATCGGTTTCTGACAATGTTTCACCACAATAAATAATTGAATGTTATGAAAAAGTACAGTATAAAGTTCGTCATAAGTCTCCTCATTGCAGGTTCTCTGCTGTCGTTGAACAGTTGCGAAGACTTCCTGTCGCAGGAGCCGCAAACCGCCCTCTCGACGGAGCAGGTGTTTGCTGACCTTAATAATATACAGCCCTATTTGAATGGCGTTTACTTTGCTTTCCGCCGCACGCGCTATGAGCGCACGGGACTCTATCCGTTCCTCGGACTGGACGAGACACGTCAGGGGGACTACCAAGTGTGGACAGAAGCACAGCAGGCATCCATGGACTACTACAATGGTATGCTAAACAAGGAGAATGTTTGTATCGCTGCTTGCTGGAACGTACGCTGGCCGGTAGTGATCCGTTCTTCGCAAGCGTTGGATGCACTGGAGAAAATGGGCGTGACGGAGGAGAACGAGGAGCAGATATCCTCCTATATCGGGCAAGCCAAGTTCTATCGGGGGGCTATGATGTTCGAGATGGCTCAGTATTGGGGTGCGTTGCCCATTCCTACAGTGGAGAATGGCACGATAACTCTGTCAGGACGCAAGACCATCCAAGAGACTTATCAGTATATTATCGACGACCTGACAGATGCCATGAACAGGCTTTCCGACGTGAAGTCTGCGGACAAGCGTATTCCTACCAAGTGGGCGGCTCAAGCGGTACTCGCACGTCTGTATATGTCTGCATGGCAGGAATCTGACATGAGAGACTATGCCAAAGCACATGAGTTGCTGGATGGTATTATCCAATCCAAGAAGTTCGATTTGATGCCCAATTATGCAGACCTGTGGAACCCCGATATGAATTGCGAGCAGGAAGCAATCTTCACGTTCTATTGGGGCAACATAGACGATGATGTCAACGGACTGCAATGGCATATAGGCAGTCGCGCTGCGTCAGCAGACCCGAACTGTATGTTCGGCGGATACGACCTTGTCACCCCCTCGGCATGGGCATACAGCAAGGCAACAGAAACCATTGACGGTGTCCCTGGTTTGTGGGAAACGGGCGACTTGCGGTTTGACGAGTCCATACGCACGGAGTATGTGTACAAGGGCACCAAATGCACAGCAGTTACAGGGTTCGGCGACGACCAACTCCTGCCGCACTTCAAGAAATACGAAGACCCTCGTACCGACGGGGAGTTGTCATTCTGGCAAGCGGGAAAGAATACGTACTATCTGCGCTTTGCCGACATACTCCTTCTCGATGCAGAGTGCCTAAACGAACTTGACAGGCAGCCGGAGGCTATCAAACTGGTGGATAAAGTACGTACACGCGGTTTCGGCGGAGTGCTGCCAGACGGTATGGAGTGTAAGGCGGACTCCAAGGAGCAGTTCTTGGACAATCTGTTCGATGAGCGCACGCGCGAACTCAGTTGCGAGGGGTGGCGTCATATCGATTTGAACCGTGCAGGTCTGTATGTGAAGCGTGTAAACCGCCACAACAAATGGGCACAATCCACAGGTCTCCTGCAAGAAGGCAGCCATTTTCTGAAGTGGCCTATACCCGATACGGAGATTAAGACCAACACCAACCTGAGTGATGCCGACCAGAACCCCGGATATTGATGATTGGGGTATCAATTGACAGATATAGCAAATAATATGTTCAACCAACAAATCTATTAAAACAATGAAGAAGTGTTTACTTTCTGTTGCAGCGGTTATCATGTCTGCAACCATGCTGGCAGTTACTCCTGCCACATTTGAAGTCCGTAACCTGCAAACAGGTGCCGAGGATTGCACATCTCCGCTCCCTAACGAGATGGCTGCTTGTGCTATGATTTACGGAGATTATGACAACGATGGAGACCTTGATTTGTTCTACATCGGCGGTCAAAATTCCGACCGCCAGTACGTAGGACTCCTGCAGAACAACAACGGTGTGTACACCAAAGTAGAACTCAGCGAGGACTTCCAGTCGTTACAGCAGGCATCTGCTGCATGGATTGACTACAACAATGACGGTAATCTCGACCTCGTACTTGTAGGTTCTATGGACGGCACATCTACCATCACAATGGTGATGAAGAATTTGGGTGCAGCAGAGAATTATGCCTTTGAAGAAGACATGGACAACTACCTCCCCGGTATCTATGGCGAAGGCAATGACAACACCCAGCACTCGATAGCAGTCATTAACTACAACAACGACGGTTGGATGGATATCGTACTCACGGGAAATGCCGGCGCAAAATGGGATGGAGAACACGGACGTCTCACTGCGTTGTTCCGTAACAACAAAGGCGTCTTCGAGTTTGCTGATGGCAAAGCAACTATCGGTGCGGAAGTGTTCGACCAAATCAATGGCGGCGGTATCACAGTAGGTGATGCCAACAACGACGGCTATATGGATATTCTGGTAACAGGCTACAGCGACATTGCATTGAAATCGGATGGCGAGACGCAGGGCAACGGTGCCGTGTATATGTATCTGAACGATGGCAAGGGTAGTTTTACCAAGGCAGACATTGCTTTCGACCACGCTCAAAACCAAGGTATTGCCTTCTTCGCAGATGTGAACAACGATGGCTGGAACGAGATAATTGAATTGGGTCGCGACCTGAACAACGGTTGGAACAATGCAGCCTCGGTATGGATGAACAATAACGGCACATTCACCAAGTTGGATAGTTGCGGTCTCACGGGTGGACAGGCAGTGGTGTCTGTGGGTGATGTCAACAACGACGGCTTCATGGACTTTGCCTATATCGGTTGGCCTACACAGGTAATTGCCTATGGTTCGGGAGACGGCGTGTTCACAGAGGTTGCTTACAAGGATTGCGGATTGGCAGACATCTGCGCGCGTGGCGGTGCCATGAACCTGGTGGACCTCAACGGGGATAAGACACTGGACGTACAGACCAGTGGCTGGTCTGACCTCAACAGCGGTTGGCGTGACGGCGAGGCAATCAACAAGATTGAGACGGCTAACCAGGCACCGTCTGTTCCTGTAAATGTAACGGTTGCCGAGACGGCTAACGGCTATGACTTGTCATGGGAGGCAGCCACGGATGACCACACTCCCGCTGCTGCATTGCGCTACAACGTGTACGTAAAGAATGCAGACGGACAAGTATGGATGCTCAATCCTGCAGACCTTGCAACCGGCGCACAGAAGGTTGCCGGAGGGTATGTCAACTATCTGAATACGACCAAATATCATTTCAACATCCCTGCCGGCACGTACACGTTTGGCGTACAGGCAATAGACCAAGCCAATGCTTGCTCTGCTTTTGTCAGCCCGAATATGTCCGCTGTGGATAATGTCAGCGTTACCACAGAATGTGTCAAGGTCTTTGAGAACGGTGAGTTCTATATCCAAAAGGATGGAGTGAAATACAGTATCCTCGGACAAATCCGATAACATCCTCGTGCAACGTAAGGCGGCATTCGCCGCCTTACGTTGACTTTTATATCCTAATCATATAACATTTTATAATTCTTATGAAGCGTATATTTCTCCTTCCTGCATTGTTGCTCTCCATCTGTATGTGGGCAACGGAATACACAGTTGGTTCTTGGCGTATGACCCTGACAGATACAGGGAGCGTTGATATATATCAAGGCACTGCACAGATACTTGCAGGCAATGTAGCCAAAGTCAAAATCGGAAGTGAGGAATATCGCCTGTCCGACCTTGCTATCCAGTCGGTAACAGATGAGGCCCTTACGGATTCCTTCGGTACAGGGCGCAAGGTCATCATCACGGCACAACTGAATGAACACACCACATTGGTTCATTCCTACAACCTGTATGAGGACCAAGATTATATCCTCACGCAAGTAAGGATTGAGGCAGATACTCCTGTCCGCACCAACTATATGGCACCTGTCAACACGACTGCTACCACAGCATCGGTTCTTCCCGCCACGGAAAACCGTACGTTGTTTGTCCCGTTTGACAATGACGAGTGGATTCGCTACAAATCGTGTGCGTTTGGGCAGACAAGTACGAGTTATGAAGTCGGGTTGTTGTACAACTTGGCAAGTAATGAGGGATTGGTATTGGGTTCCCTCACGCATACGGATTGGAAGACGGGAGTGACAACAACTACCGAGTCCGTCAACAAGATTGTTGCATTGTCTGTGTACGGCGGAGCAAGTGACCATTACACCCGAGACTCTCTTCCTCATGGTTCTCTGTGCGGCACATCTATAGAATCCCCATTGGTTATGGTGGGCAAATTCGGTGATTGGCGTGATGCCATGGAGACCTTCGGCGACTTAAATGCAAAGGTGACACCCCGCTTGGCATGGAATGCCGGCAAACCGTTTGTGTGGAATAGTTGGGGCGTGCTGCAAACGAAAATATCCTATATGAATGCTACGCAGAATGCAACCTATATAGCAGACAGTCTTGTTACACGCGGCTACCACAATGACGGTACCATGTACATGGATTTGGACTCGTACTGGGATAATATGGGGTACTCTGACCTGAAACGCTATTCACATACTTGCAACCAAAAAGGACTGAAAACAGGTATCTATTGGACACCCTTTGTCGATTGGGCAAACAATCCAGACCGTCAGGTGGAGGGTGCTACCGACGGAACCACTTACAAAGATATATGGCTCTATGCCAACGGGCGACCTATCAAGCGTACAGGGGCTTGTGCCTGCGACCCTACGCATCCTGCCACCAAGGCTCGGGCGAAACTATACATAGAGCGTTTTCTGGCTCAAGGATACGAGTTCGTCAAGCTGGACTTTATGCTGCATGGCATCCAGGAGGCAGACCATTGGTATGACTCTACAATCACTACAGGTGTTCAGGCCTACAACTACGGCATGCGCTATATTGATAGTCTGGCGCAAGGGAAGATGTACATCAATCTGTCTATTGCCCCTATCTTTCCATTCCACTACGCACACGGGCGCCGTATAGCATGTGATGCGTATAGTTCCATACGCGATGCGGAATATACACTCAATTCCTCTACTTATGGTTGGTGGCTGGACCATATGTACAGTTACAACGATGCGGACAATGTTGTGTTCAAAAACCAGCAAATAAACGTGAACCGTGTGCGCTTAGCTTCCTCCCTGATAACAGGAATGGTGTGCATAGGAGATGACTATTCCGTCACGGGAGATGACTTGGCAAAAGAACATGCCAAAACACTCATAGACAATCCTGAACTCATGCAGATGGCACGCGAGACAAAAGGCTTCCGCCCGTTGGCTCTGCCTTTAGACAAGGACTCTGCTGCCAGTTTGTATTATACCATGGTAGAAGATACGGTTTTTGTGGCGGTATTCAACTTTAGTACGCGCCGTTATCCGTTTACACTTTCTTTCTCAGGACTGCCATTGCAAAAGGGACAGCAATATCTTGTACATGAACTATTCCGCGATGTGTACGACTATGCAACGGACGAATACACCTATCTGCAAGCCTTGGCTCGCCAAGATGTGTACATATTCAAGATATATCAGGGTGAGATGCCCAAGCCGGATGCAGTGGAGAATGTAAAGGAAACAACATTCACATGTTACCCCAATCCCACGAAGGATATGTTGTACCTCAATCTGTCAAAAGCGGCGGATGTGGAAATCTATTCCATGCAGGGAAAGCATATCGGGTCGTATAGTCATGTGTATTCTATATCAACCAACCATCTTCCCACCGGTCTCTACACTTTGAGAGCTGTTGTAGATGAGGATGTGTATGTCTCTCGTTTTGTGTGTCTATGATTGCGAACTTGCCCATACAGGTTCTTCGTCTTTCGCACCCGAGCGGTGCCTACGTAGATGTGTGCTCGGAAGGAGCATCCCTGTTGAGTGCAGTAATGCCGGACCGAAACGGGCAGTTGGGAGAGGTCCTATTAGGATATCCATCGTTGTCGGATTGGAAGCAGGATAATAACTTCATGGGGCGGACTATAGGACGTTTTGCGAATCGGATAGCAGGGGCTTCATTCACTCTAAATGGGGTTCGATATACTTTGGAGCAAAATGATGGCAGTAATTGCAATCATTCTGGAACAACTGGTATTCACCATCACATATTTGCCATACACGACCATACGGAGGATAGTGCCCGGTTCTCTACTACAAGTCCTGCCGGTGAGGGTGGTTTCCCCGGCTCCGTAGAAATCAGTGTAGCATATCATCTGCGCCACGACCTAAGCCTGCACATATCGTATCATGCGGTTACAGACGCCCCCACGCCGATTAGTCTGACAAACCATGCCTATTTTAATCTGGATGGCGTAGGCAATGTGCTGTCACACGAACTAAACATCCCATCCGAAAGAATGTTGGAAACGGATGCCTCTTTCATCCCTACAGGTCGTATATCAGACGTGCGGAAGAGTGCTTTCGATTTTACCGTCTTCAAACAGATAGGCAAAGATATTGATTATACCGACACGCAATTCCTTTGGAACAAAGGGTACAATCATTGTTACTTGTTTGATGAAACAGGAACTATCAAGAAGATGGCAGTTCTGCGTTCCCCGCTATCAGGAAGGGTGCTGACCGTATCTTCCACTCTACCTGCCATGCAGGTCTATTCGGGAGGCTTCTTGGAGTCAACTGCCATCGGGCGGTACGGACGCTATATACAGCCGTCAGACGGAATAGCCTTGGAGGCTCAGTTCTATCCCGATGCCCCCAATCAACCGGCTTTCCCCTGTTGTATCTTGCAGCCCGGTGAAATATATAATCATGAGATAATCTATAAATTCAGTACTTTTTAATACTATGCTTTGTATGAAGAAAACCACACCTGTTTTTGTTACGCTCCTGTTTGTGCTGTTGCTCTCTGCGTGTGCCGGACAAGACCATTGTATCAGTTCTCCAGATAGTCGTCTGTCGGTAATTATAGACAGCAAATCTCTAAGTTATACGCTATACTATGATTCCGTGCAAATCACAGCCAGCACTCCCATAGCGATGTATATAGAGGGAGGAGATATTTGGGATGGAGGTACACCCAAACGCGCCAAAACAACGAAGGTTAGGGATAATGTACATCCTGTAGTAGGCAAAAATGATGTAATCAGGGAATCATACAATGAATTGCTCTTGGTGTACAATGGTTATAGCGTTGCTTTTCGTGCATACGACGGGGGCTTTGCTTATCGTTTCATGGCAAGAGGTCAGGAAAAAGACTCTATCATAGTGGTGAACGAACAGGCTCCGTTCCTGTTCTTGTCCGACCCTTCTGTCATATTCGGAGAGACCTCCAACTTTACATCTTGGGAACTTAGTAATACGCTCTATCCTTCCGTATCTGCTATCGACTCCGGCAAATATGCCATCACCCCCACCGTGTTGACAGACTCATTGAACGCCATGACATTTGTGGTGGCGGAGTCAGACCTGCACAACTATCCGGGCATGTACTTGCAGAAGCGCAAAGACGGTCTTTATGGCTACTGGGCTCAGAGTCCCCGTGAAGTCGCAATGGGCAGTTGGGGCAATTTCGTAACGGTGGTCAAGGAGCGGGAAGATAATATCGCTACAGTCCCTGGTAATGAGGCATTTCCTTGGCGTATTATTATCCCGACTACCGATGATGCCTCTTTGCTCAACAACGAACTTATCTATCTCTTGGCAGAGCCTTGCAAGATAGAAGACACTTCGTGGATAGTGCCGGGCAAGGCCACATGGGAGTGGTGGCATTGTGCTATCCTGCCGGATGCTCCTTTCCCGAATGGGCACAAAGTACTTAACACGCAAGTGTACAAGTATTATATCGACTTCGCAGCAGAGAACGGGTTGGAATATCTGCTCATAGATGCCGGTTGGAACAATCTGTTCCGTCCTACGGAATTTAATCCCGATGTGGATGTACACGAGATTATCCGATATGGGCAGGAACGAGGTGTCGGCGTTTGGCTGTGGATGGTTGCTTCCACGCTGATGCACTACCCGCACCAGTACCTTGACTCTGTCAGCGCATGGGGTGCCGCAGGTGTGAAGATTGACTTTTTCGATAGAGATGACGACGATGTCATGCGCCAATACGAGGAATTGGCACGCGCATGTGCAGAACGTCACCTGTTGGTGGACTTTCATGGGTGCAGCAAGCCCACGGGACTGCAGCGTACATATCCGAATGTCCTTAATTTTGAAGCGGTCAGGGGACAAGAGTGTGCCAAGTGGGACTACTCCACCAATCCTGACTACCGCATGCAGTTCATCTTCGGGCGGATGTTGGCAGGACCTATAGACTACACCCCCGGCAGCATGCGCAATTGCAACCGTGATGTATTCCAGCCGCGGGACCCCGGACTGCCTTCGTCGTTAGGGACACGCTGCAATGAGATGGCGATGTATATCCTGTTGGATGATTATTTTGCCATGCTATGCGATACCCCGGACGCTTATCGTCACGACTCAACCATCTTGCGTTATTTGCAGCAAGTTCCCGTGGTATGGAACGAGACACGCCCCCTTTCTGCCAAGGTCGGTCATCATGCGGTGGTCGCCAAGCGGACAGGAGACAGATGGTACGTCGGAGGCATGTGCGGCTATGCAGGAGATACATCCGTGGTTAATTTGGATTTCCTATGCCACGGAAAAACTTATACACTTGAGTTGTATGAGGATACCGAAGAAAACATTAACGATGCTACTCTCTACCGATACCGCACTATGGAGGTGACTTCAGAGAGCACTTTGTCTGTAGTCATGCAACCTGGTGGTGGCTTTATGATGGTTCTGACTCCTCAAGAATAACCACTGCCAGGCCCAAGGAAGTACCTCCCCTTATGAACGTATAATATCAATACTAATCCTCAAATAGTAATTCTATGAAACGTAGATTCTCTTTACTTACAGCATTATGCATCATCGGTGTATGCGCATTTGCGGGACCAACCATTCGTATAAGTACGAATGAAACAGACTTGATATACCATGTGGCGGACAACGGGCGTCTGTACCAAACGTATTTTGGACGTCATCTGCTACACGAATCGGATTTGCAGTATCTCACCAAAGGGACGGAGGCCTACCTTACCCATGGTATGGAGGACTACTACGAGCCCGCCCTGGATGTTCGCCATGCAGATGGCAATGCGAGTACCTTACTGACCTACCAAGACCATACAGTACAGACTTTGACCGATGGAAGCACGGAAACGGTTATCAATTTGCGTGACAAAGTGTATGGCACCAAGGTGGCACTCCATTATGTCACTTATCCAAACGAGAATGTATTCAAGACATGGACAGTTATTACCAATGCGGAGAAAAAGAATGTCCACATTGCCAAATATGCAAGTTCCATGCTGCATTTCCGTGAGAGTGCGTATTATCTCACGGAGTTTGCCGGCAACTGGGCACGCGAAGCGCATCCTATTACCAAGCCTCTTTCGTATGGAAAGAAGATAGTGGACACCAAACTGGGAGCACGTGCCAACCTGTTCACACCCCCGATGTTCTACCTCTCTATTGGAGAAGAGGCTACGGAGACGAGTGGCGAAGTACTATTGGGTCAACTTGGATGGACAGGTAATTTCCGTTTCACTTTTGAAATGATAGAGGATAATAGCCTGCGGGTCATATCAGGTATCAACCCTTATTTCTCTGAGTATGAACTACAATCGGGAACTTCTTTTGAGACCCCTGCATTTTTCTTTACCCTGAGCCATCAGGGGTTAGGCAAGGCGAGTCGTGATATGCACGATTGGGCACGCTTATATCAAATCAAAGACGGGCAGAAAGAACGTCTGACGCTGCTAAACAACTGGGAATCCACATACTTTGATTTCAACGAAGAGAAATTGTGCAGTCTGATGGGGGATGCCGTAAAGTTAGGGGTTGACATGTTCCTTTTGGATGACGGCTGGTTTGGCAACAAGTACCCGCGCAACTCTGACCACCAAGGATTAGGCGATTGGCAGGAGACAAAAGACAAGTTGCCGGGCAAAGTTACTCGTCTGTTGGAAGAAGCAAACAAACAAGGCATCAAGTTCGGTATTTGGATAGAACCGGAGATGGTTAGCCCTAAGAGTGAATTGTACGAGAAGCACAAAGACTGGGTTATCACTTTGCCTAACAGAGAAGAGTACTATTTTCGCAATCAACTTGTGTTGGATTTGACGAATCCGAAAGTGCAGGATTTTGTGTTTAAGGTAGTGGATGGTTTGATGACCAACTACCCGCAACTGGCTTTCTTGAAATGGGACTGCAATTCTCCTATCACTAACATCTATTCCCCATACTTGAAGAATAAGCAACAGCACCTGTATGTGGATTATGTGCGTGGACTGTACAAGGTACTCGACCGCATAAAAGCCAAGTATCCAGATTTGCCTATGATGCTCTGTTCAGGAGGCTCCGGCCGTATCGACTATCAGGCATTGTCCTATTTCACGGAGTTCTGGCTGAGCGACAATACCGACCCCCTTGAACGCCTGAATATACAGTATAGTTATTCCTATTTCTATCCTGCCACTATCCGCTGCAATCATGTGACATCGTGGAACAAATCTACCTCTATCAAGTTCCGTACCGATGTGGCTATGATGGGCAAATTGGGATTTGATATCAATATCCACGACCTGACACCTGACGAATTGCAGTTCTGTCAACAGGCAGTAAGCAACTACAAGCGTTTGCGCCCTGCCATTACGGGTGGCGACGAATATCGGTTGGTATCTCCTTATCAGGGAGAGCACGCTGCTACCCAGTTCGTAACCAAAGATAAATCACAGAGTGTACTCTTCACTTTCAACAAGTATCCTTGCTACGATGAGCAGAACTACGCCGTCCGTCTTATGGGGTTGGACAAAGACCGCTATTATCATGTACGCGAAATCAATCTCATGCCCGACAAGCAGAGTTGGTTACCATGCAACGACAAGACATATAGTGGAGACTATCTGATGACTGTAGGTCTTGATGTGCTCACTCCGCATAAGTTAGTGAGCCACGTGATAGAAATCATAGCGGTAGAAGACAATGACTAATTGCCTTCTACCTGCAGTTTCTCATAAAGAGGTTCTGCCGTATATCAAAAAGAAGAAAATATCATCTAAATTTGGATGTTCTTCGTTTTTGTAGTACCTTTGTGCTCTCAATTTTGAATGTTTGGCACAGAGTATAATATGCAAAAGAGATTGATATCGTTGCTTGCCGTTGTGGCAATGTTTTCCTTGTCCTCATGGGCGCAGATGCGTCCCGTTGTAGTGGATAGTGTCATCGGATTCCCGACGGATTCCGCAGTAATCATGGTGGAAATGCCCAACCTTGCTGTTACGGATTCGATGTTCGGCGTCACACCCGAACCTCAGAATCTTAGTCTGTTGGAGAAGGTGGAGAACTGGTATTCCGATAATATGAACTACGGCAGCATCACCATACTGATGACTATCGAATCCTCGTTTATTCCTTTCCCCAGTGAGGTCGTTATCCCGCCTGCAGCCTACGTGGCAGACAACGACGGTAGCAGTCTGCACGTTACCGATAGTTACCCCGTCAATGTGCTTTTGGTAGTGCTGTTCGGCACGATTGGTGCCATACTCGGTGCGATAATCAACTACTTGCTTTCCATGTGGCTCGGGCGACCTATCATCTATGCTTTCGCCGACAGCCGCGTAGGGCACGTGTTGTTGCTCTCTTCTGACAAGATTCGCAAGGCGGAGGACTATTTCAACGACCATGGCAAGGTCTCGACCTTTGTCGGACGCCTTATCCCGGGCATCCGCCAACTGATTAGTATCCCCGCGGGACTGGCGAAGATGCACTTCGGCTGGTTCCTTCTATACACGTTCTTGGGAGCCTTTCTGTGGAACTCGGTTTTGGCGCTCCTCGGCTATATCGCTCACGGTCAGATGGACCTCATTCACCAATACAGCCACGAATTGAGCATTATCATCCTCGCTCTCCTCGCCGTTGCCATTGTTTATTTCATCATTCGCGCTATCCTCAAACGCCGCAAGAAATAGCAGGACCTTATATTATCCCTTTTCTGTCGCAGCGGGTGTGTTGGCAGACAGATAAAAATCCTTGGTCATACGTGCGTACTCCTCACTGCGAGGTGATGTCGCTGATTCAATGGTCATTGTGTGGACACGTGGCGGAACGGGTCCCACCACATTGGTTCGCTGAAATGCAATCATCACGCGCTTGGCGGGTTTCTTGGGCTTGGGTTGCACACGCACAATACGGGTGGGCAGCAATCCTTCCCATGCTGCTAAGTTGAGTATATCCGACTCTGCCGTAGCGGGTAGTATCACTGCCAGTATCCCGTCATCTGCCAGCATCGCCACCGAGCAATGCAGCAGTTCTTGGTATGTCAACTTGTCGGTATGCCGTGCCGTAGCCTTGCCGGGATCGGCGTTCTTCAGACTGTCTTGGAAGAACGGTGGGTTGCTCACTATCAATTGATACGGCATCGTGGCTTGAAATTCCTGCAGCGAACATGGTGTGCATGTCATATACTCGCTCCACGGCGATTGTCGGAAGTTTTGAATGGCTTGTTGCGCTGCGGGGTAGTTGAGGTCAATACCCTGCACGTGGAACGTCTTGCCGGCTTTGGTCAATCGTTGTGCTAACATCAAGGCAATCAGACCACTACCAGTACCAACGTCCAGCACACGTACACGGTTCGTTTGCGGCAAGGGTGCCCAAGCACCCAGCAGGACACCGTCGGTGCCTACCTTCATGGCACACTTGTCATGCCAGACAGTGAATTGTTGAAACCGGAAATTGGGCGTGGCTGTGCGCATGGTCATGGTCCTCCGAAAAAATATGAACGGTGAGATAAATGCCGAACCCGATAAAGAGGACGGCGGAGATATAGCGAATCCATTTCTCAATGGATTGCAGACGCGATGTGAGGGTGCTGACAGAGATGGCACTATATGAAATTAGCCATGCAATAATCATTATTGGCAGACCGGTTCCCAATCCGAACACCACGGGCAGCACCCAGTTCCATGATGCGGGAAGCGTGATGGCTATATCCACCATTGTGAAGAAATACACTAATCTGTGCGGGCAAAACGCTATGGCAAAGAATATGCCGAGCATAAATGACCACAGCCAACTGCTTCGGCTGTCGGCGTTCTTGAGCCATTTGCTCAATCCGTGATCGTGTTCGTGATGATGGTACCCCGCGAACAATAGCAGCACGCCGCACACCAACATGAATGTCGCCAGCAGCGGCTCTCCCCAATGTTCCAACATGTGTTGTACGCCTTCCGTCTGTGCGCCCATCAGAAAAGGAACCGCGAGCAATACGTAGGTCACCAACTTGCCCGATACAAACATCAGACCATTGGTCAGCACCTTGCGGCGGTTGTTTATCTCTTTGTCAATGTACCCGATGGCTGCGATGCTCGTAAAGAGCGTGCAGGGGTCTAATATCATCAGAAAGCCCAACAGCAGGGCGGTGAATACTTGCGCCATAAATATACCTTGGTTTTCAATATCTCTTGTTGTCTGCTCCTCTTTGTCGTCGTCAGGGTGTGCGCTGTCCCTTGAGAATTAATGGTTTATTTGTGGTAATTAATGTTTATATTTTTCCCCTCCTCTTGCAACGCGACTGCAAAATTACAAAAAGATGTCCACATATCCAATATCGTCACCCAAAAAGAGGCTGTCTGATACCTCAGACAGCCTCCATGTGTACTCTCAAATAGCAATTTATTTCGAAATTGCGCCACTTGGGCAAACGTCCGCGCATGTGCCGCACTCCGTGCACATATCCGGATCGATGGAGTAACGATCGCCTTCGGAGATGGCTCCCATCGGGCACTCGTCCTTGCAAGTGCCACAAGCGATACAATCTTCTGAGATTACGTAAGCCATAATTATTTTGTATTAAATTTGTTGTTTGATTAAACGCGGTGCAAAGGTACGACAAAAAAACGGAAATACCAAATTTTAGGTATTGAAAAAGCGAAAAAAACGATGATATTCTACTTCCTTTTTCCTTGCAATGCCGCAAGCAACTTGGAGTTTGGACCTGTTAACTCCTTGCTGGTCAGCCCTTTTTGCTTGGCGTATGTCGTCCAGTCTTTGGCCCCTTTCTCTTTCAGTGGCAACCCCAATTGCAGGTAGTGGCAATAGGCAATGCCCAATGCGTCGGTGGCATCCAATTTCCGTGGCATATCTTCTTGCGGGATATGCAGAAAACGTTGAAGCATATCCGCAACTTGCTGTTTGTCAGCGTGCCCGTTGCCTGTAATGGCCATCTTTATCTTCATCGGCGAATACTCGTTGATGGGCAAATCTTTCGACAGTGCTGCTGCAATCGCCACGCCTTGCGCATGCACGATTTTAATCATCGTTTGCGGATTCTTGTCCACGAACTGCGTTTCAATCGCCAACTCTGTCGGGTGGTATTCATTAATCAGTTCCTGAATGAAAAAGAACTCCCGTTGCAACCGCGCGTATTGGTCTTCCAACTTATGCACATCATATACGCCAAACGTGATAAGGTCGGCTTTTTTGCCTGCCGTATGCAACAGCGCATACCCCATATACAATGTGCCGGGGTCGATACCGAGAATGATATGTTCTTTAACTAAGGTGTCAATCATCTGACAATCACTTCCTTTGCTCCTCACCAAGCCATTAGGCAGCGGATGGTTTCCTCTGTCAAATGGTCTTTCTCGTGGTACCGCGAGTCCGACACCACCACGCGTTTCTGCAGCACGTATGTCTCGCCGGCTTTGATGGGCAGCGTGGCCGAGTATCCCACGATGTGCTGTTTCTCAATCTTGATGGGGCGGTGGTGGACAGGTACACCGTCTTTGGTGATGGCGTAGTTCATCGCGCAGCACAACTGAAGGTCCACGTGCCGCATCTGCAACCACATCCAACTGTATTCTTGTCCCACATAGTTCATCAGCGGATACCATTCCACAGCCTCTTCACCGCCGCCTAATAGGGCAAGCAACGATATAGGTCCCTCATAATCAACCGAATGTACATCGTATGTTATCTGCATTGCCTCTTTTTTGTCGGGCAGCAACTCTCGTCGCGCATGCACTTGCAGTGAGAATCCGCGGGGTGACACAGCCTCGAACCTGCGTTCCAACAGGGGCTCGTTTTTGTGAAGACAGCGATAGAATTCTTTCACGCTCCAGGTTGCCAAATCCAACCGCTCGTCGTGCAACCGGACCGAAATGGATGATATGTTGGGTATCGGCTTGTCAACTCCTTTTATATATGTGCAAAGCCGCTGCGGAGCCGCATAGTGTTCTTCGAAGTGCGCCGTTTGGCAAAGGTAGTCATTCGAGAAACTCAGTTGTTGTTCAATCTGAGGCTCCTGTTCGGGGGCCCATTCGCGTTGTTCTGTGGTCCAAGTATTGTATTCTAACATAGCCTATTTGGTCGTTTCGCGTACTACTAAATCCGTGGGCACCATCTCTGTTTGCGATATTCGCTCGTCGCCGTCCAAACGTTTCAGCAACCGTTGCATGGCACGTCGGCCAATCTCCACGCCGTGTTGTTGTACGGTGGTCAGCATCGGCGAAGTGGTACGGCATAGAGGGTCGTCCGAGAAACCGCATATTGCCAGTTCGTTGGGTATCTGCACACCTAATATCTGCGCGGCATACAGCACGCCCGCGGCGCAGTTGTCGTTCACGCAGAAGATGGCATCGGGGTGGTCTGCGCGTTGTAGGGTAGGAGGGGTATCTATGATGGCTTGGGCGCGGGTGTCGCAGGTCACAATGCTGTTCTCGTCAATGGGCAACCCGTATCGCATCAGTGCGTCACGCCACCCTTGGTACCGGCGTCGTGCCACCTCCAACTGCATCGGCGATGAGAAATATGCAATCCGCTTGCAGCCTGTCTGTATCAGATATTCCACTGCCGTATAAGCCCCCATATAGTCGTCCGACAGTACTTGGTCGCATTTCAATGAGGGGCACGGGCGGTCATATAGCACCAGCGGTATCCCGCTGTTTATCACGTCTTGCAGGTGTTGCAGGTTCACTGTCTGCTTGCTCACGCCCACCAGCATTCCCGCCACACGGCTGCCTATCAGAGCCTGTACGCTTTGCGCCTCTTTTTCCACGTTTTCGCCTGTTTGGCAAATCAGAATCTTGTACCCTGCCTCATTCGCGGTCTGCTCGATGCCGTCTAACACCGACCCGAAGAAATGGTGGTTCACTTCCGGCAGCACCACGCCAATCGTGTTGTTGCGGCATGTGCGCAGGTTGCTCGCCATCATATTGGGTTTGTAGTTCAGCCGGCGTGCGCACTCTCGCACCATCTGTTTGGTCTGTTCGCTGATATCGGGGTGGTTTTGGAGCGCACGGCTCACGGTTGATACCGAGATGCCCAACTCGCGTGCTATGTCCTTGATAGTGATTGCTTTCATGCCTTTTTATTCTTGCTCGCCATCCTCTTTCGGCTGTGTATTTTCTATCTTCTCCCGACTACGGAGGGCACCTCTGAAGATGATGAGCACTGCTCCCGCCACCAACACGTAGTCGGCATAGGGCTCTATGTCTGCCACGCTCATCACGGCACCTGCCAACAACGTCACCATTCCCGCTGTCAGGAGCACGCTACTCCATTTTATCTTCTTCTTTATGTCGCTCATAATCTGCTAATTACCAATCAAATATACATCTTCTTTGTCTGTGTGCATATTGTAATGCTCACGCGCATACCGCTCTAAACTGTCCGTGTCTTGCAGTATTTGTAATGTGCGTTGAGCCTGCCGGATATCCGCCCGCGATGCTTCCAACTGCTGCTCGGCTTTGCGCATCTGGCGCGCACGATCCATGCACTTTATCAGACTCTGGTCTCCGATAAATACAAAGATGAACGTTGCCGACAATAATGTGATAACATACTTGTTTAGCAACCGCTTGCGCACTTTCTCCCACTTGCCTTTATTGCCTGTGTATTCGTC
Organism: uncultured Bacteroidales bacterium; assembly: GCA_934667275.1. Lineage (GTDB taxonomy): Bacteria > Bacteroidota > Bacteroidia > Bacteroidales > Paludibacteraceae > Colicola. Next base: position 113,703 of record CAKULK010000003.1, on the reverse strand, counting down.
CATCTTGTTTCCTTTTTCGCAACTTTTTAGAATAGAATTGCCGCTCGTTTCGCAAATTATTTACAAAACGGGCGCAAAGTTAATGCAAATTTTCGGAATATGCAACCTTCTTGCATAAAATTTTCCAACCGTTTCCCTCGTGTTCGCCGGCTGTTCCCATCGGAACTTCATCGGTACTTCATCGGAACTTCATCGGTACTTCGCGTAGAGGATGTCGTAGGCATGCCCTGTCTTTGCCGTATCTTTGCCCTGTTTTTGTGGCTTACTTTTGGGGGTATTTGTATATTTCCGCAAAAAAATGTACCTTTGCAGCGTGAATGGTAATCGGCAACATCGGGCAGGTTTCCTCGTATTGAGGAAAGGCAGGCGGCTATGCTTGCTATTGTGTTTGTGCGCGTTGGCGGTAGGGCTCTCGTCGTGTGATAACTTGCGTTTTGATGGGCGTTGCTTGCAGCGCGAAGTCCTTCGGCAAGAGCGTTTCGCTATGCGGAAGACCCATGCCGTAATACGTGCGCTGGAGAACAATGATATTGATTCTCTCCATATTCTTGCCCACCAGAAGGACAATGTGATGTTCTTTATTTACAAGGGCGATGAGGTCTTTTACTGGTCGCATGCGTGGCTCAATTCTTCGGGTATTCCGTTCAAACGTGTCTTCGATCAGTGGAAGTTCCGCGAGTGGAACAACGCCTACGGACTTTGTCGGCGCACACAGACGGGCGACTATTTCGTCCTCACCGTCATTCCGCTCAAGTATAACTATTCCATTACGGGTGAGCAACTCTCCAACCGGTTCATTGCACCTTTTCGCGGAAATGACAATTGGACTTTGAAAAACCGCACGGGGGATGACGAACACTACTATCCCATCTATTCCGATGACGGCACTTTCCTTTTTTCTCTCTGTACGTTGCCGCGCCCTTCCCGCTCGGAGGTGAGTCCGAATATTTTGCGCAATTTTTCCTATCACGCCCTTTTTACGTCCGAAGACAGGTTGAGTGATGTCTCGCAATTCAAACTGCGGGTTTACTATTCGCTCACCATCATCCTCTTCGTCCTTTTGGCGGCGGTGGCGCTCTTTTGGCTCATACGTTGCCGGGGGTTCCGCAGTATGAAATTGGGAGGCAAGTTTCAGTTGATACTGGTTTCCTTGTTGACGGTGGTATTCGTTTCCAATTTCATCCTTTCGGTGGTGTATATCCGCAAGATGTTTATCGTGCGGCAGGAACATAATTTGGAGAAAAAGGCCCAGTATCTCCAGAGTGCTTTGCAGAACCTGTATTTTTGGGATGTGCAACTCTCTCCTTTCAACACGCCCTCCCTCAATATCGACTTGCGCGACCTCAGTTATGCCTATGAAACCGACATTCATGTTTACGACATGCAGGGTAGGCTTATTGGCAGTTCGGTGCCGCAACTTTTTGATGAGGGTATCCTCTCGCGCTATATTGCGCCCGAGCCTTTCTTCGGCAATTCTCCCCGTGTGCAATACGAGCATATTGGCGGTGTGCGCTATCTGGTTGCCTACACCGAGTTCTACAATGGCAACTATGGTCAGATAGGTTATATTGCCCTCCCGTATTTTATTTCGCAGGACCAGATTGACTCCAACGTGGACAACTACGTAGTGTGGCTTTTGCCGCTCTATTTGGCTCTTTTGCTGCTCACTATTTTTGTCGTGTGGCTTGCGGCGCGCATACTCTCTACTTCACTTGGCACTATCAGCAAGAACCTGCAGAATTATCGTTTGGGTGAAAAAGGGGCTCATATTGACTACTTTTTCAATGACGAAGTCGGCGAATTGGTGCATCATTACAACGAGATGATGGACGCTTTGGCAGAGTCCACCCAACGGCTTGCCCGCACTGAGCGTGAGGCGGCATGGCGTACAATGGCGCGGCAGGTGGCGCATGAGATTAACAATAGTCTCACGCCGATGAAATTGACCCTTCAGCAGATGCAACGACTCAAAGGAACACCTCGTTTTGATGACTATTTCAACCGCTCGACGCAGGTTCTGATTGACCAGACCGACAATCTGAGCAACATTGCCGCATCCTTCTCGTCATTTGCCAAAATGCCAGAGGTAAACCCGACGGAGGTGGATGTCGCACAAAAGTTGTCTTCGTGTATTGCATTGCTTGGCAATAACTTAGACGACATACCGCTGCGTTATATTGGTCCGGGCAGCGGCGTGATGGCCATAGCGGATGCCGACCAGATTACGCAGGTCTTCACCAATATCGTTCGTAATGCCACGCAGGCCATGGCGGGACAGGAAAATGGCGACATCATTATCATTCTCAAAGAATTGCCCGTGGAGCAGCAGGTGGCAAAAGGACTGGATAACGATAGCCGTTGGGTGGAAATATCATTCTCGGACAACGGGCCGGGCATCCCTCTCGAGGTGCGTGACAAGGTCTTTATGCCCAACTTTACCACCAAGAGTACGGGGATGGGTTTGGGGCTTGCTATATCCAAAAATATCGTAGAAGGTGGTGGCGGTAAAATATGTTTTCAAACATCAGAAAAAGGCACTACTTTCTTTGTATATCTCAGAAAAAAACTGTAATTTTGCGGGCTGTTAAGGCGTGACAATTTGTAAGCAAATGCGCAAACAAAACGTATTAACCAAAATACATTTAATTAATTAAACCATGAAGGTAGAAACAATTATGCAGCAACTTGCTGCAAAGCACCCGGGCGAGGCAGAATACCTGCAGGCAGTCCAGGAGGTACTCGAGTCTATCGAGCCAGTGTACAACCAGCATCCTGAGTTTGAGAAAGCCAAGATTGTAGAGCGTATGGTAGAGCCGGATCGTATATTCACGTTCCGTGTTACTTGGGTGGATGATAAAGGCGAAGTGCAGACCAACCTTGGTTATCGTGTACAGTTCAACTCGGCTATCGGTCCCTACAAAGGCGGTCTCCGTTTCCACAAGGCTGTTACCCCGAGCATGTTGAAATTCCTTGGCTTCGAGCAGACATTCAAAAACGCACTCACCACGCTGCCTATGGGCGGTGCCAAGGGTGGTTCTGACTTTGATCCTGTAGGCAAATCCGATGCTGAAATCATGCGCTTCTGCCAGGCATTCATGTTGGAGTTGTGGCGTTGCATTGGTCCTGACCAAGACATTCCTGCAGGTGACGTAGGTGTTGGCGGTCGCGAAATCGGCTTCCTCAACGGAATGTATCAGAAGTTGGCTCGTCAGTACCACACGGGTGTTCTCACCGGTAAGGGTATGACATGGGGTGGTTCTATCCTCCGTCCTGAGGCTACAGGTTTCGGTGCCCTCTATTTCACACAGCACGTGCTCCATACCGCAGGTCATGATATCAAGGGCAAGACAGTGGCTCTCTCGGGCTTCGGCAACGTAGCATGGGGTGCTGCTATCAAGGCCAAGGAGTTGGGTGCCAAGGTGGTTGCTATCTCGGGTCCGGACGGCGTTTGCGCTATCCCTGAGGGTATCACCGACGAGATGATTGACTACATGCTCGTTATGCGTGCCTCCAACCGCAACAAAGTGCAGGATATGGCTGACAAGTTCCCCGCACAGGCTCATTTCACCGCAGGCAAGAAGGCTTGGTCGGTTAAGTGCGACATCGCTCTGCCTTGCGCTTTCCAGAACGAGTTGAGCGAAGACGACGCTAAGGAGTTGGTGGCTAACGGCACATGGTGCTGCTGCGAGGTAAGTAACATGGGTTGCCAACCCGGTGCTATCCACTACTTCCAGGCTCAGCCGGGCTTCCTCTTTGCTCCGGGTAAGGCTGTGAACGCAGGTGGTGTGGCTACTTCGGGTCTTGAAATGACGCAAAACGCCGAGCACCTCAGTTGGACAGCCAAGGAGGTTGACGAGCGTCTCCACCACATCATGCAGTCCATCCACGAGCAGTGCGTTAAGTTTGGTACCCAACCCGATGGCAAGATTGACTATGTCAAGGGTGCTAACATTGCCGGCTTCATGAAGGTGGCTCAGGCTATGTTGGAGCAAGGTACTATCTAATCAGGCACAACGTACTCCCTAATATAATAAGGTATGTACACCGAGTTTCAAAAGCACCTGCAGGCTACCTTGCAAGACATCAAGGACGCAGGGCTTTACAAAAACGAACGTATCATCATCACGCCGCAATCCTCCGCCATCAAGGTGGAGGGCGGCAAAGATGTGATCAACTTCTGCGCCAACAACTATCTGGGTTTGGCAGATAGCAAGGAACTCATCCAAGCGGCTAAAGACCGTATGGACGAGCGCGGATATGGTATGGCTTCGGTGCGTTTCATCTGTGGTACGCAGGACACCCACAAGCAACTCGAAAAGGCCATCTCCGATTTCTTCGGCACCGAGGACACTATCCTCTATGCGGCTTGTTTCGATGCAAATGGCGGTCTCTTCGAGCCCCTGCTCACCGACCAGGACGCTATCATCTCTGATGCCCTCAACCATGCCTCGATTATCGACGGTGTGCGCCTCTGCAAGGCAGTGCGCTATCGCTATGCCAATGGCGATATGGCTGACCTCGAGGAGCAACTCAAGAAGGCGCAGGCACAGCGTTTCCGCATCATAGCTACCGACGGTGTCTTCTCTATGGATGGCAATGTCTGCCCGTTGGATAAGATTTACGAGTTGGCACAGAAGTACGATGCTATGGTTATGGTGGACGAGTCCCACTCTGCAGGTGTCGTAGGCAAGACTGGACACGGTGTTACCGAGCAGTTTAGCCTCCGCGGCAAAATCGAGGTACTCACGGGTACCCTCGGCAAGGCTTTCGGTGGTTCGGTAGGTGGTTTCACCACAGGTCGCAAGGAGATTATTGACCTCTTGCGTCAGCGCAGTCGTCCCTACCTATTCTCCAACTCTATCCCGCCTATGATTGCGGCTGCAGGGTTGAAGACCTTCGAGATTCTCACCCGCAGCAACGAGTTGCAGGACCGCTTGCATGCCAACACCGACTACTTTGTCAGCAAGATGAAGGAGGCAGGTTTTGACATCAAACCCACCCAATCCGCTATCTGCGCAGTCATGCTCTACGACGCTCGCTTGAGCCAGGAGTTCGCTGCCGCTTTGCAGGACGAGGGCATCTATGTCACGGGCTTCTACTATCCTGTTGTGCCGCAAGGGCAGGCGCGTATCCGCGTCCAATTGTCGGCTGCACACACGCGTGAGCAACTGGATAAGGGTGTGGCCGCTTTCGTCAAAGTGGGCAAAGCACTGGGTGTTCTGAAATAATCTTTTCTATGCCGCGGGCGCATGCCTGCGGCATATTAATTGCGAAACAAATGAAAGCGTTAGTAAAACGATATCCCGAATACGGCATCTGGATGGAAGAAGTGCCAATGCCGCAAGTCGGACTGAACGATGTCCTCATCAAGGTCACCAAGGCTGCTATCTGCGGCACCGACCTGCACATGTACAAGTGGGACAAATGGTCGCAGACGCACTGCAAACCGCCTTATATTCAAGGACATGAGTTCGTAGGCGTAGTGGTTGAAGTCGGCCCCGGCGTACGTTATGTCAAGGTGGGCGACCGTGTCACTGCCGAGGGGCATATCGTCTGCGGTCACTGCCGCAACTGCCGTCGTGGTATGGGGCATGTCTGCGAAAACACACTCTCCGTGGGTATCACCCGCGATGGTGCTTTTGCCGAGTACGTGTCTATCCCCGAGTCCAACGTAGTGCATCTGCGTCCCGAGATTCCTGACGACTTTGCTGCCATCATGGATCCCTTTGGCAACGCCACGCACACCGCACTGGCATTCCCGCTCTTGGGCGAGGATGTCCTCATCACGGGCGCAGGTCTCATCGGTACCATGGCTGCCGGTATCTGCCGTTATGCAGGTGCCAAGCACGTGGTTGTCACCGACATCAACGAACTCCGCCTTGACATCGCCAAGAAGATGGGCGCAACGCTCACCGTCAACGGCGCGAAGGGCGAGACGGTCCAGGGGGCTATGGAGCAACTCGGTATCCGAGGCTTCGACGTGGGACTCGAGATGTCGGGCGCACCCTCTGCCTTCAACGACATGATTGAGCACATGTACAAAGGTGCCAACATCGCACAACTCGGCATCCTGCCCGAGAATACGCAGGTCAACTGGTCTGATATTATCTTCAACGCACTGACTATCAAGGGCATCACGGGTCGCCGCATGTGGGAGACGTGGTACCAGATGGAGCAGATGCTGCTCGGAGGACTCGACCTCAGTCCTGTCATCACGCACCACTTCAAATTCGACGATTTCCAAAAGGGCTTCGACGTCATGGTCAGCGGCCAATGCGGAAAGGTCATCTTGGAATGGTAATCACATGGGTTGCAGTGGGCTTTCATGCTCTCTGCAACCCTGTCTTTTGCTCTTCTTGGAGCCACCAAAATAGCAAATTCAACCCCCTGTCCGCCGAGCGACCCCCGACAGACCCGCGATAGACCCCCGAGAGGATACCGAGACCTTGTCGAGAGGATACCGAGTGAACTTCGGAAGAACCTTGGGTGTAGAACCCTTGAATGCCGCGCAACCATCGTTTGTTAATCGAGTTTAACCCGAAACAACCGGCAACCCCGCAGCAAGGGATAAGCAAGGGATACGCAACGGATAGGCAACTAATATGCAACGGATAGCAATATATAAATAAGGTAACAACTTAAAATTTATGAAGAAAAAACTAATCTTAGGTGCACTGCTCTCTGTGTGCACTTTCGCGTTTGTACAGGCGCAGTCTCGTGAGGGGCTCTCCGAGTACAAACTGGACAACGGTCTCACCGTGATGCTTTGGGAGGACCATGACCAACCCGACGTAACCGGCTACGTAGTAGTCCGTGCCGGTGCCGTGGACGAACCCGCCGAATACACCGGTCTTGCCCACTACCTCGAGCACATGCTCTTCAAGGGTACCCAGCGTATCGGAGCACTCGACTGGGAGAAAGAGAAACCCATGTACGACTCTATCATCGCTTTGTACGACCAATACTCCGAGACTACCGACGAGAAACTGCGCGCACAGTTGGCTACACAAATCAACGAGGTATCCATGCGCGAAGCCAAAGTCTCATCTACCGAAGACTTCTTCAACATGATGGACCTCATCGGTGCCGAGGGTGTCAATGCCTACACCTCCTACGACGTAACGTGCTACCACAACTCGTTCCCCTCTGTAGAGATGTATCGTTGGCTCACCATCTTCTCCGACCGACTCATCAACCCTGTCTTCCGTACTTTCCAGGCTGAGTTGGAGAACGTGTTCGAGGAGTACAACATGTACGCCAACGAACCCTCGTCGCAGGTGCACAACCAGGTCTTCGCGGACATCTATGCCGGTTCGCCCTACGAGCGCAACGTCATCGGTAAGCCCGAGCACCTCAAAAACCCGCGCTTGAGCAAACTCATCGAGTTCTTCAACACATGGTATGTGCCCAACAACATGGCACTTATCCTTGTCGGAGACTTCGACACCGAGACCACCAAGCCGATGATTGCCGAGACTTTCGGACGTTTCCAGCGGAAGGACCTGCCTGAACGTCCTACCTATCAGGACCCCGCCATGACGGGCACCAAGCACTACAAGATGGGTTACAACCCGCAAATCGCATGGGTTTTCCAAGGTGTCAAAGAGGGTGACCCCGACGAGGATGTACTTGGCTTTGTGGTCAATCTTCTCTCCAACGGACAGACCGGTCTCCTCGACAAACTCAATATCAATGGTGACGTACAGGGCGTATTTGCCTACTCTGATACCCGCCGCAACACGGGTCGTATCATGATTCAGGCAGTGCCGTACTATGATGCCAACCAGCAGATGTTCGAGTCCGACAAGCAGACACAGACTATCGTATTCAACGAGGTCAACAAACTTGTGCGTGGCGAAATCTCCGACGAACTCATTGCTTCCGTCAAGCGTATGTACGACCAGTCGAATAAGGTGGCTGACGAACACTCGTCCACCAAGATGAGCCGCCTTGTCAACTGCTTCACCTATGGCAAGCCTATCGACGACATCTTCACCGCGAATGCCAAGATACAGGCGCTCACAAAGGACGAAATCGTTGCATGTGCCAAGAAGTACTTCGGCGCAAGTTATATGACCCTTTCTTTCGACGAAGGTACCGTGAAGGCGAAGACCCTGCCCAAACCGGCAATCAAGCCGCTTGACCCCGTCAAGGATGCACACTCTGCTTATGTAGAGGAGTTTGCAAAACTGCCTAAGGGCGAACTCAAGCAGACCTTCAACAACTTTGCGGACGTTACCGTTACTCCCCTTGCCGAGAACGTAACCCTGCACTATACTCCCAACACCAAGAACGACATCTTCTCCCTCACCCTCCGTTACGGCGTAGGTGAGCACGAACTGCCGTTGCTGCCGTGGGCTACATCGCTTATGAACAACGCAGGTATCATGCCCAAGACCGAGGGTAAAGACTTCCAGATGCAACTCGCCAACCTCGGCGCGGACGTGTCCTACGGTTGCTCCGACAGTTACTTCACCATCTCTATCTCTGGTGAAGACAAGAACCTTGGCGAGGTGATGAACCTCATCAACCGTCAGTTGCTCATGCCGTACCTCGACACCAAGCAGTTGGATAACCTCAAAGGACAAACGTTCTACTCGCGTTATAGCCGCCAGAAGCGTACGGGTGTGCAGAAGTCTGCCCTTATGCAGTATGCGCTGTATGGTGACAAATCCTCGTATATTGACGAAGTACCCTTTGCAGATGTTTGGGCGCTCAATGGCGGTAAGGTTCAGTCGCTGATTGCTTCGGCTCGTACCTATGCGCTGAATGTGTACTACTGCGGTACCCTGAGCCAGGAGCAACTCGTATCGCACCTGCCTCTTACCGAGGGTATGCAGCCGTCCAACTCGCCGGTTGTCAAAGAGCGTAAGTCGTACGACAAACCGACTATCCTCTTCCTCCCGAACACCAACGTGCAGCAGGCTGACCTCTATTTCTACATCAACGGCAAGCCTTACGATATTGCAGAAGATGTAGTCAACGATGCATTCAACCAGTACTTCTCGGGCGGCTTCACAGGTCTCGTAATGAATGAGATTCGTGTGAAACGTTCTATGGCTTACACGGCGTACGGCGTTGTTTCCACGCCTATTCTCCAAGGCAAGAACACCCATTTCATCGGTTATGTAGGTACCCAGTCCGACAAGGTGGCTGACGCTGTCAATGTCTATATGGACCTGCTCAACGACATGCCTAACGACCCCACCAAGATGGACGCTATCCGTGCTTCGCTCAAGCAGGCACAGCAGACTGCCAAGCCGTCTATGCGTAGCAAGGCTTACACCTATGAATACTGGACCCGTCTCGGTTACACCGACGACCCTGCACGTGTCAATGGACCCAAGGTGGACAACCTTACTTACAACGACATCGAGACCTTCTACAAGGAGAACATTCAGGGCAAGCCTGTTACCATTATCCTGATGGGAGACCCGAAGAAGATTGACCTCAAGTCTATTGAGGCGAAGTTGGGATGCAAAGTAACCAAACTCTCACCTTCCAAACTCTTCAAGTCGTTGAACGACCTTGACGTATTCTAATCTTGGATAACGTTTCATAGAATTAAGAGGGCAACGTGTTCTAACCTCAGAGCATACGCCCTCTTAATTCTTCCACTATTGTGTCTTTATTCCTTACTCCTTGTTCCTTATTCCTTACTCCTTATTCCTTACTCCTCATGCACCATCGCTCCGGTTTCGTAAATATCGTAGGCAATCCCAACGTAGGCAAATCCACCCTGATGAATGTCTTGGTGGGAGAGCGTCTGTCTATCATCACGTCCAAGGCGCAGACCACGCGCCATCGTATCATGGGCATCGTCAATGGCGATGACTTCCAGATGGTGTATTCCGACACCCCGGGTGTGCTGCGTCCCAATTACAAACTGCAGGAGCAGATGCTCGAGTTCTCGCGCTCCGCATTGGTCGATGCCGATGTCTTGCTCTACGTCACCGATGTCCTCGAGAACCCCGAGAAGAACGCCGACTTTCTGGATAAGGTAAAACGCCTAAGTTCCCGCTTAAGTTCACGACCGGGTTCTACTAACCTAAGCCCCTCCTTTGGAGGGGTTGGGGAGGTCGGTCAAGTCTTCCTTATAATCAACAAAATCGACCTTACCACCCAGCAGACGTTGGAGCAGTTGGTGGAGTACTGGCACCGTCAGTTGCCGCAGGCGACTATTTTCCCTATCTCGGCGCAACAACGCTTTGGCACTGCGCAACTCTTCGACGCCATACGCGATGCCCTGCCCGAATGTCCGCCGTTCTTTCCCAAGGACCAACTCACAGACAAGCCTTCCCGTTTCTTTGTGGACGAGATTATCCGCGAGAAGGTGTTGCTTAATTATGACAAGGAAATCCCGTATTCGGTAGAGGTGGAGGTCGAGTCTTTCCACGACGAGGAGCCCTCCCCCGAGCACCCGAAGGGCATCATTCGCATTAGTGCTGTCATCTATGTGGAGCGTGACAGCCAGAAGGGTATTATTATTGGCAAGGCAGGTTCGGCATTGAAGCGCGTGGGCACGCAGGCGCGTCATGATATAGAGGAGTTCTTCGGCAAACCGGTTTACCTTCAGTTGTTCGTCAAGGTGGACCGCGACTGGCGTTCCTCCCAGTCCCGCCTCCGCCACTACGGCTACGACCTCAATGGATAAGTATTTTGTTGTTATAATAGCAGCCCGCCCGAAAGAGTTTCCTTTCGGGCGGGCTTGTCCGTATTTTGCAGTGCTTTAGCAGCACCAACAGGGGCGGTAGCCCAAGGCAAATAGCACAATGCCAATAACGATAGCAGTCACAACAACGGCACCGATAGCAATCAACCATGCTTTCTTTTTGTTGATTTTCTTTGTCTTTGGGGCCTTCAACAGAGGGAATTGGGCTTGCTCTGTCAATGTCCCGCCGAAGAGTACGCTTACGATGGCATCGGCATTCACTGCCCAGCCGTTGGCGTTCAGCAGAGGAGCAAGATTGCGCTTGCGCAACTTAAACCATGCCATTATCATTGCAGGGCCGCTAATGACCAACATCAACCCGATAAGTGCCAAAATCGGCACCCACCAACCTCGGTCGGCAAGACCCATGAAACCCTTGCCTATGCTTGTCAGAAAAGCACCGATATACCCTACTGCCATACCTATTGCGGCAAAGATACCGGCAAATTTGGCAATGTCGAAGGCTTGAACTTTTTGTCCTTGCTTGTCTTCTATCGGAGTTTGTGCGTTCTCTTGTACTTTGGCTGTCACGTCGGCAAAAGCCTTGTTCTCTTTTTCTGCCGCAGACTTGTTGATTAGGTTGGTCACCCATTCTCCGACTTTGCGATAGGGGCTCCAGAAGGCTTGGGCAATGGATATCGGATTGTCGATTATCTTCACCACTTCGGCTTCCCAATCGCGTCCTTGACGGTCGTAGAACAATGCGTTCTTTCCCACTTTTAGATTACGGATGTCGCCCACAGTCATTGCGGCCACTATCTGCATCTGCTCGCCGGTGGCTTGCAAACGGCAGTTGCAGTATATCAGGAACATACCGCTGGCAGGGGCTTGAGCGTCTTGTTTTCCCATATCGCTCACGCGCAGGCATAGGTGACAGGCGCGCTGGTCAATCACTAAGGTTCCTGCTTGGAAAATAGCCCACACGTTATGGGTGTCGGGCTTCCCGACCACCGACAAACCGCGTTTGGCGTAGAAATCTTGGAACGACACAAAGTTTCTCAGTAGTGTGTAGAAATCACGTTTCAATAGTAGTAATTTCAGCAACGGCATGTATTCCGCTTGCGCATTGGACAATGCCGCCGCATTGGCACTGGCTGCTGCAGCCACACCGGCTTCGTATGCAGCAATCTTTGCACCCATTTCCTTAAATTCCTCCTCTCCCATACCGGGTACGGTAGCATCATCTGCGAGATGTGCCAAACCCAACGATTGCAGGTGTGCCGTGGCAAAATACTCGTTGTAGGCACCTTGGCAGGCTTTGTAGGCGGACATCACGTCTGCTGGATATGGAGCCTCTGGTGCGGCTTGCGTTTCTATGCTCACAGCCCCGATTGCTGCCTTCACAGCCTCTATGCTTACCATGCCCTTGTCATCTGCTGTTTTTTTCGCCGTCGTAGCGATTCCATCATCGGCTATATCGCTGACTTTCAACTCACTTCCGCCTTTGATGAGCATCTGAGGGTCTTTCAGTACGCTGCATAACCAATCGGCTGTAACCACAACCTCCTGTACGTGAATCTTACCATCCTTCGATAAATCCACAAGGTTCAAACTCTCTTCTGAAATCTCCAAGCCTGCCACAGGGCACGACAACACGGTCCATAATTTCTCGTCCAACTCACCTAAATGATGGATGTCTTCACCCGACTGAATATTCACTCGTGTCGTACCGCCAATCGTAGCGTATGTCCAATTATACTTTGCCATATCTATCTCTTAAAAATGTTCTTGTTTTCCAAAACGGACGCAAAATTACAAAAATATCCGTACATTGGCAAAAAGATTTGTATATCCCGAAATAAAATAGTAACTTTGCACGCTTTTTGTGGGTATATACTCCTTAATGGTATATGCAGGTATATACACGCGCGAGAAAAAGGCTATTGAATGTTTAACCCTAAAAAAAAGAGTGTGAACGGGTTCCGGATTTGTTGTTTTGTGAATCGGTCACACGAAAGTTTGCTACAATGGTAGAAAACCCATCACTCCAGAACTTCGACTGGGATGCCTACGAGAAAGAGTCGAAAGGCACACAAAACGAAGAAACTCTCAAAAAGTATGACGCCACGCTCAGTGCTATCAAGGATCACGAGTTGGTAGAGGGCGTTGTTACATCCATCAACAAACGCGAAGTAGTAGTCAACGTTGGCTACAAGTCAGACGGTATTGTACCTGCTACTGAGTTCCGTTACAACCCCGACTTGAAAGTTGGTGACAAGGTAGAGGTTTACGTGGAGAGCCAGGAGGACAAGAAAGGTCAGTTGGTTCTGTCGCACAAAGAGGCTCGTGCTGCCCGCAGTTGGGATCGCGTTAACGAGGCTCTTGCTAACGAAGAGGTTGTTAAGGGATATATCAAGTGCCGCACAAAGGGTGGTATGATTGTAGATATCCTCGGCACCGAGGCGTTCTTGCCAGGTAGTCAGATCGATGTTAAGCCTATCCACGACTATGACGTATTTGTTGGCAAGACTATGGAATTCAAGATTGTTAAAATCAATCCGGACTTCCGTAACGTTGTTGTTTCGCACAAGGCTCTTATTGAGGCTGAACTCGAAGCACAGAAGAAAGAAATCATCTCCCATCTCGAGAAAGGCCAAATCCTTGAGGGTACCGTTAAGGCTATCATGCAATACGGTGTATTCATGGATCTTGGCGGTGTGGACGGTCTTATCCACATCACAGACCTCAGTTGGGGACGCGTGAACAATCCCAATGAGATTGTTCACGAGGGCGAGAAAATCAACGTTGTTATTCTTGACTTTGACGACGAGAAGAAGCGTATCGCACTCGGCTTGAAACAACTCACTCCTCACCCATGGGAGGCACTTGACCCGAACTTGAAGGTTGGTGACCACATCAAGGGTAAAGTGGTTGTGATGGCTGACTACGGAGCATTCGTTGAGGTTGCTCCTGGTGTAGAAGGTCTTATCCATGTCAGCGAGATGAGTTGGAGCCAGCACTTGCGTTCGGCTAACGACTTCCTCAAGGTAGGACAGGAGGTTGAGGCTGTCATCTTGACCCTCGACCGCGAGGAGCGCAAGATGTCGCTCGGCCTGAAGCAACTCAAACCCGATCCATGGGAGAATATCGAAACCAAATACGCTGTTGGCACTCGCCATTTCGCTAAAGTTCGCAATTTCACCAACTTCGGTGTATTCGTAGAATTGGAAGAGGGCGTTGATGGTTTGATTCACATCAGCGACCTCAGTTGGACGAAGAAAATCAAACACCCCAACGAGTTCACGCATATTGGTGACGACATTGAGGTTGTTGTTCTTGAAATCGATAAGGAGAACCGTCGTTTGTCGCTCGGTCACAAACAACTCGAAGAGAATCCTTGGGACGAACTCGCTGCTAAGTATGGCATCGACACTATCGTTGAGGGTAAGGTGGCTGAAATCACCGACAAGGGCGCAGTTGTTGTTCTTGAGGACGGCGTAGAGGGCTTCTGCACTACTCGTCATCTTCAGAAAGAGGACAAGACTCTTGTTGCTGTAGGTGATGTGTTGCCGTTCCGCGTTATTGAGTTCAACCGCGATGCTAAGCGTATCCTTGTATCGCACCTCCGTACGTGGGAAGAGCGTAAAGAGGCTCCTGTTAAAGAGGTAAAGGCTAAGAAAGAGGCTGCTCCTGAAATGCCGAAGGTAGAGAAAACCACGCTTGGTGACCTCTCTGTATTGGCTAATCTGAAGGCTTCTATGGCTGCAGAGGAGAAGTAATCCTTTCTCTTTCTGATATACAAATTAGGGCGACCCGACATAGGGGCGCCCTAATTCTTTTGTCGCGGGTCTATCGCGGGTCGATCGGGGGCCTGCTTGTGAATTTGTATGTCCAAAATATAGGGTAACTTGTACATCTGAGAAAAAAATAGTAACTTTGCAGGCTACAACACTATAATCTGTTGAATGGCAGAATAGATATGGAATATAAGTATCTGAATCAAATCAACTATCCTCGCGACCTGAAGCGGTTGCCACGTGAGGCGTTGCCGCAAGTGTGTGAGGAGGTTAGGGATTTTATAATACAGGAGTTGAGCCACAATCCGGGGCATTTGGCATCGTCCTTGGGCACGGTAGAGTTGACGGTGGCGTTGCATTATGTCTTCGATACGCCCGACGATAAGTTGGTGTGGGATGTCGGACACCAGGCTTATGCGCACAAGATTCTGACGGGCAGGCGTGAACGGTTCCACACGAACCGTCAGTTCAAGGGGTTGGCACCGTTCCCTACACCGGCGGAAAGTGAGTATGATGCGTTTATTTCGGGGCATTCCAGCAATAGTATCTCGGCGGCTTTGGGTATAGAGATTGCTGAGGAGCGTCAGGCTGCGGAAGAGGGACGCTCTGCGCATAATGTGGTGGCAATTATTGGTGATGGAGCCATGACGGGAGGGTTGGCATTCGAGGGACTGAATAATACCTCGATGGACCACAATAATCTGCTTATCATATTGAATGACAACAATATGGCCATCGACCCTATCAAGGGTGGATTTACGCAGTATCTGGTGGATATCACCACGAGTGCGCGCTACAACAAGTGGCGTTGGTGGCTCTACAGGGTGGCACGGAAGTTACATTTGATAGATGATAGCAAGAAGGAGAAAGTATTGCGTTTCAATAATAATTTGAAGACGATACTCACCCACCAGTCGAAGAACATCTTCCAAGGGTTGAACATACGTTATTTTGGCCCTGCCAATGGAAATGATGTGGATGATATGGTGCGTATCTTGAGCGAAATCAAGAACTACAAAGGTCCCAAAGTGCTGCATATCATCACCCGCAAGGGGTGTGGCTACGAGCCGGCGGAGAAAGACCAGACCACATGGCACGCCCCGGGAGAGTTTAATGCCGAAACAGGGGAGAGACTCAAAGGTGCCGCTCCTTCTGCTCCTTTGTGGCAGGAAGTGTTTGGCAACAAGTTACTGCAAATGGCGGAGGACAACGAGAAGATAGTGGGGGTTACTCCTGCCATGCCAAGCGGCTGTAGCATGAGTATCATGCAGAAAGTGATGCCCGACCGTGTATTTGACGTGGGTATCGCAGAGGGGCATGCGGTCACTTTCTCGGCCGGTATGGCGAAACAGGGACTCTTGCCTTATTGTAATGTCTATTCCAGTTTTCTGCAGCGTGCATATGATAATATCATTCACGATGTGGCGCTGCCGAAACTGCATGTGGTGCTGTGTATCGACCGTGCGGGGATAGTGGGGAATGACGGTGCGACACACCACGGGCTGCTGGATTTGGCGTATCTGCGCCCGATTCCGAATATGGTAATTGGTGCACCGATGACGGTGGAGGCTTTGGAGCAGATGCTGGAGTTGGCACAGACTGTGGACGGACCTGTTGCTATTCGTTATCCGCGAGGCAGGAGCGTGATGCGCCCGAATCTGCCGCCGGTAGAGTTGGGCTTCGGGGCATATATCAGGCGCGGCACGGAGGTGGCTGTGCTGAGTATCGGTGCCATCGGCAACACGGTGAGCGAGGCGATTGAGGCGTTGTCGGAGAAAGGCAGGAGGGGCAAGTTCGCGCATTTCGACATGCGCTGGCTGAAACCCATCGACGACAATATCCTGCACCAGGTGGGAGAGAACTTCCAAAAAGTGATTACCGTGGAAGACGGCATGACGGAAGGCGGACTGGGCAGTGCGGTGGTGGAGTACATGGCGGAGCACAACTACATGCCGACCATCGTGCGGCTGGGCATTCACGACCAATTTGTGGAGCACGGCAGCACGCAGGAGTTGTATCATCTGTTGAAATTAGACAAGGAAGGACTATGCGAATCATTATTGCAGGTGCTGGAGAGGTAGGGACGCACCTCGCCAAACTGCTGTCGCGCGAGGACATGGACATCAGTCTGATGGACGAGCGGCAGGAGCGGTTGGGCGACCTGGACGCGAACTACGATATGCTGACCAAGGTCGGCAGCCCGACATCCATACACGACCTGCGGGACATCGGGGTGCGCGATGCCGACCTGTTTATCGCCGTGACGCCGTTTGAGACGGAGAACATCATGGCGTGTATGCTCGCGAACCAGTTGGGGGCGAAGAAGACCCTCGCGCGTGTGGACAACTATGAGTATATCCAGCCCGAGAACCGGCGGCTGTTTGAGGCGATGGGACTCAACCACCTCATCTACCCCGAAGTGCTGGCGGCGCACGAGATAGAGGCGGCACTGAAGACCAACTGGATGCGCTACCACCTGACGCTGTGCGACGGCGTACTGGAGATGTGCGTGGTGAAGGTGCGGGCGGGCGCACAGGTGGTGGGCAAGCAGTTCCTGTCGGGGTTCTTCAACCACGGGCTATACCGCGTGGTAGCCATCAAGCGCGGGCAGGACACCATCATCCCGCGCGGACAGGACGAGATAATGGCGGACGACATGGTGTATGCCGTTTGCACACACGACAACATGGAAGCCCTGCGCGAGCAGATGGGTAAGCAGAAACGTGACATTCGGAATATTATATTCTACGGAGGATCTCGTATCGCACAAAAAACGGTACAGAATATGCCCGATGGGCTGAATATCAAAATATTAGAGGCGGATAGAGATTTGTGTTACAAGTTGAGCGAAAAGGTGGATAAGGCCTTGATCATCAATATTGATGGTAGTGATATGGAGGCCTTGAAAGATGAGGGGATACAAGATGCGGATGCTTTTGTGGCTGTTACCGAGCGTAGCGAGGCGAATATCTTTGCTTGCCTTGCTGCCAAACGGTTTGGGGTGCGCAAGACTATTGCAGAGGTGGAAAATATTGACTACATTCCTATGGCGGAAGCCTTGGATATTGGTTCTGTACTCAACAAAAAGACCATCACGGCTTCATACATTTACCAAATGCTTTTAGACGCGAGTGTGCTGAATGTGCGCAACCTGACCAACGCCGATGCCGAGATAGTGGAGTTTATGGCAGAGGAAGGCAGCCGCATCACGCGCCACAAGATACGCGACCTCAGCCTGCCGATAGACGCGAATATCGGTGCTATCGTGCGTGCCGGCGAGGGCATATTGGTCAATGGCGAGACGCAAGTCATACCCGGCGACCAAGTGGTAGTGTTCTGCAAACAGCACGTGCTGCGGCAATTGGAACGTTTTTTCTGATTTATCGGGACTTTTTACATGACTCGGACATTCAATTGGCGGTTGGTCTTCAAGACGATGGGTGTGCTGCTGTGCATCGAGGCACTGTTTATGCTGGTGCCGACACTCGTATCGTGGTTGTATGACGATGCCGACACATGTGCGTTTTTGGTATCCACAATACTGACCCTGTTTGCGGGTCTGCTGCTGTGGCTGTGCGGACGCGATGCGCTCAGGCACGTAGGAGAGCGCGAAGGATATGTGATAGTGGCGTTGGTGTGGGTGATATTCTCAATATTCGGTATGCTGCCCTACTATCTGAGCGGGCAGATAGACACCGTCACCGATGCATGGTTTGAGACCATGTCGGGCTTCACCACTACGGGAGCATCCATTATCTCCGATGTGGAGGTGATGACGCACGGCGTACTCCTATGGCGTGCCATGACTCACTGGATTGGCGGTATGGGTATTATCGTGCTCAGTGTAGCAATACTACCTATGTTCGGCTTGGGCGGAATGCAGTTGTATGCCGCCGAGGCAACGGGGGTGAGTTATGAGAAGTTGTCTCCGCGTATCGCCGATACCGCCAAGCACATGTGGGGAATGTACATCTTTCTGACTTTGGCAGAGACAGGTATTCTGTGGCTGCTCGGTATGGAAGGGTTCGACTCGGTATGCCACTCCATGTCCACCATAGCGACCGGCGGTTTCTCCACCAAGAATGCCAGTATCATCAACTACTCGCCTGCTATTCAGTACACCATTACCATATTCATGTTCCTTTCGGGAATCAATTTCACGCAACTCATATTTCTGTTCCGTGGCAAAGCGTCACGGCTGCTCCACGACGAGGAAACACAATGGTATGCCGGTGCCGTGGCATTATGCACCATAGTGCTGAGTACAGGGCTGTTCTTGCACTACAATTTCATTGAACCCATACCCAATCAGTTTATCGTAGATGCAGACTTCTTTGCAGATGCGGAACGGGCTTTCCGCAAGAGTTTCTTTACTGTGGTGTCAGCCATGACCACCACGGGCTTTGCGGCAAGCGACTATATGACATTGCCCAAACTGTTTTGGGCAATGGTCTTCTTTATGATGTTCACCGGAGCCTCGTCGGGCAGTACGTGCGGTGGCATCAAATGGGTGCGCATCGGCATCTTTGCCAAGAGTGCCACCACCGAACTCAAACGCCGTATCCACCCCAATGCCATTCTGCCGGTACGCTTCAACGGACGTGCCGTGCCGGAACAGACTATCAGTAACGTGATGGCATTCATGTTTTTCTACCTCGCCATTATTGTGGTTGCGGTGCTTATATTCTGTGCCACGGGTGTGGCTTTCGATGAGGCCATCGGGACTGCCGTGTCTGGCATCGGCAATGTGGGTGTGAGTATCGGCAGTTTTGGTCCGGCAGGCACGTATGCCGACTTCCCCACTATCGCCAAATGGACAATGACAGCGGTCATGCTTATCGGTCGTCTGGAGATATTCACCATATTCTTATTGTTCTCCAAAGCCCTTTGGAAATAGCCTATGCGCCCTGCCAAGATATGCCTCATATTGTGGATAGTGATTGCCCTCTTAGGGGGGATTTGCCTCGTCGTGCCTGACCACGGCTGGCAGATAGGCTCATTCAACCTGCGGTGGCCGACACTCGCTGAAGCGCTTGACATACAGCAGGATACTATTGCACTACAAGACTCCCTTTTCGTCCCTGACGAGATAGAGGAAGAGACAGAAATAGACGAAGACGCCGCCCCTGCGCCTGTGACAGTAACGCCGACAGCACCTGCCGTAGCAACGCCGGGTGTGTCGACCCCAGATACACTCGCTATCGACACGCGATATTATCTCCGCGCCTTCTACGACGCACTCCCGTCTGCACGCAACCGGCAAGTGCGCGTGGTGCACTACGGCGACTCCCAAATCGAGGAAGACCGCATCACCATGGTCCTCCGCGAGCGGCTCCAAACCGCCTATGGCGGGGGTGGAGTGGGGCTCATACCCCTCCACCAGACCATTCCTACGCGCAGCCTGCACCAGTCGCTGGAGATGAACGGCACCTTCCAGACCACGCAGGGCGGCCCCCAACGCTACCTCGTCTATGGACCCAAATCCATGCGTCTCACCACGGGCGACTACGGCGTCATGGGGCAGGTGGCGGTCATGAACGACTCCCTGCGCGACGGCAGCGAAGACCTGCGCCTCGTCACCGAGCCCATGGACAACGGGTACACCTACAACTATTTCAGCCAAATCCGACTCCTTGCCCGCGGCATCGACGCCCAAGCCCGCCCGCGACGTAGCGGCACATACACCTTATTTGATAAGGGCATCGCCACCCTCCCCGACAGCACCACCCGCTGCGAGGTGCGCCTGCAGGGCAAAGGCAGTGTTTACGGGCTCAGCCTCGAGACCCCGACGGGCATCATTGTGGACAACATTCCCATGCGCGGCAGTTCGGGCACCGTCTTCACGCAGATACAGAGCAGCCAACTCGCCGATTTCTTCGCCGCCACCAATACTCGCCTGATAATCATGCAGTTCGGTGGGAATATGATACCGCAAACCGAGAACCCGTCCACCATCTCCGGCTATGTCAAGAGCCTGCGCCGGCAGGTGGAGTGCCTTCGCCAATGCGCCCCCGACGCCGCCATTCTCTTCATCGGACCGAGCGACATGTCGCAGCGCATCGACGGCGAGATGACTACCAACCCGCTCATTCCCTACATGGACCGCCTCCTCGCCCGCATGGCGCACGACGAGCACATCGGCTACTGGAGCATCTACCAGGCGATGGGCGGGCACAACAGTATGCTCTCGTGGCAGAAGCGCGGTCTGGCGGGCAGCGACTATGTCCATTTCACGCGCCGCGGAGCCGACAAAATCGGCGGCATGCTGGCAGACTGGCTGCTGGAAATACCTGATTTTCAGTCCGCCACGCCTGTGGATACCGCTATTGTTTCACCTGCTGACACAGCACAATACCCCATCTCTGATGGGGAAGGGGAAGGCTCCCTATGAACTTCTTGCACCACATATTCGCCTTCGACAGCAACAGTCCCTTGCTCTTCACCCAGTTCTATTTCTGGGCGTTTTTCGCGTTGGTCTATGCCGTCTTCGCCATCATCATGGAGGCGCGTCCCCTGCGTCGTCGGGGCACCGACCCCATCGCGCAACCCTCGCGCACGCGCCTGCACATGCGCAATGTCTTCCTCATGGCGACCAGTTGGTTCTTCTACTACAAGACCAGCGGCATCTTCCTCCTCATTCTCCTCTTCGTCACCCTCAGCGACTGGCTCATCGCGCAGCAAATCCACCGCAACCAACAGCAGCATCGCGAAATTAAAGCCCGCATCTGGCTGATAATCAGTGTCGTCATTGACCTCGGACTGCTCTGCTATTTCAAGTATGCCTATTTCTTCACCAACATGGTGAACGACCTTTTCGGCACGCATTTCGCCGTCTTCGACCTCTTCGCCTACATCGGCAACGGCTTCAGCCGCTCGGGGCGTTTCATGGTCGATACCATCGTCCTGCCCGTCGGCATCTCGTTCTACATCTTCCAGGTCATCTCCTACACCGCCGACGTCTTCCGCGGGCGTATCCAGCCCGTCCGCAACCTCCTCGATTTCGGCTTCTACGTCAGTTTCTTCCCCCAACTGGTCGCAGGACCTATTGTCCGCGCCAACGAGTTCATACCCCAACTCTACCGCCCCTTCCGCCTCAGCCGCCGCCTCGCGGGGCTGGCGGTTTTCTGGATACTCAACGGGCTCGCCAAGAAGATTATACTCAGTGATTATCTAGCAGTTAACCTCATCGACCGCGTCTTCGACAACCCGCTTCTCTTCTCCGGCTTCGAGAATCTCTTCGCCCTTTTCGCCTATTCCATGCAGGTCTATGCCGATTTCTCGGGCTACACCGACATTGCCATCGGCGTGGCGATGCTCATGGGTTTCTACCTCCCGCAGAACTTCGACTCGCCCTACAAGTCGCGCAACCCGCAGGAGTTCTGGCGCCGCTGGCACATGTCTCTCAGCCGCTGGCTCAAGACCTACCTCTACATACCCCTTGGCGGCAACCGCAACGTTACTTTCGGCACGTATTTCTGGATTATCCTCATCACGCTTATCGCGCTGATTCTCACGGGTTCATGGTGGATAGCGGGCATTATTTTCGCCCTCGCCGTCGTGGTCATCATCGTCGCCATTCGCGTCCCCTCGCACTACCGGCTGCTCTCCTCCAACCTCAACTCCTTCATCACCATGCTCCTCGGCGGACTCTGGCACGGAGCCAGTTGGAACTTCATGATATGGGGCGGACTGAATGGTATCGGCATGATTATCTACAAGTTATGGAAGCAGACCAACTGGCACCTCCGCATGGCGCTTGTCACGCTCGTCACTGCCGCACTCCTTCTCGCCTACGCGCAATGGCACCTGCCCGTTCTTAACCTGTTCCGTATCTGGATGCTCATCATCTGCCTCGGCACCCTCATCAGATACATCAACTACTTGATTACCAAAGGCAAAGAACCTACGCATAACGCATTACGCATTGCGCATTGTCCATTGTCCACCGCATGGGCGGTTGCCCAAACATTCACCTTCATCACTTTCACGCGACTCTTCTTCCGCTCGGGCAGCAACCTCGACCCCGCCACCGCCAACCAACAGGCGTGGGAGACGGCACGCAACATGGTCAACCAGATAGGCGGCGCATGGAACAGCGCCATCATTCCCGACTTCCTCTGGGAGTACCGCAAAGTGGTGATACTCTTTGCCTTAGGTATGCTCATTCACTGGCTGCCTGTGCGCCTCAAACGCTGGTATCGTATTCGTTTTGCGACCCTGCCTTTGTGGGCTATCGTCCTCATCACAGTGGCGGCTATTGTCGTTATCTATCAATTCATAACCGCTGATTTACAGGCATTTATCTATTTCCAATTCTAATTATGCTCATTGGACTTACAGGAGGCATCGGGTGCGGCAAGAGCACCATCGCGGCAGGGCTGCGCGACCTCGGCTATCCCACCTACGACACCGACAGCCGCGCCAAGCAGATTATCGTCACCAACCCCATGGTGCGTTCGCAGGTCGAACTCCTTTTCGGCAGCGAGGTGCTTGAGGGCGACGTCTATCACACCGAACTGGTCGCCAAGCAGGTCTTCCATCACCCCGACCTCCTCGAGCGGCTCAACCGCATCGTCCACCCCGCCGTCGCCTTTGATGTGCAGGAGTGGGCGCGCATGGAGGTCAAGGACCACCCCGACCAGCCTTTCTGTTTTGTTGAGAGTGCCATCCTTTTCGAGAGCGGCTTGGACCGTCTTTGCGACAAGGTCATTGCCGTCACCGCCCCCGAGGAACTGCGTATTCAGCGCACCATTGCCCGCGACCACATAGACATTAATAAGGTACGCGCGCGCATACGCGCGCAAGAAACGGCGGAAGACATACGCCGTGCCGATTTTATTGTCAACAACGATGGCAAAACGGAAATTAACGCTTTGTGCTTGCAAATCCGGGATTTTTTACGTACCTTTGCAGGTTGAAATGCGCATAAGGTAAGCAGATGGACGGCAACGAACTCATTTTCAGGTGTTTTGCAAGTGGTAGCAGTGGTAATTGCTACTATCTTGGCACGTCCAAAAGCGGTATTCTCATCGATGCGGGAATCTCGGCGCGCACCATTCAGAAGGATTTGCGCGAGATGGGGCTTGACTATGCCAACATTATGGGGGTGCTCATTACGCACGACCATGCCGACCACATACGTGCCGTTGGCACCTTGGGCGAGAAAGTACATCTGCCCATCTATTCCACGCACCTCATTCACGAGGGCATCAACCGCAACTATGGTGTGCAGGAGAAACTGCGCACCTCGCAACGCTATTTCGAGAAAGGGCAGGAGTGGGAACTCTGTGGCATGCGCATCAACACATTCGGCATCTCGCACGACTCCACCGAGTGTGTTGGCTATGTCATTGACTATCAGGGACAACGATTTATGATTGCCACCGATTGCGGCGAGTCGAACGAGGAGATGGAAGCCTATCTTCGCACAGCGAATCATATCGTCATAGAGGCGAACCACGACGAGCAACTGCTCCTCAACGGGCCTTATCCCACCTATCTCAAACAGCGTATCCTCTCGCCTCGTGGGCACCAGAGCAACAGCACTTGTGCCAATCTCCTTGCCAGGAACTACCATCCGGATATGCGCAACGTATTCCTTTGCCACCTCAGTCACGAGAACAATGACCCCGAAGTAGCAATGAATACAATCAAAGAAACCCTCTTGGATGCGGGTATCGTAGCGGGTGAAGACCTCTTTCTCACTCCGCTGGAGCGTCTCAAACCGAGCCCCATATATATATTGAACGATAGTGTCATCGTGCCTCCGCACACAAACAACCACGACAATGGATAAGTTAGTAATCATCCCTACCTACAACGAAAAGGAGAATATCGAGGCCATCATCACTGCGGTGATGAACTTGCCTCTTGAGTTTCATATCTTGGTGATTGACGATGGCTCGCCCGATGGCACCGCCGACATTGTGAAACGTCTTATGGCGGACACCTGTCACGGCAAACTGTTCATCATTGAACGCTCTGGTAAACAGGGACTTGGCACTGCCTATATCACGGGTTTCCGTTGGGCGGTTGAGCACAAGTACGACTATATTTTCGAGATGGATGCCGACTTCTCCCACAACCCGCAAGACTTGCTCAAACTCTACGAGGCATGCGCAGAGAAAGGGGCTGATGTGGCAATCGGCAGCCGTTATGTCAGTGGCGTGAACGTGGTCAACTGGCCTATGGGGCGCGTCTTGATGTCCTATTTTGCTAGCAAGTATGTGCGTGCCGTCTTGGGCATCAATATCCACGACACCACCGCAGGTTTCGTCTGCTACCGTCGTCAGGTGCTCGAAACCATCGAATTGGACAAGATTCACTTCAAAGGCTATGCTTTCCAAATCGAAATGAAGTTCACTGCCTACAAGTGTGGCTTCAATATTGTGGAGGTGCCTATCATTTTCATCAATCGTGTGCTCGGCACCAGCAAGATGTCTGGAGGCATCTTCTCCGAGGCGTTGCTTGGGGTTATCCGTTTGAAACTCAATTCATTCACGCGCAAATATCCGCAGAAGAAAGCATAAAATGATCAAGCGACTCTTGTGGATTCTATGTGTGGCACTCTGCCTTGTAGCGTGCCACACCTCTCCTGCAACGGAGACTGAGGAGGAACAACCGGAGGCACCTGTGGTGCGCTATGAGTTCGGGTTACCTATCGACTCTTTCCGTGTGGATACGGGCGTGGTGCGTCAAGGCGAAACATTGGGGGGAATGCTCAACCGTTTGGGGGCTGACCGCCGTCAGATGACGGGTATCACTCTCCTGCCACGTAGTGAATTTGATGTCCGCACTATCCAACCGGGCAAGACCTACTATGCTCTCTATCAACCTGATACGGCGGGTATCGACCGTCTGCAATATTTCATCTATGTCCCCTCCATCAGCAAGTCCGTTGTGCTGCACCTCACCGATTCGATGCATGTGGAGCATTTCGAAAAGCCCACTATCCACCAACCGCGTACTGCCGAGGTAGTCATTGAGTCCAGCCCGTGGAATGCAATGGTGGTCAATAACTTGCCTGTCGAACTTGCTCTCGAATTGAGCGAAATCTATGCGTGGACTATCGACTTCTTCGGGCTGCAAAAGGGCGATTCTATTCGCGTTTACTACGACGAATTGTATGTCGATACCGTCCGCACGGGCATCGGGCGAATCTATGCCGCCAATTTCTACCATGGCAGACGTTGGCAAGAGGCTTTTTGGTTCGAGGAAGGCAATATCCGCAACTATTTTGATGCTGATGGGCAGAGCCTTCGTAAGGCATTCCTCAAGGCTCCCCTCAACTACAAGCGCATTTCTTCGCATTTCACCTATGCGCGCAAGCATCCTATCTACAAGATTGTGCGTCCTCATACGGGCGTGGATTATGCCGCGCCCGCGGGCACTCCGGTCGTTAGCATTGGCGATGGCGTAGTCACGATGTGTGCATACAAGGGTGGGGGAGGAAACACCGTGAAGATTCGACACAACTCCACCTACACAACGGCATATCTTCATCTCTCCAAATACGCCAAAGGCTTGTCTGTCGGACAGCATGTCCGCCAGGGCGAAGTCATTGGTTATGTGGGTAGTACGGGTAGTTCTACGGGGCCGCACCTTGATTTCCGTGTATGGAAAAATGGCACACCTATCGACCCTCTGAAGATGGTTTCGCCTCCTGCCGAACCGATTCCTGCGCAGTATCGGGACACTTTCTCGCAGGTGGTCACTTGCTATCGTGCTTTGCTCAATCCTTCCGACACTTTGCCGGCTGTTCGCCCGCTGTAACTATCGGTACTTCATCGGTACTTCATCGGAACTTCATCGGTACTTCAGTAATAGGATAGCGAAGATTCATTGAGAGTATATGCTCCCTTTCTGCTGTTTTTGGAATCAGTAAACGCGTTCTCCGGTGATGCTGTAGCATTGTCCGTCGCGTAAGATATACAGTCGTCCGTTTATTAGTGTTTTTCGCATTTCTATAGCCTTTGTTGCTTGGGGCGTAGCAATATCGGTGCCGCCTGTATAGGCTGCCCACGCATCGGGGATGCCGTAGCCGTAGTGGTCGTCTGGAGTGTTGAAACGGTCTGTCGACCGGATAATGCGCTCGCGTATCTGCATGGCATTCTCGTCGGGCAGAGCAGACCACAGACATGCCGCCATTCCTGCTAATAGCGGGCAGGCAAACGAAGTGCCGTTGCTCCATGCCACGTAGTTGCCACTCGGGTTTACTAATGCCGTTCCCCAACCCACAGCGCAGGCTTCGGGTTTCACGCGTCCGTCCCACGTGGGACCATACGAAGAGAATGCCCCGATGCTTCCCTCCTCATTCACGGCTCCCACGGTCAGGATGCTGTCCGCATCGGCAGGGGCAGTAATGTATTTCCAAGATTTGTTGCCTTCGTTGCCTGCAGCCACCACTACGAGCATACCTTTGCGTGCGGCTATCGTGGCGGCACGCGAACCACGGTTGCTTACGCCGTTCATGTCGGCGTAGGTGAAGTTGTAAGCCTCGTTGTCGAACTCCGAATAGCCCAATGAGGTGGAGGTTATCTGTATGCCCAGCGAGTCGGCTAACTCGATGCTGCTTACCCAGTTATCCAATTCTTTCGGACTCTCGGTATCGTACTCTTCAGTGCGCATAAGGTAGTATTGCGCTTGCGTTGCCGCGCCCTCATAGTTCTCCATACGCGCTGCGATGGTGCTCAGACACATCGTACCATGAAAGCCCGTCTCGCCGAAGAAATCATAGGTGTCGTCTGTAAAGTCGTAATAGCCAATCAGTTGGGCGCGTACAGAGTCTAACGCCTGCAAGGTGTTCACATTCTGAAAACCTCCGTCGATGATTGCCATACGGATACCCTGTCCCTTGAATCCCGCTTCGTGGAGGGGTAGCAGGTTGTATAGTTCCAATTGCTCTTGGGCAAAGCCGTAGTCCATAACTTGTGCCGCTTCACGTTGTTTATCGCGCTTTTGTTGCAGCAAGAGGGAAGGCTGTGTGTCGTCTCGTGTCTGTTCTACGTATTGTACAAACGGCAGATTCTCAATGTGTTGTACTGTGTTGGCATCGGCTTCTATTGTCGCCCCGTTCATCCAACGCGAGGTGTGGAAGATGCGTGCTCCCGTGCTACGGATGCTGTCCAAATAGGTATCGGACACGGCATAGTCTAACGAGTCGATGGCTATTCCTTGTGTTTGGCGCATTGTCAATGCCGTTTCGCTCAGGGCAATGCGCGAGGAACCGCCCTTGTCTGTGAAACTGACAAACCATACGCTCAACAATATCGACAACAGCATATTAACCATTAACTATTACTTATTACTGCTGCCTAAGCAACATTTGCACCACGTTCTCCACATGTTGGGTGTGAGGGAACATGTCCACGGGTTGCACCCGTGTTACCTTGTATTTCGCGTCCAAGAGGTTGAGGTCTCGTGCCTGCGTGGCGGGGTTGCAACTCACATAGACGATGCGCTTGGGTTCGGCGGCAAGGATGGTCTTCACCACATCTTCGTGCATGCCTGCACGCGGGGGGTCGGTGATAATCACGTCGGGGCGTCCGTAGTGCGCGATGAAGTCCGCATTAAGGATGTCCTTCATGTCGCCCGCAAAGAAGAGGGTGTGGTCCAGACGATTGAGCCGCGCATTCACTTTGGCGTCCTCTATCGCCTCGGGAACATACTCAATACCAATCACTTGCTTCGCCTGATGCGCCACAAAGTTGGCGATTGTTCCCGTGCCCGTATAGAGGTCGAAGACGAGTTCGTTGCCCGTCAATTCTGCAAACTCTCGTGCCACTTTGTAGAGTTCGTACGCCTGCTCCGTGTTGGTCTGGTAGAATGACTTCGGACCTACTTTGAATTGCAGGTCTTCCATCTGCTCCATGATGTGGTCTTGTCCGGCGAATACGTGCACCTCCTGGTCGGAGATGGTGTCGTTAAGTTTCTGATTGACAACGTACAGCAGGCTCACTATCTTGGGGAAGGTCTGTTGCAGGTACTCCATCAGCCGCATGTCGGGTGCCTCGCCCCATACCACTATCAGCATCACCTCACCCTTGTGGTTGGTGCGGATGATGAGGGTGCGCAGTTGCCCCTCGTGGGCGTGCTCGTTGTAGAACGAGATGCCATGCTCGCGGGCGAAGTCACGGATGGCATTGCGGATGCGGTTGTTGATGTCGGGCATCAGGTGGCACTCCGTGATGTCTAATACTTTGTCGAAGCAATTCGGTATGTGGAACCCCACGCCGTACGCCGTATCCACGTGCTCCAGTCCGCCTGCCGCGCGTATCACGTCCCACGACAGCCATTTGCGGTCCGAGAAGGTGAACTCCAACTTGTTGCGGTACTCGTAGATATGTTTGCTACCGAGGATAGGGCTGATTTCGGGCAACTCCACCTTGCCTATACGGGTCAGATTATCAATGATTTGCTGCTGTTTGTAGCGCAGTTGGTCTTCGTAGGGCAGTATCTGCCATTTGCACCCGCCGCACTCGCCATAGTGCTTGCACACGGGTTCGCAACGGTGCTCGGAAGGCTTCACGAGGCGTTCCACACGCGCCTCCATAAACGAGTGTTTCTTCTTCGTCACTTGCAGGTCCACCACGTCTCCGGGGACGCAGTATGGCACGAACACCACCATATCGTTGATGCGTGTCAGTGCCTTGCCTTCGGCGGCGATACCTGTGATTTCTACGTTCTCGTATAGAGGTAAATTCTTCTTTTTCATGTAGTTATGTTATTGCATTAACCAATGGATACAATCCATATACAGCGTCTCGAAGTCATGTGTACTCTCCAACATAAACGACCAGCACAAAGTCTTTGCGCCCCCTTCTTCGGGCGATGTGTATGCTACGCCGGCACCCACACCCGTGTCCTCATAGCGCGCTATGCAACGGGCATTGTCCCCCGCGGGCATCAGCCCGTCAGGGTTCTCTGTGTGGATGCACTCCGCATTGGGTGTTGTGCGGAAAGTATGGGTGTCTGTGGGCAATTCGCGTTCTATCCTCACACGACCTGTCTGTGAGGCATGTGTGCCGCGTGCTTTGTAGTGCAACTGGTCGGTTATAAACGCCTTGTCATTTGCGTCTTGCATGTCACTTGCGATATAGGCACCCGACAGCAGTAGCCGTCCTCTATGTCCCAAATAGTTTGTCAGAGCCTTTTGCAACTCTTGCGGCATACAGTGGAAACTTGTATCCTTGCCCAGCACAGTGGTCTTCTGTTTGCCGAGTATCACATCCACCATGTCGCAGTCCCTGATGCTGTCTAATGCCGCCATACTGCTGCTCACATATGAGTAACCTTCGCGTGCGAGCGCGCGCCCGTGCATGCACACGTAATCAAAGGTGTTGCCGGCGGTCAGTACGGCTTGTTGGTCACTGTAGCACATGCCCCAACCGCTTTCGTCATCACTCACCCAAGGCAGACGGCTGTCCGACTCATACACTTCGCCGATATACGATAAATCTTTCCCGTATGGCACCGCCTGTGCTTGCGGCTGTATGCCTTTGTAGGTGCTGTCAGCAAACCAATCCGGACCGCTCACACGGGTAAAGCCGTTCACTATCAGCACATTCCCTTTCTCATTCTCTGCGATATATGTCGAAAGGGTCTCGCTGGGCAGGCTTACACCACCTGCATTACCTGCCACCACACGCATATCATATCGGGTACCCGTCTGCGCCTTGATAGTGTATCGCGGAGCCGTCACTTTCACGCCATTATCCCAGTCGCCGTCATCGGTGCGCGTATAGACCACGTAGTAGGTGGGCTGTGCCGTGGGTTCCAACGTATCCGTGGTGGCTGCCCAACTCATATCCAACTGATTGCCTGTGCGTTGCACGCGCATCTGTTGTACGGGTAATGGCTGCACAACGTATGCAGTTCCGTATTGTTCATGCATGAATTTCAATATACCTTTGTATATCGCGCGCGAGATGGTGAATTTTACACGCGGGTCCAATCCGTATTGCATATCATTGAAACTCTGGTGCGACAGCAGTTCCAACAGGAATGCGGGCACTTTCGGGTATCGGGCTTCCGCGTATGACGAGTTGTTCAATTGGCGTCGCATCCATGCAGGAGCGTTACCGCGCATATCCTCCACAATCTGTGTCTGCACATAGTCGCCCAAGTCGCGTGCTGCCAGACGCGTTTTGCCTGTCGGATACATCTTGTTGTTGTCGTCATCGTGGTTGGTGTAAATCATCAGGGTGCCGATAATCGTGTCGCCCCCCTTGATGACACCCGCATCTGTGTGAAATGCCATACTCATATGCACAGGCACGCCCAATCCGTCTTCGTTGGGGTTGGACACACTACCGCCTGCCATGTAGTTCACCCATTTGCCGCGTGAAGCGTAGTCGTCGATATAGTCGTTGTGGCTGTGTGTGTGGTTGTAGATGCTATCCGGAATACCCGAATACTGCATCCAATAGCGTGCGCCCTCCAAGTAACGTGGCATGCCGCTTGTAGTAGCAAGTTGTTGGCTATGAATCATTTGCACACTATCCACTTCTGTGGCATGCGTTTTCGGCAAGGCTTTTGACGAAGGCACATTCGCTATCGCATCAGGTTGTGGATAGCGGGCTACGCTGCCCATTCCACCACCGAATTTCACAGCATCGGCAGTCACCACTTGCCCGCAACCGTCCTCGTTGGTCAGGCTTACGTAGTTTTGCTCTTTGTTGCTGCCGAAGGCAAAAGTGCCCAAATATACCCATGTGCCGCCCCCCATGCGTTGGTTGACGTTGTACACCGTCTTCTGCCCCTTGTGCACTACCGTGTATCGTGCCTTGTCCGTACTGGTCGGCAGGGTTTTGTACGACACATACACCGCATACTCGCCTTCTTCCAAACTGGGTATATATTTCAATTCCGAATTGCTTTTGGTTTCCGATTCTGCAACGGCATAATGTCCCATGTGGAAAGGGTTCTGCCCCTCTAATAGCGGTGCCGACGGGTGTCCCCAACCTGCACCTTCTGCGCGGGCAAACACAGGCGTACCTACCACTACGGCTTCCGTCTCGTCCACCACCTGTTCGCGCACCTGCGTGTCCCGCTCGCGCGGCTGAATCACTATCGCACCTGCGTTCTCTAACATTGGCACCAGGAACGGCTGCACGTATGACGACGTATAGACATCCTCCACCGTCGTCCATAGTTTGGCGCGTTGCCAAAGCCATGTCTGTTGGTCTTGGCTGTAGTAGCGGCCATGGCTGCCCCACAAGGCTATGTGTTTGCCTTCCAACCCTTTATTGGTAGCGTACGCGCGCGACTGATTGCTAACCCATGGTGTGCCGCTCTCCAATGTGTATCGTTCGCTCTTCGGGCGATGACGATAGCGGGCAGTCACCAACTCGCTCAACTCATAGCCGTCGGTATAGATACTCACCTTGCCATTGTTGTTTCCAAATACCAACTGGCTGACAATCAGTCGGATATTGTTTATGTCTTCATCGCTCAGTGATACTTGGCTCAACGTCTTGTTGGTATAAACGCTCACACTGTTGTTCCGCACACGAATACGGTTCACGCTCACTGGAGCCACGTATGCCCGTTCCTTTGCCATTGCAGTCAATGTGTCTGCAATAGCCTGTCTGTCAATGGCTTGTGCGGAAAATACCAAACCGGCAATAAGTCCGAAAAATAAAACAACTCGCTTCATCTCTATTGATTTACATATCTTTACTCGTGGTCAAATTGTTTCGCTTCCTGCCACAAGTCCTCCATTTCGTCAAGTGTCATATCTTCTATGCGGCGGTTCTGCGCCTTGGCTTGCTCCTCGATGTAGTTGAAACGGTGCATGAACTTGAGGTTCGTCTTCTCCAACGCATTGTCGGGGCGAATCTTGTAGAGGCGTGCGGCATTCACAAGCGCGAACAGCACATCGCCAAACTCCTCGGTGGCTTTCTCGGCGTCCATATTTGACACTTCCGCCTCAAATTCGGCGATTTCTTCCTTGACTTTTGCCCAGACATCTTCGCGTTTCTCCCAATCGAAGCCGACATTCGCCACTTTGTCCTGTATGCGGTATGCCTTGACCAGAGCGGGAAGGCTGTCGGGGATGCCGCTGAGGACAGTCTTGTTGCCGCCTTTCTCACGCAGTTTCACCTGCTCCCACAAGTGGCTGACTTCCTCGGCGTTGCGGGCAGCCTCGTCGCCATATACGTGCGGGTGACGGAATATGAGTTTGTCGCACAGCCGATTACATACATCGGCTATGTCGAAATCCCCCGTTTCGCTGGCTATCTTGGCGTAGAAGATGACGTGCAGGAGCACGTCGCCAAGTTCCTTGCTTATCTCATTCATGTCATGACGCATGATGGCGGTGGCGAGTTCGTAGGTCTCTTCGATGGTGTTCTGACGCAGACTCTCGAAAGTCTGTTTGCGGTCCCACGGGCATTTCTCGCGGAGTTCGTCCATGACGGTCAGCAGGCGGTCAAATGCCGCTAATTGTTCTGCTCTTGTGTGCATAATGTGATATTTCCTTGTTCGTCCATGCGGGCATAGGTCCACAACCGCCAGCAGTCGCCGAGGATAACGACGCGCGTGTGGCGTGCTATCATCAGATCGAGGTCGATGTGCCGATGTCCGAAAATGTAATAGTCGTGATGGTTGCCGAGTTGCTCCTGTTCCTTGGCGAAGAGGACCAACTCTTCGGCGTTCTCGCCTTTGTAGGGGCAAGGGTGCGCCAGTTCTTTCATGCGGCTGCGGCGCGCCCACTCGTAGCCGAAACGGTTGCCGAGGCTCGGCGGCATGAGGCGGAAGAGGGTCTGCGAGATTGGGTTGTGAAAGAATGCCCGCAGGCGAATGAAGTTGCGAATCTTCTTGCGGACAGGCGCGGGGAGCGTCTGCAGGTAGCCGGAAGGTATGATGCCGTCGCCGTGTGCAAGGTAGAGGGATTTGCCACAGATAGTAGTGGTTATGGGCGTGCGGTGGATATGGACCCCCGTTTCGCGGGCAAGCCATCCGAATGTCCAAATATCATGATTACCAATGAAATAGTGCACCTCTATGCCGCGGTTCGTAAGGTCTCGGAGGGTGGTAAGGAAGGGGCGGTAGGTTTCTTTGTCAGGGTCGCGCCAGAGGTACTCGTACCAGAAATCGAACATGTCGCCGAGGAGGTAGATAGCCGTGGCATCCTCCGCCATGGTGCGCAACAACGCCACCAAGCGGGCTTGGTGTTCGCCAGGGTTCTCCACTGCACGGGACCCCAAATGCGCATCCGAGAGAAAGTAAACCATGCCCAGGAAATTCTACATAAATCCGAGTTCCAACTTGGCCTCTTCGGACATCATGTCTTTGTTCCACTCGGGTTCGAAGACGATGTTTACGTTTACTGTCGTGATGCCCTCCACCGAGCCTACTTTTTGTTTAATATCTTCCACCAAAAAATCTGCTGCGGGACAACCGGGAGCCGTGAGCGTCATGTCAATATTGCATGTGCCGTCGCCGGGCAGGTCAATGCGGTAGATAAGTCCAAGGTCGTATATATTAACAGGTATCTCAGGGTCAAACACCGTCTTCAGCATCTTGAGAACCTGCTCTTCTGTCTCTAAAAATTCATTCATATCGCTTCAAAAATCACGTTTTTTACGCTCTTGTTGAGCTTGCAAAGATACTGCTTTTTTGCGAAATGCACAATACAATTATCCGTTTTGTCCCGAAAAATTAGGAGGTTCCATTTTTTATATGTAATTTTGTGGCATATTTGGATGGTGTGCGAATGACACAACCGTCATCAAAAGGAATCGAATAAAGGTATTAGTTAAATCAATAAACAAAAGAGAATTATGACAATGTTGAAGAGTCCGTTGCAGGTGGCACGTGCTTCGTATCAGCCGAAGATGCCCGCTGCTCTGCGCGGTCATGTGCGCCTGGTGGAAGGCGAAAGGACAGAATCTGCGGCTAATCAAGCCGAGATAAAGGAGTTGTTCCCCAATACATACGGCATGCCCGTGATTGAGTTCACCCAAGGCAAGGCGGGCGACATCGAGAACATGCCGATGAACGTGGGTGTCATCCTGTCGGGCGGTCAGGCCCCTGGCGGACACAACGTGATTTGCGGTATGTTCGATGCCCTCAAACGTCTCAATCCTGAGAGCAAACTCTACGGTTTTCTGGGCGGTCCGAGTGGTCTGATTGAGGGCAAATACGCCGAACTGACCAAGGAGGTGATTGACGAATACCGCAATACCGGCGGCTTCGACATCATCGGTTCGGGGCGTACCAAACTGGAAGAGACATGGCAGTTCGACAACGGCATCGAGGTCTGCAACAAGTTGGGTATCAAGGCCATCGTCATCATTGGCGGTGACGATTCCAACACCAACGCCTGCGTCCTCGCCGAGTACTATCTGCAGAAAAAATGCGGCATTCAGGTCATCGGCTGCCCCAAAACCATCGACGGTGACCTCAAAAACAAAATGATTGAGACCTCATTCGGTTTCGACACCGCATGCAAAGTCTATTCCGAATTGATTGGTAACATCCAGCGTGACGCCAATTCCGCCAAGAAATACTGGCACTTCATCCGTCTGATGGGTCGCAGCGCCAGCCATATCGCCCTCGAGTGCGCTCTCCAGAGCCAGCCGAATATCTGCCTCATCTCCGAGGAAGTGGAAGCCAAAAACATGACCCTCAATGACGTCGTGGAGCAGATTGTGGAGGTTATCGTGGACCGTGCGAATGCCGGTCTGAACTTCGGTAGCATCCTCATCCCCGAGGGCCTCATCGAGTTCATTCCCGCTATGCGTGTCCTCATTCAGGAACTCAACGACATGCTCGCACAGAACGACGATTTCGCCTCTCTCGAAGGCGACGACGCCAAGCGCGAGTACGTGAAATCCATGCTTTCGCCCGCATCGTGCGAACTCTACCGCTCGCTGCCGAAAGGCATCGCGCGTCAGTTGACCCTCGACCGCGACCCCCACGGAAACGTGCTTGTCAGCCAAATCGAGACCGAGAAACTGCTCATCGAGATGGTGGGCAAACGCCTCGCCCAACTCAAAGCAGCAGGTGTGTACAAGGGCAAGTTCGCCGCTCTCAACCACTTCTTCGGCTACGAAGGGCGTTGCGCTATCCCGAGCAACTTTGATGCCGACTACTGCTACAGCCTCGGCGTGACGGCTACGCACCTCATCGCTGCCGGCAAGACGGGCTATATGTCCATCGTCCGCAACCTCACGAAGCCTGCTGCCGAGTGGATTGCAGGCGGTGTGCCTATCACCATGATGATGAACATGGAGCGCCGCAACGGCAAGATGAAGCCCGTTATCCAAAAGGCACTTGTGGACCTCAACGGCAAGCCGTTCAAGTACTTTGCTGCACATCGTGCCGAGTGGGCAGACCCCAATCTGAGTTACATCTACTCGGGGCCTATCCAGTACTACGGTCCGTCCGAAGTCTGCGACCAGCCTACCCGCACGCTCATGCTTGAGCATCAATAATGATACGCGCCATACTACTGATAATCAGTATAATAATGTTTGGTTCGGGTACTTGCTTCGGGCAGTACTCGGACCAACAATTATATCGTGCCTACC
This sequence comes from uncultured Bacteroidales bacterium, assembly GCA_934667275.1. Lineage (GTDB taxonomy): Bacteria > Bacteroidota > Bacteroidia > Bacteroidales > Paludibacteraceae > Colicola. The sequence continues at coordinate 77,719 of CAKULK010000003.1, read as the reverse complement.
TCAATCGCGACATGCATGTTTGGGAGGCATACCTCACCTCCACAGACTTCGCCCAAGCCCCTCTCGACGAGCAACTGCGCTACCTCAACTACCAGTACGGCTACGTGGCGTATGCCATCAGCATCAAGCAGGACAACGCCCGCCGACTGCTCACGGACTTCGAGGCGAACCTCGAGACCCTGCATCCGCAACTCCCCGAAGCCGCCTATTTCGCCTACAAGGCAAGCACCCATAGTTACGAACTGTCGCTCAACCATTGGCAGTTCGCCAAACTCAGCAAACTCATCTATTCCGAAGTCAGTCGCGCCCTGTCCGCCGACGTCGGCAACCCGCTTGCCCAAACTATGAAAGGGAATGTCGAGTTCTACAGCCCCATTGGCAGCAAACACGACGCCCTCCGGCACTACCAAGCCGCCGACAGTCTCTACCATGCCCAAGGCGCATCCCCTTATTTGTGGAACGTGCGCGCGGTGCAACTCACTCTGGTTCAATCCATTGAGAAGACGCAAAGCCGTGAGGCTGCCGTCAGGAAATGCCGCGAGATACTTGCGGAAGAACCTGATTTCTATGCCCTTAGAGAGATGTATATGAGAGACTGACTTAGCAAAGAGTTTGGAGTATCTCTTTTTTCGTGACGTCGTCTCCGATAAGTTCTGTTGGGCAGTATGGTACTTCCGACGGGCTGTTTTCAGGCTTGAATGTGAAGTACGTGCAGGTACATTCCACCAATACTTCGCCCTCGCTGCTGCGTATTTCGCCTGCCACTACGGCAATGTTGTGGTGCATCTCTTTCAGCCTCGCGCGCATCTCGATATAAGGTTGTACTGTGGACACGGGATGCTTGTAGCGCGTCTCCATCTTGGCGGTCACGCCCGACAACTGCAACTTGTGGAATACCACCCACCCGCATATCTCGTCTAATAGAACTGCCTGAATACCACCGTGTAACGTGTTTTTCCACGATTGGTAGTTCTCGCTCGGACGACACAGCGACACCACGTCATCGCCCTCCTCGTAGAAGTGCATCTTCAGCCCTATCGGATTGGTCGGGCAGCACCCGAAGCAGTCGTATCCTTCAATGCCCGTCCATGGGTTTTTAATCAATCGCATAGTCTTTGTATTTTTGTTCAACGCCGCCATTCCCACAAAAACCGTGCAAAACCATTCCTCTCTTTGCGCCTCTTGTCTTCCTCACTGGGCATATATTCCTGTTTTTCCCTCATACTTGCCTCGGGTTTGCCGGCTGTCTCCATCGGTACTTCATCGGTACTTCATCGGTATTTCATCGGAACTTCATCGGTACTTCGTTGAGAGGATGCCGTGGGTTTGCCGTACCTTTTCCATATCTTTATCGGTATTTTATTGAAAAAACGCCTGGATATTTGCGTATTTCAACAAAAAGTCGTACCTTTGCACGCTTTTTCGGCTAATGGGCTCCTAAGAAGCGCTGCTGAATGGTTCAGCAACTCGCCCAACCGAGTGAATTATTAAATCATTGTGATAATGTACGCAATTGTAGAAATGCAGGGCTACCAGTACAAAGTGGAAGCCGGCAAGAAATTGTTCGTCAACCGTATGGACGCTGAGAAGGGCGCAACGGTTACGTTCGACAAAGTGCTGCTCGTGGACAACGACGGCGAAATCAAAGTAGGTGCTCCCGTTGTAGCAGGGGCGAAGGTGGTTTGCGAGGTGCTTGACAACGAGTGCCGTGGCGAGAAGATTCTCGTTTTCCACAAGAAACGCCGCAAAGGCTACCGCAAACTCAACGGCCATCGTCAGGACTTGACTAACCTCGTTGTTAAGGAGATTGTATTGGCTTAATGTCTAACCAACTAAAGTAGAAGAAAGGAAAAGATTATGGCACATAAGAAAGGTGTCGGTAGTTCCAAGAACGGCCGTGAATCAGAAAGCAAACGATTAGGCGTTAAAATCTGGGGTGGTCAATTTGCCAAAGCGGGCAACATCATCGTTCGCCAGCGCGGTACCGTCCACAACCCGGGCGAGAATATGGGTATGGGTAGCGACCACACGCTCTACGCTCTCACGGACGGCGTTGTAACGTTCACCCGCAAGCGCAACAACAAATCCTACGTCTCAATCCAGCCGATTGCTGAGGCTTAATCGGCGAGAGAATACATACTACGTTCTCCTACCGAAAGGGCTTCGGCTTCTTCGGTAGGAGAATTGTTGTTATTAACTATTAACTATTACTTATTACTTAAATAATCATGCTGACTCTCAAGCAAATATACGATGACCGCGAGCATATCATTGCCGGTCTCGAAAAGAAGCATTTCCAAGGTGCACGCGAGGCGATTGACCAAGCCGTTGCACTTGATACCACGCGCAAGACGGCGCAGCAGAAGAAGGATGCCGCTGCCGCTGAGATGAACAAGATTTCCAAATCCATCGGCGCACTCATGGCGCAGGGCAAACGTGAGGAGGCGGAAGCCGCCAAGGCGCAGACGGGTACCCTCAAGCAGAGTATCGCTGCCTACGACCATGAGATGGCGGAGGCGGAAGCAGCCCTCACCAATCTGCTCCTTACTATTCCTAATGTGCCTTACGACATCGTGCCCGAAGGCAACGGCGCGGAAGACAATCTCGCCGTCAAGATGGGCAACTGGCCCAACCAGGCCGTCATCGACTCTTTGGCTGCGGGCAAGCCTGTGGCTCTCCGCGACTGGCCTGCTGATGCCGATGAGGCTATCGCACAACAGCGTATTGCCGATAGCGAGAAACTGCCCCACTGGGAACTGGCAAAGAAGTACAACCTCATCGACTTTGACCTTGGTGTCAAAATCTCGGGCGCAGGCTTCCCTGTATATATAGGTCAGGGTGCACGCCTGCAGCGCGCCCTTATCAATTTCTTCCTCGCAGAGGCTGCCAAGGCGGGCTACACCGAAATCATGCCCCCCACGGTGGTGAATGCTGCCAGCGGCTACGGCACGGGACAACTGCCTGATAAAGAGGGGCAGATGTACCATTGCGAAGTGGATGACCTCTACCTCATACCCACAGCCGAAGTGCCTGTCACCAACCTCTACCGTGACGAGATACTTGATGAGAGCCAACTGCCAATCAAGAACTGCGCCTACACCGAGTGCTTCCGCCGTGAAGCGGGCTCCTATGGCAAAGACGTCCGCGGCTTGAACCGTCTCCACGAGTTCAGCAAGATTGAGATTGTACGTATCGACACGCCCGAGCACTCTGCCGTATCGCATCAAGAGATGCTTGACCACGTAGAGGGATTGCTCAGGAAACTCGAACTGCCTTACCGTATTCTCCGTCTCTGTGGCGGGGACATCAGTTTCACAGCGGCACTCTGCTACGACTTTGAGGTTTACTCCGAGGCGCAGCATCGTTGGCTGGAGGTTTCCTCTACGTCCAACTTTGACACCTACCAGGCTAACCGTCTCCATTGCCGTTACCGCCGCACAGAGGACAAGAAAGTCACCCTTTGCCATACACTCAATGGCTCAGCCCTTGCCCTTCCGCGTATCGTAGCCGCCATTTTGGAGAACAACCAGACCGAGGAAGGTATCCGTATCCCTGCCGCCCTGCAACCCTACATGGGCTGCGACATGATTCGTTAGTTAATCTCGCATTTAGGTTGTGATATATGGAATTGCCTTCGATAACATTGCGCCAAATCCGTACTGCTGACTCTGCTTATTCTTTTGTGGAGCGGCTCTTTGTGTCTGCTTTTCCCGAAGATGAGCGTCGCGACCTCGTCGCGCAGAGACATAATGTGGATTGCAATCCGGTTTTCCGTTGTATGTTGGCAGAAGATGGCGGACAACCGGTAGGTTTCTTCACCTGTTGGGATTTTGGGGCGTATTGTTATGGTGAACATTTTGCTACCGACCCCGTATGTCGCAACCAAGGATATGGCAGTCGTATTCTGCCCGCAGTCTTGGCATATATAGGCAAACCGCTTGTCTTTGAGGTGGAAATGCCTGACAACGAAATCAGTAGAAGGCGTATAGGCTTCTATCGCCGCAATGGCATGCACTTGTGGGAGGGGTACGATTATGTGCAGCCCTCCTATCGTCCCGAAGGCAATACCCTTCCGATGCTTTTGATGGCGTCTGACGGACTGAATCTTGCTACAGATTTCTCTTCTGTTGTTCGCACTATCCATCGCGAAGTGTACGGAGTGGAATAGCAATCCACGCTGTGAGAATCCAAGTTCTTGTGCTCATAAGTAGTGTACTTATGGGCACTTTTTGTGTTATAGATATGATAATTTTACAAAACTGTAAGTAATCGCTTGCACGTATCATAAAAAAGCAGTACTTTTGCGCCGTGAAACAAATATAAGGAACAAAATCTATATAAGACTATGGAATCGGAGCGCCACATTATTGTACAACGCTATGTTTCCCCTTGCGGGGAATTACGGTTAGGCTCCCTTGAGGGGCAACTCTGCCTCTGCGACTGGCAGGTGGAGAAACACAGGGACTTTGTGGACAGGCGGCTGGTGCGCCTGCTCCGTGCCGAAATGCAGGAAGGGACATCGGCGGTACTCGAAACGGCGGCAAGGCAATTGGACGAGTATTTTGTGGGAGAGCGCAAGGCGTTTGAGGTGCCGTTGCTGTTTATAGGGACGGATTTCCAAAAGAAAGTGTGGAACGACCTGCTGCGTATTCCGTATGGCGAAACGGTTTCGTATGGCGAAATGGCGGCGCGGATAGGTATGCCCAAGGCAGTGCGGGCAGTAGCCAATGTCAACGGGGCAAACGCCATTTCCATCTTTGCGCCGTGCCATCGCGTGATCGGCAGCGACCATTCGCTCACGGGCTACGGCGGAGGATTGGATGCCAAGAGATACCTCCTGCATTTGGAGCAACAGCACCGCGAAAAAAGTCTGTTTTGAATATAAATGAGCGAGATAAAAATCCATATTTTGCATACGGGCGATGTGTGCGTATCGCCCTATCTGCCTTTCGGCGGCGATTGCGGTGTACTGAAAGCCATGGGCTTGACCACTCCGCACAGGAAATGGCTGTGGTTGCCCGTGTTCTGCTACCTGATTGAGCATCCCAAAGGGCGAATTCTTGTAGATACAGGCTGGAGCCGCACGATGAGCCCGCAGGGGACATTCGACCGGCGGGCGCAGATACGCTCTCTCGGCAGCCTGCCGCTCTATCTGTGCAACCAAGGCGTGCTGCCCGCAGGGCAAAGCGTAGGCGAGCAACTGCATACCATAGGGCTGAAAGACAGCGACTTGGACTTTGTCTTACTGACGCACTTGGACTGCGACCACGCTAACGGATTGGACGGAGTGGCGCACGCCAAGCATATCCTCTGTTCTTCGGCGGAACTGCGTTTCGCGGAGCGTGGCGGGTTGGTGAACCGTGTGCGCTATCAGCCACGCTGGTGGAGCAGTATCGCTTTGCGGACTTTTGACTGGAACGGCACGGAAGGTCCTGCCAACCACTCTTTTGACCTGTTTGGTGACGGCAGTATTGTGCTAATCAATATCCCTGGACACTCGGAAGGCTTGTGTGCGGTACGTATCCGCAATGCGCAAGGGCGTTTTGTGTTGCTGTGTGCCGATGGCGGCTATGCACGCCGCTCATGGGAGGAGATGATAACCTCGGGTATTGCCACCGACAGGCAGGCGCAACGGCAGTCGCTGCAATGGATACGCGAACAGAGCCTCTCGCCCGACTGCGTAGGTGTGTATGCTTCGCATGATATGGAAGTGAAGCCGCAAACGATTGAATTATAATGTATTAGTCTTGTATAGGTACAAAGAAACGTATGAAAAACCTAAAACTGAAAAGTCTGTTGGCTCTCGCCGTGATGGCGATGCCAATAATACAAGCCGGTGCTCAAGTAAAAACAGATTCAACTCAGAGTACCCCCTCTTTGGCGGGGTCCCCACAAGCGATGCGTAGTGGGGTGCTCTTGAGGGGGGCGGGGGAGTCGGGGCATGGGGAGTCGTTACTCTCTCTCGATTCCTGTCTCTCGCTTGCACGCCGGAACAACAAGGAATTGCGTCGGGCGGAGTTGAATATAGACAAAGCGCAACAGGTGAAGAACCAAGCCTTTACCAACTATTTCCCGCAGGTGAAAGCCACGGCTATGGGCTATCATAGTCTGCACCCGATGGTGGAGGTGGGCATCGAAGATGTCGGCAATGCTTCTGTGCGAGACCTGCTCACCACGCTCTACGGCAATTATGGTGCAGCGTTAGGATTGGATAATACCCTTTCGCTCTTCCAATACGGCTACCTGGCAGGTATTACGGCATTGCAACCCGTCTATATGGGCGGCAAGATTGTGGCGGGCAATCAATTAGCCAAAGTGGGTGTGGAGGCTGCCAAACTGCAAACCGAGATCACCGAGCGCGACCTGCTGGAACAGGTGGAGGAGAGTTACTGGTTGGTCGTCGGGCTGACCGAGAAACAGAACACTTTGCAGACCTATACGGCTTTGCTTGATACCGTCCACCGCACCGTGCAAGTGGCTGTCAATGCGGGACTTGCCCTGCAAACCGACCTGCTGCAAGTGGAATTGCGTCAGTCCGAAATCCAGCGCACGCAGATTCAGTTGGATAACGGCTTGGCTTTGGCAAAAAGGGCATTGTGGCAATCCTTAGGCAAGACATATCCTGTCCAAATAGGGGACGGGTTGGATGGCGTTAAATTTGAAACGATACAAGCGGATTCCGCTCTGCAAGCCCCTCCTCTGAAAGTGGAAGAGGGGAAATCTATAGAATCTTCTTTACTTTCCCTCCAAGTGCGTGCTGTCGAACTGCAACGCCGTATGGACATAGCAGACGCCTTGCCACAAGTGGCAGTCGGAGCACACTACGGCTACAGCAATATGCAGGCTAACTTCCTGCGCGATGGACTTGGCAGCAAGACAGGCAACGGGGCGGTGTTTGTTACCGTGTCCGTGCCGCTGACAGACTGGTGGGAGACAGGACACAAGATTCGTGAGGACAATATTGCCGTAGAGCAGGCACGCTTGGAGGAGCAGAACACCAACGAACTGTTAGAACTGCGCACGCAGCAGGCATACGACAATATGGTGGAGGCGTATTCGTTGGTAAGCGAGAACCGCCACGCCGTAGATATTGCGCGTGAGAATTACCGCCTTTCGGGCGTGAACTACCGCGCGGGTATGGGTACTATTACCGACCTGCTCACCGCCCAAGCCTCGCTTCTCCAAGCCGAAAACAACCTGACCGATGCCATTATTGCCTACAAGGTAAACCTGCGCCGATACATAAATTTGACCAAATAGCAAGCAGGTCTTTGGGGTGCAAAATGTACATTGGATTTGCAGATACCATAATTTTGTCGTAATTTTGTAGGCTTTTTGCAAATGAATTCGAATACAAACTCCAAACAGAATGGAATCGAAATATAATCCTACCGACATCGAAGCACGCCAGTATCAGTATTGGCTTGACAACAAACTTTTTCACAGCGAACCCGACGGCAGAGAGCCGTTTACGGTGGTTATTCCGCCGCCGAATGTAACGGGTGTACTCCACATGGGACACGTGCTGAACGAGACAATACAAGATATTCTCGTGCGTCGCGCACGCTTGGAAGGCAAAAACGCCTGCTGGGTGCCGGGTACCGACCATGCGTCGATTGCCACCGAGGCGAAAGTAATCAAACGCCTCAAAGAACAAGGTATCAACAAATCGGACCTGACCCGCGACCAATTCCTCAAGCATGCGTGGGATTGGACAGACGAACACGGAGGCATCATCCTCAAGCAACTGCGCAAACTCGGTTGCTCATGCGATTGGGACCGCACATCGTTCACCATGGACGAGACGCGCTCCAAAGCCGTGATTCATGTATTCTGCGACCTGTATAAGAAAGGGCTGATATACAGAGGTTTGCGTATGGTCAATTGGGACCCCGAGCGTCAGACGGCACTCTCGGACGAGGAGGTTATCTACCACGACGAGCATAGCAAGTTCTACTACCTGCGCTACAAAGTAGCCGAACCGGGGGTTACGAATCCCGAGACGGGTGCTGACTATGCGGTAGTGGCTACCACCCGCCCAGAGACTATCTTCGGCGATATAGCCGTGTGCATCAACCCCAAGGAGGAGAAGAACCAGTGGCTGCGCGGCAAGCATGTCATCGTGCCGGGTGTCGGGCGCGTCATCCCTATCATCGAAGACCGCTACGTGGAAATCGGTTTCGGTACGGGCTGTCTGAAAGTAACGCCTGCACACGATGTGAACGACTACGCTCTCGGGCAGAAATACAACCTCAAGACTATTGATATCTTCACCCCCGATGCCCACCTCAATATGGATACCGTGGAGGACGAACTCCGTCCCAACGTGGCTAAATACCACGGTATGGACCGCTTCGACTGCCGCAAGCAGATTGTCGAGGATTTGCAGGCACTCGGTTTGGTGGAGAAAGTGGAGGACTACGACAACAAAGTGGGCTACTCCGAGCGCACCAACGTGCCTATCGAGCCGCGCCTCTCGCTGCAGTGGTTCATCCGTATGCAGCATTTTGCCGACATCGCCCTGCCGCCCGTGATGAACGATGACATCGTCTTCTACCCCGCCAAATACAAGAACACCTACCGCAACTGGCTGGAGAACATCAAGGATTGGTGTATCTCGCGCCAACTCTGGTGGGGACACCGCATACCCGCCTACTACGACGCGGACATCCTCGCACAGACCGGTTTGGAGGACTACCCCGCCGACAAGATTGTCGTTTCGGAGACCAAACCCGAAGGCAACTACGTACAGGACGAAGGTGCCCTCGACACGTGGTTCTCGTCGTGGCTGTGGCCTATCTCGCTGTTCGACGGTATCGAGCACCCCGACAACAAGGAAATCAATTACTACTACCCCACCAACGACCTCGTTACGGGGCCCGACATCATATTCTTCTGGGTGGCGCGTATGATTATGGCGGGCTATGAATATATGGGCAAGATGCCGTTCCGCCATGTCTATTTCACGGGTATCGTGCGCGACAAACTCGGGCGCAAGATGTCCAAATCGCTCGGCAACAGTCCCGACCCGCTCGACCTCATAGAGCGTTTCGGTGCCGACGGCGTGCGTATGGGTATGATGCTTGCCGCACCTGCTGGCAACGACATTCTCTTCGACGAGAGCCTGTGCGAACAGGGGCGCAATTTCTGCAACAAGATTTGGAACTGCTTCCGCTTGGTCAAAGGCTGGGAGGTAGCCGACAAAGCGCAGACCGAAAGCGAGCGCGTGGCTGTCGAATGGTTCGAGTCGCAGTTGGCAAAGACCGCCAATGAGGTGGCTGACCTGTTCAGTAAATATCGCTTAAGCGAAGCCCTGATGGCTATCTACAAACTCTATTGCGACGAGTTCTCCTCGTGGTATCTCGAAATGATTAAGCCCGCCTACGGGCAGCCTATCGACCGCACCACCTATGAGAAAACGCTCTTCTTCTTCGACCAGATGCTCCGTTTGCTCCACCCGTTTATGCCGTTCATCACGGAAGAACTGTGGCAGAACATCGCCGAGCGCAAAGAGGGCGAGAGCATTATGGTGGCTCCGTTGGCTGCTTTTGCTGCTCCCGACGAACACCTGCTGGCTGATGTCGAAAACTTGAAACAAGTGGTTTCCAACGTCCGTAATATCCGCGCGAGCAAGAATATCCCGCTCAAGGAGGTGCTGACGGTCAATACCACGGCGGAAACTGCTTCGGCTATCCGTGCGCTGATTGAGAAACTTGGCAGTTGCGAGGTAGCAGTCGGCAACGTGGAGAAATCGGCAGGCGCAGCGTCGTTCATCGTGGGAACCACCGAGTATAGTGTGCCATTAGACAAGTTTATCAACGTAGAGGACGAACTGAAGAAACTTGAAGCCGACCTGCAGCATCAGGAGGGTTTCCTGCGCGGCGTAATGGCTAAACTCGGCAACGAGCGTTTCGTTCAGAACGCCAAACCCGAAGTGGTCGAACTCGAGCGCAAGAAAAAAGCCGATGCCGAAGCCCGTATCGCCTCCCTCCGCGAGTCCATCGCCGCTTTGAAGAAGTAACTATGATTGTGGGGACGTGAATCGTAAGGCAGGTGTGCGCAGCACACTGAGTGCCGTAGCGACAACGAAGCCCTGTGGGCTGAGTAGAACTCCTTATCGTCTCGCGTCGTTATCGGCACCAGCCGACCACGCCCCACTCGTGCTAAGTTAAAATAGTTAAGCAACCAACCGGCAACTTTCGCGCAACAATTCAGCAAGGGATACGCAACCCATACGCAAGGGATAGGCAACCTTTGTGGTGTTGTTGCGCGACAAAAAAGCATAAACAAACCCATAGATAATTCAAACAAACGTAACAAGTAATTGATACAAAGGTAATGAAAAAGATTTTCTTTGCAGTAGCCACTGCAGCAGTGGTGCTGTTTGGTCTCACCGGATGCGGTGAGGTTGTCTCAAAAGATGTTTCCGTAAGCGCAATTGCCGATTTCGGCACGAGCGGCAGTATGGAAAACCTCTCGAAAGCCATGACCTTGAAGAGCGATGTCGAAGCCATCTTCATGTCTGAAATGAAGGCTGCCGGTGCGGTAGAATTTGCAACAGGAACCACAACCCTCATCTTCAAAGCCCAAAGCAGCGAGGCATCAGTAAAGAAGACCATCTTGGATGCCGCAGCCAAAGCCGACAAGAATGTCAAGACCAAATATGGCGACGGCACCACAATGACTGTGCCTGATTACATGGATTTTCTGAGTATCACGGTATCCTACAACTGGGAGTCCGCGCCGACAGAAGCAGTCACCTATACGTACAAAGAGAAAAAGATAGAATAAAACGTAAACAACTATGACCAAAGACCTAACCGTACTACGAAAAGAGATTGACGCTGTGGACGAGCAGTTGTTGCTGCTCATCAGCCAGCGGGTGGGCATTGCCCGCGAGATAGGGCAATGGAAGCGCGAGCACGATGAGCCCGTCATCCAAGCCCAGCGTTACCAGGAAGTGCTGAACCACTACTTGGAATTAGGAGCCTCCAAGGGCTTGAGCGAGGACCTTGTCCGCGCCGTCTTCGAAACCCTCCACAAAGAAAGCGTCAGAGTCGAACTCTGACGCTTTCTGTTTCTGACCAATCTGTTTATTTTCTTGGAGCCGACACGTACGTCCGGTAGAACGTGGTACGCAGACTGTCGGCGATGCCCGCCTTGTTGTGCAAGAGCGACTGTGCCGAGAAATAGCATTCGCCTTGGATACCCTCGATGGTCTCGTTCAGACGCAGTTGGCGGCAAATCTCGTTGCCGTTGCGCCATGCTTCAGGACCCTTGGGGTCGCCTAATTTATAAGGTGCCATACCGATATAGACCTTGCAGCCGTAGGAATGTTTCGCCCACCAGCGTGCCAGCACGGCATAATCCGCCACTTTTTTGCCAATCTCCCAATAGAGTTGTGGCACCACGTAGTCAATCCAACCTTTCTCCATCCATAGCAATATGTCCGCGTAGAGCGCATCGTAGTTCTGTAATCCGTTGGTTTCGCTGCCACGCGGGTCGTTCTGTTTGTTACGCCAGATACCGAAAGGCGAAATGCCGAATTCAACGTTGGGTTTGATACGTTGGATGGTCTCGTGAATATCCTGGATGGCAAGGTCCACGTTGTGGCGGCGCCAATCCTCAATATTGGTATATCCCCGAGGATGTGCGGCAAAGCACGCCGAATCGGGCAGAGCGACACCCTTGATGGGGTAGGGGTAGAAATAGTCGTCCATGTGGATGGCTTGGATATCGTAGTTGGTAACGAGTTCCGCCACTACGGAGCAGAGCCAGTCGCGCGTCTCGTCCAGACCGGGTTCGAAATACCATTGTTTGCCGTATTTCCAGAACCATTCGGGGTGCTGACGGAAGATGTGTGTGCTTGCCAGGTCTTCAATCTTGCCGCCTGCTATCGTTACGCGGTAGGGGTTTATCCACACGTGTACATCGATGCCGCGCTTGTGTGCCTCTTCGCAAACGAACTCCAGCGGGTCATATCCGGCAGCCTTGCCTTGCGTTCCCGTCAGCCATGCGCTCCATGGCTCGAAATGCGACGGATAGAGGGCGTCTGCGGTGGGGCGTACCTGAAAAACAATGGCGTTCAGGTGCATCTCCTGAAAGGCGTCCAGCATCAGCAGCATATCGGCTTTTTGCTTGTCCTCGTTGCCGACGGCATCTTTCTGAGGCCAATCGATATTGCTCACGCTACTCACCCACGTGGCACGGAAACGGGGCTCGGTAGCCCATGCCAACGATACCGCGCCCAAGAGGAGGGCGCACAAAATTGACTTCTTCACAATACAAAAATTTAATTTACGTGCAAAGGTAACGGAAAATTTGCAGATGTGCAAATAAAAGCGTAATTTTGCAGTCTGATATTGATTTAAGGTAACAAGTAGTTTAACACTTATATCACGGATAAAAGTTATGATTTACAGCAAAGAGGTACAAAACATGTGCCAGGTGGCTAAAGGTCCTCATCACGGGCCGGCTCCCATTCCCGAAGAGGGCAAATGGGTGAAAGCCAAAGAGATTAAAGACATCTCGGGCATGACCCACGGTGTGGGATGGTGCGCTCCCCAACAAGGCGCATGCAAACTGAGTCTGAACGTAAAAGACGGCGTTATCGAAGAGGCGTTGGTGGAGACCATCGGCTGCTCGGGTATGACCCACTCGGCCGCTATGGCAGCAGAGATTCTGCCGGGCAAGACTATCCTTGAGGCGCTGAATACCGACCTCGTGTGCGATGCTATCAACACCGCAATGCGCGAGTTGTTCCTCCAAATCGTTTACGGTCGCACCCAGTCCGCTTTCAGTGAGGGCGGTTTGGCTATCGGCGCAGGATTGGAAGACCTCGGCAAGGGATTGGTCAGCCAGACTGGTACCCTCTATAGCACCAAGGCAAAGGGCGCACGTTATCTGCAACTCACCGAAGGCTATATCACCAAGCAGTATCTGGATGAGGACAACGAGATTTGCGGCTACGAGTACGTGCACATGGGCAAATTCATGGATGCTATCAAGAAAGGCGTACCCGCTGACGAGGCTCTCAAACAAGTAACCGGCACCTATGGTCGCACCACCAAGGAGCAGGGCGCAGTTAAATCTATTGACCCAAGAAAGGAGTAAGACTATGATTCGTCCCGTACAATTCGAAAGCCAAGACCGTCGCGAGAAGCAAATCTTGGCAGCCTTGAATGCCAATGGTATCAAGAGCATTGAAGAAGCAAATCAAATTTGCGAGCAATATGGTTTGGACCCCTACCTCACTTGCGAGGAGACGCAGCGTATCTGCTTCGAGAACGCCAAGTGGGCTTATGTGGTAGGTAGTGCTATTGCCCTCAAGAAGGGTTGCAAGAACGCCGCTGAGGCTGCCGAGGCTATCGGTATCGGTCTGCAGGCATTCTGTATCCCGGGTAGCGTGGCTGACGACCGCAAGGTAGGACTTGGTCACGGCAACTTGGCAGCACGTCTGCTCCACGAGGACACCGAGTGCTTCGCCTTCCTCGCAGGCCACGAGTCGTTTGCTGCAGCCGAAGGTGCTATAAAAATCGCAGAGATGGCGAACAAGGTTCGTAAGAAACCGCTTCGCATCATCCTTAACGGTCTTGGCAAAGACGCAGCCATGATTATCAGCCGTATCAACGGTTTTACGTATGTGCAGACCGAGTTCGACTACTACACGGGCGAACTGAAAGAGGTACGCCGCAAGGCATACAGCAATGGTCCGCGTGCCAAGGTCAACTGCTATGGTGCTGATGATGTACGCGAAGGTGTGGCTATCATGTGGCATGAGAATGTGGATGTCAGCATCACAGGCAACTCCACCAACCCAACCCGCTTCCAGCACCCTGTGGCTGGTACCTACAAGAAAGAGCGTATCCAGGCAGGCAAGCCGTACTTCTCTGTAGCATCCGGCGGTGGTACAGGTCGTACTTTGCACCCCGATAACATGGCAGCAGGTCCTGCTTCATACGGTATGACCGATACAATGGGACGTATGCACAGCGACGCACAGTTCGCCGGTTCGTCTTCCGTTCCCGCACACGTAGAGATGATGGGCTTCCTCGGTATCGGTAACAACCCGATGGTAGGTTGCACCGTGGCTTGCGCCGTAAATGTAGCCCTTGCTTTAAGTAAGTAAAGCAAGGGAGGGTCGAGGCTCCGTAGGAGACTCAACCCGTCTATATTGGCTTGCGCCGTAAATGTAGCCCTTGCTTTAAGTAAGTAAAACGTTACTTAAATAAATCCAATAGCCTCCTTCCGCAAGGTTGGAGGCTATTTTTGTGCTTAAATCATAATCGTGTTTAGCCAATTTTGCTAAAATATCAAACTTTTGGCTGAAATAGTATGCTATATTTTAGCCAAAAGTTGTGTAATGTTCTAAATTTGGCTGATACTATTCATGGAATGACGATTGCAGCAACAGTTCTCGCTCACGCTTGGCATTCTGTCTGTTACGGAAGTATTGTATCATTGCGTGCCACAGGCGTGAGAGAGGGGTGCGTTTCGCTTGTACCTATTCAAAGGCGATTTTATGCTCCTTGCGTTCTTCTCGGAAACGCACATATTCATTATATGCCATCTTGCGATGGTCGCGCAGTTCGTACTCGAACTGTGCGGGAGTGAGGTCGGGGTATTGGGGTTGTTCAGGCATGATGGTGATTTATTCTGCGTTTTAGTCCTTGTGAGATGTTTTGAAACAAAACCTTTGGGCACTTGACAAGTGCCATAAACATAGCCCCGATCATATGAAGGTATTTGTGTTCGTGCTTGTAGGCAAACACTAGACTTACCCATACCCAATCGGTATGCCGCAGATCATTACTGATGTCGGCATATTGTGGCGGAAGAATGTCCGCAATGGCATTACATATTGTGCGGTGTGCCTTCGCACGACCAATACGGTCGCAAGTATGTGTAACCGATGTGGGGTTTATGCGATAGGCAGTAGTAACCTGATTCAAATAGTAGAAATCTCCAAATGTGTGCAGGATTATCCACAATGTCCAATCCCCTAAATACGCATTAGCCGTATGTGCCAGCATCCTCCTAATTTCTTGCTGATGCTCATTACGATACACTACGGATGCTGTAGGGTAGGCGTGCTGTGGCGGTCCGAAAAAATCGCGCAGTGTATATCTGCCCTCCATACTATTTTGAACTATATTACCCCGTTTCGGGGTAATCACATTGCCATTGTAATCCACTACAGACGTGTCTGTAACTACAGCCATTAGTGTATTGTCTGACTCCAATATATCAACTTGTTTTTGAAGTTTATGCGGGTCGGTCCAATAGTCGTCGCCTTCGCACAGGGCGATGTATTTGGCACCGGTGGCATCGATAGCGGCATTCATAATACGACCAAGCGAGCCATCCTGTTTGGAGTATTGGTTTTCGGTCTCGTAGATTGGCAGGATGATGTCGGGGTACTTGGCAGCATATTCGCGAATGATGTCGGCAGAGTGGTCTGTCGAGGCATCATCGTGAACAATAGCCACAAACGGAAAATCGGTTTGCTGCATGGCAAAGCCTTCGAGACAATCACGCAGATAGGGCTCGTGGTTGAAGACAAGGCACTTGATGGCTACCAATGCCGGTTGGAGAGTTGTATCCGTCATAACAAAAGCACATTAGGTTTTGGCGCCTAATGTGCTTGGTCGGTTGCGGAACTTGTGTCTGTTTAGTTTTCCGGGTATGCGTATATACGCGACTGCATATATACAAAAAACGCGGACCTTGCCATTGCTTGTTCCGCTTATTGAGGCCTTCGCATTGCCCTATCGGAAGAAACAAGCAACACGAAGCCCACGCAGATATGTACACACCACACACACCTGCGTTTCAAACCGGATACAATCCAATCTGCGCACAAATGTATGAAGCGAGATGATACACATCCCGAGGACATCCAACGTTGCAATGTTCCGAATCCGATAAATGAAAGTTGCGAAGTTTCAATAAGTTCGAAACAAAGCGTGATTAGACGCCTTTATAAATATGTCCGCAAAACCCACCCGTGGCGCAGGCACCCCGTAGCAGGCTACGCCGTGCGAACAACCCTGCGTGGACTTTGCAACTGCAAAGATACATCAAAAATCTTAAATACACAAACCAACCCTGCGCTTTTTGAGACGAGAAGGGCTATTATTTGCGAAAATGGGATATTTTGCGTACCTTTGCAGGCTAAAAGAGATTAGAGAATAGAGTATTATTATGTATTTCGACGAATTAGCGTTATCAGACGATGTATTAGACGCGCTGTGGGATATGCACTTTGACACGTGCACCCCCGTGCAAGAAAAAACCATACCCGTTATCTTGGAAGGAAAAGATGTAATCTCGTGCGCTCAGACAGGTACGGGAAAAACGGCGGCGTATATCTTGCCGCTCCTCACCAACCTCGCCTACGACGACCATGACCCTGACAAACTGAATGCCATCATTATGGCGCCCACGCGCGAACTGGCGCAGCAGATAGACCAGCAGATGGAGGGCTTCGGTTTCTATGTGCCGTTCTCCTCGGTGGCTATCTACGGCGGCAACGACGGCGGCGCATGGGGCACCCAGGTCACGGGCTTGCAGAAAGGCGCGGACATTGTCATCGCCACACCCGGACGGCTCCTCAGCCAGATGAACATCTACGACATCGACTTCTCGGGCGTGAAATACTTTATCCTCGACGAGGCTGACCGTATGCTCGATATGGGTTTCTACGACGACATCATGACCATAGTCAACCGCCTGCCAAAAGAGCGACAGACAATAATGTTCTCCGCCACGATGCCCGACAAGATACGCCAAATGGCACGCGCTATCATGCGCGACCCCGTGGAGGTGAAGATAGCCGTATCGCGCCCGCCCGAGACCATCCACCAGATGGCGGCGCAACTATTCGAGGCACAGAAAACAGCGATGGTGCAACAGTTGTTGGAAGGCAAAGACCTGAAGAAAGTCATTCTCTTTGTCAGCAAGAAGCAAAAAGTGCGCGACCTCACCCGTGCTTTGCGTGCCAAACATATAGACGCCCGCGCGATGTACTCCGACCTGGAGCAGAAAGAGCGCGACGAGGTAATGCTCGATTTCCGCAACGGCAAGGTGGATGTGCTGGTGGCAACCGACATCATCTCCCGTGGTATTGATGTGGACGATATTCCGCTGGTTATCAACTACGATGTGCCACGCGACGCAGAGGACTATGTGCACCGTATCGGTCGTACCGCACGTGCGGAGAACAAAGGTGAGGCGGTTACACTCGTCAGCCCCGATGACGCCCACTATTTCCAAAAGATAGAGCATTTCCTCAAGAAAAACATTGAACGGTTGCCATTGCCCGAGGCATTGGGCGAAGCCCCAAAAGACGCCCTCTACGCCGCCCGTTCCGGCAGGGGCGGCTCCAACAGAGGGGCTTCGGACAAAGGGCGTTCTGGCAAAGGTCGCTCAGGAAACAACCGCCACTCCTCGCCGCGCCGCCAAGCCTCCCGATGCAACGGATAGAAACGGACAGAAAAACCAGCGGAAGGTGGAGATTAGGCTTTGCATCGTTTCTTGATAATCTTGCGGATAGTCTATTCTGAGGGGTTGAAATCTTTGCAGTGTCTTTGTCGCGGGTTTGTCGCGGGTTTCTCGCGGGTCATACCTGTTTCCCAAAGACACTGCAAAGGTACATCATTTTCGCCGTGAATGTTGCGCATAGTGCGCAATCACGCGCCGGATATGGCTTTCCGACAACCAGAACCGTTCTCCGGTCTCGGCATAAGCCTGCATAAACGGCATGCCTGTCCGTATCAATCCGTAGTACATCTCGCAAATCGCCTTGTTGCGTTGCTCTATTCTATAGGTATCTCTATTCATACAATTCCTAATTCATGATTACCGGGCGACCACCTGACCACCAGACCGGCTCTCTTTTTAATATATACACCCGCCTGCGCGTACGTGTGTGTATATATAGAGAAAGAGGTGGTCAGCTGGTCTGGTGGTCTACATCGTTTTGTTTGGCATAGGATTTCCTGTTGGCCTCCATTTCTTCGCTATCTCGCTGATATACAATCCATCCGCGCATTCTTGAAGTCCCGCATCGCACGCTCTTGAAGCCTTTTCGCCCCAGCAGCATTCCCAGCCGGTTGAGTGGCATCGGGCGTTTTATCGCTCCGTAATCCACTAATTTTTGGCTTATTTCCGCCGTGGTAAGGAACTTCACTTGCTCGCCCGTGGCACCATCTGCCGGTACGTCGAACAGCACGCCTAATAACTGCTCCTCGTTGTCCTGGGCGCGGAACTCGTCCTGATGCTCCGCCATCTCGCCTATCTCGTCCTGCTCGAACCAGTACGGGTAGTCGTGCTCTATCATGTACCGCGCCTCGGCGTACATCCGCCCGTAGGGGAAGAACGTGTGCGTGAACGGGCTCTGTATGCTCGCCACCTCGAAGGGGAGCCAACGCCTGTTGCCCGTGATGTCGCTCAGAAACTCCCGCTTGTTGCCGCTCGCGCAGAACGATGCCAACCTGAGCCTGCGCTCCTTGGTGTAGCCGTATGCCACGCGCTCGTTGATGTCCACCGCCGTGATAAGCGATTTCAGGCTGTTCACCTCGCGGCTGTTCATCGCATCTATCTCGTCCAAGTTGATGAGCCCGAACTCGGCAAGCCGCAGGCGGTCGTCTTTCGTCCACTGCGTGTTGCTCATCTTGCACGTGTAGCCCCGCAACTCGGGCGGGATGAGGTGCTCTAACCATGTGGTCTTGTAGATGCCTTGTTTGCCGATGAGCACTAATACCTGCTGGTTCACTGCCTCGTCCCGCAGCCACGAGGCGACCATCGCGATGAACCACTTGCTGAAACACCTCCGCCACAACTCGTGCTTGCTCTCGTCCAAGAGGGTCACTTGGTCCGCCATCGCGCCTATCCAGTTGGGCTCTTTCTGCGCATCATACGCGTTTTGTTGCTCCACATACTCTCGCAATGGATTGACGCGGGGGATACGGTCGGAGTTCAGTACGATAAGCACCTCCTGCGGGCGCACGCTGAGCCCCGTCTCCTCGGCTGCCGCCAGACACATACCGTTGATGTCCGCATCCGTCAGGTCTCTAAACTCTCTCCCCTTGAGAGGGGAGTTGGAGGGGGGCTCTATCTGCACCCGCCGGCTGATGGTGTCGTAGCGCAGGTGTTCCTCGCCGATGGGCAGGTAGTTGCGTTCGATGTACTCGTACACCGCTCGCTGACGGTTCTCTTTCTCCGCCTGTTTCTTTTTCTTCTTTTCCATATAAAGTGTTTTTGTGGTTAATCCATGATAATACACCGAGGTGTCTGTTTCATCTCTCCTCGCAGCCGCATCCTTGTCAAACGGATGGCTACGCCGTATAACCATAGATTGTTCATAAATGCATTATCGGAGAAGGAAGACTCGTACAATGTAGCAATACAGGCTCATGCGGCGGTTTTCCCCGTGCTCTATCCACAACTGCTCGTAGGGCTTGCGCAGGTGCGCACTGCCATACACGATACGTGCGTTCTCCGCCGCTGCGGCGAACAATTGGCGTTGCAACCGCTGCTTCTCGCTCACCTCGCCGCACGGCACGGCATAGCGGCGCATATACTGCCGCCTGTTGCGCACATAGTACACCACATTCCCCACGCACCCGTGCAACTGCATCTCTGTGCGTGTCCCTTTGCTGCCCTTCACGGGCAAAGTCTTGATATTGATAATCATTATTGCTGGTGCCTCCGTTGTTTGCGCTCGGCAACATGCCCCGCGCCTCGAAGACACCGCAAAGGTACGCATACAAAAAGGGTTGGACTAAAAGTCCAACCCAATCCAACTCTTATCCAACTGTATCCACCTCTTTCCCCTAAAAATGGTGTTTTCTCGTCCAACCGAATCCTACTAAGACCTATCGGCAGAGTGCAGCAAACGGGCACGTGTCGCAGGAACGGATGTCGGCGGTAGGCGAAAAGGGTAGGGAAGTATCGAAAATCTCTGCTATTAAGTCGCGTAAGGCTTCGAGGAAATCCTGCTCGACATCGCTGAAGGTGAGGGAGAGTTCACCTTTTTTGTGTATAGCAGTTTCCGTATTCTCCGCGTCAGCCATGCGGCGGACAGGGTAGATGTGCGGGGAGGTGCCGCTGTTGCCTGTGAGCCAGCAATAGAGAAGTGTCTGGAGGACTTGCGACTTGTTGCGCTTGCGGTCGAAGACCTGTGCCATATCCGTGAACTCAAGGTCGGCGTGCCCCGTCTTGTAGTCGATGATACGGGTGCAGCCCTGTCGCTCGTCAATGCGGTCAATCTTGCCGTAGAATAGCACTTCGCCGACCTCGGGAACCTGCAAAGAGCGGGTACGGGACTGCTCTGCCGCCACATAGAGCAGCGGCACCTGCGTGAGGTCGAAGTCTAA
The DNA here is from genome assembly GCA_934667275.1 of uncultured Bacteroidales bacterium. Taxonomy (GTDB): domain Bacteria; phylum Bacteroidota; class Bacteroidia; order Bacteroidales; family Paludibacteraceae; genus Colicola. Next base: position 57,341 of record CAKULK010000003.1, on the reverse strand, counting down.
GATATTGCGGACATAGTTGCGCACCACCTGTTCGGCAAGGATATCCCCTTTGAGCGCATCGAGAAGTCCGTCCTTACCCGTATTGGCGGCAAAGGCGGTGCGCAGGCTTTCGATAGCGGAGGCGGTCAGAGGCTTGCCCTCATAGGGTTGGTAGAGGTGTTGTATGGTGTCGTGAAGGACACTGCCGAGGGTGGTGTCGGCTACGGAAACCTCTTCGTCCTGTTCGGGTTCGTGTATGCCACGCACATGGCGATAGTAGAACTGCTTTGGGCAACGCAGATACTGGTTCAACGCCGAAGGCGAGATACCCTTGCGGGCATAGTCCTGCAGGGCTCGGAGAACCTCGTCCGTCTTGGGTGCTTCCGCTCTGCTATTTGTAGCGGGGGTGTTCAGTGGGCTGACCACGGTCTCGTGCTCTATGGGCACGTGGTATTGCCATTGGAGTTGGTAGAAATAGCGCGAGACTTCGCCGGAGTGCTGCTCGTCCGCCGTGGAGTTTGTGATAAACCACACGCGCTTGGCGTAGGAGAGCATGCGGTAGAAATTGTAGGCAAAAATAGCGTCCTGCCTTTCGGGTGTGGGAAGTCCGAAGCCCTTTCTGAGGACGTAAGGCACAAAACTGTTGCCGCGTGTGCGACCGGGATAGAGGTCGTCGTTGAAGCCCGTGATAATCAGATTGTCGAAGTCCAAGGCGCGTGTCTCAAGCACACCCATCACCTGCAGTCCGTTGAGCGGTTCGCCCACGTAGGGTATGGACGCCTCCATGGTGAGCATGCGGAGTACCTGTTGGGCAGCCTCGACAGAGAAAGGCACATCGGGGTATCGGGTGAGCACAGCGGTCATCTTGTCCAAGACTTTGAGCAGTTGATAGACGCCTTCGGCGTTCTCGTCGGTTCGCATAGATGTCAGCAAACCACGCATTTGCGCGATGTAATCCTGTGCGGAAGAGGGCATGGGGGACAGGAACTGCTCGGGGTATGCCACGGGCATGTAGAGCGCGGTGGCACGCAGCGGATAGCCCATAGTGACGTTGATTTTCTCCACATCGGGCGGGAAGCAACCGAGAAGGGGTATGAGCAGTTGTTCGTCGGGCAGGACAACGGCTGTGCGGGTGAAGTCGATGTTACGGGCATCGGTGTAGAGTGCTTTGAGAATATGGTGCACTTCGTGTGTCTCGGCAATGGTGGAGGGTACGGAGATGAGACGGCACTCGGGGGCTTGCGTATTGCCGGACTCGGGCAACGTGTAGCGGGAACGAAAAAGACGCTGATTATCAGCCATGAAGAGGGAGGCGCGGTTCTCGGGGTCACGCAGGCGGGCGTTCTCGTAGTCGAAATAGAAATCCGCACGTCCGAGTGCCTGGAGGTGAAGCATGAGTTGGCGCTCGGACTCGGTGAGGGCGTTGAATCCGACAAAGACATAATGCGGACGCAGCCGCTGTGTATCAATGGAACCGAAGTGCTCTATCACCTCGCGGTGGAGCAAGCCGACGTAAGCCAGTCCGTCCGCCAAGAGGGTGTGCCGCAAGGCGGTGTAGAGGGGGTAGAGCAACTGCCACGTGCGGAGAAAATGGGGGTGCATGGTGCTGTCGGGATGGTGCGCCTCAGAGGATAGGAACTCGCCCCAGAAACGCCGGATGGCATCGCGCTGGTTGTCGGTGAGATAGCGGAAACGGTCGTCTATGTCATGCAAATCGCGTACGGCATAGAACAGGGCTTCCACGTTGGGAATGAGGTGATTGTCTATCTCGGAGAAGTCGGAGAGCATCATCTTGCCCCAATAGAGGAACTGCTCGACGGGCTCGGCATCAGGTCGCTGGTGGCGGTAGAGGTCGTAGAGGCGCACGAGAAGGGTGAGTTGGTCGGCGATACGCAGGTCTGTGAGTTGGGCAAAGCACTCGTTGATGGTCAGCACCTCGGGCGAGAAAACAGGCTTGTCAAGCGCTTGGGAGAGGTATTTGCGGAAGAAAAGCCCCGCACGGTGGTTGGGGAAGACAAAAGTATATTGCGGCAGGGAGGAGCCGACTTCGCGGGCAAAGGTCTGAGCCAGACGGGACAAATAGGAGGACATGGGGGTATGTACGATTTACGAATTTACGATGTACGATTTATTTGGATATCGGGGGAGATTTAGAGATTTTGGTAGATGTGCCAACAGAGATCGCGCATGTGGTCTTTGTCGTTGATGATAGCACGCAAGCGGTTGAGCCCCTGCACGTTACGTTCGCTGTTGAGCCACAGACGGAGGTATCCGCCTTCGGCGTACTTGTCCAGCATGTGGGCATAGGCACGCTCGAAATGCCAGTCGAAATCGGCGGTCGGGTTCTGCTTCATGCCGTACTGGAGGGTGCGGCGGAGGATGGTCTCGGGGTCAATCTGCCTGTCAGCCTCTGCCACGATAGCCCCGTAGATAGTGCGCGGAGGGCGTTTGGCACTCGCGCGATGGTCCTCTACGGCATCGCGCATGGTGAGGAGTTGCTCCTCAGTGAACCATTTGCGGAGGTTGGTGTCCGCCACGAGGATTTCGCCCGAATGGATATGGTGGAACTCGCGGTCCACGGAGAGACCGAGGTCGTGGTAGGCGGCAATGGTGTACGCCATGTCTTCGTCGGCATGGTGTTCGTGCGCCAGTTTGACACTCTCGGCAATGACGCTCTCCGCGTGGTCACGCTGATGTCCGCGGTCGAAGGCGTCGTAGCGCGGGAGGATGTTTTGTTCAATATACTCGTGTAGAGTCATAGTCGTACAAAAAGAATGGTAGTTGTTGCAGTCGCAAAGTTACTGCTTTTTATGCATATATGCAACATAAAAAGAAACCGCCTAACCCCGCGGTTAGGCAGTCTCCTTATTATGTTCATTGGATGATATTACCAGCCCAAGTTCTGACCAATCTCAGGATTGAGAGATTCTTGACCTGACGGGATTGGCTCAAGATAGTATTTCTTGTCGAAGATACGGTCCGGGTTCGAGCCTTTGCAGTCAATGTAACGGTCTGCGGTCAGGATTACGTTTTCTGCATTGTATTTCCAAGTCGGGTCAATCCATGCGCCAAGGGTCTGCTCGGGATACTTCTGTGTATCCAGTTTGTCGAGTTGGTGCCAACGGATAAGGCTCCAATAACGGTCGTCCTTGTCGTACATCATCTCTACACGACGCTCGCGGCGAATCTCCCAAATCAGGTCGCTGACACCCATGTTGTTAGCAGGGTCTGCTGCAGGAGCCAATGCCAGGTCAGGCATACCTACACGCTTGCGGAGCATATTGATGGACTTGTCCAAATCGTCTTGAGTCATATTGTCCATCTCGGCGCAAGCCTCGGCATAGTTCAGATAGATTTCTGCCAACCAGAAGATAGGTGCATCGGTCTCATTTTGGTAGGTGGACTGACGGTATTTGGTCTCTGTGGCAGGTTCGTCAAACTTCAACACGCCGTAACCGGTACTGGAGGTATTCTCGGCAGCCGTCTCATGACCTTGCCAACGATAGCGGATACGTCCCTTGCCTACATAGCGGAGGTCTTCATCCACTTGTTGGGCCAGACGCGGGTCACGGTTTGCAAGTACATTCTCAATGGTGTAAACCGAGTCGATGATGGTGGTGCTATCGTTTATAATGATGGTATCCACGCGCAGCGTACCATGGTCGTCGTTTGCATCAGCCACCGTTCCGTCTGTTTTCAGATAGGCGTTGAACGCAGCCTTGCTCATGCCGTTGGTCATGGTCGAACCGCAGCAGTAGTCCTGTGTACCGTGTCCGAGAACACCCATAATGTACTTCTTGTACATAATCATCTCTTTGTTGCCACTCAAGTCAAGCGAGTTGTAGTTGGCACGATAGCCTGCAGTACCGTCGGTGAGCACAAAATTGCCGCTATTCATGATTACTTCGCAAGCAGCCTTAGCCTCGCCCAAGAACTTGTTGGCACGGTCAGCATTTGCAGCCTTGCCGTTTTCGGCCTCAGTACGGTATTTGCAGAAAGTACCTTCGTACAAGCAAACCTCTGCCTTCATGGCGTTGGCTACATATACGTTAAAAGCGGTCTGAGACTTGGCGTTGAGGGAGATATTCTCAACTGCGTAGTTGATGTCTTCTATCACTTTGTCCATCACTTCGTCGCGGTCGGTACGTTTGCCGTAGAGGATGGTAGCGTCCTCGGTGGTCAACTCCTTGTCCACCCAATAGCAGTCACCAAACGAGCGAACCACTTTGTAGTGTTGGTAGCCGCGATAGAGACGGGCAAGACCCATCCAGTGGTTCTTGTTAGCCTCTGCCATCTCAATGTTAGGCAACTGCTCAATCAGGATGTTGGCACGGCGAATCTCCTCGTAAGCGTTTTTCCAAGTACTGTTGGTAGCGGGGATGTTGAGGTATGACCATGTGGACAAACCCTTGACAGCCTGATTGTCATTCAGCGTAGGGAAATAGAAATCGCCATACGTACTGTTGTTACCATAGCCTAAGAACTCATCGTAGAACTTATTGCAATACAATTCTACGTTCTTCTCGTTGGTAAAATAGTTTTGCTTGGTGAAGTCGGTATCGGGGTCGTTGTTGAGAAGGTCGCAACCTGTCAGCAACACCATACCTGCCATTAAACTAATTGCTATCTTTTTCATATTTGCATTCCTTTTAATTGATTAATACTATCTTGCTGCGCATTATAAGGTGATTTGGAAACCGAATGAATACGAGCGGTAGATAGGTTCGGTACGACCGAATACACCATTGGACAAAGCACCTACACCGGTAGTGATTTCTGGGTCTAAGCCATACTGCGAAGTGTGGTTGATGAGGTCTGCCAAGTTGTTGAACGAAGCGTAGATACGGAACTTCTCGATAGTAGCCTTGCGTGTCCATTTCTGAGGCAGGGTATAACCTACTGTGAGGTTCTTCAGACGCAGATAAGCCATGTTAACCAAGTACTTGTCTTGCGGATAGAAGTTGTTGCAACCATTGTCCATGATAGACGAACCTGCGTTGCCTACACCTGCGTTACCGCCGAACAGACGGGGATAAGTCATGCTTTGGTCGATTTGGTTGTTCTTCACCATATCTTCGGTTACATAACTGGTCTGGTTTGCATAGATAGCGTCCACACCACGCATCATAGGCATCACGAATGCGGATTGCGTCCACATGTCACGTTTGCCGACACCTTGGAAGAAGAGGTCGATATCAATACCTTGCCAACTTGCGCCGAGACGGAACGAATATTGGAAACGCGGAGTGGTGTTACCAATCTTCACGAGGTCACCGTGGTTCTCGGGAGTACCGTCTCCCCAGTCAATCACGCCGTCGCCGTTTTGGTCAACGAACTTGATGTCGCCGGGACCGTAAACGAACTTGCCTTTCTCCAACTTGCTCTGGTCGGCAATGCCGGCAGCATAGATAGGATGACCGGCAGCGTCGGTACCGTTGAAGTCGTCAGCGGTGAAGTAACGGTCGGTTTGGAAGCCCCAAATCTCGCCGTATTCTTTGCCGGTGTAGTTGGTGTTGATGAGGTTGTTGCTCTCCCACTCGGTAATGGTAGCCTTGTAGTCGGAGAGGTTGAAGTTAGCATAAATCTCGAAATCTTTCAAGTCATGGAAGAGGTGACGATAGTCAATGCTCAACTCCCAACCGCGTGTACGGAGCGAACCTGCGTTCTCGTAAGCGGCGGTAGCACCGATAACCTGCGGCAGAGCCTTGCCTGGAGCCAACATGTCTTTTGTGTCACGCTGGTACCAGTCGAAACCGATGTTCAAGTCGTTGTTGAAGAAACCGAGGTCAATACCTACGTTAGCGGTAGCGATAGTCTCCCACGTGAGGGTCGGAGACACCATCTTGGGTTGCCCGAAATAGTCCATACGTACGGTGCCGTCGCCCAACCAATAAGCCTTGGTGTCAGTAGTCTCGTACGGGTCACGGTTCTTGGTCATGGTCTCGATGAACATAAGGTCGCCAATCTCTTGGTTACCGATGGTACCATAGGATGCACGGAGTTTCAGGTTGCTCATCACAGCTTTGGCAGGCTCGAAATAAGGCTCCTCGCTGATACGGTAGCCTACAGAACCTGATGGGAAGAATGCCCACTGGTGACCTGCGGGAAACTTGCTGGAAGCATCGCCGCGAGCATTGAACTCGAAGAGGTAGATGCCCTTGTAGTCATAGTTGATACGTCCGAAGATACCTGCGGAGCCATTGTGCGAGCGGCTGTGCGAATAAGCGTAGTCTTCAGAAGTGAGAGCCAATTCGGGCTTTGCCTCGTCCTGCATACCGTGACGCTCGTAGTAGAGATATTCGTAGTCGTCCTTGTCGATGTTAGCACCAACCATCACATTGAAGTTGTGTGCCTTTGCCCATGTAGCGTTGTAGTTGAAGTACATGTTGGCTACGTGGTTGGTATAGAGGTCGTTGGAGGTCTCGATGTATGTGCTGTTGTTGATAGCGCCATGACGGAACTCCTCGCCTTGCAGGCTCCAAGTGTTCACAAGATCCTCGGTGAGACCAACGCCTTTGTAGCGGTTGGTACGATAGGTGTAAGTGTAGTCGCCATTGAAGGTCAAGCCCTTGGCAAGATTCAACTTGATGAAACCGCCTGCACGCATGTTCATACGTTTTCTGTAAGAATCACCACCAGCCTTGCGGAAACCAATCATGTTACGACCATCGTATTGGTTGCCGTCGGTATCCTCAAAGTAACCCCAAGGACCAAAGAACGAACCCCAGCGCCATGCGTATTGGTACGAACCCTGACCGCGTACTTCAGGATAAGAATAAGTACGGTGTTGCATATTGAAACGGGCACCTACTTCCAACCATTTGTTTACTTGGGTTGAAACGTTTACGGTAGCGTTGAACTTGTCCATCTTGTCAGGATTGAAGTTCATGATACCCTGTTGGTGGTTGTAGCCGAGCGACATATAATAGTTGGTCTTGCCCGAGTTGCCTTGAACCGACAGGTTATGCGATTGTGAAGGAGCAGCGTTGTTGAACAGGATACCTGCTACATCCCAGTCTGCATAGAAACCTTTCTCGTCATAGTCATCGCCGTAAACCATAGCGCGGTAGCCCGACTTGCCACCATGTTTAGCCTGCCATGCGTCCACTTTGTCAATGAACTCTTGCGTATTGAAATACATACCAAACAACTCAGAAGCGTCACCTGCACGGTTGTTGGCCTCTGTCATGGCTGTAATCTGCTCTTTCACGGTAGGATAATTGGGTAATACGGAAGCGCGGCTCCAAGCGAAGTTGTTGTTGTAGGTCACGCTTACCTTCTCAGCCGTCTTGGCGGTCTTTGTGGTAACCAATACAACACCGAACGCAGCACGCGTACCGTAGATAGAGGTGGAAGCAGCGTCCTTCAATACGCTAATCGACTCGATGTCGTTGGGGTTGAGGTAGCCGAGGTTGTCCATAGGCACACCGTCCACTATATATAAAGGTTTGGATGCTGCGCTGTTCGACAACGAACCCACACCACGAATCACAATGGTCGGGTCGGCACTGATGTCACCGTTCTGGTTGGTGATGGTCAAGCCCGGTACGGCACCTTGCAGTGCCTTGGCGACATCGGTCTCGGTCTTGGACTCCAATGCCTTGCTGACGTCAACGGTGGTCACTGCACCCGTCAGGTTGGCTTTCTTCTGTGTTCCATAGCCGATGGCAACCACCTCGTCCAACATCTGGGTGTCCTCTTTCAGCATGACACGCATGTCCTTTTGCGCACGTACTTCCTGGTCTTTATAACCTACGTACGACACCACCAGTGTGGCGTTTTTCTCAACGGTCAGCACGAACATACCATCAAAGTCGGTGATGGTACCGTTTGATGTGCCCTGTTCCGTTACGTTGGCACCAATCAATGGCTCGCCATTGATGTCAACCACGCGACCCGTAATCTGTTCGGGTGCTGCCATAGCAGGGAAACTAATCATTGCCAATGCCCCGACGAGCAACGACAGGAATAGTCTCCGGAAACCTGTTTCTGAGTACTTTTCTCTCATAATATTACTATTTTTTGGTTAATATGTAGCGGGCCTGCGCCCAACTATTCTCGGTATTAGTCCTCTCCGGTAGGTATCAAAAAAAGGACCCTTTTTTTGATACCTTATTTTCCCCGATTCCGCTTTTCTCTATAGTCCTCTCAATCCCTCATCTTTGCAGGGATTGTTTCCTGCTGTGCCGATTAGATGCTTTGGTAGCAAATAATCGGTCGTTTATTCGGCACATATATACGTACAAACGCCCTCACAGTCACTACATTAATCATGTAGTCCTGTTAAGGTTGTCGGCTTTCGTCTGAAATATCGTGCTGAATTGCGTCCTCCCCTTGGTATCAAATCGACTGCAAAGATAATGTATTTTTCTTCTATCTGCAAGAGGTGAGCGTATTTTTTTTGCATTTTGCAGGTAAAGTATGCATATTTGTCAAACACTATTATTATCGCGAGGAATACCCTGTTCCCTTTTTTCGCTTTTTAGTTTGCGCGTGTCGAAAAAAAGAAGTACCTTTGCAGGCGAATCATTTGATCTTAAAACAATATACTATGGCGAAAAAAGAAATTCAATTCTCACTTGTCTATCGCGACATGTGGCAGAGTAGCGGCAAGTACGTTCCCCGCAAAGACCAGTTGGCAAAGATTGCACCCGTTATCATCGATATGGGCTGTTTCGACCGTGTCGAGACCAACGGAGGTGCGAGTGAGCAAGTGAACCTTCTTTATGGCGAGAACCCCAATCAGGCGGTTCGCACGTTTACCAAGCCTTTCAATGAGGTAGGTATCAAGACCCATATGCTCGACCGTGGTCTGAACGCGCTCCGTATGAACCCTGTGCCTGCCGATGTGCGCCAACTGATGTACAAGGTGAAGCACGCGCAAGGCACCGACATCACCCGTATTTTCTGCGGTCTGAACGACCCCCGCAATATCATCCCGTCTATCAAATGGGCGAAAGAGGCAGGCATGACTGCCCAAGCCACGATGTGTATCACCTATTCCAAGGTGCATACCGTGGAGTATTACATCAATCTTGCCGAGCAACTCATCGAGGGCGGCGCACAGGAAATCTGCCTCAAGGATATGGCAGGTATCGGTCGCCCCGCTATGTTGGGAAAGATTGTGGTGGCTATCAAGGAGAAGCACCCGGACATTATTATCCAATATCACGGACACACAGGTCCCGGTTTCTCGGTGGCTTCTATGCTTGAGGTGGCTAAGGCGGGTGGCGATGTGCTGGACGTGGCTATGGAACCGCTCAGTTGGGGTATGGTGCATCCTGATGTCATCACTATCCAGGCAATGCTCCGCGACGCAGGCTTCCTCGTGAAAGACATCAATATGAAAGCCTATATGGAGGCGCGCAGCCTGACGCAGTCGTTTATCGACGATTTCCTCGGCTACTGGATCGACCCGCGTAACTCCAAGATGACCTCTCTGCTTGTCGGCTGTGGTCTGCCAGGCGGTATGATGGGTTCGCTGATGGCGGACCTCAAGGGTATGCACGCCGCTATCAATGCCAACCTCGTCAAGCGCGGCGAGAAAGCCCTCAGCGAGGACGAACTGCTCGTCGAACTCTTCGAGGAGGTACAGCGTATTTGGCCTATGCTCGGTACGCCGTGTCTCGTTACGCCGTTCTCGCAGTACGTGAAGAACGCCGCCCTGATGAACCTCTTCTCGAAGTCAATGGGCGAAAAGCCGTTCACCCGTATGGATCCCGCTATGTGGGGTATGATTCTTGGCAAGTCGGGCAAACTGCCGGGCGAACTGGCACCCGAAATCATCGAACTCGCCAAAGAGAAAGGCATGGAGTTCTACACGGGCGACCCGCAGGCGCTCTATCCTGATGTGCTGCCGCACTATATTGAGGAGATGGAGAAACTCGGTTGGGAGCGCGGACAGGACGACGAGGAACTCTTCGAGTTCGCTATGCACGAGAAGCAGTACCGCGAGTACAAGTCCGGTCAGGCGAAGGAGCAGTTCAACAAAGACCTCCTCGAGCGTATGGAGAAAGCCGCACAGGGGGGCAAGCAGGTTACGTTCATATCTGCTGCTGACAAACGCGCTATCCTGCACCCGAATGCCGAGCCCGTAGAGGCTACGCAGGCGGGCAAAGTGCTGTGGGAACTCGACTACAACGAGGACAGCCACGCACCCGCTTTCGGCACGTTCTATAAGAAAGGCGATGTCGTTTGCTACCTGCAGACGCAACATGGTATCGAGCCGCTGACAGCATTCGACAACTGCCGTCTCGTGGCTGTGGACAAACCGCAAGGTGCTGCTGTCACCAAGGCGGATGCTATCGCATGGTTTGAGCATGCCGACCTCATCGAGACCGCCGCTACCGCCGTCAAAGACGCAGCCAAGAAAGTCAAAGATGCCATTCAAGCCGCTGTCAAGCAACCCGACACCGAGGTGCTCCCCGAGCAGCGCAGCAAATGGAAAGACGGCATGATTGCCAAACAATAACCCACAACATAAACTACGTAAACAACAAAAACTACGCAATATACGTAAAACAAACTAATATCTTTATGAAAAAGTACAATTTCAACGCAGGTCCCAGTATCCTGCCCCAAGAGGTCATCAAGCAGACGGCTGATGCAGTTCTTGATTTCCAAGGTGAAGGCTTGAGCATCCTCGAGATTTCGCACCGTGCCAAGTATTTCCAGCCCGTTGTGGACGAGGCGGAAGCGCTGATGAAGGAACTCCTCGGCGTGCCCGAAGGCTACCGCGTCATCTTCCTCGGTGGCGGCGCAAGCCTCCAGTTCTGCATGATTCCTTACAACTTCCTCGAGAAGAAAGCCGCTTACCTCAACACGGGTGTGTGGTCGAAGAAGGCTATCAAAGAGGCGAAGGGCTTCGGCGAGGTAGAGGTTGTCGGTGAGTCAACCAACTCAATCCCAGCCGGTTACGACATCCCGCAGGACGCTGACTATTTCCATATCACCACCAACAACACCATCTTCGGTACCGAGATTTCCGAGCGCAAGTTGCAAGAAATCTACGCTAAGAAGGGTAATGTACCTTTGATTGCAGATATGTCGTCTGACATCCTCAGCCGTCCTATCGACGCTAGCAAGTTCGATGTCATCTACGGTGGTGCGCAGAAGAATATCGCCCCCGCAGGCGTTACTTTCGTCATCATCAAGGAGTCGGCTCTCGGTCACGTATCGCGCTATATCCCGACGATGCTCAACTACCAGACGCACATCGACGGCGGCAGCATGTTCAACACGCCTCCTGTCCTGCCTATCTACACCGCTCTCCTCAACCTCCGTTGGCTCAAAGAGCACGGCGGCATCGAGTGGATTGACCGCCGCAACCAAGAGAAGGCTGACCTCCTCTACGATTGCCTCGACCACTCCAAGATGTTCGTGCCCACCATCCTCGACAAGGAGGACCGCAGCCGCATGAATATCTGCTTCGTGCCGAAACCCGAATACGAGGAACTCAAAGACGACTTCTTCAAGTTCGCTACTGAGCGCGGCATGGTCGGCATCAAGGGACATCGTCTCGTAGGCGGCTTCCGTGCTTCGTGCTACAACGCAATGGACGTCGAGGGCGTACAGGCACTCGTTGATTGCATCCACGATTACGAGAAGAAACTCTAACAATTCAGTCGTTTCATTTACGTGTTTTATGCTGCCAAAGCGCAACTTTTCAGCAAGGGATACGCAACCCATGCGCAACCTATAAGCAAGGTATAACGAACCCATGGATTAACAAATTTATATAATTATGGACATTATCATGGATTATTGGTTTGGCAATCCCAAACGTGAGGAAAAGCGCACGGCAGTGTTTTACACAACATTAGTCAATAGTATGAAAGTTCTTATTGCAACCGAAAAACCCTTTGCCAAAGTGGCTGTGGACGGCATTCGCGAAGTGGTGGAGAAAGCAGGTTACACCCTTGCTTTGCTCGAGAAATATACGGACAAACAGCAACTTCTGGATGCTGTGGCGGATGCCGATGCCCTCATCGTGCGTTCCGACATCGTGGACGCAGAGGTGCTTGATGCTGCCAAGCAACTCAAGATTGTGGTTCGCGCAGGCGCAGGCTACGATAACCTCGACCTCGCAGCGGCTACCGCACACAATGTGGTGGCTATGAACACCCCGGGTCAGAACTCCAACGCAGTGGCCGAATTGGCACTCGGACTCATGGTGATGGCTGTCCGCAACTTCTACAACGGCACCAGCGGCACCGAACTCATGGGCAAGAAACTCGGTATCCATGCTTTCGGTAACGTCGGCCGCAACGTGGCGCGTATTGCCAAAGGCTTTGGTATGGACATCTACGCATACGACGCTTTCTGTCCCGATGAGGCGATGGTTTCCGCAGGCGTTACGCCCGTTCATTCTGCCGAGGAACTCTATAAGACCTGCAACGTCGTTTCGCTGCATATCCCTGCCACCGCAGAGACCAAGCAGAGTATCAACTACGCCCTTTTGTCTCAGATGCCGAAAGGGGCAATCTTGGTGAATACCGCCCGCAAGGAGGTCATCAACGAGGACGAGTTGATTCAACTCATGCAGGAGCGCGCGGACTTCAAGTACGTTACGGATATTATGCCCGCAGCGGACATGAAGTTCAAGACCTTGTTCGAGGGACGTTATTTCGCTACTCCGAAGAAGATGGGTGCTCAAACCGCAGAAGCAAACATCAACGCCGGCATCGCCGCCGCCAACCAAATCGTTGATTTCCTCACCACCGGCAACACCCGCTTCCAAGTAAACAAATAAGCAACGGATAGCGTTGTATATCAACTAAATAAGAGGGGCGAAACCATAGGTTTCGCCCCTCTTAAATTATGGAGTACTAATATAGTTCCTTTTTAAGAAAGGTCAGACTTTCTTCTTTTTGCAATTGTTTGCCAATGGGCAGTCTTTGCACCCGCCATCGCCTTCGCAAGGTTGATGACGTTGCTTATGCACTGACCACCATACGCCTGCTATCGCGCACACTATCAATACTATGACGAGAATCTCCTGCCACATATTCTTATGAGTTTTTCCGCATATCCTTATGCGCAGAGCAAACTACCGACTTGATACACCACAAACGCTGCCAACCATGCCACGGCTATTGAGTTTACCACCGTGAAGGCTGCCCATTTCCAGTTGATTTCGCGGCGTATGGTGGCGATAGTCGCCACGCAAGGGAAATACAGGAGCGTGAAGACCAAGAAAGCATACGCGCCGACCGGCGTCAGAGCCGTAGCCGACATATCGCCACCAAAAAGAATGGCAAACGTGGCGGCAATTGCCTCTTTGGCGGGAAGTCCGGTGAGCAAGCAGACCGACATCTTCCAATCAAAGCCCAATGGGCGCATCACGGGTTCGATAAACTGCCCGATGGCGGCTAACCATGAGGTCTCGATATGGTCGAGGTCGCCCGCGGGGAAATACTCCAACGCCCAGATAATCACCGAAGCACACAACACGACGGTGGAAATCTTCTTCAGGAAATCGGACACACGATACCAGATATGCCTGCCAATACTCCGCCATCTGGGCATACGGAAAGCGGGCAATTCGTTCACCATATCGTCGGCAGGCTTGCGGAACCACTTGGTTTTCTTCATGATAAACGCAAAGAGAAAACTCATCAGTATGCCAAGCAGGTAGAGAGACAGCAAGACGACCGCCTTGTGGTTCTCGAAGAATGCGTCGATAAAAAGGATATACACCGGCAGGCGGGCGGAACAGGACATAAACGGTACCATGAGCATAGTCAGCGCACGGTCTTTGGGGTTCTGGATATCCTTTGCCGCCATAATGGCAGGCACATTGCAGTCGAAGCCCATCAGCATGGGGATAAACGAGCGTCCATGCAACCCCAGACGGTGCATCATACCGTCCATCAGGTATGCCACACGCGCCATATAGCCCGTGTCCTCCATCAGGCTGAGGAAGAAAAACAGAATGATGATGTTGGGCAAAGCCGTCAGCAACGAGCCCACCCCCAAGATAATACCATCGCCGAGCAGGCTGCCGAACCAGCCCGCAGGCAAGGTCGCCATACAAAGGTCGTACAAAGCGTCTATGCCCTTTTGCATCCCTATTTGTAGGGGTTCGCCCAACGAGAAAGTACACTCGAACACCACAAAGAGTATCACCGCCAATATAGGGAAGCCCGTCCATTTGTTGGTCAGAATCTTGTCTATCTTCTCCAAGCGGGAGGCGGGTTTGTCGTCCTTCGGGTGCAACAGAGTCTGCATCAGCACACCGTGTACATAACCGGCGTAGGCGTCTTCATCGTGCTGCTCCCACGCGTGATAGACGGGGTGGTCGGTGGTGAGTGGTGCGGCGTCGGTCTGCTCTAACAGGTGTAGAATTTCACTAATCCCGTGTCCTTTGCTCGCGCTTACTAATGCCAATGGTACGCCCATTAAATCTTGCATTTTTGGCAAATCCAATGAGTGACCTGTTTTTATCAATAGGTCGTAGCGGTTGAATGCTAGCACAATCTTCTCCTGCTCGTCGATGATATGCGGGGTGAGGAGCAGGCTCTGTTCTAGTTTGGTTGAATCCACCACTTGCAGCACGACATCATATTGGTGTCCGTGCAGTTCGTGATGGTCGTGTATCTCTGTGAAAACCAACGGTTTCTTTGTCCATTCTGCTTCTTTACGCAATGCGTCTATCAGCGCACTCTTTCCGCTGTTGGCACTGCCTACCACTGCTACTTGTATGGCTTTATTGCTCGTTTCCATAAACTGTTTTGTACCTTGATATATCTTTGTAGAGCCTGTCTTCAAACAACCTGCAAAATTACTATCAAATCTCCGTGTGCGCAATACCCAAATATAGGGAAACTCGGTTGGTCATGTCGTTCTTACTTTTTTGCATGATTGGCACTACGAGAGAGTATGTAGTAGTCGGAGTGTAAATAAGAATTTTACATACTCTCTTGCAGTTGTGCCTTTTTTGTTGTACCTTTGTGGGCTGAAAGTTAGGCATAATAGTTCGAAAATGAGGAAAGCCGTTATAGGTATGTTGTTGATGCTTGCGTTGCCGCTTCACGCTTTGCACGTGGAGTGTGTGGGAAAGGCTGTGCAGTTGCTCAACGAGGGCGACACGCTCCTGCTGTTCGCCTCCAAGCCCGAACTCAAAACCACTGGCGGGTTGGGTGCAACCGATTGGTATCGCCTGCCCGACACCATCACGCCCGTGCAGAGCGGCACTGACTACCTCTACCCCGAGCATGGCGCGGGCTATATGCTCAAGTTGCCCGATGCACGCGAAGTCTTCTGGGTATTCGACTATGACAGTCTCCGCCCCCGTGTGACGGACATCAGCGCGGATTTGCAATGCGCTGAGACACAACTTACGCTCTCTGGCACAGTGCCTGCCATCACCTACCGCCGACCTAACGGGTTCTCACGCACGTACGTGCGCACGTGTTCCATATCTTATCGCGATGCCGCGTGGGACGACTCCAATGAGGCGTGGGCAGATTCGATGGCGGTTTCAGAACAGGATTTCAAGGCTTCTATGACCGTTGGTGCACCTGCCGTGCAGACCGATTTTGCCATCTATGACCTCCTTGCGCAGCAGTTAGACTTGCCAGCAGATACGCTCTATTCGCCTGTTTACGAACCTATTGCGTTGAAAGCACACCCTTTGACTATCACTACTACACGTGGTTTGAAGGGCGAGTTGAGCAACGAGGTCAACCGCCCCTATGACAAAGGTGACATTCTCAGTATGTCTGCGCCGCTGGAGGTGCAGTTCCGTGCTAACGGACTCAATGCCGACTACTACCAATGGCGTATCTACAAGGGCTCGTCATTGCTCGTCAAACGCGCCGATGCCGAACACCGGTACACTTTCTCCGAACCGGGCAGTTATCGTGCCGTGGTGGATGTCAGCAACACGCATTGCGCGTTGGACTCAGTGGAGTTTACCATCTCCATCAGTGAGTCTATGTTGTTGGTTCCCAATGTGTTCACACCCAACGGCGATGGCGCAAATGATGAGTTTCGTGTGGCGTACAGGTCGCTCAAGGAGTTCCATTGTTGGGTGTATAATCGTTGGGGTATGCTCGTATATCAGTGGAGCGACCCCGCCAAGGGCTGGGATGGCACTATCAACGGTCAGCCTGCCGCCGAGGGGGCATACTACTACGTCATTCGCGCCTTGGGCACAGATGCTGCACCCAATGCCAAATACACCATCAAGCCGGCCTACAATAAGGCAATAAAGAAGCAGAGCGACAGCATGATAGGTGTTTATCAGATGTCGGGGGCTGTTAACTTGCTTCGCGGAGGGAAATAGTATGCCGGAGCCGATGCACATACCCTATCTGCCTAATCTTCAGCCGCTTGCTATCACTGAGGTAGCAAGGGCGTTGGCTGCGATGCCGCCCTGCGGGCAGATTGATTGTGTCGATTGGCGCGATACTTTTCCTGCTCACCCGACCACGGTTCTGCACCTTGCCCATACGGGTACCATGCTCTTTGTGCGTTTTGAGGTACAGAGTAGGGGACTGCGCGCGATGCACACCCATGACCTTGAGCACGTCAACGAGGACTCCTGCGTGGAGTTCTTCGTCACCAACGCCGACCAATCCCGATATTTCAATTTCGAGTTCAACTGCATCGGCGTATGCAATGCCTCACACCGCATCAGCAAATCCGAGGATGTCTGCCGACTCACCCTTGACGAGTTGCAAAGCATTCTGCGCCACTCATCAATAATCACGGTTCCTCCTACCGACTCCTCCCAACCGCTCTCCGCTCCTTTCGACCTTCGTGATGGCAACTGCAGCTGGTCGCTCACCATTGGCATCCCGTTGTCATTGTTGGGTATTATGCCCGCCATGCTTGCCGCTCCCGACACCTTGCAGATTACCGTTCCCGATGGTATGCCAAACGGTGGCTTTTCCCTCCGCGGCAACTTCTACAAGTGTGGCGACCTCACTTCCGAACCTCACTACCTGAGTTGGGCACCCATCACTTTCGAGCGCCCAAACTTCCACCTACCCGCCTACTTTGGCAACCTGATACTTGAGCCCATCGGGCAAATACCATACTCAAATCACACTGCATCTGCTCCTGCCGACTACGGCAACAAGGGGAGTAGTTAAAAAAACAATATCATTAACCCTTAAAATCATAGTATTATGAGAAAGCAAATCTTTTTCTTGAGTGTTGGGCTAATCTTATTGGCGATTTGTAGTTGCGATAAGAGCGTGCAGAACGACACGGAGACTGACGCCGCGATGGCGAAGGTCAAGAGACGGGCTACAGCAATGTATCAGCCGTCGGAACTGGGCAACTTTTTTGTGAACCCCGACTTGGACGATGAGTTTCAGTTGTCTGAGGCTGAGATTGTAGAGGAACTGATGTCTTGGGGATTTTTGGAGTACGACGATCCTGTGGAAATAACTCCCATTTACCAGGAAAACATAATTCCTGCGTTTTTCAAGTCCCTTATTGTTGAACCCGAAAGCAATGAGTGGTATGGCATCAATGTAGATGAAGTAATGAACACGTACAGAGAATTTCCTTCTATTGCGTTTTACGTGATTAATTCGGAAAGTGGAAAATCATTTCTTACTACAGCGGATAGACGATTTCCTTGTAATCTAATTGACTATAGGTCGGAGTACTTAGATCCTGATATTATTACGGTACAAGAAGATATTATACATGATTTATATGAAAGTTGTGAAACCCTATCTTTTGCAGAGTTTGATAGTATAACGTTGGCATTTTTTAGGGAAAGATTTGGAGCGAGTATAAGTGATGATAGGTTTGAATTAAAGGTGTGCTGTTGGAAATTTCAAGCATACAGACCTGACTTTGAACATTGGTATGATTGTAGACCTATTGGCGTAGTAGAGAGTCTTTCGTTATTACCAATAGATATGAGATGGGGACAAAGTAAGATATTTGGAGATTGTGATCACAATCAAAAAATAGGAAGTATTGTAGTGTCTATCTTGAAGTTACTATGTTTTTCAAACTATTCGGGTTTGCTGTTAGATGAGTACTTTGATGGTTCTATAGCAAGTTATAATATAGAAGAACTAAATTATTTTGCATGGAAACTATATCACTATATAGAAGATGTAAATTGTTTTCCGACGTTAACAGGAATACGTATTTTGGCGAATTGCGGTTTCCAACTATATGATACAGGTGAGGTTCATATGCAGGATGTTCGTTCCCAAATAGATGCAGAAAAATTAGTTCTTGCAGAAGACCGTAATGGAAACTGGTTGCTTATTTGTGGCTACAAGAAAAAAAGGACGACCTGTGATTCTTGGTATATATACGATTATGATTACAACAAATGCGAACCTTATACCAATAGTTGGTATTATGGTATTAAGTATAAAATGTACTATTATTAAAATAAAAACATGAAAACAAATAAAATATTCACTTATACAATTCTATGCATTTGTATCTTGTTGTCTGTGCAAATATCCTGTAAGCCAACGGAAGAGGTTCAACCCCCAGAGCCGGTAGTCGTACATTACGATACCTTGTCCCTTGTGCGAGGTAAATGGGAGACAGAGATAGTGCATACTGCTTCTTCCAACGGAGAAATATACGCCTATATGTTTATATTGGGATGCAATGTTGACAAACAGTTGGATAGTGTCCCCTATGGAGCCTTTAATTATATTATGATGCATGCAGTAACGCAAGACAGTCTTCTTCCAATAGGTACTTACACAGCACAATCTGATGAGATGCATTGTTACTTGATTAAGAGCAGTTGTGCTTGGGGGGCTGAAACAGAATGTTGGTTCAAGGAATCCCAACCGTACGACATGAAGGATGTGTCTATACGTATAGACAAGGACTCCGCGCAAAACTATTATTTGGATGCTTTTATCCAAATGAAAGATGGAGATAACCTGTATATCCATTGTACCGAAATATGGAAGAGTTATGAAGAAGACAGGGGAATACCAATATCATTGGGTCTATATTATCCTAAAAATAGGAACTAAAATCAACAATCAATAAATAAATGAAGAAACTTTTAATTGCTATGGCTGCTATTGCAGTTTCCGTCTCGGCAATGGCCGAGACCAATCCGTTCTTCGACTACAAGAACTGGAAGACCCCACACCAGACGTATCCCTTCAACGAGATTCGTCCTGAGCACTACATGCCCGCCTTCGAGGAGGGAATGAAACAAGGTTTGGCAGAGATTGACGCCATTGCCAACAACCCCGCCGCACCCACTTTCCAAAACACCATTGAGGCGTACGAGAAGTCGGGGCAACTCCTCTCCATCGTGGCAGGCTGCTTCTACAACCTCACACACGCGGAGACCAACGAGCAACTCCAGCAGATTGAGATGGAACTCTCGCCCAAGATGTCGGAGTACTCGGCTACCATCCGTTTGAACGAGAAACTCTTCCAGCGCATCAAGGCGGTGTACGACCAGCGCGGCTCGCTCCACCTCAACAAGGAGCAGGCTAAGTTGCTCGATGACATCTACGAGTCCTTTGCTAACAATGGCGCCAACCTCAGCCCTGAGGACAAACAGACGTATCGCGAGTTGTCGGCACGCCTCAGCAAACTGACGCTCACCTACGGTCAGAACGTGCTCAAAGCCACCAACGCATGGACCATGCTCGTCACCCGTGAGGAAGACCTCGCCGGCATCAACAACGACACCAAAGCCATGCTCCGCGCCAATGCCGAGAAGGCGGGCAAAGAGGGCTGGCTGCTCAATCTCAAGCCCACCACCTACATCCCCGTGATGCAGGACTGCGCCAACCGCGACCTGCGCCGCGAACTCTACACGGCATACAACAGCCGTTGCATCGGCGGTGAGTTTGATAACACACAGGTAATCATCGATATAGCCAACACCCGCCTCGAGTTGGCAAAACTCTTTGGCAAGCGCAACTACGCCGAGAAGTCGCTCTACAAGACCTGTGCCGACAACCAGGAGACCGTTATGTCGTTCCTCGACCAACTGCGTGAGAACTACATGCCCGTAGCACGCCAGGAAGTGGCTGAGTTGCAGGAGTTTGCTACCGCACACGGCTTCTACACCACGCTCCAACCGTGGGACTGGAGTTTCTATTCCAAGCAACTCAAAGAGGAGAAATACGCCATCTCTGACGATGTATTGCGCCCCTATTTTGAACTCGAGAACGTGAAGCAAGGCGTCTTTGGGCTCGCAAAACGCCTCTACGGACTGACTTTCAAGGAGAACAAGAACATCCAAGTGTACAACCCTGAGGTGTCGGCTTACGATGTTTTCGACCAGAAGGGCAACTTCATCGCCGTGTACTATTGCGACTTCCACCCGCGTGACGGCAAGCGTGGCGGCGCATGGATGAACGACTTCCAACCGCAGTATCGCGAGGGCAAGAAAGACCACCGTCCGCACATTGTCAACGTGATGAACTTCACCCGCGCAACGGCTGACAAGCCCGCTCTGCTCACTTACGACGAGGTCGAGACCTTCCTCCACGAGTTCGGTCACGCCCTCCACGGTATGCTCACCAAGTGCCAGTATTCCGCCCTCTCGGGCACCAGCGTACCCCGCGACTTTGTCGAGTTGCCCTCGCAGTTCAACGAGAACTTCCTCAGCGAGAAGGAGTTCCTTGACACCTTTGCCAAGCACTATCAGACGGGCGAGACCATCCCGCAAGAACTGATTGACAAGATTCAGGCGTCCAACACCTACCACGCTGCCTATGCGTGCGTGCGCCAACTCTCGTTCTGCTACCTCGACATGGCATGGCACACCCTCACCGCACCCTTCACTGTTCCCGCCGACCTGACCACCGAAGAGGCTGTCATCAAGTTCGGCAACGATGCTATGAAGCCGGTTGAGATTCTGCCCAACGTGCCTGGCACGCAGATGGAGACCGCGTTCACCCACATCTTCTCGGGCGGCTACGCAGCCGGTTACTACTCGTATAAGTGGTCTGAACTCCTTGATGCTGATGCATTTAGCGTATTCAAAGAGGCTCAGAAGAAGAACGGTTCTATCTTCGACAAGAAGGCAGCCGACCTCTTCCGCAAGAATATCCTTGAGCGCGGTGGCACTGAGAAACCGATGGACCTCTACCGCCGTTTCCGTGGTGGCGAACCCACCGTCAACGCTCTCCTCGAGCGCGACGGCATCAAGGCAATCGTAATCAAGTAAACCTTATCGTTGCATAATTTTCAAAAAGGTCGTCTCATTGAGAGACGACCTTTTTATACATATGGACTTTAATTTTGGGAGATATGGACATCCTTATGTGTGTTTTAATTACCATATCTGCGCTTTGTATCTGGCATAAACAAACATCCGAACAATCTTACGACTATTCGGATGCCTTTTGTGTCCCCCGAGAGGCTCGAACTCTCGACCCACTGATTAAGAGTCAGTTGCTCTACCAACTGAGCTAGGGAGACATACTTTTTTCAAAAGCGGGTGCAAAGGTACTGCTTTTTTTTGAACCATGCAAGTATGGCGTGTGTTTTTTTGTAAAAAAGATGCTTTCTTTGCACAAGTCACGGAAAAATCTTACCTTTGTAGGCTAATAAGTACCGCTAAACTACTCAAAATATGGCAAAGTCACTCAGTCAACTGTTTTTTGAAGCCACTGGCAAGAAAGCCGGCGACCAAACGGCATTGACCGCTTCGGGCAGCAACAGAAAGTACTACCGCATCCTCAGTGAGGACGGGACGGTCTCGCTCATCGGTGTGCAAGGCACGTCGCATGATGAAAACCATGCTTTCCTCTACATGGCGCAGCATTTTCTGGAGCAGGGGCTCAACGTGCCGAAAGTGTTGGCGGTGAGCGACGATGAGATGTCGTATGTGCAACAGGACTTGGGCAATACGCTCCTCTTCGATTACATTGCCGAGGGACGCAAGACGGGGGTCTTCTCTGCCAAAGAAAAAGATATGCTCCGCCGCACTATGCGTGCGCTCGCGAAGTTTCAAGTTGTTGGCGCTCAGGATTTTGACTTCTGCCAATGCTATCCGCAACCGGAGTTCAACCTGCGCTCGATTTTATGGGACCTCAACTATTTCAAATACTGTTTCCTCAAGGCAACGGGGCTTGACTTTCAAGAGGATAAGTTGGAAAATGAGTTTGAACGGCTCGCTTACATTCTCCTGCAGAACCGCATGAATGCCTTCATGTACCGCGATTTTCAGTCGCGCAACGTGATGGTGCGTACCGAAGCCAATGGCGAAGAGGTTCCGTATTTTATTGATTTTCAGGGAGGAAGACGCGGACCGGTATATTATGATGTGGCTTCGTTCTTGTGGCAGGCTAAAGCAAATTTCCATCCTGATTTGCGTGAGGAACTCATCGAAATCTACCTCAACGAACTCCAAAACTACATGCCCATCAACAAGGACGAGTTCTACGACACCCTCAAGCATTTCGTCCTTTTCCGCACTATGCAGGTGCTTGGTGCTTATGGCTTCCGCGGTTATTTCGAGAAAAAGCCCCACTTCCTGCAGTCTATTCCGTTTGCCATTGAGAACCTGCGCGAACTGCTCAAATACGCAAGCGATGATTACCCGTATCTCATTGAGGTTCTGCAGAATATGACCGAAATGAAACAATTCAAAGAGGTCGGCGTGCGCAAGCCGCTTGTGGTGCGTGTCTATAGTTTTTCTTATAAAAAAGGTATCCCCGCAGACAGTTCGGGCAACGGCGGAGGCTTTGTGTTCGACTGCCGTGCCATCAACAATCCGGGCAAGTACGAGCGCTTCAACTTTTTCACCGGCATGGATGAGAATGTCATCAAATTCCTCGAAGAGGATGGCGAGATAACGCCTTTTTTGGAGCAGGCGTATCAGTTGGTGGACTTCTCCGTCAAGCGCTATATGGACCGTGGATTCCAGAATCTCATGGTCTCGTTTGGCTGTACGGGCGGGCAACACCGCTCTGTGTATGCGGCTGAGAAGATGGCGGAGCACATCAACAAGAAGTTCGGCATCGAGGTGCAACTCATTCACCGTGAGCAGAATATGGAAAAACTCCTTAATGCCACCAACTAACCACTATATCTCTTTTCTATGAAATTATTGTTTATTTTTCTGACCATGCTCACCACCTATTCGCAGAGCACGTTCCATACCGAATGCCCTGTGGAGGTATCTGCTGATGCAGATGCGTGTAATGCGGTGATTGATACGTTGATACGCCAACTCCAGACCGACCCTCAACTGCTCTCGCCATGGGCGTTCGCGGGTACGGGCGAGCAGTCCGATGACAGCAAAAACGCCATTTTTCTGGTTTGGAAA
Source organism: uncultured Bacteroidales bacterium (assembly GCA_934667275.1). Taxonomy (GTDB): domain Bacteria; phylum Bacteroidota; class Bacteroidia; order Bacteroidales; family Paludibacteraceae; genus Colicola. Next base: position 34,111 of record CAKULK010000003.1, on the reverse strand, counting down.
GAGTCCGAATACAACCCCGAGACGCACTACAGCCGACTGCTTTTCGACATTCTCGTCAATGGCAAACCGCAGTTCAAAGACGCTGTCATCGAGAGTCTTGTCACCGACACCATGGCGGGCAACCGCCGCGACATCCGCGTGGACATCTACTATTCGGGGGCAATCCTCAAGCAGGCGTGGGGCAATTTTCATGTCCTCCCGACGAGCGACACCACCGCCAATATGTCTATCGATGTGCATGTCAAGTTCGGTTGGTTCTTCCGCATTTTCATCTCCCGCAAGGTCTATAGCGAGACCATCGACTGGCGTGTGGAGCGGTTTATGCAGAATCTCAAGATGACGGCGGAGGGAGGCAACCCCACCGATGAGTATTGGCGCGAAGTGGATGCACAAGCCGGACAGGCTGCTGCCGCCCAATGGTAATGCCCTCATTTACAACACGAATATGGATATATTAGACAAGATGGAAGGCCTTGAGGCCAAGTTTCACGAGGTCAGTCTGCTCATTACCGACCCCGCGGTCATTGCCGATCAGGTACGCTACGTGCGCCTCAACCGCGAGTACCACGACCTCGAGCGCGTCCTAACCTCGGCGGAGAAATACAAGAAAGCACTCTCTGACCTCAACGAGGCGAAGCAACTTTTTTTCAACGAGTCCGACCCCGAACTCAAAGAGATGGCGCGTGCCGAGATCGACGAACTTGAGTCGCAGATTCCTGCCCTCGAAGAGGAAGTCAAACTGATGCTGCTCCCCCAAGACCCCGAGGACAGCAAGAATGTCGTCATGGAGATTCGCGGCGGTACGGGCGGCGACGAGGCGGCGCTTTTTGCGGGCGACCTCTTCCGTATGTACACCAAGTATTTCGAACTGCACGGCTTCAAATATACCGTTTCGTCGTTCTCCGAGGGGGCTGTCGGCGGCTATAAGGAGATTATCTTCAACGTCACGGGGCAGAACGTCTATGGCACGCTCAAGTACGAGAGCGGGGTGCACCGTGTGCAGCGTGTGCCCGCCACCGAGACCCAGGGGCGTGTGCATACCTCCGCCGCCACGGTGGCGGTTCTGCCCGAGGCGGACGAGTTCGAGGTGCATATCAACGAGGGCGAAATCAAGTGGGAGACGTTCCGTTCGGGCGGTGCCGGCGGGCAGAACGTGAACAAGGTTGAGTCGGGTGTGCGCCTGCGCTACAACTGGAAGAACCCCAACACGGGCGAGGTGCAGGAAATCCTCATCGAGTGTACCGAGACCCGCGACCAGCCTAAGAATAAGGAGCGCGCACTCGCGCGCCTGCGCACGCAGATCTACGACAAGGAGCACCAGAAATACATCGACGACATTGCCGCCCGCCGCAAGACAATGGTCTCCACGGGCGACCGGAGTGCCAAAATACGCACCTACAACTATCCCCAAGGGCGTATTACCGACCACCGCATCGGTTACACGGTCTATAACCTCCAAGCCTTTATGGACGGCGATATCCAGGGCGTCATTGACGCTCTCACAGTCGCCGAAAACGCCGAGCGCATGAAAGAAAGTGAGTTGTAGTGCTTCATTGTCAGTTGATAACTCCCCTCATCCTTTTTTGTATGCAAATGTTTGGCGGTTTAATCTTTTTTGTGTATCTTTGCACAATCAATAATGTTCCTTTTGCCGCAAAGTATGTAGCAATCGGATATAAACTATCAACTTAATTATCTATCACTATGCAAAAAACTTCTACTTATCGTGCATTGGCACGCGAAAGTTTGCAAGGTCGTTGGGGCGACTGCGCGATGTCCACGCTTGTGTGTGTCTTGATTGCACTTATTTGTTGTGCGCCAAGTATTCCGGCTGCGCTCTACCAATCCACAGGCATAATGACTTGGTGGTCGGAGTCGCTCAACGGGCTTAGTTTCGTTATTTGTGTCGGATTGTGTTGGCCTTTGCAATATGCGCTCTACACTGCATTCTTGGCTGTGTCACGGGGCGATGAAACAAGTGTATGGGATTACACATGGAGCAATTTCAAGCGCACTTATCGCACTTTATTGCCCACGGTATTGTTGATGTATGCTGTTGTTGCGGTGCTGTCTGTCGTTACGCTTTGTATCGCAGGTGTCATTTTTTCGTACGCATACCGCATGGTGCCGTATCTCATCAACGATTATCCGAATCTTACACCCCGTGAGGTGCTCAAGACCAGTCGCCAGATGATGAAAGGGCAGAAGTGGAACCTTTTTGTGCTTGATTTGAGTTTTATTGGCTGGTATTTCGTGGCAATTCTAAGTTGTGGAATTGGATGCTTGTGGCTCACGCCGTACCAATACACTGCTACTGCGCATTTCTACGAAGACTTGAAGGCGGAGAAGATTGTGGACACCGATGAGGTGGTAGAAGAAGTGGAGGAAGTAGAAGAGGTCTGATTGTATGCGAGCAATGATTTTTGCGGCGGGGTTGGGTACGCGTCTCAAACCGCTTACTGACACGATGCCGAAGGCTTTGGTGCCACTTGCCGGTAAAACGCTGTTGCAGTGGCAGATAGAACGGTTGAAAGCGGCGGGTATCACCGATATAGTGGTGAACGTACACCATTTCCCTAACCAAATCATTGCTTATCTGCGGGATAACGATAATTTTGGTTGTCGCGTCCTCATCAGTGATGAACGCGATGCCTTGTTGGAGACTGGGGGCGGGCTGCGCAAAGCACGCCCCTTGTTCGACTCTTTGCCGAGTACTTGTGCCGATGAACCTGTTCTTGTCTGCAATGTGGACATCCTGTCCAATATCTGCCTGCAAGACCTTATCAGTGCTTACCAAAGCAACGAGATGGGGCTTTTGGTGGTTAGTCCTCGCGATACGCAACGTTATCTGCTTTTCGACGCAGACAATCGGTTGCATGGCTGGACCAATATCGCCACAGGTGAAGTGCGTCCGGGCACATTATGTGCGGATAAGGCACAGACGATGAACAAGTTGGCCTTTTCCGGTATGCAACTGCTCAACCCTCGTATCTTTGATATGATGGATGAGGTGGTACAACAAAAGGGAGACAAATTCTCCCTGATAGACTTGTATTTGACACTCACCGGGCGCACTGTCTTGCGTGCTTATGTGCCCGCGCATTATCGCATGATGGATGTAGGAAAGATTGCGCAACTGTCTGAGGCGGAAGCCTTTGCGGAATCTCTTTAATAAAAGTGTGATGTAAATCAGCAGTATTGTGGTACGGTCATCTGCAGAGCACCTTTCATACAAGTCACTTTGCAAGGTCCCATAATATCCATAATGATACCGTCTGCCTCAAACATCAGATGTTTTTTGGTGGTGAGGTTCAACTCTTTGGAGGATGCGGTGTAGATGAACGACAACTCGGTAAATCGTCCGTTGAACAATTTTGGAATAGCCTCCATTATCTGCTTGAAGGTGGGTTTGAGCACAAAGATGGAATGGAACATACCGTCGCATGGATTTGCATCGGGGTTCAGGCGCATACCGCCTCCCACATACGGACCATTGGCTATATTGATGGCATACATCGGACCCTCTGTCACGGGCATATCGTCAGAGTCGAAACGGACATGTAAGGTCTTGTATTGCACCAATGCGGCAAACAATGCAAAGAAATAATTAACGTGATGGCTGCCGATATAGTATTTTAACTCTCCTGCCAACTTGCAGCAGAGCGGATCCACTCCGAAACCTACCGAGTTGATGAAATAGCGATGGTGCTCCACGTTGTTGCGCCAATAGGTGACGCATCCTACGTCTATGGGTTGCGCCTTTCCGTTAAAGAAAAGGTCTAAAGAGCGTTTGAAATCCTTGTTCAGTTTCCAATAGCGGGCAAAGTCGTTGCCTGTACCTCGTGGCATCAAACCGAATTGTATCTTTGCGCGTTGTTCGGGCGTGAGGTCTGCACGCATAATACCGTTGATTACCTCACTTAGTGTACCGTCGCCGCCTAAAACAAGTATTTGATCGTATCCTCTCTCCACAAGTTCACGCCCCAATTCTATGGCATGACCCGCATATTTGGTTACTCTGTATGTAAATGGCTGATGGCGCGCCTTAAGTAATTTCCACAAATACAGGCGTTGGGCGCGAAATGCCCGCTTGCCGGATTTGGGATTTATGATTATTCCTAACATCTTTCTTTTCTGTGTATTAGACAAGGAAATGAGACAAATCCCATTACCTTTGTTCACGAAAACATTTGCAAAGGTAATAAAAAAAATGCACACTACCAAAAGTAGTGTGCATTTTTCTGTTATCTGTATCGTGTCTTACTCGGTGTTTTACTTGAAGTAAGTAGCGACTTTTTCGTTCTCAACAATCTCCTCTTGGAAGATGTAAGCGCCTGTCTTGGGGCTCTTTACCATCTTGATGCACTTGGAGTGATTACGTCCTGCAGTACCTGTATGAAGGGTAGCGACCGCTTTCTTTGCCATAGTTCTAAGCCTTTCTCAATTAGGTGGTTAATTACTTGATTTCCTTGTGCAGCGTGTACTTCTTGAGGATAGGATTGTATTTCATCAATTCCAAACGCTCAGGAGTGTTCTTGCGGTTCTTGGTCGTGATGTAGCGCGACGTACCGGGCATGCCGCTGGCTTTCTGTTCTGTGCACTCAAGGATTACTTGTACACGGGCCTCTTTCGATTTCTTTGCCATACTGCTTTCTCCTTATTCGTAAATTTTGATGTAACCCTTTTCCGAAGCCTGCTTGAGAGCGGCGTCAAGGCCAATCTTGTTAATAGTTCTCAGACCGGCTGCACTCACGTTCAGCACAATCCATGCGTCCTGTTCTACCCAGTAGAACTTCTTGTGGAACAAGTTCACATCAAACGACCTCTTGGTGTGTCGTTTGGAATGCGAAACATTGCATCCCATCATGGCTTTCTTGCCTGTAATTTGACAAATCTTTGACATTGTATTTTTATTTTAGTTATTTTCTGCTTATATCCGCCCCTTTCTTCCTCTTGTATCTGCCCATCCGCTTCTCTTGTATTTGCCCGTTCTTCTCTACTATGCATCTTTGTGATTTTCGTATGTGCATGCACACACAACACAAATGCTGCTCCACTGCACTTAACTTGCTCATCTACAGCACAATCGACACCACACCACGGCTCAAAAGAGCCTACTCCACGCGAAAAATCGTGCAAAGTTACAATATTTTTCCGATACAGACAAATGTTTCTTCACTTTTTTGCATAAAAAGCCCTTTTGCATATCATTTCTTTGGCGTAATCTGCAAAAAATACTACTTTTGTATCGTCGTACGATATTGCAGATATTAGATATGAAAAGGTACCGATTACATTACATTCGCCAAGGGGTTATGGCGGCATTGCTTCTCTCTTGCAATTTTGTCCAGGCAGGAGTGGACATGCAAGCGCATGTGGCTTCCGATGAAGGAAAACAGGCTTATACGGACTATCAGAACCGTCAAACAATCTATTACACAGGCATTTATGCACCGGATGCGCTTTTTGCGTTGCAGGGTAACGAGTTGTTTGGTGTGCTCAACACATTGATGGGCAATACCTGCCGTCTCGAACAGGGCGGGTATAGTTACAATACACTGCGTTCCGCCTATGTGGGTGTGGACAGGGACTTAAACAATAGCGGCTATATCATCGGCTACTACGATGGCAGTAGTATGGAGGGTACGTGGGACAGCGGCAAAACATGGAATCGTGAGCACACTTGGCCGCAGTCGAAAGGTGCAAACAAAGGCATTTCCATGGGGCACGACATGCAATCAGTGCGCCCTACCAGCACGAAAGTAAACTCTTCGCGCGGCAATGCTGCGTATGGTGAAAATGGCACATACTACGACCCTAACGACGTGGAAATCAACAATATCGACTACAAATCGGTGAATATGGGTTCGTATCGCGGTGATGCCGCGCGTGTGATTCTATATGATTATATTGTTTATGGCGCAGCAGGAGGGCATCAGAATAGTTTGTATAATGGTAATGCCCAATTACTCAGCAAGTTGGGTACATCGGGTGTGTTCCAATCGTTGGAAGTGTTGCTCAAATGGCACATGCAAGACCCTCCGTCGGTGACTGAGATGGTGCGCAATGACGGTGCGGAAGATTATCAGGGCAATCGCAATCCGTTTATTGATTATCCGGAGTTGGCTATCCAAATGTTCTACGGAAACAGCGATGTGACGACATATAATGTTGATTACCAGACAACAATGGATGTGTCGCCGAAGTACAAGTACGCCACGAAAGGTGGCTTTGTGACCTATCTGACTTTGTCGGACGGTACGCATCCCGCTGCCGTGAAAGTGGCAGGTGCTACGGCAAAGTATGATGCACAATTGGGGCGTCTTGTCGTGTCGAACGTGACAGGGAATATCACCATATCCGCCACTTCAACGGCTGATAACCAGATGGTTGCTTCGGAGCAGGCTATCCGTATCTATTCTTTTACGGGTGTTTCTGTGGGACAATGTCTGCCCAACCGGATAAATGCCACATTGGCAGCCCTGCACCCCGGCATCTACATCTTATGCCAAGGCAAAGATAGTTGGAAAGTGGTGCGTTGAGGCTCGGAAAGCGAACATCGGATTTACTGAACGGAAACGAAAACGGCAATTATGACCGAAAAAGAGAAAATGTTGGCGGGGCAGTTGTATTACGCTTGCGATCCCGCTCTCAAAGACGAACTGAACGTTTGCAAAGATGCCATTCAGCACTATAATAGTCTGAAGCCAAGCGATTTGCAAGCGCGCACACGTGCACTGCAAGCACTGCTTGGCGCGTGCGATGACGACGTGTTTATCAATCAGCCGTTCTATTGTGACTACGGCAAACACATTCGTGTCGGCAAGCGTTTTTTTGCCAATTTCCATTGTACCATTTTGGACGAGGCGTATGTGACCATCGGTGATGATGCCTTTATCGGTCCGAATGTGTCGATATACACTGCATGTCACAGCACCAATCCCGTAGCGCGCAACACTCGTCAGGAATGGGCAAAGCCTGTGACTATCGGAAACAACTGCTGGATAGGCGGTTCGGTGACTATCCTCCCCGGCGTGACGATAGGAGATAACTGCACAATAGGTGCGGGGTCCGTGGTGACGCACGATATTCCGAGCAATTCTATTGCGGTGGGTAATCCCTGCCGTGTGATAAAGTCGGTGTAAACCTCTGTTATCCTCTCTGCATCATCGCTTGTCGTTGCCGTCTCGTTGCCGTGTCGTTGCCGTAATTGGCAGCGCAATTACAGAGAGAAGACTGCATCAAGAATTGAGAAAAAAGAATCAGGGCTGCCTAATCCGTTTAGGCAGCCCTGATTGGTTAGAATGGCTCTTTGTCGTTGGGCATCAGAGCGCACTCTCAATATGCGTTCATCTGACTCTTGACCGTAGTGTTTACAAAGTCGGCAAACTCCTGCACGGTCATCTGTCCTTTGTCCTCAGCACCCTGTTGGCGGACGCTCACAAGACCTTGCTCTGCCTCTTTCTCGCCCACAACCAACATAAACGGAATACGTTTCAACTCGTTGTCGCGAATCTTACGCCCGAGTTTCTCATTGCGGTCGTCCACAACCACGCGAACATCCTGAGCCTCAAGCATTTCCTTCACTTTCCATGCGTACTCGTTGCTCTTCTCCGAGATAGGCAATACCACAGCCTGGTCGGGTGTGAGCCACAGCGGGAACTTGCCGGCGGTATGCTCAATCAGCACTGCCACAAAGCGTTCCATACTTCCGAACGGCGCACGGTGAATCATCACAGGACGGTGCTTTTGGTTGTCCTCGCCCGTGTATTCGAGTTCAAAACGCTCAGGCAGGTTGTAGTCCACTTGGATAGTACCCAACTGCCAACGGCGACCGATAGCGTCTTTGACCATAAAGTCCAATTTCGGACCATAGAAAGCCGCCTCGCCATATTCTACTTTTGCGGGCAGACCTTTCTCGCGGCAAGCCTCGATGATAGCACTCTCGGCTTTCTCCCAAACCTCGTCGCTACCTACATACTTGGTGGTGTTCTTCGGGTCGCGCAAAGAGATTTGTGCCTCGAAGTTCTTGAAATCCAATGCTTTGAAGATAATCTCGATAATCTCCATTACGCGGATAAACTCGTCCTTCACCTGGTCGGGGCGGCAGAAGATATGCGCGTCGTCTTGTGTAAACGAGCGCACACGCGTCAGTCCGTGCAACTCGCCCGATTGCTCATAGCGATAGACGGTACCGAACTCTGCACAACGGAAAGGCAGGTCTTTGTAACTGCGGGGGCTGTTCTTGTAGATAGCACAGTGGTGGGGGCAGTTCATCGGCTTGAGCAGATAAACTTCGCCCTCCTCGGGAGTGGTGATAGGTTGGAACGAATCCTTGCCGTAGTGGTCCCAGTGTCCGGAGGTTACGTACAGTTGCTTGCTACCGATATGCGGAGTGATAACCTGCTGATAGCCATAGCGTTTCTGTATTTTCTTGAGGAAATCCTCCAAGCGCAGACGGAGTGCCGTACCCTTCGGCAACCAGATAGGCAGACCTTTGCCCACCATATCCGAGAACATAAAGAGGTCCAGTTCCTTGCCAATCTTGCGGTGGTCGCGTTTCTTGGCCTCTTCGAGGAGTGCCAGATATTCGTCCAACATGGCCTTTTTCGGGAACGAGATACCATAGATACGCGTCATCATCGGGCGTTTCTCGTCGCCACGCCAATAGGCAGCCGCACAACTGAGCACTTTCATTGCCTTGATAGGCTCTGTCGAGAGGAGGTGCGGGCCTTTGCAAAGGTCGGTGAATGCACCTTGTGTGTAGGTGGTGATATGTCCGTCTTCGAGGTCGGAAATGAGTTCACACTTGTAGGTTTGCCCTTTTTCGCCAAACTCTTTGAGTGCGTCGGCCTTAGAGATACTCTTCTTCACAAGGCGTTCTTTACGGTTGCGCAACTCCATCATTTTCTGCTCGATGGCAGGAAAATCGCTTTCCTTGATGGTCTGTCCCTCTGCGGGATAGACATCGTAGTAGAAACCGTTTTCGATAGCAGGTCCGATACCAAACTGGATACCGGGATACAATTCCTGCAGCGCCTCTGCCATCAAGTGGCTTGAGGTGTGCCAGAACGCATGCTTTGCCTCGGCGTCGTCCCACTTGTGGAGACGAATTTGGCTGTCTTCGGTGATAGGGGTATTCAGTTCAATGATACTCCATCCCTCGCCCTGCTCCTCGATGCTCTCGGGTTGGTTCGTAATAGGTTTGATACTAGCCACAAGGATATCTTGCGCCAAACGACTGCTGATACTCTCAGCCACTTGAAGCGGCGTTACGCCACTCTCATACTCGCGGACACTACCGTCCGGGAACGAAATTTTAATCATAATAAACGTACAAATGTTTACGGCTCGGGGCGCACAAATGCCCTATTGCCAATTCGGGGACAAAGGTACTGCTTTTTTTAGATATACGCAAATGATTTACTCGTGATGGTATGGTTCGCCGCGGAGAATGGTCATGGCGCGGTAGGTTTGCTCCACAAAGATAAGGCGAATCATTTGGTGGGAGAAAGTCATTTGGCTGAGAGAAATCTTGCCGTTGGCACGCGCATACACCGCGTCGGAAAAACCATACGGTCCGCCCACCACGAAAGTGACATCATGCCCCGCTGTCATCTTTTTTTGCAGATAGCCGGCAAACTCAATGGAGCGGTATTCGCGTCCGTGCTCGTCTAACAAAATAAGGTCGGTGGAGGGCGTCACGGCGCGCAGAATGAGGTCACCTTCCGTCTGTTTCTGTTGCTCGAAAGTGAGCGATTTGGTGTTGCGCAACTCAGGTATAACTTGCAGATTAAAAGGTATATAGTGCGTCAATCGGCTGATATAGCCGTTGAGCAGGGCTTCGATATGCGGGTCGGTGGTCTTGCCCACTACAAGCAGGGTTATTTTCATTTCAGTCCGCGCAGCAGTTTGATGTGTTCGTATGCTTTGTTGATGGTGCGGAACTTCTCCGTAGCCTGTTGTCGAATCTCCTCGCCGGCGTTGGCAACCTTGTCGGGGTGGTATTTCATCGCCATGCGGCGGTAAGCGCGTTTCACTTCGTCATCGGTGGCAGAGACTTCAATTTCAAGCACGGTGTATGCCCAGTTGGGGTCCTGCGCCTTGCGGTACATGGCACTAAGCGACTGGTAATCAGCCTCTGACACTCCTATGTTCATCGATATGAGTTCTATCATCTGCCGCTCTGCATCGCACATATCGCCGTCGGCATTTGCCAAATCCAGCAGCATGTGCAGCAACTCCAATCGGGTGGAGTAGTTTACGTTCTGGGAGATTTGCCTTGATACAGCGATAGGGTCAATGTCGCGTGCCAGCAGTTGCTTGAGCAGTTGCAGTGCCTCTTTGGCACCGTCTTCGCCGAAGTTGCGCACGAGGAAAGGTTTGATGTAGTTTACCTCCGACTTCATCACGTGCCCGTCTGCCTTTATCACGCAAGCGATCAGCACGATAATCGATACACGGATATCGCCCACGGTGGCTGTTCGCCGCCCCGAAGATGGGTGTGGGTTGGTTTCGGTATGGGTGTCAAAGTCGCCGCCTGCGTCCAAAATGCGACTGCTTGTGTCAAACATTGAGGCGATGAACACCCCTATCAAGGCACCTATCGGACCGCCCAATACGAAGCCGAGTCCGCCTAAAATCCACTTATTTGCTGACATGTTGATTCTCGTTTTGCCAATTATACTAATAAGGTACGCGCGCGAGGTTACTCAAACGGCTCCGCGTAGGTGCACCCTTCGCGCCATCGTGAGCAACCGTAGCGCGTTTTGCCGCGGATGACAATGCCGCGCCCGCAGACGGGGCAACGCATGCCCGACTTGTCCGCCTTCACTTCGCGCACCACTTCCGTGGTCATCTGCTTGAGTTCGTCGAGGAATTGTTGCGCCGTGTAATCGCCGCGCTCTATTTCGCGCAGTTTCTTCTCCCAGCGTCCTGTGAGTTCTGCCGACTTGAGCAGCGGGGATATGATCGTGTGTATCAAGTTGATTCCCAACTCGGTAGCACGTATATTCTTCTTCTCGCGAACAATATATTTTCGTTGAAACAACTTCTCGATGATGGCGGCACGTGTACTCGGTCGCCCGATACCATTCTCTTTCATGGCATCGCGCAACTCCTCATTGTCCACCGTCTTGCCTGCCGTTTCCATGGCGCGGAGGAGCGTCGCCTCCGTGTAGTACTTGGGCGGAGTGGTGGTTTTCTCTTTCAGTTGCGGAGTGTGCGGACCCGATTCGCCTTTGACAAAGCGGGGCAATGTCTTCTGTTCGTTGTTGGTGTCCTCGTCCTCCACTTTGGCTTTGGCAAACACCTCACGCCACCCGGGTTTCACTATCTGTCGCCCCGTCACCTTGAAATCTATGTCGCCCGCTTTGGCAAGCACCGTGGTATTCGCCACCTCGCAATCGGGATAGAAGGCGGCAATGAACCGCAATGCCACAAGGTCATACACTCTGCGCTCCTGTTCCGAGAGGTTGTCGGGACGTTGCCCTGTGGGTATGATGGCATGGTGGTCGGTCACTTTCTTGTTGTCGAACACCTTTTTCGACTTGGGCAGGCTCTGCGCGCCCTTGCCACCATCGGCTTTCAACGGCAGTAACGGTGTGATTTGCGGATAGAAATCCTTGATGCCCGCCAACGTGGCAGGTACTTTTGGGTAGATGTCCTCGCTCAGATAGGTGGTGTCCACACGCGGATAGGTGGTCACGTGTTTCTCGTAGAGGCTCTGAATAAGGCGCAATGTCTCGTCGGCGGAGAAACTGTAAAGTTTGTTGCACTCCACCTGCAGGCTGGTCAAGTCGAACAGACGCGGGGCAAACTCAGTGCATTTCTTCTTTTCTACCGATGTGACAGTCAGCGGTTTATCCTTGATGCTATCTACCAATTCCTGCCCCTGCTCAAGGGTGGTAATGGCATAGTCATCCTCTTCGGCTTTCAGTTGTGCGGCAAAGAAGGTGTCGCGGTAGAGGGTCTTGAGTTCCCAATAGGTGCGCGGCACGAAGTGCTCTATCTCATGTTGCCGCTTCACGATGAGCGCAAGGGTGGGTGTCTGCACGCGCCCGATACTCAGCACCTGCCGGTCGCGCCCTGTTCCTTGTGCGAAACGCAATGTGTATGCGCGTGTGGCGTTCATGCCAAGCAACCAGTCGCCTATCGCGCGCATCAGCCCCGCCTCATACAAACGCTGGTACTCCTGTTGGTCTTTCAGTTGGCGAAAGCCCTCACGGATAGCGTCTTCCGTCAGCGATGAAATCCACAGACGCTTCACGGGCACACGGCAACCTGCCTTTTGATACACCCAACGCTGAATCAACTCTCCCTCTTGCCCCGCATCGCCGCAATTGATGACCTCGTCGGCTTGTGCTATCAATCCCTTGATAATCCCGAATTGCTTCTGCACACCCTTGTCGGCAGTCACCTTGATGCCAAACCGCGGGGGAATCATGGGCAGCGACGAGAGGTTCCAACTCTTCCATTGTTCGTTGTATTCGTTGGGGTCGAGCAGCGCGCACAGGTGTCCGAAGGTCCACGTGACGCAATAGCCGTTGCCCTCCAAATAGCCGTCGTGCTGAGTGGTAGCACCCAGCACGCGCGCAATATCCCGTCCTACCGACGGTTTCTCAGCCACACATACAATCATCTCTTTTTCTTCGACTTGGCATCGTAGCCATATCCGTAGCCGTATCCATACCCCACTTTGTCCGCTTTCACGCCGTTGAGAACGCTCACGATGTTCGGCAGACGCTGTTGCTCATGGGCTTGGTTGAGGAAGTCAATCAAATCCCACGTGGTATAATGCGCGCGCGATACATATATGGTCATGTCGCATAGGCGGCTCAGCAGGAACGTGTCGCTCACCATTGCCACAGGCGCAGAATCCACCACCACGTAGTCGTAGCGTGCGCGCAGTTCGGCAAATAGTTGGTCCAATCGGTCGCTTTGCAGCAGTTCACTCGGGTTGGGGGGAATGATTCCCGCGGGTATCAGGTCCAACCCCGGCGTGCCCGAATCCACCACCACATCGTCCACCGTATAGTCTGCGTCCGACAGATAACTGGTCAGACAGCCCGTCTGGTTCAGCCCGAAATACTCTGCCAACATCGGTTTGCGAATATCCAGCCCTACCAACGCCACGTGCTTGCCGAGCAATGCCAACGATGTGGCTAAGTTGCTGGCTACGTACGACTTGCCTTCTCCATTGATGCTCGATGTCACCAATATCACGGGCTTTTGCACCGTGGTGGGCAACATAAAGCGCAGGTTGGTCCTGAGTGAGCGGAACAACTCCGCCGACACCGAGTTCTCCCCCTCGCGCACTGCGATATGTTCGCCGCGGTGGTTCAGCACCAGCATACCGCCAAATGGCACTTGCAGGCGTTTCTCCAACTCTTTGCTGTCGTCCGGCAACTTGTTGTTCAGCAAATCATACAAACACATCCCTCCTATCGGGAAACACAACGCTAATAGCAGGCAAATCAGCAGCGTCATCTTCAGTCTGGGAGCCACCGGCGACGGGTCCATCTGCGGCGTGGCAATCACCTTGGCGGGCATCACCGCAGATGCCAAAGTCAGCGCATTTTCCTCGCGCTTCTCATACAGGAACAGGTACAGGCTCTCCTTCAACTGCCTTTGCCGCTCCACCTCCACAAACTGCCGCTCTTGGCTTGGCACACCGTATTTCTGCATCTGTGCCTTGTCGTAACGGCGTTCAAGGTCTTTCTGCGAAATCTTCAAACTGCTGCGCACGTTGCCGATACTGGTTATCACGTTCTCGCGCAGCAACGCCAACTGCGTATTCATCTGATTTACAACGGGGTTATCGCCTGCTGCTGTCCGCTGGATACGCATTCGTTGCAGCAGCATCTCGTTGTATTCCGTTATCAGTGTCACCAGCGACTCGTCCGAAATGCCCAAATTCGCCGGTATCAGACTGTTCTGTTTGGTCCCGTCCGACACAAAGTCACTGATGTACTGAATCAGATTCAGTTGCGTCTCTATCTCGGCGGCGCGTTTGCGATACTCGGTACTCTCGCTCAAGTATAGCCGCGCCTCGCTGCTTAGGTCGATAATGCCGTTCTTCTCTTTGTACCGTTCTACATCGGCTTCGGCGGACGACAACTCGCTTTCTATCAGCCGCAAACGTTCCTCAATGAACGCCGCCGTATTGCTCGCCATAATATTTTTGTCCACCACCGCGTCCATATTGTAGAGTTCAATCTCCTTGTTTATAAAGTCAATGGCACGCCCTGGCATGTCAGTGGTGGCGGAGATGCAAATCACATTCGACTCTTTCTTCAGCGGCGTCGCCGTTATCTCACTTTTGTATCCGTTCACGCGCGGCAGCAACGGCGTGGTGCTGATGCGGTAGTGGTCACCCTTCTCCGGTTCTTTGTGCATCGTCAGCCGGATTGTTCCTGCACACGTGACTATCGGCTGTGTCAGGTCGTTCACTTTGTGGCGGCTGTGTTTCCATTTCCCGTACCGCACTTTCACCATATAATCCGACTTTCGCACCTTCACATCTATCTGCACGCTGCGTCGCAGTGTGTCTTGATAGGTAGGCGGAAACTCCACCGTGATGTTATGCTTCGGATATTGTCCTATCCAACGTAATCCTTCTTTCTTGCGGTATTCTGTTTGTAGGTCTAATTCTTTGATTATCTGTGTGATATGATCTCGCGATGTGAAGATGGCTATCTCGTCGTCTATCTTTTTGGTGCCGTTCATGCCCATCATCTGCAGCAGTTCCATTTGCGGCATTTGGTTGTCCGTATCTGTCGAGCGAATCATGATGTTCGACTCCACGCGGTATTGGGTATTCGACGAGAAGTATTTCAATAATCCCAATCCGCCAAACAGCACCCCGCAAATCACAAACCAGTACCAGTTCTTCAAGATGCGGATGCACCATACTCGTACATCTATTTCGTTATGCTCTTGCGCCATAATCTCTTGTGTATTCTGTATCTATGTGTTTGATTATCATTATCTTAGTACGCCTGCTGCCGACAGCACCGACACCACCACCGTCGCTGCACTCGACACCGTTCCCACCATGCTCAGCCACAAACTGATGGTCTGGTTGCTTGTCGAGCGCGCCTGGTTGGGTTCTATCACAATCACGTCGTTTTGCTGCAGGTAGAAAAACGGTGATGTAAACACCTCATCCGTATTCAGGTTGATGCGCGCGAATTCTAATTTTCCATTGTTCTCTCTGGTAATCAGTATGTTATCGCGTCTGCCGTATTGCGTCAAATCGCCCGCGGCACCCAATGCCTCCAACAGCGTCATGCGCCCGTTGTTCAGCGGATACGAACCGGGGTTTTTCACCTCGCCCAGCACCGTCACTTTCGCGTCCAAGAACCGCAAACTCACTATCGGGTTCACTAACTGCCCTCTCAGTCTGTCTTGTATCAACGCGATGACCTCCGACTGTTTCAACCCCTCCACATGCAGTTTCCCGAGCACGGGAAAGTCGATATTTCCGTCCTTGTCCACCGTGTAGTATTGATACGATGCCGATGTCGGCACCACGCTGCTGGTGGGTGTCGCGTATGCCACGTTGGGCAGGTTGTATGGCAACACGGCCTCGGGGTCAAGGGCGGAAACGGTGATTATCAATGCATCGTTTAGCTTGATGCAGGGCTCCGGTTGTGCTGCCCTGTTGGCATTTATCGAGTCGGCACTGATGGGTGTAATGTTCTGGAAATAAGTCAGTTGCTTTCTTGATACGCACGACCCGAGCAGCATTGCCACCACCATCATCATTGCCACCGGCACTGCCTTCCGCCGCCGGGCATAGGCACACCTGTCCCTTTTGGGGGAACGCTCAAACCTTTCTGAAACTTGTTCTGTATCCCTTAAATAGCATCTTCTAAGCATAGCGAATTGTAATCTTTTCCACATTAGCCTGCAAATGTACTGCTTTTTTCTCACATACGCAAGTCATGTCCCAATTCTGTCGGCAACCGCATTGAAAATTAGTTAAAAATCAGCCTTCCCACGCGGACATATTGTCCGTGTAGAGTTTTTTGCGTAGTCTCAGTTCTTGTTTTACTAATATAGTTTGATATAAATCAAGATATGGTTTTTATGGCTAATTAGCGATAATACGGCATAGCCGTCCGTTCAAAAAAGTCTCGTTAATGCATTATTTTCTGCGCTTTTTTGCCATTTGGTACAATTTTTGTTCTGCAATATTGCGCGTTTCGAAAATCACTTGTAATTTTGCAGCGTGTAACATTTTGCACTTGCTTGTTGAATCTACGAAGACGATGAAAAATGTTTGATATATTTAACAATGCTTCAATATGTTGGAGTAATGTCGATGCCGAAAATATCGCAACCATCTCTCCTTTGGAAGGACTTGTATCGTATCCGTCAGCAAACGGGTATGATGGTTTTGGGCAATATGGTTCTGCTTTAACTCGGTCTCAACAATGCAAGGTATATGGTTCCGGGTCGTTTTTGGCGGTACACGATATCGTACAAGACGAGGTGTCGGCTTGTGGTATATGGAGTGTGCAAGAGTCTCCGCAGGAAAGATTTTCTGTTGGCGGACGCCCAAACAAGCCCGATGGTCCTGCTATCGGTGAGGCAAAACTCCCTATCGGCGATGTGTTACTCCCTATGCTATTATGTACTGCGATGTATATCGTAGTACGTCATTGGCGTATATGGAAATTAGTGCGAAAAACAAAGATGTAACGTTATATCTTTTGTTTTGGGTATGAAACATAAGTATTATATGCGGGGTATGAAATATAACTCAATATTATTTACTCTTTTGTGTCTATGCAGTTTTGTATGGCATTCAACAACTATGCAGGCTGACCAATGTTGCTCTGTGTTTGTACAGTTCGGGGATACCGTATCCATCTATTGTGTTCCTGATGACAATAATAAGAGCATATATTATTTTCTGGCGGATGTCGATGGCAAACCCCAATCTGTGAGAAAAAACGCAGCGGGAGAGGTTGAGTTGAGCGAGAATGCTTTGTGGAAAGTGTACAAGGCCGGAGATATAGAATTTGAACCATATGGCGCTCAACCCAAGAATACGGACATAAATAATGAGTATGGTAAATTTGGTGAGGAGTATCGTGCTTATTTTCAAAATATCGCCACCAAGCGTTGGATGCGTATGAATGATAAACATCAGTTGGCGTTGGTGGATGATGAACAGCAGGCTTCGGCTTTTGCGCACATACACTCCTATACTACCTACGACTATGCCAAGTATCATGTGGCATTGGCGAGATTGTCCGTTGTATCAGCCACAGAATACTATAGTATCGGCTGTAACAAAAGTGGAAACGGTTGGGAAACTATGTCGCCGGGCGGCGGTCAGGTTGTCCGTCTGTCAAAATGGTCGTCTCTGCGCGAGAAAAAGAAAGTGGCGGCGGTAGATGTCGTGTTGGACGAGTTGCAATCGACAGTAACTCAAGACAAACGTAAATTTCACTATTTCCCGGTAACATGGTGGCAGAACGATGATATGCCCGACCAATCCGATCTTGGTAAGATAACTTCGGCGGGGATGGATATGGCAGAACATTATGTAACGGGCTATGAAGATCAGAAAGCCGTCTATAACTTGTTGCCGCGCGTAGAAATCTATTCCTACTATGAGTCATTGGTTACCCCTGACCCTAAACAGAAAGACAAAACATACGATTATTATGCTCAAGGAAAGCGTATCATCAAGGAAAGAGATACCATTCGGATGCCAGAAGCCGGGGATATGGTGACAATGGATATTCATTGGGGTGTGCGTGCCAATCCTGAAGCACCGTCATATTCATTGCTCAATCCGTTTAAGTCAGATGGAACACTCTATGGGGCAACCGAAAAAGGTTGTATGGTGTATCCCGATACACAGAACGATTTGGATAAGTCCGGCTTTGACGCATCGGTTTCGCAGAAGTATATGGAAACCGCTAAACGTAATATGATGCACTATACGCTTGACCGGACAAATCTGACCTTGACCATAACGCCAGATAGTGTCAGCCCATGGAATATCTATACGTGGACGGAGAACAATCGCAACGAGTGGTTTTACTATTTGGACACTCTGACTCTTACTGCGGGTGGTAAGGATTGTGAATCCACAACAATGCAAATTCCCATTGGCCGCGAGTCACTACATGCGGCGCACACGGCTACAGCAGAGGTTGGTATTACAGTTACCAAAGAGCCGGACACTTACCGATTTGACGAGGGAACAACGGTATTCCAAGCCAAAGGTGGTACGTGGAGTCTGAATATCAATAGCCTGATGGCATATAAAGGCATCGGTCTATTCACAATGGATATGAACGCAGGTGATGATCGTGTCGTTCCGTTGGTGCTGAATATCAATCACAATGCGTCCAAAGAGTTTGTGGAGAATGGGACCATATTTACCGGAGGGTTAACCAACAGCAATGTGACAGTATCCTCCGGTGCCGATTGGGTGACGGTGTCGCCTGCTGCCGACCCAAGAACCACCACACGCAATGTTACGGTTTCCTCATTGGCTGTCAAAGAACCGGAACGCCATACGGAGGTGTCGGTGGACATTGCTTGTCCGCGTGTAGATGAGGATGGGCGAAAAGTATATATCAGTGCGAAACATACTGTGGAACAGATGTATAGCCAAGGGGTTATTTTCCGCACCCAAACAGGCAGATTCTATCCTACCCGAGATGAGAACAACCGCCAACGGGTACATACCTACGAACAGACCATCTATTATGAGAAAGGACAGCCTTTTGTGCTGAGACTGCGTGAGCCGGACTACTTCGGTTATATGCGTTGGTATGACTATCAAACAGGCAAAGATCCGAAGTTTCAACCTGATGGCAATGGAAAATATGTTGAGTTGACTGACTTTTGGAATATAGGACCATACGTAAAACATCGTAAAAATAATCAGTGGAGCGGAAATTGTTGGTTCAGTCCGCTCAATAGTTCGGCGGAGCAATCCAAAGGATTGTTTTATCTGTTTCCGGAGGGGGCGGGAACGGATTTGGAAACAATAAATTACAATCCTACGATTGTTATAAAGCAAGATTTGGATATTGATATTGCCTGCGATGTGAGCAATTACACCGACTATTCCGCTACTTATGACGGGAAAGGCAACTTACTCTCTTTGACCGAGCCGACTTTGTCGTATCGTCAGATATTCCATTTGCACCCGGGCGACAAACATGAATCGGATGAGATAATTAAAAAAACGGCAGACGATTTGGCCCTGTGTACAAAACAAAGTGGGCGCTATTTTGAGGAACATGAGTATGAGGCACCCGTTGGCAAAATGGTGGATTTGGAGAAAAAATACCTGTTGGCGCACGCCAATGGGGCAAATTCGAATCAGCACTATTGGGTGAAAATGGATGCGGGTGTAAGTGGTATGGAAGACGGTGTCGTCATAGAGGGCAATACCTATGCGCACACGTGGAAAAACCGGTATGAGGCAAAATGTTATCTTGTCGAGAATGGTCAATATACCCCATTAAAAGGGTATAGTTATGATCCGTCCGACAAAACTAAACCTGTTGATTATCTGCGTTTGACATCCGATAAGGAAAAAGAGATGGAGATTGTCTATTGGATAGAACCTGAAAAAGGCAGTTCGTCAGGCAGTTTTGGCAACTACTATACGGGCGATACATTGCTTTTAGCACACTATAAAGTACGTTGGGTGAATAAGGATACGACCGTATATGGTCCGAGTGCGAAGCCGCTTATCACGTTGGGTGATATCGAAGAACGATATGTTCTATTATCGAAATTGGATTTCGACTACGATGTGCCGGGTACGACGGCAACCAAACTATTCAATATCCCGCTTAATCCCGAAGAGTCCGGTTGCGGTTTCGTACCCTATAAGGATGTGATGCGTGATAAGAACAACCCCGACAAATACTACATTCAGCGCAAAGACCTTGGACGACATTGGTCTTTCCCAAACTATGGTGAGTATTGTATCATCAACAAGGTGGGAACAGATGCGGAGAACGGAGGCGGACAAGGTCGTTGGTTGCGTCCGGCTTCGCAACATACGGGTTCTGCTTCAGATGGCTATTGCCTGTACGTAGATGGTGCGGCAAACCCGAGTAAGTTCTTGTCACTCACCACCAACGCGCAATTATGCTCCGGGCAGGAAATGTATTGTGCAATGTGGCTATGCAACCCGTCAATAGACTCTACCGCATCTGAATTTGAGATATACATAGGTGGACGTAATCGCCAAAAAGACGGTTGGAGCGATTGGGAAGAAGTGAGTTCGCACTATATCGGTGAATTGAAGAACAAAGGCTACTGGCAACAGATTTGTTTTCCGGTCAATACACTAAAGAGTTATGATGAGTCACGTATTTGTTTTTTTAACTTTGCAGGTGGTAACGGCGGTAATAACTTCCTTCTGGACGATGTATGGCTATATGCGTCCCGTATTCCGTTGGAGGCATTCCAAATCAATACGACATGTTTGGTCAATGATGCTCCTGATACCGAAAATTCGAACTTCAGCCTCAATGGAGGTATTGCGGAAACGGATAATATCGCCACTATTATTCGTGTAGATTATGAGAACTTGGAAAATCTCGGGACTGAAGATACCAATACCGACAAGTACCTTTTCTACCAGATATACGAGTACTGCGAGAAGGACTCCGCCCTAAGGCTCTCTTACCACAATGACAGTTGCTTGTCCGATGCGGATTGTCGTTTGTATAACGATACATGCGGGGTCGTTAGATTACCGAAAAAAGGGTGGATTCCGGCAAAGGAAGACGGGTTGCATTATTCTACGCTTAACGACTTTCTGGCTTATATCAAAGGACAGGAGGAAACGGCCAAAGACGATCATACTTATATCGGTTATGTGCCGGTGACGGAAACAGGAGTAACACGCTATGTCCTCTATATAGTGCAGATGCTCAAATCCGACGAGTTGAACCCCCGTCATATTTATGAGGTTCGCACATCGTATTCATCTGCCGAACTTCCGGATGCGCTATGCTCTATGCGCACCAAACTGCCGGTGTATGACCCGACCTCTTTTGAGTTTAACGGAGAGACTTATCCTGAAATGGGACAATGTGCCAACAATAACTACCCGTTAGAGATTGTAGTTCGCCAAGAATTGACAGACGGGAACGATGTGCATACGCTCCAAGCCAATGCACGCGGCGAATGGTTGAAAGGATTTACGTTTGATAGTATTTACTTCAATGCTTACAACAATGGGCTGACCAATCCTACTGATCAAGCAGCTATCAAACGTGCCGATGATGCTTTTATAAAACAATACGGCTATCCGCGAGCCGATGTCGAGGCGGCTATTGCTACATTGCGTCGAGACCCTAGGACCTATGAACATACCTATTATGACGAATTGGACTATCGTAACCTAAAACCGGGAGTTGACTACTGGGGGGATAACCCGGAAGGGAAAGAAGATAACTATTACTACAATATAGTATGGAACCTGTGCAATAAAGGTCTGCTGCGTTTGGGCTTGGACAGAGACGATATCTATTTGGCGGGAAACGATACGGCGTGCTATTGGCTTTATCCGACAGCAGGAACAGCCCATGTCAACTACAAAGGACAAGACTATACTCTGAACCAATGCGCATCACCGAGGTTTATAATGGTATTCTCGGTTTCGTCGGCACATGATTATAATTTTTCATTGGGGCGTCCCCTGAACGAAAGCGATAATGGTAAGATGGTACGTATCCGCATTACGCAGCACGAGGCCAACCATGGTTTTCGTGTGCCCTGCTACCTCGGCGAAGGTATTGTGTTGGCTTGGGATAGTACGCAGATTAATATCAATGGGACCAATGACCCCGATATATTGCGGAAGATGAACCAAAAGGGATTCAGTATGCACTATACGCAAGATAAAATATACACAGAACTGCATGCGCAGGGTAAAGAAAGCAACTACTACAAAGCAAGCGGAGACACTATTGTCTTCACACCTGTTGATGCGGAGCATGTGGAACAGATGAAGGAACTTAAGGAAACCGGTAAATATGGCGACATTGACGGACATCCGGGCTATTGGGTGGAAAATAGCGATACGATGCGTATGGGGTATGAATATACTCTTCGGGCACAGATGAAAACTCGTCCGACAAACGGTGATAATGATGGTCCTCTGCTTATAGATCCGGACAATCCGTCGTGCCTTATCGGGTATGCATATTTTACTTTGTTGGTGGTTCCGGATACATTGGTATGGACTCCTACGCTGCCGGATAACAATGGTAATTATCATTGGGGAGAAGATAAGAACTGGAGCGGATTATCCAAGGGAATTGTGTGTGAAAACTTGAATTATGCACCCCTGAAAAGCACTGTGGTCATTATCCCGGAAGGACTGCCACAGAATATGTATCCCTATATAGATAAAGAGGAGAACTTAAACAGCGGGGATGTCAACTATTATCCCAACGTATGCAAGAAAGTGCAATTCCGCAATGATGTACGTGTCATTGGACAGCAACATCTGCAATATGAAGCAGCCTATGTAGATATGTCTGTACGTCCGCGGACTGCTGCTGACTATGGAGGATGGAATACATTGGCAGCACCTCTGCAGGGCATGTATGCAGGCGATTTCTTTCTTCCGCACTATGGCATGTATAATAGCGAAGATGCGAAGAGTCTGGAGAAAACTAAAGAAAAAGACGACTATTCGCAGGATTTCCGTGTGGCACCTTTTGCCGGCACACGCAGCGGCGATGCAGCATACGCTTTTTGGATATGGTTTTATGACAAAGCGGTATACAATTATACACAAGGTAACTACTACGAAGATGCCACCGGTACCGGTTTGATAGAATCGGGAAGTGCCGACTTCTATACGACCAACCGGCTGAACCAGCCTCTTGCCCCCGGAGAGGGATTTGCACTTTATGCCATGGGGTTGGTGGGAGAGACGTCGCTGGAGGTTCGCCTACCCAAGACGGATACCGAGTATCACTATTATGATGAGAAAGGAACTCTGCTGCCGGGAAAAGAGAGTGTGCCGCGTACAGACTCCCACAAGTTGGCTTATACACTCGACGAATATGGAAAGATGACCATTACGCTCCAAAATAAGACAACTGGGAAATATTTCCTGCTGGGCAACCCTACACTGGCATATCTCAACCTGCATAAATTGGCCGAAGTCAACAATGGCAAACTGACAGGGGCTTACCGTATTTTGTCCGACGGTACATGGGCTTCCGGCACATTGGAATTGATGAGCCGATGGACCAATCCGAGCGCTTTCATCGCACCGATGCAGTCGGTATTATTAGAGGCGAAGTCAGAACAGAATGAACTGCAGTTAGACATTACACCGGAGTGTTTGGTATTGTCAAAGACAGAAGATTACAAAGGTGATGAATCTGTCACGAATCTGAGACGTGCAGGGGTGCGCTCTGCAGAACCGCAAATTATGCAAATCAGAGCAATGGCAGGTGGCGCCATGGGTATGACTACGTTGGCATTAAAAGACGATGCGAACAATGGTTACCGGACCAACGAGGATGTGACGTTTGTGGCAACGGGAGTGGAGAGTAATGCTTCGGGAGTACTGACACCCGTGAATATCTATACGCTGGCGGATAATCGTACCTTGGCCGTGGATATCCGCCGTCAGGCAGATGCCGTGCCGTTGGGCTTTGTTATTGATGACCAGTATCGTGCAGATAGTATTGTGTTGCAGTTTGGATTCAATATGGCTTGGAGCGAAGAATGTTACCTTTGCGACACACTGACGGGTAAACGGCAACGTGTACGAAACGACTTGTGCGTACGGATTCCGATGCCTCAAAATCACGAAATACGCTACTATATCATGGGTATAAACCATAGTACCCCTGAAAACCCGGACAATCCGGCGACAGATAATGAGACTATTGTCGTAGATAACGGTGAGCATGTGGTAGTTTACTCGCTTGGGGTGGGGAATATAGAAGTGGTAGCCGATGGTTTTATTGCCGATGTGTGCCTCTATGATCTTACAGGGCATCGAGTTGGGATAGCAGCCGCCAATGCCAATACCACAACAATGTCGCTTGATAGTCCGTCGGGGATTGTTCTGGCAGACGTGCGTCTCCGATCCGGAGTCATTTATCGTACAAAGGTGTTGGTGAAATAATACGGGGCAACCATAACTTCACTAAAAGGCAAGTTCAACTTGGATGTGCATAAGTAGTGGTTCAAAGGAATATGTTTTATAAGTAGCATGGGTTCTCTCTTGTCGGGGTACCCCGACAAGAGAGAACCGCGGTCGAAACATGGTCTACGACCTACTGCGCTAACAACACTTCTTTGCCACTTTGTTTGCAATTTCCAGCCCCGATTTCATCAGGTAGTTTCAACAAGCAGTACAAAAAACGGACTACGCATTTGCATAGTCCGCTGAAATTAAGTAATTTTGTATTGCTATGTATCAACACCTAACTTCGGAGCAAAGGTACGGAATTTTTTCCTTGCTCGCAACTAATTCTTCATTTTCTTTTATTGCAAAGACGTTAAGCGTCTCTGTATCAACCATTTCAAGAGAAATAAAAAGAAACTCTTGGCGTAAGAAATATCGTCCTAAAGAGGCACAAGAGTTGGCAGACGGGCGCAAAAAACGACTTGTCAATAACCATCGTATTAAAAAGGAGGTCAAAAAACGCATCCTTTATTATCTAACCGAAGAACAATGGTCGCCAAAGCAAATCTCAGGTTACTTGAAGAAAGAAGGCATCAACGTATCGCATGAGTATATCTATCAGATAATCAGAGAAGACAAAAAGAATGGGGGAACGCTTTATACTCACTTGCGGCACAAAGGAAAGCACAGGAAACGACCTGTCGGCAAATGCCCGCAAATACCTGATAGAATCAGCATTCATGAGCGTCCTGTGGAAGCAGACGGAAAACGTGTGGGGGATTTTGAATTGGATACGATTATAGGAAAAGACGGGAAAGGCGCGATTGTTACACTTGTGGACAGGAAAACCAACTATATGATGATGAAAAAATCGCGTAAGGGGAAGAGGCAGAAGAGGTGGTTCCGCTTGGTTTCGTGATAGCGGACGACTACCGCACTGATAGTATCACCCTCTATTTCGGACTGAACAGCACGTGGCAGACTGAGTGCTACCTCTGTGATAATCAGACGAGTATGCGCCGTCGTATCTACAACGATTCGCGTATCCGTATTGCCACCCCCCAAAATCATGAGGTGCGCTATTATATCCAAGGTCCCTACAAGGAGCTTTCCGACCCTGACAATCTTCCAATGCACCGCTCACCGCGGTAGTGGTGGCGTCCGATAATATCGGGGATATACAGGTCTTTGATATGGCAGGGCGGCAAATCCTGTATCATATGCCAAGTGGCACTACACCGGTATGCACCATCTCTCTGCCGTCAAGGGTGGCATTGTTGAAAGTCCGCCTTGCCAACGGCATAGTAGCCCAAACGAAAGTAATGGTTCTATAAATGAAAAAGAGGCTGTCCGAATATCGGACAGCCTCTTTTTCATTCTTCCCATAGATGTCTCATCCAATCCGCAATACGTTGTTCTTGTGGACTGCCTTGCGGTTGCCAGAAACGGGTGCCTTTTAGTTCATTAGGCAGGAACTGCTGCTTCACAAAATGGTTGGGGTAATCATGCGCGTATTTGTAGCCTTCGCCGTAGCCTAATTCCTCCATCAGTTTGGTGGGGGCGTTTCTCAAATGCAAGGGCACAGGCTGGTTGCCCGTTTTTTCCACAGCCTGCAATGCCGCATCAATGGCCAAATAGGCGGAGTTGGATTTCTGCGAAGTGGCCAGATACACCGTTGCCATAGCCAATGGGATACGCCCTTCGGGCCAACCAATCTTTGTCAGCGTGTCGAAACAGGCATTGGCTACCAACAGCGCATTGGGGTTGGCAAGCCCTATATCTTCGCTGGCGGAGATTACTAAACGCCGCGCGATAAACTTCGGGTCCTCGCCGGCGGCTATCATGCGTGCCAACCAGTAGAGTGCTGCATCGGGGTCGCTGCCGCGAATTGACTTGATGAATGCTGAGATGATGTCGTAGTGCAGTTCTCCGTCTTTGTCATATTGCACGGGGTTCTGCTGCAGTTGTTTGGTCACGGTCTCGTTATTTATCACGCGCACCCCTGCATTGGTCACCAATTCGATGATATTCAGCAGTTTTCTTGCATCGCCGCCAGAATAGCGGAGCAGACTGTCTGTCTCCTTCACCTCCAAATTCAGTGAATGGATATAGTCGTCATCGTTCAGCGCGCGGTGAAGCAGTTCCAATAAATCGTCTTTGCCGAGAGGTTTCAGCACATACACCTGACAGCGGCTCAGCAACGGGGTAATCACCTCAAACGAGGGGTTCTCTGTGGTGGCACCTATCAAAGTGATGGTACCGTCCTCCACTGCGCCTAACAGACTGTCTTGCTGCGACTTGGAGAACCTGTGAATCTCGTCAATAAACAGAATGGCGGAGCGGCGGTCGGTGGTCGCGGCAAATATGCCGCTGTTCATTGCCATGTTGCGTTTCGCTTTGTCTATTACCTCGCGCACCTCTTTCACGCCGCTTGTCACGGCGGATAATGTATAGAATGGTCGCTCCAACTGATGGGCAATAATGCGTGCCAGCGTTGTTTTGCCCACCCCGGGAGGACCCCACAAGATGAAACTGCTGAGGTTGCCGCTCTCTATCATATTGCGCAGCACGGCACCCTCGCCCACAAGGTGTTTCTGACCGATATATTCATTCAGCGTCTGCGGACGCAAGCGTTCTGCAAGAGGTAGCATACGTATAAGTCTTCTGAATAGGTGGGTTAATGTGTCTCGTCCATCAATGCGCGGGCGGTATCTGTGGCGGCTTTTGTCGGGTTCTTTCCCGAAAGCATGGTGGCGATGTCGTGCACGCGCTCCTCTTGAGTGAGGCGTTTGATATGTGTCTCGGTGCGGGTCTCTGTATCTTCCTTATATACACGGAATTGCGTCTCTCCTTTGGCGGCAATCTGGGGCAGGTGCGTAATGGCGATAATCTGTCGCGATGCCGCCATTCTGCGCATAATATCACCCATCTGTGAAGCAATCTCGCCGCTCACACCTGTATCTATCTCGTCAAAGATGATGGTCGGAAGCCCCGTCGTGGAGGCTATCAACGCCTTGATACACAACATTAGACGGCTTGTCTCGCCGCCGGATGCCACTTCTGCTACGCGGCGGAGCGACTGGTTGAGGTTCGCGGCAAACAGAAACTGCACGTCATCATGTCCCGTCTCGTTGTATTCTTCTGCCGCTCTCACCGACACCGCAACATTGGCGTGCGCCACGCCGAGGCTGTTCATGTCGGTAATCAGGTGTTTGGCAATGGTGTCGCAAACGGCTAACCGGCTCTCTGTGAGAGCGTTGGATGCTTGCTCCATAGCGTGTGTGGCATCATTTAACTCTTTTTGCGAGCGTGCTATGTCTTCGTCAAACGACGCCATTTGTTGCATCTGCTGCCCCAACTGGTCGCGTATACCGATGAGTTCCTCCACGCTTTGCACGTGGTGTTTGTTCATCAGCGTCTGCAGCATATCCAACCGTTCTTGCACCTCTTGCAGACGTTGTGGATCCAACTCTGTATGGTCTGCCGTATGTTGCAGTTCTGCGGCAATGTCGCGCAATTCAATTGCCACGCTGTCAATGCGTTCCGCCAACATCGGTGCTGCATCGTTTAGTTGTGAAGCGTGTAGTAGTTGCAGCGCGCCGCCTTCCTCTCCGTCGATATTGTTGAACGCGTTCAACAGGGCTGCCTTTATCTCTTCGGCGTGCGAGAGGGTGTATTCCTCGTCTTGCAGGTCTTGCAGTTCGCCCGCCACAAGGTGCGCTTCGTCCAATTGGTTGTATTGGAATGCAATATAGTCGGCATCCGATTGGCTCTTGCGTGCCAGGGTTTGCAGGTCATGCAATGCTTTCTGCGCCGTCAAATAGGCCTCGTAGCAGGTGAGGTAGGCGGCACGTTGCTCCTCATTTTGTGCAATGGCGTCCACCACGCTTATCTGGAAAAGGTCATCGCCAATCAGCAGACTTGCGTGTTGTGAGTGAATGTCAATCAGTTGGTTGGCAAGGGCTTTCAGTTCGGCTTGTGTCACCACCTCGTCGTTCACAAACGAACGGGAACGCCCCGTCTGGTTCAGTTCGCGGCGGATAAGCAGTTCGCCTTTGTCAGCGGTGGTGAACGTGGCTTCTATCACGCACCGATCTTCGCCTTCGGTGATGGATTTGGTGTCGGCGCGTGCCCCCATCACTAAGTTCAGCGCGCCGAGGATAATACTTTTGCCCGCACCCGTCTCACCGGTCAATACAGAGAAACCGCTTGTCAAATCCAAGTCAAGGTGCGAGATGAGGGCGTAGTTTTGTATGTGAAGATGCGTCAGCATATTGGGGCTTAATCGCGTTTGTTTATTTTGTCGTAGGTGGATTGGCGGGTGGGGTCTATGTCAGTAAGCACCTCATACACAGCCTTTTTTTCAGCATCTGTGCCGCCTTGGAAGATGTTCACCAACTCATCTGCTTTGGCATCTAAGAAGGCATTCACCACATAGGTGGCTGGGCGTGCGCGGTTGGCATCGCGCAGCGTGGCAATACCGCCTGCGATGCGTGCGCGACCGTTCGCCACATTGTTCACCATCTCGTCCAACCCCAATCGGTGGTATTCGTAGAAGTATTCGCGGTACTTGCGGAATGCCTCGTCCATCAGGTTGTTGACAATGGCATAACGGTTGCGATTGCTCTCGAATGCCTTCCAGCCTATGGCCTCGGCGGTCTCCAACGAGGCCGATTGTGCGGCATTCACTATGTTCTCGCACACTTGAAAATAAGGCGTGCCGCCGAGGCGGGCAAACGAGTCCATGTCATACCCGATGATGAGGTAGCAGTAGTATGCCAGCATCGCCGTGAGGTTGGTGGTGAAGGTATTCTGCTGATAATCAAGCCTGTCATACTCCTGATAGGTGAAGCAGAACGTGTTGTCTTTGAAGTTGAGCAAAGGGCTTGTGTAGGCGGTGCCGTACACGGGACGGCGGCTTTGGCAGGTGAACTCGCAAACGAACATGTTGTCTTGTATCTGCTTCACTACCAGCATCATACTGCATTCTATGCGCTCGCGTTCTTGAAATGTGAGGTTCGTCCACTTCGAGTTGTTCACATATTCCTCGATCGCTTGTTGCAGTGTGTTGAACACCGACTTGTTACTTCCCTCCACTTGGTCGGAGTTGATGCTCACTGTGCATTTAAGTTCCTGGCTATGAGCAGGAACTATCATTATAGTTAGCAGCAATCCGATTGCGCAGAGCCGGCGAATTGGTTTCATTTCTGAATGGATGAGATATTGCCCGTTTGGGGGTTGAAATAAATATGTGGTATTGTCTTCGCGGTGAAGAGGTCTAATGCCAGCGGAATGGCAACGCCGTATTGTGCAACAGGGTAGGAACTGGAGACTTGTACCTTGTCGGCATACTCCACTTGCAAATCTATGCTCCCTGGCAGGTTGTAATATATCTGCGATGGCAGTGCATTCTTCTTCCCGTTTGTTGCCTCACTCTCTGGGGCTAAGGTCTGCCGGTGAGCCGAGAACGTGAGGCGTATCGGCTCTCCGCTCAGGTCATCGGCGGGCACGATACCGGCAAACTGCGACAGGCGGCATACCACTTCTTCTTCACGCTCTGCCGTGGGGGTGTAGTAGATGGTTTCTGTGCGGTGTTGAATGGTCTTGCTGCCCACAAACAGTGCGGACAACTGCTGTTCCCGTTGATCTAACTCGTTCATCACCAACTGCATAGCCTGACCGTCGGCGGGCGCATGCTCCACATCGCCGGCTAATATGTTTAGGCGTGTCTCGCGCAGATGATATATCTGTTTGGCGGCCCCCTCGGCCATCTTTGCCGTAGAGTTGGCAACCATCTGCTCTTCCAACAATGGCATCAGTTTGGGCGACACCATTTCGCGTGCCATCAATGGGCGGTAAGGGTAGGGGACTGGTGCCTCGGGTGGCACGTTGTAGCCGTACAGAATACCGTCCTTGGTCAAGGCCAATAGTTGTGCTTCCACACCTTTTTGTGCCACCACCTTGTAGGCGCGGTTCGTGTCGGGCACCGTGCGCGTCGAAGTCGTGATGCCCGTCAGTTGATAGCGCGTCTGAGCCTCGGTTATCACGTCTTTCGAGCCCAAATAACGTTCCGCATAGAGGTAAAACGGACCCGGACGCATCGTTATCTCGTCATATTCAATGGTGATGGCCACTTGTGTGAGAGGCATGTAGTAAACGATTGCCAACTCGTTCTCTTTAACCGTCTGTGCCTGCATCTGTGGCATCTGTAATGTGCAGATTGCCAATAGCATAGTGGTGAAAATATAATTTCGTTTCATATCGTTTGTAGTTTTATTGGTTTGTCTCATTCCAGATTTTCCATGCGGCATCGGCTTGCTCATAGAGCATCTGCAGTCCGTTTTTGGTGCGCGCGCCATGTGCTGCGCCTTGGCGTAGAAACTCGGTCTGTTCAGGGTTGTAAACGCAGTCGAACAGCAGGTGGTGCGCCCCTATATATATATAAGGTATATCTGGGCATGATTTCACATCGGGGTACATACCCAATGGAGTGCAGTTGATAATCAGCGTGTGCGCCTCTATAACCTCTTGTGTCAGGTCGCCGTATGTCAGCATGCCCTTTTGCGGGCGGCGGCTCACAAAAGTCGAATGGATTCCCGACTGCTCCAAGGCATACCGCACAGCCTTGCTCACTCCGCCGGTCCCTAAGATAAGTGCTTGTCTGTCATGGGGTTGAAGCATGGGGTGCAGACTCTGGGCAAACCCAATCCAGTCTGTGTTGTAGCCCGTGCGTCCCCGCACCACATTCACGGCACCTATCGTCTGCGCCACCTCGTCAATGGCTTGCAGGTAGGGGAATATCGCCTGTTTGTACGGAAAAGTCACATTAAATCCGTCCAATTGCGGCAACAGCGGTTCTACCTTGCCAATCGTGTCAATGGGAAAGAGACGATAATCCGCATCTATCCCCTCTCGCGCGAACTTCTCTCCGAAGTAACGTGCTGAAAACGAGTGCTCTAAGGGCATTCCTATGATACCGTAGTGACGCATAATTCTCCTTTTTTGATTACTGCTTTGTGGCTTGGCGAATAGAAAACTTTGCCTCCTTCACCGCGTTGCAGGGCATCGTATATCTCGTCCACTTGCGGGAAATGGTAGGGGCGCAATCTCTCGTACAACTGCACGCGCTGTGCCTCGCGGCTGTCGTGTTGCTCTATCCAGTCCACATAACCTTGTATATGCTCCGCGGTGGCGGCTATATGCTCAATCTCGGACTTTGAGTAGCCGCGCAACTGCTCGCGCACGGCGTTGCGCGCAATGCGCGTGTCCGCATTGGTCGAGTCTGTCACCCATGGCAGATGGCGGATATCGCGCAGATAATGCTCAATGTAGTCGCGCGTAGTGCACAGCAGTGGGCGAATTACGGGCACGCTCCCTTCTCCGGCAGGGTTACTGCTCTTCGGACGCATGCCGCACAGCCCGCGGATACCTGCCCCGCGTTTCAGATTCAATAGCACGGTCTCCGCCTGGTCATTCTGATGATGTGCCACGGCAATCGCCTTGCAATCAAGCAGTTCCGCCAATTCTGCAAACCATCGGTAACGCAACTCCCGCGCCGCCATCTCTATGCTCAGATGGTGGGCTGCGGCGTATGCCTGTGTATCGAAATGCTTGATATATAGCGGAATAGTCCGTTTCCCCTGTCGGAACAGTACGGGACTGCTGCTCACGGCTTGCTCGTCGCGGTCGCTCTCTGCGCCGCGCAAGTGGAAATTGCAATGGGCAACCACGCACTCATAGCCGCCGCGTATCAGCACATCCAATAGCGCGATGCTGTCCGCACCGCCGCTCACGCACACCAGCACGCGGTCGTCGCGCGCTATCAGTTCGTGGTCGCGGATGTATTTCTGCACTCGGCGCAGCATGAGCAGTCTATGATTCCAAATTCTCCAGATTCACAATCCCGTTCACAATCGCGTAGATGGTCAGACCGGCTGTCGAGTGGATATTCAGTTTGCGCGCGATATTCTTGCGGTGCGACATCACCGTGTGGGCGGATAGGCACAGCACATCGGCTATCTCTTTGTTGCTCAGTCCTTTAACCACTTGAATCAGCACTTCTTTTTCGCGGGCTGACAACTCCTCTGTTTCAATATCATCTTTGGCTTTCGCGTTGCAGGCTTGGCTTTTCTCGTGTTGGGCAATGGCGGGAATCATTATCTCGTCCTCTATCGCACAGTGCAGTGCCAGTTCACTTTCGAAGTGGTAGATGTCGTGCAATGCGGCATACAGCATTCTGTTCTGCTCTAATGTCTTGTTGCTTGCGCGTCCAGGAGCGTGCGGGTAATACTTGATAATCAGGTTCTTAAGTTCAATTGCCTTCGTGGTGATGTGCTGGTCGTCTGTGGCATGATGTTCAAACGAATGGTCGTTCTCGTGTTGGATATGTGAGCGGATTTCCTGTACATATTCATCGAAAAATTGGATAATCAGCAGCGGAATCTTCGTGTCACCTTCTGCCATATTGATGGCCTCTATCACCTCTTGCCGGATGCGGGGCAACTGAAAATCAAGAAAATACGTATGCGCATTCTCCAAGTAGCGGCGTAGAGTGGGGATGTCTATCGCCTCATCGGTATGGTGATGCCTGTCTTCTATGGCGAAATTCACCACTGCCAGCAGCGTTGTGGTATCCACATCATTCTCTTTGCACACCGCCTCTATCGTCTTGTCGCCCACCCCGAAAGGCAGACCGAAACGGTTGAGGAGTTGCAGTACTTGGTTTTCAAAACACTCATTGTGCCCAGATGCTCCCATCAGGTCGCACATTTTGTCAGTTGCTTTGTACATAACCTTTTTTCTATTTGAATAGCCTTCTTACCCTAATTTACTTTCAACCCGCAAAATTAGTGCTTTTTCCTGATTTATGCAAATTTCTTTTCACCCTCTTTTTGCCCTTTTTGTTCCATTATTATATAATTAGGTGTCATATATAAATGTGTCAGTTCTCGATATAATTTTCGATAGCATAATTTATGGTTAATTAGTGATAATACGGCGTAGCCGTCTGTTCACAACCATACCCCTCGTGTTTGCCTGCTGTTCCCATCGGAACTTCATCGGTACTTCATCGGAACTTCATCGGTACTTCGCGGATACCTTGCCGAACCCTTGCCGCGACTTGACCGCTATTTTGCCATGGTAATGAGTGTCGAAAATACGACCTATTTGCTTATTATTGTGTCTATAGAAAATTAATGGCTGATTCGTGGTAATTACATGTTCCGGACAAAATCGCTTTTGTGAATACTTCGTGTTCATACGGCGCAGCCGTCCGTTTGTATACGTTCCCTGTTTTTCTTGTGTTTTGTAAGCGTATGTTTTACATTACTGATTTTCAGTTCATTATAAAGAAAGTACGAAAAAAGTGCACAAATATTTGGTCATATCGCGCAAAAGCAGTAATTTTGCAGCCGTTTTCGCGCAAGACACAAGCGAGTGTCACAAACGAGCGGAGACTTGTAACAAAAGGATTTGTTGAGAATCAATGAGTTACAAATAAAATGCTGAAAAAATGACTGAAGATTTGGTCATGTCAAATAAAAGCAGTAATTTTGCAGCCGTTTTCGCGGTAAGCACAAGCGAGTGTTTGAAACGAACGGAAACGCGTAACGCTGAGTTTTCTTGAAAATCAGCAAGTTACGAAGAAAATGCGAAAAAAGTGCTGAGAAATTTGGTCATATCAAATAAAAGCAGTAATTTTGCAGCCGCTTTCGAGAAAACGAGACCTCGTCGAGGTTGAGAGTAAGAGAGCAAAAGTGAACATTGAAAGATTGATTAATCAAGATGTAGTACAAGAGAGCACACCTTATTATATATGGGGTGATTGCTCAGGGAAAATTAAGTTCCCGTCAAGTACACTTAGTAGATTGGACATTCTGAGCAGAGATATGAATTATTTTACAACGAAGAGTTTGATCCTGGCTCAGGATGAACGCTAGCGACAGGCCT
>CAKULK010000002.1 GCA_934667275.1 uncultured Bacteroidales bacterium | reverse complement strand
AGGCCTGTCGCTAGCGTTCATCCTGAGCCAGGATCAAACTCTTCGTTGTAAAATAATTCATATCTCTGCTCAGAATGCCCTTCCTATTAAGTGTACTTGACGGGAACTTAATTTTCCCATTGAGTACTTTCGTACTCACTTGTACTACATATATTGCTTCAATCTTTCAAAGACCACTTTAATGGTGCTTTCTTATTCTCGACCTCGGTGAAGTTTCGTTTTCTCGAAAGCGGCTGCAAAATTACTGCTTTTGTTTGATATG
The DNA here is from genome assembly GCA_934667275.1 of uncultured Bacteroidales bacterium. Classification (GTDB taxonomy): domain Bacteria; phylum Bacteroidota; class Bacteroidia; order Bacteroidales; family Paludibacteraceae; genus Colicola. The sequence continues at coordinate 299,313 of CAKULK010000002.1, read as the reverse complement.
ACCAAATTTCTCAGCACTTTTTTCGCATTTTCTTCATAACTTGCTGATTTTCAAGAAAACTCAGCGTTACGCGTTTCCGTTCGTTTCAAACACTCGCTTGTGCTTACCGCGAAAACGGCTGCAAAATTACTGCTTTTATTTGACATGACCAAATCTTTAGTCATTTTTTCAGCATTTTGTTTGTAACTCTCTGATTTTCAACAAATCCTTTTGTTACAAGTCTTCGCTCGTTCGTGACACTCGCTTGTGTCTTGCGCGAAAACGGCTGCAAAATTACTGCTTTTGCACGACATGACCAAATATTTGTGCACTTTTTTCGCACTTTCTCCATAATAGGTTGAAAATCAACAATGTAAAATACAGACTAATCAAGAACAAGAAAAAGTGTGCAAACGGACAGCTACGCCGTATTATGAATACTAATTATTCCAAAAAGCAATTTTGTCCGGGACATATAATTACCGCGAATTAACCATTAATTCTCCATAGAACGCAATAATTAGCAAGAAGGTCGTATTCATGACACTCATTACCTTGACAAAATAGCGGTCAAGTCACGGCAAGGACTCGACAAGGTATCTGCGAAGTACCGATGAAGTTCCGATGAAGTACCGATGAAGTTCCGATGGAAGCAGCAGGCAAACACGAGGGGACAAGCAGGAAATATATATATGCATTATACCTTATGAATACGTGCGCGCGTGTGAGGCAAGCATGAAACAACAATATACATGGACAAAAACAGGAAGATTAAAAGCAAATATTTGGAAAAACAAGAAAAATTGTGTACCTTTGTAGCGTGATTGGGGTAGTAGGGGATTGCAATATGAAACAATAAAGACGTCAAGATATGAAAGGTATCATTTTGGCAGGCGGAAGTGCGACAAGATTGTATCCGCTGAGCAAGGCAATCAGTAAGCAAATCATGCCGGTGTATGATAAACCGATGATTTACTATCCGTTATCAACGCTTATGCTTGCGGGCATTCGTGAAGTATTGGTGATTTCCACCCCTCGCGACCTGCCAATGTTCAAAGAATTATTAGGCGACGGGAGCAGAATTGGCATGCATTTTGAATATAAAGTGCAAGAGGTACCCAACGGTTTGGCACAAGCGTTTGTGTTGGGAAAGGAGTTTTTGAACGGAGAGCCCGGTTGCTTGATATTGGGAGATAACTTGTTCTATGGCCAGCATTTCGGCAAGATGTTGCGCGAGGCTGTGGAGGAAGTGTCAGGCGGCAAGAAAGGGGCATGCATATTCGGCTACGAGGTGCAAGACCCGACGGCATACGGCGTGGCAGAGTTTGACGAGAACGGCAAAGTGCTGTCGTTGGAGGAGAAACCGCAGCATCCGAAGAGCAACTACGCCATTCCCGGACTGTACTTTTACGATGCCAGCGTGTGTGAGAAAGCCGCGGTGCTAAAGCCCAGTGCACGAGGCGAATACGAGATAACCGACTTGAACAAAGTGTATCTAGGAGAGGGGACGCTGCAAGTGAAACTATTCGGTCGCGGTTTTGCATGGCTTGATACCGGCAACTGTGACAGCCTGTTGGACGCAGGTAATTTCATTGCCACCATTCAGAACCGACAAGGATTCTATGTGAGTTGCATTGAGGAGATTGCATGGCGCAACGGCTGGATTGACAACGAGAAACTACGGCAGTTGGGCGAAGAGTTGGGCAAGACATCATACGGGCAGTATCTGATTCGATTGGCGAACAAGGCGAATTGAAGATGAACGGATATAAGGTTCGCGCATACGCGAGGCAACCGCACAGAATGGTGTGCATGCTGTTGTGCATATTGTTGCTCGGGTGCTCCAAACAGCCCCAGCAGGTGCGCCATTTGAGCGAGAAACAGGAACCGGACTCGGCGATGATGGCACAGATGCAGTTCAATATGCATATCGCCGATGCCGCCGACAAAGCCTGTATAGAAGTGGTGAAGAAAGATACCCTACCCTATGCGCAGGACGAGTTCGGTTTCTGGTATGCGAAGACAAAGAGCCTGCCCACAGACACATTAGCGAAAGGGCAAGAAGTAGTTTTGCACCTGATAATGAGCGAGTTGAACGGGAAAATGGTTGCCGATGTGAAAGACAGGTTCGTGGTTGGTTCGGGCGATTTACCCACCGCCATCAACCGCTCGCTCCGGCAGATGTGCAAGGGGGAGGAGATGGCAATTGTGGCACCCTGGTACACCGCGTACGGAGTGGAGGGAACGAGTCTGGTGAAGCCCTACACAAATTTGAAAATAGACTTGAAAGTGATAGACGAATGAAGATAAAACATGTGATATTAGCCGCTTTGAGCGTATTGGCGATGGCAAGTTGCTCATCGAACTCCTATTCGGACGAGTTGAAAGCCGAGGAGAAATTGATTGAGAGTTTCATCAAACGCCAAGGGATAACGGTGGTTGAGACAGAACCAGAAGTGTGGGGCGAGAACGTGTATTGGAAAGTTCCGAACTATGACAACTACTATTTTCACCTTGTAAATCAAGGAGATACAACAGTAGCACAATTAGAGAAAGGCGATGTGGCGTTGCTACGTTACCGCCAATATACATTGGACGCATACGCCGATACGCTGGTGGTGAATTGGACGGTTTTGGACAATCCGGACCCCGTTGAAGTGCAGTATTTAGTGTCGAGCAGCACCTCCTGCACCGGTTGGCAGATTGCGTTGCAATATATGAAATATCCTCAAGCAGAATGCAAAATAATATGTCCTGATAAATTAGACTTTTCCGCAACGAGCATGAGTGAGAAAGTGGTTCCTTACGGATATGACCTAAAAATAAGCAGGATTAAACGATTCTAAACATATGGCACTTGTAAAAAGTATTTCCGGTATTCGCGGCACAATAGGTGGTCGCGTGGGAGACGGGTTGGATCCCGTGGACATTGTTCGTTTTACAGCAGCATACGCGACACAACGCCGCGCGATGTTGCCTGATAATCATACGATTGTAGTAGGTCGCGATGCCCGTTTGTCGGGCGAAATGGTGAACCTGCTGGTCAGCGGAACGCTGATTGGCATGGGCTACGACGTGGTGAATATTGACCTGGCAACGACCCCGACCACCGAATTGGCGGTGATTGGCGAGCACGCTGCAGGCGGTATCATATTGACCGCCAGCCACAACCCCAAACAATGGAATGCGCTGAAACTGCTGAATGAGCACGGCGAATTTTTGACTGACAAAGAAGGCAAAGAGGTGCTTGCTATCGCTGAGAAAGAGGACTTTACGTTTGCCGAAGTGGATGCATTGGGACATATCACTCACAAAGACTACCTCCCCTACCACGTTCAAGACGTGATGGAGCTGAAGTTGGTGGACAAAGCAGCCATCGAGGCGCGCAACTACACGGTGGCTATCGACTGTGTGAACTCGGTAGGCGGCTTGGCTATCCCTGCCATTCTGGAGGCGTTGGGCGTGAAGAATATCATCAAACTGAACTGCGAACCGACAGGGCATTTTGCTCATAACCCGGAACCTATCCCACAGAACCTCAGCCAGATAAGCGATTTGATGCGCGAGGGCAAGGCTGATGTAGGTTTTGTGGTTGACCCAGATGTGGACCGTTTGGCAATCATCTGCGAAGACGGTGAGATGTTCGGCGAGGAATACACATTGGTGAGCGTGGCAGACTATGTGCTGAGCCACACACCCGGCAACACAGTAAGCAACATGTCGTCCACCCGTGCCCTAAGCGATGTGACCCATAAACATGGCGGCGAATACAGCGCAAGTGCCGTGGGTGAGGTGAATGTGACCACCGAGATGAAGCGCACCAACGCTGTCATCGGCGGCGAGGGCAATGGTGGTGTCATCTACCCCGCCAGCCACTACGGACGCGATGCTTTGGTAGGTATTGCGCTGTTCCTAAGCAGTTTAGCACAAAAAGGCTGCAAGGTGAGCGAGTTGCGCGCCACGTTCCCAAACTACTGCATTTCAAAAAATCGCATTGACTTGACCCCAGAGATTGATGTGGACAAGGTGTTGGCAACCGTGAAGGAACGTTACCAAAACGAGCGTATCAACGACCGCGACGGCGTGAAGATTGATTTCGCAGACGGTTGGGTACATCTGCGCAAGAGCAACACCGAGCCTATCATTCGCGTGTACTCGGAAGCAGCCACAATGGACGAGGCTAACGCGTTGGCACAGAAGGTGATAGATGTAGTAAAAGAGACTATCTAAATGGAGATATTGGTAACCAACGATGACGGTTGGGGCAGCAAAGGTATTATGACTTTGGTGCGCCAAATGGCTACGTTGGGTCACGTGACAGTGGTCGCCCCCGATAGTCCGCAGAGCGGCATGAGCAACGCGATAAGTGTGCAAAAACCTATGTATCTACGGCATTGGGAGACTCCTCATTGGGGTGAAGAAGAGTGGCAGAAACGGGTGGATGTGTACACCACCAACGGAACACCAAGTGATTGCGTGAAATTGGCTATGAACCTACTGTTTGACGGCGGTGAGAAACGCATTGACTTGGTGGCAAGCGGCATCAACCATGGTCCGAACTCCACCATCAACGTGATTTATTCGGGTACGATGGGGGCTTGCTTTGTAGCAGCAGAACATGGCATCCCCGCTATCGGCTATTCGCTGTGCGACCATAGTCAAGATGCTGACTTTCAGTATCTTGAGCCATATATAGCAGAACTGGCCAAGCACCTGTTAGAGGAGGTAACTCCATACGGTGTATGCTACAACATCAATGCTCCCAAAGGTCCAATTGAAGGCATTCGCTGGACACGGCAATGCATGGGGCATTGGGAAAAAGAGATGGAGGAGCATGTGGATGAGAATGGCGAGAAATACTACATGTTAATTGGTGAATACATCAACCATGAGCCCGATGCCGAGGACACCGATGAGTGGGCATTGCAGCACGGATATGTGAGTATTCAGCCTTGTACAATAGACAGAACAGCATACGGACAGATTTGACAAATACTGGATTGGCATACTGATAGGGCTGGCGTTGCCAGCCCTGTTCGGCGCGGCATATATCGAGCATTTTAACCTGTGGTACACGTTCTCGCTCTTTGACCTGAAGATGATGGGCAGCGTGTGGAACAAGTTGCTGCAAGTATGCGTATTCCCAGATTTAGCACTGATTTTTGTATTCTACACCACTGATACATGGCGTTTGAGCAAGGGGGTGCTATTGGGGGCATTGCCCTATATCATTGCCAGCGTGGCAGTTGTCCTATGAAGTACTTCGTGATTGCAGGTGAGGCATCAGGCGACCTGCACGCCGCTCATCTGATGGAGGCTGTGCGCCAAGAGGACCACGAAGCACTTTTTGTGGGCTTGGGCGGTGACAAGATGCGCAGTGCAGGTTGTGATATTCGTGTGGACTATCGCGATATGGCCTATATGGGTGTGGTAGCGGTACTGCGCAATCTGCATAAAGTGCAGCATAATTTCCGAATTGCTCATCATGCCTTGTTGACGGAACGTCCTGATGTATTGATACTGATTGATTATCCGAGTTTCAACTTGCGCATCGCACAATTTTGCAAAAAACATCTGCCTGACACCAAAGTGGTGTACTATATTCCACCAAAAGTATGGGCATGGAAAGCATGGCGTGTGCACAAGATTGCACGCTATTCGGACAAGGTGCTGGGTATATTTCCATTCGAACCTACTTATTATCAGCGGTTTGGATACGAATGCCAATATGTTGGCAACCCAACCACGGACTGCATACGAGAATGGAGGGCTCTGCAAAAAACAAGCAAAAATGACACATTTGCCAATGGCGACAGCCGCCCTGTCATTGCTATACTTCCCGGTTCTCGTCCGAGCGAAATCAAACATTGCCTGCCTACGATGTTAGAGGCCGCAAGGAAAGTGGCAAAGGCTGATTATCAAATAGTTGTGACTGCAGCACCAGGAATTGATGATGCTTTTTATACGCGTTACTTACAGAATGAACGCCTGACACGAGATACCTATGGCTGTGTGACTCAAGCACAGGCAGCCGTAGTTAATTCGGGTACTGCTACTTTGGAAACAGCCCTATTAGGCTGTCCACAAACAGCAGTTTACTATATTGCGTGCAGCAAATGGTTGGAGTGGTTGATACGACCTATCCTATTCAAAATCAAGCATTTCACTCTTGTCAATATCATCGCAGACAAAGAAGTGATAAAAGAATTGGTGGCGAAAAAATTTACCGCCACCAATATCGAACACGAACTCACGCGATTGCTGAAAGACAAGGCTTATCGAAAGCAGATGCTGTGCGGTTATGACGAGGTGCGCGACACTCTCGGTGCACGTCCTGCCGCCAAAACCGCCGCTAAAATTATTGTTTGTTGAACACAAAGTTCATCTTCCCATACGGGATTTTCACTTGCGTTTCCGACACCGCAACAAACGGCACACTTACACCAGCATACATACCCATCTGCTGCAGTTGCTCGTTGTCTTCGGTGATTTCAAAAGCACCACGCCCCGCTTTCTGCGAGTAGTAGATTTGCCCTTCCACTGAGCCTTCCAATTTCTCACCTTGATATGTAGCGGAATACGACATCGTGCTAACACCCTGAGCATCAGCCACCAATGTGACATTGATGCCCATCATCAACATCTTCCATGTGCCCTCTATGCTCTTCAATGGGCTATTAACCAAAGGCTGCTTAACAAGAACGATGGTGTCTGCATCTTCCTCGGAAGCCATGACCACGCGAATGGTTTTGAAATCGGTGGTGAAGGGAATAGTGTCGGCATGCTCAATCGTTTCCATTGTAAAGAAACCGCTTTTTTTCTCCACATCAATCTCTGCCAACTCCATTGACATTCCCATATCAATATCTTCGTTGTTGAAGAAAATCGTGGCATGCGCCTTTCCATCGGCGTTTACATCATAAATAAGCAACGACGAAGTTTCCACATCGTCCGCATCGGCAGGTGCCCAAAAGCCCTCCATGTCACTCTTCTGCGGTTCCGGCTCAGGATTTGGATTTGGGTTCGGGTTCGGATTTGGGTCTTCCGGATCCGGTGTCAGTGGTTTTTCTGCACGATGAAAAGTGATAGTACCTTCCACCATCGCCATAGTGAAAGTGGTGTCATTCTGCGCATTCAAATACAATACCAGGCCTTCGGAGTTCAGACTTCCCTTGCCTGTAGCAGGTTCGTAACTAAGCGACATTAATGTAGAATCTGCCATTTCATTGGTATGGCGGACCAAGTAAGCTGACAAGTTCTCAGCATAAGCGGGCGTCAATCCACGTCGAGCAGAAACTGCTGTTTGCGGACTATTCCACACATCCAAGGCATACCATACGCCTCGTGTATTAGCGTCGCTGGCCCAATAGCCCTCCAGCGTCTTCGGATAGGATTTGTCCTCTACCGTTGAATTACAGCCAGTAGCCACGATGGTCAATAAAGCAACCACCGCAGCGAACATAGAAAAATGTTTCATCTGTGTATTGTTTTAGTCAATTATTCGTACAAAATTCAATCAGCGTAGTACCCTTTTAAGACACTTTTCAAGGTACAAAATTACACTTTTTTTATTAAACACGCAAATATGTATGCATATTTTCTTAAGTTGCTTTCCATAATTCCTTGATTCAATAAAGAATGCCTAACAATTTTGCATTGTCAGGCACTCTTTTAATATCAAAGACTATTCTTAAAAACTCATTCCAAGCCCATGCTTTTCTTGATGGCGGGGACGCGGGCTTCGGCGGCGGCAGTAGCACGGTCGTAGTCCTGCGGGGTGGGCATAGATGCGGGAATTTCGAAGTAATACTTGATTTTGGGCTCCGTGCCACTGGGGCGGACACTGACTTTCAAGCCGCCGTCGGTGAAGTATTGCAGCACATTGCTGGTGGCACCGAGCAACATCGTGATGGGGGTCTCCACCCACTTGCCGTCTATCAGTTCGCGTTGCGTGAGGGTTTGGAAATCCTTGGTCTTGATGACCTTCTCGCCAGCAATCTCCGTAACGGGGTGTTGGCGATAGTCAGCCATCATCTGCCGTATCTCTTCGGCACCCGTCTTGCCCGGACGAACCACATTGACCGTGGTCTCACGCTGGAAGCCGTACTCCTTATATATATTGAGGAGGTAATCGTAGAGCGTCATGCCATGGTCCTTGGCGTAGGCTGCAATCTCACAGATAAGGCAGATAGCCGAGGGCGAGCACTTGTCGCGCACAACGTCGTAAGCGAGGTAGCCGAAACTCTCCTCACCGCCGCCGATGTACTTGCGTGTGCCTTCCCATTCGCGTATGCGGGCGGCAATCCACTTAAATCCCGTGTATTCGTCGGTGAGCGTAACGTCCTGACGGTCAGCAATTTTGCGTATGAGTTCACTGGTAACGATGGTCTTGACGAGATAGTGCTCGGGACGAAGTTTGCCGAGTTTCTTCATGTTGGTGATGATGTAGTAAGAGTACATCATGCAGGTCTGGTTGCCGTTGATGATGGTCCACTCGCCCTTGTCGTTGCGGCAGACGATGGCAATACGGTCAGCGTCGGGGTCACTCGCCACCACGAGGTCGGCATTGAGTTTGGTACCGAGGTTCATACCCATAGTCATCGCCTCTGCGTTCTCGGGGTTGGGGCTGACCACCGTGGGGAAGTTGCCGTCGATTACCATCTGCTCGGGCACCACGTGAATGTTCTCAAAGCCCCATGAGCGCAGGCACATCGGCACTATCTGACGACCGGCGCCGTGCAACGGGGTGTAAACAATGTTGAGGTCCTTCTGACGGAGGATAGCCTCCTGGTCAATCATGACGGTCTTGACGGTCATCATGTAGTCGTAGTCCACTTCGCCGCCGATGATTTGTATCAAATCCTTGTCGCCGCCGCGCTTCACGTCCTCCATACGGACACGGTTGACCTCGTTGATGATGCCCTGGTCGTGCGGTTGGAGCACCTGCGAACCGTCCTCCCAATACGCCTTGTAGCCGTTGTATTCCTTGGGGTTGTGGCTTGCCGTGACATTCACACCGCCCTGGCAATGCAGATGGCGGATAGCGAAACTGACCTCGGGTGTCGGGCGCAGGCTCTCGAAAAGATACACCTTGATACCGTTGGCAGCAAACACATCCGCTACGGTGAGGGCGAACTCACGTCCGTGGTTGCGGCAATCGTGCCCTACTACCACTGCCACCTGCCCGTTCTGCACATGGTCGAAGCCGTTTTCGGCTTGCACCTTGAGAAGGTAGTTGGCATAGCCCTGAGTGGCTTGTGCCACAATGTATTTGTTCATACGGTTGGTGCCCGGTCCCATGATGCCGCGCAGTCCGCCCGTACCGAACTCCAAGGTGCGGTAGAAACTATCAATCAGTTCGGTCTTGTCTTCGGCGTTCATCATCGCCCGTACCTGCTCCTGTGTCTCTTTGTCAAAAGGCTCCTGCGTCCACGTTTGGGCGACAGCCATCACTTTGTCTAATTCTTCATTCTTCATTGTTGTATTCGGTTTAATTGATTTGACTATTCTACGGCAAAGGTACTGCTTTTTTATGGGATAAGCAAGATTCTTTGCATTATGCACCATACTGCGCCACAATATCATCCATAATACGGAATACCTCATCTTTTGTTTCCGCACGCAAGAGGGCTATACGCGTCTGCTTGAAATCATATAGTCCTTTGAACACAGGCGATGCCGCAAAATGGCGACGGCTATGCACAATTCCTTTCCGTTCATCACCAATCCACTCGATGCTACGCATCACATGCTCTTTGAGAATATCCACACACCACTGCATATCACGAGGAGGAAAAAGTTCCCCCGTAGTGAGATAGTGCTGCATATCCTCAAATATCCATGGGCAACCAAACGTGGCACGTCCTACCATAATAGCATCCACTCCATAGCGGTCAAAGCACTCGCGAGCACGTTCGGGCGTGGTGACATCACCATTGCCAATGATGGGAATATGCATACGAGGATTATTCTTCACTGCTCCGATAAGTGTCCAATCAGCATCACCACGATACATCTGACTACGTGTACGTCCATGGATAGCCAATTCAGCAATTCCACAATCCTGCAATGCCTCGGCAAGGTCAACAATAATACAGTGATCGTCATCCCACCCGAGGCGTGTCTTTACAGTGACGGGCAGATGCACCGCATTAACCACGGCGCGAGTGATACTGAGCAACTTAGGCACATCCTGCAACAACCCTGCACCAGCACCTTTTCCTGCCACCTTTTTAACAGGACACCCAAAGTTTATATCAATAAAATCTGGTCTTGCCTGCTCCACGATGCGCGCTGCATCAGCCATACTTTCCGGTTCGCGCCCATAAATTTGTATTGCCACGGGACGTTCTGCGTCAGATATTTGCAATTTGCGTGTAGTGGATGCCACATCTCGCACCAAGGCATCGGCGTTCACGAACTCCGTATAGACCCGCGCCGCCCCAAACCGTTTGCAAAGCAGACGGAAAGCAGGGTCAGTGACATCCTCCATGGGAGCGAGATACAACGGGAAAGGCATGGCAATCACTTTTTAATGTCAGGATATGCAATACGGTGGTGGTTCATTGCCAACAATTTCTCTTTGAAGACAGCACGAATATCCTCCAAGTCCTTAAATGACAACGGCGTTTCTGCGAATTGCCCATCGCTCACCTGTTGGTCAATCATACTATCCACCATTTTCGATACTGCTTCTTCCGTGAAATCCGTCAGGCTGCGCGAGCGCGCTTCGATGGCATCCGCCATCATCAAGATAGCCGCTTCTTTAGTGGACGGTTTGGGTCCTGGATAGGTGTAATCAGCAATATTCACTTCGGGAGTCTCTTTACCTGCCTCTTTCAAAGCATGGGCTTGATTGACAGCCGTATTATAAAAATAGCGCACAACCGATGTGCCATGGTGCGAACGTATGAAATGAACAATGACTTCCGGCAAATGGTTGCGGCGCGCTATGCGCTCACCATTCGCAGTGTGTGCAATCACCACTTGTGCAGCCTCTGCTGTAGGCATACTAAGCAACGGATTGCACCCTGGTATCTGGTTCTCTGTGAAATATTCAGGATTTGCCATCTTACCTATATCGTGATAGAGGGCTCCTGTACGCACCAGCAGTACCTTGGCACCTATACGCTTGGCCGCTTCGGTAGCAAGATTGCTCACCTGCAACGAATGCTGAAATGTACCCGGTGCTTTCTCGGCAAACTCAAGCATCAAGTTGGAATTAACATTGGTCAGTTCCACCAATGTGATATTGCTCACAAGTCCAAAAGTACGTTCAAACAAATAAATAACACCATAACTGCAAATAACAAGTACCGAGTTGATAAGAAAATAGATATAGTACTGATAATCAATGTCGTGCATATTCCCAGACAATACCATCACAATCGCAGTGTAAACCACTGCATAACTGACAAACCCCCAGGCCGCCGTCTGTGCCAACTGGGCACGCTGAGTCATATCCCGAAGGCTGGCAACAGCCACCATGCCTACTGCCACCTGCAAAATAATGAACATATATGGTGCAGGAACAGCAATGGAAACAATAAACACCGTAATAAGGTGCAGACACACCGCAGTACGCGAATCATAGAACACACGCGTGATGATAGGTCCCCATGCAAAAGGAATCAAATATACCCATCCTACCGGTGCATGGCGAAGCACCAAGAATGCCGTGGCGATAATAATGCCCATCAATAGCGTAAAGAATAGCATATTATTCAAATCGTCCAGCAACTTGCGTCGGAAAATATATAAATACAACACAAAGATACTGAGCAAGATAGCAATCAACAAGCCGCATCCGACAGTGGACGTGACAGACTGCTTGTGCGACACATTCTTCTCCTCTAATGCACGACGCAACGACTCAAGAATCTGGTAATCTTCTGACGATACAATCTCACCCGTGTCGATAATCTTCTCCCCTGCCTGCACCATTCCTTGCGTCAGTGATATAGACGCCAAAAGGTTTTGACGAAGGTTCTCGGAAGTGATGGTATCATACACTAAATTTACATCCACCTCATTACCGGACAATTGAAACGCAGTCTTGGGAGTATATACACTCTCTACGGGAACAGCCGTTGCCACTCGGTTGTGCCGTATGGAAATCTTGTTGCACCCCAACTTATTGATACGCTCCATTTCCTCAAGCGACACTACGTAGAGGTCACGCTGTCTGGCATCTGCAACAAAAGTGTAGCAAGGAGTATAGTCACTCAGAATGTTGGCACGCTCTTCTGCCAGTTGTTCATCGGTCTTATATATCGGAAAATCAAACTCCGCCGTCATCAGACCATAGCCCCAAGGCTGCCCCACCTCAAAATGATATTTGAACAAGGTGTTATACTTAGGAAACAGATACAGCGAAATCGCCGCCAAAGCCACCAGCGACAGCACTTGGCACGTGATACGCAATGTACGATTCATAGTAATCTTCATACCCTTTTATGCTGAAAAAAGTTTTGCATCAGTTCACGGCATTCGTCCTCCAACACCCCCGCCGTCACCGAACACTTGGGGTGCAACGCCTTGGGAGCATAGACCGAAAAACCTCGTTTGGGGTCGGCGGTTCCATATACCACCCGCGTGATCTGTGCCCACCCTATAGCCCCTGCACACATCACACAAGGCTCTACGGTTACATACAACGTGCATTGAGACAGATATTTTCCCCCGAGACTTCCAGCGGCAGCCGTGATAGCCTGTATCTCGGCATGCGCAGTAACATCCTGCAAGGTCTCAGTCAGATTATGTCCACGTCCGACGAGTCGTCCTTCAGCCACCACTACACAGCCTACAGGTACCTCACCTGCAGAGGCAGCCTGTCGGGCTTCAACAAGTGCCATTTGCATAAAGCGAACATCTTCATTCTCAATGGTTTGCATACGCGTTTTTTGCCTCTACGAACATAGATAATTGCTCAGGATGCCGCTCAAAATGATTACCTATCACCACTATATCCGCTCCCGCTATATAGGCCTCCGTCATCTGTCGGAGAGTACGAATACCACCGCCGACTAACAAAGGCGTATCCGTTGCCGCCTCTACAGCACTGATTACTGACGGACATACTGGTTTCAATGCCCCACTACCAGCCTCCAAATACAGCAGTCGCTTGCCTAATAATTCTGCTGCTACTGCCGTACGGACCACCTCATCCACATCCTCTTGAGCAATCGGCACACTATGCGTAGTACGTTGCACACTACTGCTACGACCGCCATCCAACAATATATACCCCATCGGAATAGTTTCTATCCCCGATTGTTTCACCCTGCACGCCACTGCAATATGTGGCTCTATCAACACATCTGCCGTCCGCGCAGTGAGCATTGACAAGAAAAGCAGCGCATCGGCATTAGGTGCAAATTGCTCAGCATTACCGGGAAACAGCACTACAGGTTTCTCTATCAGCCCCTTTAATCGCGTTACCAACCGTTCGCTCTCGGTGGCAGTACTACCTCCGACAAGCACCATGTCAGCAGAATGCAAATATGGGAACACAGCCTCGCAAGCCTCCGCCTTATCAGGGTCAAGCAACACCGCCAATAGCGGTTTGTGCACATGACGGTTCTCCTGTATATATTGCAGCACAGACATTACCACCGCTATTTATCTTGCCAATGAAAAGTCTCCATCATCCGCCTCACGTCCTCACGCACATAGTCGTATACAGGTGCCAATGAATCCTGGTTCGGAACAGCATTGCAATATACAGATCCACGAAAGAAATGGTGTGTGGAGTCGGTGACATAGAATTGTATCGGCGATGCCGTGTTACCCAACAACTCGTAGTAAACGCCCCACACTTGAGCATCAGGATTGTCGAATCCCTGCTCAGGGATAGCCGATGCCACCGTGGCATGTTTGTAAAGGAATTCTTGCGCATCACGCGAAAGCGTACGAAGGTTTCCATGTACAGGTTTGTAACTGCAATGGATAGTAGCGTTCAACTCAGGATATACCACATCTATCCAATAATGTTCGCCTTCATGCACATGCGGACGCACCACCGCATTGGCAGACAATGCAAACGCATACGGATAACTTTCGGGGGCATACTGCACATACGCTGTATCGGGAATGGCTATACGAAAATAACCATAAGGTTTCGGCACACTATGCCTGCCGCATCCCTGCACTATCACACACACAAGCAACAATGGAAACACTCGTCTAACCCAAAGAACAGCAGCCTTTTCCATTCACATCCGCTACTTTTTCAACAATACTTGTCTGACAGCCTCATCCCAATAGTCACACTCATGGTAGCCGCTCACTATACTCGGTGCCCCATCCATCGGACACAATATCACCGTTGGATAACTGCGTACGCCAAATAGTGCTGCCACTTCGCGTTCTTTCTCAGCATCCACCGTGTACACCACAATCTGCCCCTTGTAGTCTTCCGCCACCTGTTCCAATATCGGGTGCAAGCGCTTGCACCAACCACACCACGAGGTAGAGAAATCAATAATACAAGGTTTGTCACCCAGGTATTTCCATACGGGTTGCTCCTGCAAATCGTAGTAGCACACTTTCTTTTTGAAGTCGGCTGTGGACAAATAGATTAGCCCCTCCGCTTGAGCGGCGAACGACATCACTGCCACTACGGCAACAAAAACAATTCGTTTAAGCATAAAAATCATAGTTTAGGGCGCAAAGTTACGATTTTTTTTGTAACTTTGCAAACTTTTCCAAGCTGGTATGTTGATTTCAGACCTAAATAGTACACTCTCATCATTGCTTTCGCAAGTCCGGGCAGAGCAGATTTTTTTGCTCACCGATGCTGGTGCAGGAGCAACCTGTTTACCGTCGCTCAACATACTGCTACCCAATGCACCAACATTGGTTCTCCATACAAGTGAAAAGGCAAAGTCCCTGCAAAGTATTGAAGATATATGGGATTTTCTGTTGGCACACCAAGCCACCCGTGACGCGATTCTTATCAATCTCGGCGGTGGAGTGGTGACAGACATGGGCGGTTTCGCCGCTGCTACCTACAAACGCGGCATCCGTTTCATCAACATGCCTACCACTCTCCTCGCCATGGTGGACGCCTCCACTGGCGGAAAGACCGGATTCAACTACCATGGATTAAAGAACATTATCGGCACTTTCTCGCAGCCGTTGCAAACACTCATCTACCCGCCATTTCTCACCTTTTTACCTACCGTAGAATGGATTAGCGGCTATGCCGAGATGTTGAAACACGCACTGATTACAAACCACGACGAATGGGATCGTCTGCTCCGATACAATCTTCATACACGCGATATTCAATCACTCACGCCACTATTGGAAGCAAGTCTCCATATCAAACAACACATTGTGGACATCGACCCGTACGAACACGGTGTGCGCCGCGCATTGAATTTCGGACACACCGCAGGACATGCCATCGAAGCCACCTATGCACAGCAACATCGCCCCGTACACCACGGCTATTGTGTGTTGTGGGGAATGATAGCGGCACTCTATCTCAGTGTGGTGCGTCTCGGTTTTCCACGCCAACCCTTGCAGCAACTTCAGCAAATCATGTTGGAATACTATGGTCGCCCCGCCTGCAACTGTACACAACAGGACGCATTGCTTGACCTCATGCGCCAAGATAAAAAAAACACCCTGTCTTCCGACAAGGTGTTCGTCAATTTCACACTGCTCCGCGACATCGGCAAACCCGTCATCAATCAGACGCCAACCGACACTGAAATTCGTGAAGCACTTGACTATCTCTTCAGCCTATAGCAACTACTGCCTACCCTTGCGAAGCCTGAAGGGTGAGCGGGTTGATTCGCGAAAGTTTCTCTTCCGCCAACGCACGAGTGACACAGAACTCCGTGCACTCTTTGTCGCTCGGCACCTCGTACATCACATCCATCATGATAGTCTCGGTAAGTGAACGCAAACCACGTGCTCCGAGTTTGTATTCAATGGCCTTATCCACAATATAATCCAACGCCTCGCGGTCGAAAGTGAGCGTCACACCATCCATCGACAGCAATTTTTGGTACTGCTTTACGATAGCGTTCTTGGGTTCGGTAAGGATATTGCGCAACGCATCGCGATCCAAAGGTTTAAGATAAGTCAAGATAGGCAGACGCCCTATTATTTCTGGAATCAAACCAAACGACTTGAGGTCTTGCGGTGCAATATATTGCAAAAGGTCACTCTTATCCACTTGTTTGGTCTTCTGTGCCGCATCAAAGCCAACCACCTGCGTATTAAGTCGTTGCGCAATCTTTCGCTCAATACCGTCGAAGGCGCCACCGCATATAAACAGGATATTATGCGTATTAACATGAATGAACTCCTGCTCCGGATGCTTGCGTCCTCCTTGGGGGGGCACATTCACCACCGAGCCTTCCAACAACTTCAGCAACCCCTGTTGCACACCTTCGCCCGACACATCGCGTGTGATGGAGGGATTATCCGACTTGCGGGCAATCTTGTCTATTTCATCAATGAAGACTATACCTTTTTCCGCCTTCTGCACATCATAATCCGCCTCTTGCAGCAGGCGCGTGAGAAGGCTCTCCACATCCTCCCCCACATAACCGGCCTCAGTAAGCACCGTAGCGTCCACAATCGTGAAAGGCACCGCCAACAACTTGGCTATCGTACGTGCCAACAATGTTTTACCCGTGCCCGTAGAACCCACCATGATAATGTTGGATTTCTCTATCTCCACACCGTTCTCCTCACGCGGTTGGAGGATACGCTTGTAGTGGTTGTACACCGCCACGGAGAGGTAACGCTTTGCTTCGTCCTGACCAATGACATATTGGTCGAGAAAAGCCTTGATTTCGGTAGGTTTCGGAAGATGTTGCAAATCCAGCCCCTCCACCTCAGGGTGTTGCGTCTGATACTGGTTCATCTGCAGAATCATCTGGTGTCCCGCCTCAATGCACTCTTGGCAGATGAATGTTCCATCATTCCCGCGGAACATCTGCTGCATCGGGCGTCCGCAGAACGAGCAGATTTCTTTCTTTTTGGTCGCCATGTTCTATTTCTTTTCGTACACCTTGTCAATCATTCCGTATGCAAGTGCTTCCGCAGCCGTCATCCAGTAATCACGGTCGGCGTCCTGACGAATCTTCTTCATCGTCTGTCCCGAATGGTCGGAGATAATCTGATAAAGTTCATCCTTCAGTTTAAGAATTTCCTTGGCAGTAATCTCAATATCCGAAGCCTGTCCTTGAATACCTCCCATCGGTTGGTGAATCATCACGCGGCTGTGTGGCAGTGCTGCACGCATACCTTTCTCGCCAGCAACCAGCAACACCGCCCCCATCGAAGCCGCCATGCCTGTGCAGATGGTAGCCACACGCGAGCGGACAAACTGCATGGTGTCGTAGATGCCTAAACCCGCATATACCGAGCCACCCGGAGTATTCAAATAAATATGTATATCCTTGTCCGAATCCACCGAATCCAAATAGAGCAACTGCGCTTGAATGACATTGGCGGTGTAGTCGTTGACTTCGGTACCAAGAAAAATGATACGGTCCATCATCAAACGCGAAAACACGTCCATCTGGGTGACATTCAGTTGGCGTTCCTCCAAAATAGAGGGACTGATATAGTTGGCAGACGCTTGCATAGTCTTCTCCACATGCATCGAATTGAGCCCATTCGCCGTAGCAAACTTAAGAAAATCATTCATCATTATCGTTCGAGTCTTTATTTTACAAGATTTATTTTAATCGGAGATATGTGACCACTCCAATTTGCAAAGATACATCTTTTTATCCACTTATGCAAGTATAAAACATTTTTCCTCAAAAATGTTGCACTCCACTCTCGTGCAAATAAAAAGGATTGCCGAAATACTTCGACAATCCTTATTTCTACAGACACAGGAATCACTATATAGCGACTCTGGTACCTGTGATTAGTAGCACATACCTGGCAGATAAACCATCGGCATCATCTCTTCTTCCAACGCAAACGCAGCCTCTGCAGGGTCGCTTACCGGCACAAGACGGGCAGGTTTACCGGCAGTAGTGGAAGCCTCGTACTTGTATGTCATTGAGAAAGCCTTGGTCGTAAAACCGCCATCATAGCCGGCAACTGCAATGATAAACTCGTCGCCATCTGCAGTCGGAGACAGATAAACAGGATTGTTGCCCTTGCGAAGAGCCGCATCTACACCACCTCTGGAAGAATACTGCTTGTCATAGTATTGCTCCATATAGACGAGGTAATCCATTGCTGTACCGTATTTTTCAACGCTTTCTTTCTTACCGCCCACCAACAGATAGGTCTCTGTCTCGGAAGAAGGATTGGCTGTGAACCACGATTTGATGGTCACCTTGCCTGCGGCACTGGTAGAAGTAGCAACCGAGTCGCATCGGATATTGAAGGTCATATTCGACGGAACCACAGCCGCTGTGTGGAAATCAGCACGTGTTACATACGGACTTGCTGTCACGTTCTCAACATCCACACCGAAAGCGAACATCACGTAGTCGGTATTAGCCGTTAAACCGCTGGCAATCAACCCCTTGGTACCTTGTTGGAGGAAATCCTTCAACGACACAGAGTAACCTGCAGAAACATATTGCTTTATGGCTGCATCTATATTGGCAAGCACGTTCTTTGTGAGTTCTGCATCACTTACGCCCTTTACATTCTTTGCTTCAGCATAACCGCAATAATAATACCCCTCTTCATAAGAAGGCTTTACATTAACCGTACATTTCTTTTGAACGGTACCGGCAATCTCCAGTTCCAATGTAACAGGGTTCTTGTAAACTGTGAGATGAGTGGCAGCACGCAAAGAACCGGATACGGCATAAATCTTGCACTCACCTTCCGAAATAGCGGTCACCAAGCCATTGGCATCCACCATAGCGGTGTTCATGTCCTCGCTTTCCCAAGTGATTTTAGCATCTGCAGGCTCCACCGTTGCAGTCATCTGCAAGGTCGAATCCACATACATCTTTACCTCTTTAGGGGTGGAGATAGTTGTTGCCACCACGTCCTCTTTGGTACAAGAGGTCACACATACAGCCATTGCCATTAGGGCAACTGCTGCCAAATTCATTGTTTTTTTCATTGATAAAAAATTTATTGTGGTTATTTATTCTTCAACTCTTTGCGCTCACGACGGCGTTGCTCAGCCTCCTGGATATCGTATGCCAACGGAGTAGCCACGCACAAGGTGGAATAGGTACCCACGATAACACCCATCAACAGGGCGAATACGAAACCGCGGATAGTCTCACCGCCGAAACAGAAAATTGCCAGCAATACCACAAGCGTGGACATAGAGGTCGAGAACGTACGGCTCAACGTGTGGTTCAACGCATCGTTCATATTCTGTTTGCGTTCGCGCTTCGGATAGAGTTTGTTGTACTCGCGCACACGGTCAAACACAACCACGGTATCGTTGATAGAATAACCGATAACGGTCAGAATAGCAGCGATAAACGATTGGTCAATCTCCATGGAGAACGGCATAATCTTCCAAAGAATTGCATACAGACCCAAGATAATGATGGTATCATGTGCCAAACCGGCAAGAGCAGCAATAGAGAACGAGAAGTTGCGGAAGCGCAGCAAGATGTAGAGGAAGATACCCAACAACGCAGCCAATACCGACCAGAATGCGGCTTTGGTGATGTCATCTGCCACAGCAGGACCTACTTTCTGCGATTGCATGATACCAATCTCGGGATTAATCTCCGTGGACTTAAACTCATCCAGCGTGATGTTGTCTGCCAGGAACGGCTTGCAGCCCTCGTAGAGCAAAGCCTCTATCTGGTTGTCAACCTCGTCAGAGTTGTCAGCGATGCGATAGTTAGTGGAAACACGCACTTGGTTTGCCTCACCGATAGTGATCACGTTCAATGAGAACGTCTCGTCATCGTTCATCTGAGCCTTAGCCTCCATGAACACCTTGTCAAGGCTTGCATTAACATCCTGGGTATTAACAGGCTGTTCGAAACGGACAATATAGTTGCGGCCACCGGAGAAGTCAATACCCAAGTTCAGTTTGCCGAAGATGTGCGGGTTAATACCCAAAATGCCGACAATTACCAAAACACCCGAAACGATGTAGGTCACCCTGCGCGCACCGATAAAGTTTGCCTTGGTGTTCTGCAAGAAATTCTGCATCAGTTTGGTGGTGAAAGTCAATGGCTTGGCATCGTCTTTCTTCGCGTAAACCTCGAGCAAGAGGCGTGTGATAAACACGGCGGTGAGGAACGAAGAGATAATACCAATCATATAGGTAACGGCAAAGCCTTTGATAGGACCGGTACCGAAAATTGCCAGAATAGCACCCGTCAGGAACGAGGTGACATTCGAATCGATGATGGCAGATATAGCACCTTGGAAACCGTCTTGAATAGCCTTGCGGAGATTCTTGCCAGCACGCAATTCCTCACGGATACGCTCATAAATCAGCACGTTAGCATCCACTGCCATACCCATGGTCAACACGATACCGGCAATACCAGGCAAGGTCAATACCGCCGAGAACGATGCCAAAATACCTACCAGCAGGAATACGTTGCACAACAGCGCAAAATCGGCAATCAAACCGGGGATAACGCCGTAGTAGAAAATCATGTAGAGCAGAATCAGGATAAAGCCGAGCACGAAACTCCACATACCGTTCTGAATAGCCTCACGACCCAACGACGGACCAACCACATCCTCTTGGATAATACGCGCGGGCGCGGGCATCTTACCGGACTTCAAAGTGTTTGCCAAGTCCTTTGCCTCTTCCACCGTGAAATTACCCGTAATCTGCGAGTTGCCGCCGGCAATCTCGTTCTGCACCGTCGGGAAACTATATACATAGCCGTCCAGCACAATGGCGATGGATTTGCCTATATTGTCGCGTGTGATACGCTGCCAATCGCGGGCTCCTTCTGCATTCATCGACATCGACACATTGGCATAAGCCGAAGTCTGACCGAAGTCGGCACGGGCATCGGTGATAACATCACCTTCCAGCGACGGACGGCCGTTGGTCTGAGCCTTCAATGCCACCAACTGATAATAGGTCTCGGCATCATCAATTGCTTTCACCGTCCAGCGCAGACGCAGTTCGCGCGGCAGAATCGACTTGGCAATCGAAGAATTGAGAATCGACATCACCTTGGCGGTATCGGTATAGTGTACCGTACCCACCACCGGACCACGGTACGCTTGTCCCGACTGGTTCACCGACGGATTCAGCACGGCAAACAGCGGGTTTTGTTTCTTATATTGCTCCGAAGCAGCCTCTTGGTCAGCCTCTGCCTGAGCCACACTGTCCGAGCCGAGGTTGTCCACCAGCGATGCCAAGTCGTCCGATTGTTCCTCTTTCACCTCCTCTGCAGGAGCGGCCTCCGTGTCGGCCTGTGCAGCCTCGTTGCTGGCGTTGATTTTGGCAAACTCGCTGTTGATTTGCATCAACTGGGGCATTATCTCCACCAAGTCATAGGTCTCCCAGAATTCCAAGTTGGCGGAACCCTGCAGCAACTTACGCACGCGCTCGGGATCCTTGATACCCGGCAACTCAATCAGGATACGCCCGGTCTGGCTCAGTTTCTGGATATTGGGTTGTACCACGCCGAAACGGTCGATACGGGTACGCAACACGCGGAACGAGTTATCAATAGCACCGTCCACTTCCTCACGAATCACCTTCTCAACCTCGCTATTGGTAGAGTTCAGCGTCACCTTGTCTTTCAACTCGAAAGTCGAGAACACCGATGCCAACTGCGCATTGGGGTCAATCTCATAGAACGACTCAAAGAACAGCGTCACGAAGTCTGTACCCGACTTCTTCTGCTTCTCTTGCGCCATTGCGATGGCCTTGGTGAATGTTTCCGAGGTGTTGTAGCCGCTCAGCGCACGGAGAATATCGGGCACCGACACCTCCATCGTCACGTTCATACCACCCTTCAAGTCAAGACCCAGGTTGATTTCTTTCTCACGGCACTCTTTCAATGTGTAGCCGAACCACACCTTTTGGCTGGCAATCGAGTCCTTGTAAAAGAACTCTTTTGCATCATCACCCTGACCGTATTCTACCGCCTTCTTGTCGTAATGCATCGTCACGAACGAGAACGAGAGGTAGAATGCACTTGCCAACGCAAGGCAGACCGCCAACGTGATAACTAATCCTTTGTTTTGCATAATTAGTTGGTTTATTTTGTTATTAATTTATTCTCTACACAACTGCGCACCGGCCACACAAAAGGGCATACCGCACAGATTAGCGTGCAAAATTACTATATTTATTACACTTATGCAAGAAAAAACCGCTTTTTTCACAAAAAATCAAAGAATAATTTGCACATGTCGAAAATAAGCAGTACCTTTGCAGCGCATTTCGGTTGAAGCAGTATCAACTGCTGCGCCAAATGATATATCGCGGAGTAGAGCAGTGGTAGCTCGTCAGGCTCATAACCTGAAGGCCGGTGGTTCGATCCCATCCTCCGCAACCAAACCGAAGAGGTCGCCTAATCAGGCGACCTCTTTTTGTTTGTATCCCCTCATCCGCAATCCTCCCCTTTTCCGCTGTTAAACACGGTTGATATACGGTTGATATACGGTTGATAATAGCGACCTTGCCGCAGGCTTACAAAGAGCACACATACACTCTGCAAACAAAAAAGTGTGCCTCTCAGCACACTTCCTTGTCACAAATCAAATCTCAAAAACAGGCTTTCACGCCTTTCGTCCCTACCCTATCGAGCCTTCCAAACTAACCTGCAGCAACTTCTGGGCTTCCACAGCGAACTCCATAGGCAGTTTGTCCATCACCTCTTTGGCATAGCCGTTGACAATCAAGCCTACCGCATCCTCAACCCCGATACCGCGTTGCTGACAGTAGAAGAGTTGGTCCTCGTTAATCTTACTGGTGGTTGCCTCATGCTCCACGGTGGCTGTAGGGTTCTGTATCTGCATCACGGGAAACGTGTGCGCCCCGCATTTGTCACCCAGCAGCAGACTGTCGCACTGGCTGTAGTTGCGCGCGTCCTCAGCATTCGGAGCCATGCGCACAAGCCCGCGATAGGCGTTCTGACTGCGTCCCGCCGAGATACCCTTGCTGATGATACGCGAGCGCGTGTTCTTGCCGAGGTGTATCATTTTCGTGCCCGTGTCCGCCTGCTGGTAGTTGTTCGTCACTGCCACAGAGTAGAACTCGGCACTTGAATTGTCGCCCTTGAGGATACAACTCGGATATTTCCACGTAATGGCGGAACCTGTCTCCACTTGCGTCCAACTGAGGCGGGCGTTCTCGTAAGTGATGCCGCGTTTCGTCACGAAGTTGTAGATACCGCCGCGTCCCTCTTTGTCACCCGGATACCAGTTCTGCACGGTGGAGTACTTCACCTCACCGTCCTTGTGTACAATGATTTCCACAATCGCGGCGTGCAACTGGTTCTCGTCGCGCATAGGGGCGGTGCATCCCTCAAGGTAACTCAGATATGCCCCCTCGTCGGCAATCAGCAACGTGCGCTCAAACTGCCCCGTGTTGCCCGCGTTGATTCGAAAATAGGTGCTGAGTTCCATCGGACAGCGTACGCCCTTGGGTATGTAAACAAACGAACCGTCCGAGAATACCGCCGAGTTGAGTGCGGCATAGAAATTGTCACTGTATGGCACCACCGACCCCAGATATTTCTGCACCAGTTCGGGATATTGCTGTACGGCTTCCGAGATAGAGCAGAAGATTATCCCCTGTTTGGCAAGGGTCTCGCGGAAGGTGGTCTTTACCGATACCGAGTCCATCACGGCATCCACCGCCATGTTTCCCGCTAATGCGGCACGTTCTTCCAATGGGATGCCCAACTTGTCAAACGTCTTCATCACTTCGGGGTCGATATTGTTCTCCGACTTGGTGCCGTCGTTTGCCTTGGGGGCTGCGTAGTATGAGATAGCCTGAAAGTCAATGTCAGGTATGCGCAGGTGTGCCCATGTCGGCACCTTCATGGTCAGCCACTTGCGGTATGCCTTCAGGCGGAACTGCAGCAGCCATTCGGGTTCGTGTTTCTTGGCGGAAATCAGCCGGATGACGTCCTCATTCAGCCCGCGCTCTATCACGTCCGTTTCCACCTTGGTGGTGAAACCGTACTTATACTCTTGTCTGGTAATATCCTCTATCTCCTGTTGCATAACCGTTCACATTCACGCCGCATCGGCAACCTGTACCATTTTTCTCGCATTCCTGCTCCAATCGGACGCACCTGCTGTATCCGACAACAAGAGCCGCCTCATTGGGCGGCTCTCTGAGAGGTACCTAGCAGATTCGAACCGCTGTCCCCGGTTTTGCAGACCGGTCCCTAACCACTCGGGCAAGGTACCTTAATGCACTCTTGTGCTGAAATGCGGCGCAAAGGTACTGCTTATTTTCGATATATGCAAACAAAAACGAAGATTTATCCAAAAAAGACACATATTCCTTGTATATTTTCCGAAAAAGTAGTACCTTTGCCGCCGATTTTGCGCCGCGATGGTGGAATCGGTAGACACGAAGGACTTAAAATCCTTTGGCCAGAAATGGCTGTGTGGGTTCAAGTCCCACTCGCGGTACTAAAGGGCAAAGAAGAAGGTGCAGCACCTTCTTCTTTGTGGTTTATAGGGAGATTAACCATTCTTCAAACATACAAATTATGGAAACAGGATTACAGCACACCGCCACACTCACCGTCAACGAACACAACACCGCCGTCACCATGGGCTCGGGAGATATGCCCGTTTTGGCAACACCCGCAATGGTCGCACTTATGGAGAACGCCGCAATGTCGGCGGTTCGCGATGCCCTCCCTGAGGGGGCGACCACCGTGGGCGGGCACATCAACGTGAGCCATCTCAAACCGTCAGCCATCGGGCAAACCGTCACGGCGAAAGCCCTGCTGACAAAAGTCGATGGTAAGAAATTGTTCTTCCACGTGTCGGCGTTTCAGGGCGACACGATCATTGGAGAAGGTGAGCATCTCCGTTTCATTGTAAACCGCGAGAAGTTCCTCGCTCAGTTTGAGCAGCACTAAACCGCGCACTATGGGACATATCGAAAAGGCTATCCTTCGCCGCAGCGAACTGCTGATGGGTGCCGATGCCATGGCGCGTATTGGTGAAGCACGTGTCATCATCTTCGGCGTGGGAGGCGTAGGCTCTTGGTGCGCCGAATCGCTCGTGCGCTCAGGCATCATGCACCTCACTATTGTGGATTCCGACCGCATCTGCATCACCAATGTCAATCGCCAACTGATGGCGACCACACAAACCATCGGACGCGTCAAGACAGATGTGCTGCGCGAGCGGCTCCTCACTATCAACCCCAACGCCGACATCACCGCCATACAGGGCATCTATTCGGCAGAGACGCGGGACGACTACCACCTCGAACAGTATGATTTCGTGGTGGATGCCATCGACTCGCTCAAAGACAAAGCCGACCTCATTCTCACGGCCACGCGTCTCAAAGGAGTTACCCTTGTATCCTCTATGGGGGCAGCCCTCAAGATGGACCCTACGCGCATTCATGTGGCAGAGTTCTGGGACGTAACCGGCGACCCGTTGGCTCGCGCACTACGCCAGCGTTTCAAGCGCGACAAGCAATTCCCTGCCCGCAAGTTCCGCTGTGTTTACAGCGACGAACTGCTGCCCAACCAAGGCGTCAACCAATCCTGTGGCACCGCACATTGCATGTGTCCCAAAGTCACAGAGACGCAACTGCAAGCCGCACAACAGGCGGAAGCCGCAGGCTCTGTGTCTGAACTGGGACGCACCGACCTTGTCAACCACGAATGGTGCACAAGCAAAGCCCAAATCAATGGCACGGTAGCGCATATCACGGCCATTTTCGGTTTCACGCTTGCGGCACTCGTCATACAAGACCTCTACAAGAAAAAATGAATGCAACTACGCAACAAATCAAAACAATATATCACTATGGATAACAACATCATGATTGAGTACGACCACGTCACACACTACTATGGCAAGCGACTGATATACAAAGACTTGTCATTCTCTGTGCCACGTGGACGTATTCTCGGACTGCTCGGCAAGAATGGCACGGGCAAAACCACCACCATCAATATCCTGTCAGGTTTCATCCGCCCGTGCGAAGGCTCGTGCCGTCTGCTCGGCTACGACACACGCACAATGCCTGCCCATGTGCGTCAGCGCATCGGACTGCTATTGGAGGGACATGTGCAGTACCCGTTTATGACCATTCGGCAGATAGAACGTTTCTATGCACCATTCTATCCTAAGTGGAACAAGGACGCCTACTACGACCTGATGCAACTGCTGCACGTACGTGAGTACCAACATCTTAGCCAGATGTCCAACGGACAACGCTCCCAAGTGGCACTCGGCTTGTTGATGGCTCAGGACCCGGAACTGCTCATCTTGGACGACTTCTCGTTGGGGCTCGACCCGGGGTACCGCCGGTTGTTTGTGGAGTACCTGCGCGACTACTGTAAGTCAAAGGGCAAAACGGTATTCCTCACCTCGCATATCATTCAAGACCTCGAACGTCTGGTGGACGACTGCATTATTATGGACTATGGCAAAATACTGCGCCAGTGTCCTGTCAGTGAACTGATTACGCCCGCCATGACACTCGAAGACACCTTCATCGAGATGACCGGTAAATACTAACTAACCCCATAAATCGTACATCGTAAATAATTAAATCGTACATGATATGATAAAGAGTTTATTTTTCAAAGAGTGGCTCAAGACCCGTATGGCAGTTATCCTTTCCATGGTGGCTACAATGGGGCTATGCGCCTATATATTGCTGAATATCAGTCGCGTCATCGCTTCGCACGGTATGATGGCGGTGTGGGATACCCTCCTCAATCGCGACACGTTGCTCATCGAACTATTGCGTTTTGTGCCGCTCGTCATCGGCATCCTTCTGGGCGTGACGCAGGTATTGCCCGAGATGGCACAGAAGCGTATCAAACTGACGCTCCACCTGCCCGTGGACAATTGGAAGAGTATCGGCACTATGGTGCTCTACGGGGCGGTGGTTATGGTCGGGTTGGCGGTACTCAATCTCGGCACCTGTCTTGTCGTAATGTGCCGGTGGTTGCCCATCGAGATACTCCGGCACATCTTCCTGACTGCATTAGTCTGGTACCTTGCGGGAGTATTGGCATATTTCTTCACAGTATGGATTGCGCTCGAACCCACGTGGAAGATGCGCATACCCGAACTGCTCTTCGCCGCAGCCTGCCTGCGTGGCTTCTACATGAGCCCCATGCCCGAAGCCTACAATGCTTTTCTGCCTATAATGGTGGTGTTCATTATCCTGTGCAGCGCGCTGCCGATGCTCAGTATCGACCGCTTCAAACAAGGACTCGGATTATAAACATTAAATAGCAAACGTATGAAAATCAACGGAATAAAAATATACAAAGCCTTCGTCATCATCGTAGCAGCGGGTTTGCTTATGTGGATTCTGCCATGGCTGTACGCCATGCTCACTCCGGTGGAAAAAGGCGAGTCGTTCATCTATTACAGCCCTCTACTTGACGATTTCATCACCCGCAGCAACGGCGACTTTGTGGATATGCAGGGCAACCGCTACACACAGGCACAAACCGACTCGCTCCTGCCCTATTTCTTCTATCGCCAACTGCTGTCCGAAGGTCGCCTGCCCGATACGCTTTTCGGCGAACCGATGGACACCAAGGTGCTTCGTCGCGAGCAGTTCACGTTCAAGACCAGTCCCGCCCAACTTAACAAACCCCGTGTACCGCTCTACGAACTCCTCGACTCGGAGTCTGGGCGTGTGGACCTGCAACTGCCCGAAGACGTTTTCCGCCTAACGGATAAGGGGATAGAGTTTGTTACTGCTGAGACGAACAAGATGAACAAAGACAAGTCGGAGATGTTCACATCGGTGCTGAAAGCGCATGGTTTCGTCTTCCCTGCCAATCTCGTGTGGGGCAATCCGTCCACACGCAAGCAGTACGACAACGGCTATCTTCTCACCGATAGCGAGGGCAAACTGTTCAACCTCCGTATGGCAAAAGGCAGCCCCATTGTGCGCAATATCCCCCTGCCCGACGATGTACACCTCATCACACTTTTCACTACCGAGTTCGATAACATGCGCAATCTCGGCTTTGTGGTGGATGACCAATACCGTATGTACGTGGTCAACCGCCGCACACTCAAGTTGCAGCAACTCGGCATACCCGCTTATGACCCGCAACAGATGCAGATACTGATGATGGGTAATATGCACGATTGGACGGTGCGTCTGTTCACAGCCACCGACACGCGCTACTATGCGTTGGATGCCAAAGACTATTCGCTTATCCGCGAACTCGTCATACCCGACCCCGATCCCACGGGTTGGAAGAAAGCAGAGCGGTATATTCTTCCCATCCGCGTGTCGCTGACCTCATGGCAGTCTCCCACCATCTTTCCCCGTGTGAATGACTATTGATAAAATCATGCAACAGCATCTATCCCTTGCAAATCACTTGTTTCCGGCATTGTTTGCAGTGCAAATGGTATGTGTATCCTGCTCTTCGCCCTCACAAATGCGAGAGGCGGAGTGCATTGTCTCCATTGCAGATAGTATGGACACCGCACATCGGTTATATACAGATACCACAGCCCTACGTACCGCTATCCGCACATTGGATGTACCCATAGGCAGGCACTTCCGGCGCAATACCCTCGCCAAAGCCTACTATTATCTTGGGCGTAATTTAGAGAATGGATATCACCATATCTCCGAGGCTGCCGAATGCTATATCGCCTGCGACCGTCTGAATCCTGATAGCCCCATTCTTCGTGGACGGGTGAATGCTTGTATGGGGTTCATTTGTGCGCAACAATGTAACGACAGCCTTTCACTTGTCTTCTATCGTCATTCTTCGCAGGCTTTCCTTGAAAGCGGGAATGATTGGTATTATGCTCAGAGTCTGCTCAACCAATGTAGGCGGTTGCAGAATCTGCAGCACTTCCAAGAAGCGGATAGTCTGTGGCATTACGCAGCAACCTACCGGTTAGACTCCGCCTTTACGGCACGCCTGTGGGAAACAAGAGGCATCTATTTCTACAAGCAACAGCAGTTCGATTCTGCATTGGTCTGTTTCTTGAAAGGGACACCTTATAATATAGGAGTTGAGAATCTTTGTTTCAACTATCTTCAGATAGTACGCACTTATACTCGGTTGAATCAACCGGATGCAGCACTGCCTTATGCGGAATACATTGTTGCCCGCTCCTCCAATCCTAATTTTCGCTCAAATGCCTACTACAACCTGATTGAGCAGGCTCGCAAAGAAGACAATGCGGAGCGATTGGCACAATATCTCCACCTGCGGGAAGACGACAGCCGTACCGTACGCGACAACAACGAGCAATACACTGCCGCCACTATGCTGTTGAAGCAATATGTCGAATCGCCGCACCCGTTCCTTACCTGGCAAATCACGATAGGTGTCTTGATAATGTTCTGTGTCATTGTTGTATGTACTTTCGTTTGCTACCGTCATCGGAAAAAGGTTGCAAACACGCGCCAACAAGAGCAATGGCAAGAAACCCAAAGAATGCTAACCTCGCAAGTACAACAGGCGAAGCAACAACAAGCCCAAACCGAGGAGCAACTGCATAAGACGCAGCAACTGCTCAACTTGCAAATCCGTGAAACGGAAAAGCACAAAGCACGAGTGGTGAGCAAAGAGACGGAACTGCAACGGGGCCTTGACTCGCTGCGTTCCCGTTACCCAGTTCCCGAAAAGTCGTGGAAGGACTATACCGCGTTAAAGCAAGCCGTCTGCCCTACTCTACTCAACCTTTGTTGTTGTCTGCAAAAAACCACACTATCTGAAAATGAAATCTCTTTTTGTATTTACTATGTGCTCTACCCAAATATGTCTCTCTCCCAAATAGCCGATTTCAGATGTCGCGCCCCAAGCGGCATCCGGACATATAAAAATCGTATCGCCCAAAAATTGGGCATATCTTCTCTCGACTTGCGTCAGCATCTCCTACATGCATGTGTTGCAGAGCAAATCGGTGACTGATTTGTCTCTAAACATTGTATTTTCTCTTGCTTTTTCTCCACCGAAGATGCATTTGTGCACGGGCAAAAATCGCAATGCGCTCATATACAGCGTATTGCGATTTTCATTTGTGCACGGTGTTTTCTTGCAAAATCGACAAAAACGCACTACCTTTGCACCCGAAAACTTAATCTAAATTTTTATATGATGAAGAAATCTTTATTCCTTATTGCACTCGCCCTATTGGGCATCTGCAATCTCACTGCACAATTCGAGGTGCGTGGCACACAAGTAATCTTAACCCGAATCTCATCCTGCATGCCGTTGGATGACAACGAAGACGGCAAAGGTGGTGAAACTGACCCTACCCGATTCCGTGTGGATTTATGGGGTAACGACCTTTCCATAGGTGCAGACACCGGTGAAATGGCAGATGTATTGGTCACAAACAATACGGATGGATCTGTCGTTGCAAACCAAGAGTTCTTCGGCACCACCATGCTCTCTATCCCCACTTCCGGCTCCTACACCGTTTATGTCCATTCCGCAGGCACCACCATGCAAGGACAATTCACCATCAAGTAAGTTTCACCCCTTAATATACAAAATTATATGAAAAAGTTCGTAACATTCTTATGTGTAGCATGCTTATGCGTCTGCGCACATGCACAATCCGCGTCAACCGTAGCACAACAACTGGTGGTAAACATCACAGATAATGCAGTTCTCAATTCTGAACAGGAGCAACAAGTAAAACAAATAGCCACTACGTATATTACCAATCTACAGAACGCCAATCTGCAGAACGATACTGACGATGCTTTGGTAGAAGCAAAAACACTATTACACCAATCATTCCAAAGCCAACTGCAGCAAATTCTCACAGAGGAACAATATAGCGATTGGCAACAATCCCGCAGGCAGCGTAGTGAAACGCCAATGGTGGCGACATTGGCAACTACAAACAACGATTGTCATATGAGCACATCTTCCTCCATATCTCGTTGGGAAAGCAATTACGTTCCGGTGGAGGGGGAAATTGAATGCTGGACAGTAGATTTGAATGTAAATCGCCCAATCAAATTCAATTATACCATTGATTTGGAAACAGTGTCTGCCGTTGATGTTTTACAAATATATGAGGTCAATAGTGATGGCAGCGAACGACTGATATGGTCGCGCTCTGCCACCGCAGAAACAGGGGCTATTACCACCACTATCCCATCAGGCAAAGCGAAAGTAGAATATCAAGGACTAAAGGGTAACTGCAATGGAACATTCAAAGGCTTTCGTCTAACGTATGCCGTGGTAAATGACCCCGATATTGTGGACCAGAATATGTACATTGTAGGTAAAGTGGGAATTGGTACAACACAGCCCAAGGCGGCACTACATGTGAATGGTTCTATCTATGGTGGAGAGAGTAATGGGGCATTAAAGTTGGAATCACAAACCGGATATGTCACCATCGGTGCATCCGGCTCTGCCAATATGGCAATATCCACCGACCGCACTCGCTTTTTCTTCAACAAACCTATCCGCAATAGTTCTGGTATTTACGATACCCCTGCCCGCACCAACCTTCAATTACAAGCCAATGGCAACACACGAATGACACTTCTATGGAACAATGGCAATGTGGGCATTGGGACCACTACACCTGCTTACAAATTGGATGTAAATGGAACAATACGAGCAAATCAAATAGTCTCTACAAGCAATGTTGGAATAGGTACCACAACTCCGGCATACATGTTGGATGTAAACGGGACTATGCGAGCAAATCAAATAGTCTCTACAAGCAATGTTGGAATAGGTACAACTACCCCTAATTACCTATTGGATGTAAATGGTACAATCCGGGCTAATGAGATACTTGTTAATTCGGGTTCGGCAGACTTTGTGTTTGCAGATGATTACAACCTTCGTTCTCTCAGTGAGGTACATCAATTTATCCAAGAGCATAAACATCTGCCCGAAATCCAGTCTGCGGAACAAATGGAAAAGAATGGTGTTAGCGTCAATGAATTGCAAATTCAACTCCTCCAAAAAATAGAGGAACTCACGCTTTATCTCATCCAACAAGAGCAAACCATCCAAAACCTACAACAACAGGTTGAACAACTTAAAAAGTAACGCTATGAAATCAAGATATATTCTGCCAAATAGGCTATTGCTATTTGGCATTGTAATAATAGCCTTTTGTTTATCCTCATGCAAACACACCAATGGTCCTAGTGGGCATGCTCCAGATTATCTTAATTTTCAAGTGGTCAAATTTACTAATGCAGACTATGCCCAAAAGATACTTGCAACCCCGTATGTAGAGAGGACTTTGGTTCGTCGTGATGGAGCACTTGCCTACTATGACGCTAAGTTGGATAGTTTTGAACTGAATCCGGTATGTACAGGATACACATGTGAGAGTTTTTTTGATGTAGGAAATCAGCCTTATATAGATATGGGTAATGGCTATTTGTTGGCACGTTGGCCATGGTCGAGGCTTGTTTCACGTTATAATTTCCATATCCCTGTGTTGCTTGATATAGATTGGAAAGACCTAAAATCTCCCTACCAACGTTGGGCTGTTGATGATGTGACGGTTTTAGCGGAAGCCCCGTTTATGGAATACTATGGATTCTCCTCTGAAACAATAGATGAAATCTATAATACAAAGTTGCAGGATATTCTGCAGGTGGGCACTTGTCAAGTATGGAAAGATGGCAAACTATATTATGATTTCAAAAATGGTTGGGATGGTGACATCGTTTGCGGAGTGAGAGAATACCCTGAACTCTGTGATCATTTGTTGAATGTTCGGCATCAGTATGAACAAATGATTATTGAGTTATTCCAAAGCGGAGAATATAAAGAGGCTCTTAAAGAGCAGAGTAAAGATGTACACTATACGTCATTAGAAGAACTTAAAAAGAACCCAATATGAAAAAGTTAATACTTTTAGTCGCCGTTTGCCTTTGTTCTGTTGTCATATTAGCAGAAAATGTGACACAAGAACGAGCCCAGCAAATAGGTTTGGCTTTTCTGTCAAGTATGACGCACAACAATAACCAACCAGTACAAGTACAGACAAATGTCATTACGGAAACAACTAATCTTTCTGCTAAAGGGTTCTCTAATCTGTATCTTGTAAATTCTACAGATGGCTGGGTGATACTCTCTAACGATACTCGAGTGCAGCCAATTTTGGCATACTCTACGAACAGAGTAACTTTGGATATTAATGATATTCCTGATGGAATGGTGGATTTGTTGTATGAATACAACGATGAAATACGTTTTGTGCAAGATAATTGTCCAAATACAGAGGAGCACCCACAATGGCAACAACTATCGGCAGGGGTAATGAGTACAGAGGCAACGACATCGGCAACTATTCTAGAACGTTGTGCAGAAGTGTTATGGAATCAAAGTTATAACAACGATAATGGTTGTGAACCAGCGTATAATATGCTATGCCCAACATTTTACGCACCAAGTTGTGGGCATACCTATGCAGGCTGTGGGGCTGTAGCATTAGCACAGGTGTTATGGTACTATAAATGGCCTCTTTATGCTCATGCCATTCCAGATTCAATATCAGCAAATGGAAAACCGAGTTCCGCAACCCATTCTCAATGGTATGATTGGGATATGATGCCGCCGACATTACATAATACGACACCAGTTGAACACGCTAACATGATAGCCACCTTACTCAGAGATTGTGGCTATAGTATACACATGCAGTATGAAAGTGATGGATCTTCATCTAATTTGGATAATACTAAAAATGCCCTCACAAGTATTTGGGGATATTCTACAACCCTTTCTTTACACTCTAAAATAGGGAATAAGAACTGGATAAAAAAGATGAAAGCAGAAATAGATGCTAAGAGACCTATTCTATATCGAGGACAAGGACCAGAAGGAGGGCATGCGTTTGTCGTATACGGGTATCAAGGGGATTATTTTTGCATCAATTGGGGTTGGAAAGACTCAAAACTGAATAGTACATTCTTTGCATTGGATGCATTACAACCACACGCCAGCAATAGCAAAGAAACATACAATAGTTTACAGCGAGCGATATTTGGCATTGAACCTGCAATCATAAGTGGCTCTTCACATATATCTGGTACTCAAAATGGAAGTCCTTTGATTCATATTCAGTGCGGAAATATCACACTTGAAAATAATATTGTCCCTGCACCGTTTTCTTCCTGTCTGTATACCAATACACAAGTGCGTATAACTAGTGGTTGTTGGTTTAAGACAGGCAGCAATGTACACATCGCTATCAAGGATCTCCCTTGTGATGACTATTCTGGTACGAGCAATGCTCCAGCTATACATAAATCGCCGAGCATTGAGAATGTAGGAGACACTATAGGTGATTCAAATTCTGACATTGCAACTCAAATACAAACAAGTACCACTATTGACCACATTGCAATCTATAATGTCAGCGGGCAATTACTCCAAACCATCTATGGCACCAATACAAACCTTTCATCCCTACCAAGTGGCTTCTATGTCTTGCAAAAGTACTTATCCGATGGTCGTATCGTATCAGAAACTATTGCTCATATCAAACCATAATATGATTTGGAGACAATTGATACCCTATGGAGTGATATTTACCAGCAATCAAAACAACGGTCATACACTCAGTAATGGGTGTATGACCATTTGAAAAATATCATGGGCTAATGTTGGTCCATATAATACAATATTTCTATGAAAAATCTTACTGAAAAAGGTGCACCTCATGCACCACAAAATCAAATGGGGCTAATCGTCATTAAAGGACAAGCAAACTTAGGCAAAACAACCACCTGTTGGATGCTATCATTGAAACTTCTCCAACAAGGAGCCATAATCAAAGAATTAAGATACGATTTTTATGCAGGTTCTGCAATATATCCAATTCCACAAGCCCCACAAAATTATGACTTTTATGCAGAAATACAATGGAATAACAAGTTTATCGTTATCAATAGCCACGGAGACACGCCTCAGCCCGTTGATGATATGTTCCAACACGTATTACCGATGAAACCGGATTTTATTATCTGTGCATCACGCAGCCGAGGCTATGTATGGAATTTATTCGAGTCCAAATACACCAATATCTATTATAAACGTATATGCGTTTGGCCTGAGTATGCTGTCCATCCCGCTGATACACAACTTGTCAAAGAACCGATGGTAGCAATGATAATAAACAGAATGAAATAACCACTGATATGCAAATTAACGAGATAATTGATAGGTATTGTGCCAAGGGATTTGGCACAATGAACAAAAACGATTTTGAGGTATGGATTTTCAACCAAATCCTGCATAAGCAGTTTACGGACACTCAAAATATTGATATATCATCAGATTATGCACTGAGTTTGTTCTTGAAAATTCCAGAGACAAAAGTCAAGAGACTGCGTTATGAAGCCTCCTTGAAATATCCGGAAAAGCCTGATTATGCAGAACTTTTCATTAAATACGCAGCATCTGCAAAGTATGACAAGCCAGCAAAAAATATGGTAACAATGCAAATTAAAGATATTGCATTCAGGAAATACCTTGAAGCAAAATTGACAGATATGAACCGTTTCTCTGATTCTTCTTTCAATTCAGATTTAATCAAGATATCAAAATCCGATTTCATTGAATTATTCGATAAGGTGTGCCTTAGTACGGCAGAACGTGATGAGGTTATAAGAAAAATGAGAGATAATTCAGATGACACCACATCCGATCGTGCCAAAGAGATAGGGAAAGAGGCTATCAAAACACTCCTACACGCAGTGGCTGGTACAGCAGGAGATAAGATTACCGAATACATCGCAGATTCTTTTCTCGAAAGATTAACTGCGCGATAACATTAACCCTGATTGCACAATCCCTATTGCCAATTATTGGCAATAGGGATTGTGTATATTGAAAGAGGAAGTTTACAAGCCGAGTTTGAGACGGAAACGCAGAGTCCAGTAAGGAGCAGCGGGGTCATTGATGTGCGTCACACGCCAGATACTATACACCTCACCTATACGCAATATATTACCAATACCAATGCCTAATTCCACATACGGGATATGCAAATCGGATAAAGTAGAGGCATCCGATACGGCTAAAGTGGGATATGCAAGAACAGATTGATGACTTTGGCGAAGACCACCGTATGCCACTTTCACTTCTGCCAACTCGCGCAGACGCAGATAGCGAATGCCAGGGATAAGATTAAACAACACTCCCTGCCCATTCCAATCGGCGTGGAGAGTGATGTATCTATCTGCAGCATACTGATAGTTGTTCATCAGCGTAAATCGCTCAGCATCAAACGTATATGTCTGGTTACCTGCCATAATATGCAGCAAAGGATAGGGAACACGCCCAAGTACCAATCCCGCCTGTAGCGCATAGTTAAGTTCTCCACCTACACCCAAATCCACACACTGGCGCAAGAGCAGATGGATATTACCATACATACGATAGGAAGACATTGAAGCCGTCCTGTAACTACCGACCTCTGCTCCCAAGAAAACAACAGGCAAGTGGTTATACAGATGGCGACGATGGAAATAGAGGTCTATCTTTCGTTCACGGAAACTGACGCGCACAGAACCACCCAAAGTTGCATAGAAATAAGAAGGTTGCGCTGCATAATCAGTAGTAGGTTGCCCGTATCCCATACGCCCGACCTTGGTGTAGAAACGCGTCTCCAAGTAGTCGTTCCAATCCCCCTCCCACAGCATACGCCCTTCACGGCGACGCGACGCGGTATTGTGGTAATAAGCAGAATTGAAAACAGCACCTTGCAACCAATTGGTGACCAACGACATCTGCGGAGACCATACTGAGTTTTCTCGCATCAGTCCGTCAAAGTCGCTCACATCTGAATAAACATATTCGTCGCCATATCGCAAGTGTAGCACATGTCGTCGCGTAGAGGGGAGAGAGAGATGCACTTGTCCTGCTCCTTTCCAAGCCCTGTCACGCACGCCATAGGCCACAAACGCCTCTAAAGATACATTTTGCCACAAATCTTCTGTGGTGCGAAGCGGTATTCCGACACGCAACCCTTCTTGCGGACTATATTTGAGTGTCTCGGTGAGGCGTCCAATCTCCACCGGCGTGCGAGTGGGCCAGTAGCCTGTTTGAATAACATAAGCACAGAATTTGGCAAAGCGGAAAAGTGGCATTTGATTGAGCGTGTCCAAGACAGAAGATACGACTGCATCCCCGTCTGCA
Source organism: uncultured Bacteroidales bacterium (assembly GCA_934667275.1). Classification (GTDB taxonomy): domain Bacteria; phylum Bacteroidota; class Bacteroidia; order Bacteroidales; family Paludibacteraceae; genus Colicola. The sequence goes on along the minus strand of CAKULK010000002.1, from coordinate 262,084 downwards.
GGCTGTGGCTTCGGCAAAGCAGGAACAGCATCAGAATCTGCTTGCAGAAAGGTCTGTCTTGTCAATAATAGTGTGGGGAATGTGTGTGTGGTATCGGCCTTGATGGCAAAATCAAGGATAAGGGATAGGTTTTCTTCCTGCAGTTGGTTGTTATCGGCAAAGGTCTGACAAATAGTCAGTTCACGCAGATAATTGATATTAACCTGCGTTGGAACGGTCGCCTCCACACGACGCAAAGCATAGGTGGCAGAATCGATTTCCAATGTACCATTAATCGTAGGGTAAAAGGCATTCTTGGTTTTAAAGTGAACGATATAATGTTTCTCCGTATTGGTTAAAAGGCTGTCTATCAAGTAATAATGATAATAGGTACTACCGGAAGATGCCAACGGGCTCAACAATGAGGCAGAAAAGACAGATATGTTGTTGCGATAGAAATTGAAAGAGGATTGCAGTTGAGACAACAAAGTGCGGTAGTCCGTAGTGGTAAGCATAGCCGCCTGTTCGGAGACCTGCATGCCATGCTGTTCGCAACAATAAAGCGGCAACAGATACGACGAATCAGCATGTTGAATCATGCCCGACCTCAGGCTGTTCCATAATGCCCGACGCAAATGCTTCGGCTGAATATCAGACACATACAAAGATGTCCGCACATCGGCATTTTCAAAAGAGACAGGGCTATCATTGTATGTACGATGTGCCCGCACCTGATCCATAAGAGGCAAAGCAGGGTTCTCGCCAGGATAGACAAACACATCGCCAAGGTTGCCCACCTTTTCGCGCATCGCCACATCGATACCCACTTGTTGCCCGGGTTCGATATGGAAACGTTGTGTGTGATAGCCCACTGCCGACACAATCATTGTGCGACGACGGTCAATATGTGTGCGGAGAAGGAAGAGCCCCTCTGCATTGGAGGTTGTGCCAACCTGTGTACCCTGCAGGTAGATGGTAACATTGGGCATGGGCTGTCCTGTGACTTCATCATAGATTTCTCCCACTACGATGGTCTCTTGTGCCACACTAGCACAAGTACACACAACCAGCCATATGAGCAGGAGAAAGCGTTTCATTGATTTTCAGGGTGGTATTTCAACACCGCTTCGCGGAGGTCATGAATGTCAATATGCGTATAGATTTCGGTAGTGACAATAGACTCGTGCCCCAATAGTTGCTGTATGACACGCAAGTCGGCTCCGTTTTGAAGAAGATGCGTGGCAAAAGAATGACGTAAGGTATGTGGAGAGATGTTCTTGGAAATACCCGCTTGGCGTGCCAACGTCTTGATAATAGTGAATATCATGGCCCGCGTCAGTTGCCCGCCACGGCGATTGAGAAAAGCGATATCTGCTGCATCTTGCTTGATATTCAGTTTATCACGGTCGCTCAGCCAATAGGCGAACCACTCATCTGCTACAGGAGAAATGGGCACCAAACGCTGTTTGCTACCCTTGCCCGATATTTTCATATAGCCCTCCTGACGATACATATCGCTCAAGCGGAGATTCACCAATTCGCTGACACGCAATCCACTGCCATAAAGCATCTCAACAATGGCACGATTACGATGCCCCTCGGGTTTGGAAAGGTCTATTTGGGCTATCATGCTGTTGATTTCTTCCACACTGAGGACATCCGGCAAATGAAACTCTTTCTTGGGAGACTCAAGCAGTTCGGAAGGATCTTGTTCTATGTAATGATGATAGAGCAAAAAACGATAGTAGGAGTGTACTCCAGCAAGCAAGCGTGCTTGTGTTCGCACATTAGGCACATCCTTAAACGTATCATACAGAAAGGATTGCAAGTCGTCCAATGTGGCATGCACAAGATCTATGCCATGTTCGTCCATATAGGTTTTCAAGCACTTCAAGTCACGCTCGTATGCCTCTACGGAGTTTGGACTGAGTCCACGTTCAAGGCGCAGATAGGTATGATATTCCTTATCTATCTTCTGCAACGCAACTTCCTGCGGCTCCTTGATACATGCCATGATAACGAACTTTTTCAGATTGCAAAAGCAGGTCAAGCATTATGCTGTCGTTCCAGAGAGAGACCGTCATCTCTCCTGAAGTGAAAAGAAGCGTATCTCGCGATACAGTGCCAAGTCGCAGAAGATATGCCCCAGTAAGCGCACGTTCAAATCGCATACCGGGAAGAATGGTGTTGGACTGCGCCGTCGTATCTATAGTGTAGATACCCGATTGCAAAGCAGAATCTGCAAGTGGTATGAAAATATCCGACAAATGAAGGAATGTACCATATCCTGCTATTTGAGAGAAAGAATCACATTGCAATCCTTTCGACAAAAGGGTTACAGAGAGTACATTTTGCGGGATATTGTCATAATGTGCCCCATAGAAACGAACGTCTGCCGAAACCAATACAGAGTCAATGCCGACATCCTGCCGTGGCGGATTAGGCGGGGTACACGCTGCAAAGAAAGAACTCAACAGCATTACACACACATGTATGAATATTTTCTGTTTTTTCATAAACAAGCGTTGCTTAATCATTCTCTACGTGAGGTTCAATGCGTCGTGCAGGCAACCATGCCGCCAAAGCCCCAAGTGCCAACACAATAGCAGCCACAAGCAATATATCAGGGAATTGCACCGACACGGGATATGCCGAAACCACATATTCGGAGCCGGAACCAAGTTTAAGGATGCCGAAATGCTCTTGCATGAGACAAATAAACAAGCCCGACAATAACCCGCCCAATGCCCCCAAGAGCGAAATCAGCCAACCTTCCAACATAAATATGCGGCGAATGAGTTGGCGACTTGCTCCCAAATGGCTGAGTATGAGAATATCCTGCCGCTTGTCAAGGATAAGCATAGAAAGCGAACCTATTACATTGAATGTGGCAATGAGCAGGATAAAAGCCATAAGAAGAGTAGTGAGCAGTTTCTCTATGCGCAGTATGCGGAAGAAATCCGCCTGCTGTTCGTAGCGGTCAAGTACTTGATAATCATCCCCAAGTATTGTACGTATCTCACGTTTTGCCTGCCTCACCGACACCCCCGGAGCCACTTGCACCAATAATGCCGTGACCTCATCAGGAGCATAGTCCAACAACCTCCGCGTCAAATCAACCGATACCAGCATAACCGCATCATCATATTGGGTCTGCTGTACCGCAAAAGTGCCTGCAATGAAACAGGTCTCACTATTGAAACTTTGGTCAGGACGTAGCATATTCACCTTACCCGTGCGCTTGGGAGCATAGACGTGTATAGCACTTATGAACCGCGCTCCGATACCCAGTTTCCACGCCAATCCTTGCCCCAAGACAGCACGTTCGAAGGCCCCGTCAAAAACTTCGAAGTGTCCGTCGGTGATAATACTATCGATATGCGTGAGAGATGAAAAGACCGAATCCACCCCTCGCAGTTGCACAGGCATCTGCTTGTCTTCAAAATGCACCAATGCCGTTTCTTCAACAGACTGACTGACCAGTGCAACAGACGGAAGAGTTCGCAAACGGTCGAAGACTTCACCATCATCAACAAACGATTTGCCTGTAGATGCCACGATACGCAAATCAGGATCAAACTGCGAAAACAGGCTTTCGACCATGGTGCCAAAGCCGTTCATCACACTAAGCACACACACCATTGCCGCCGTCACCACTGCCACCGCAGCAGCACTGATGCCGGAGATGATATTGATAGCATTATGCCCTTTCTTGGAAAAGAGGTAACGCCAAGCAATGATGTATTCTATTCGCTTCAAGGCTTTACGGACAGGCTACAAGAAGATTAAATGACAAGATTATCCGCTATGCTTACCGAGCAGTTGGTCAATACGCTCCATCTTATCAATCGTCTCGTCAAGATGAAAGTGCAGTTCAGGAATGATACGCAGTTGATGCCGCTCAAGGCTGCCCATCTCGCCACGAATTTTACCCGTATCTTCCTCTATCTTTGCCATAGTGGATGTCTCTTTATCTTGCGGGAAGATACTCAAATATACGTGCGCAATACTCAAGTCAGGCGAGATACGCACCTCACTAACCGAGATGAGTACACCTCCCAAAGAACGGGCATAGCGCAGGAATATATCACTTAAATCTTTCTGTATCAGTCGTTCTATTTTTTGCAATCGAGTTGATTCCATAGTCTTATCCGTTAATATGCTGTTAATAAATTGCAAACAAGGGAAAGGAGGCAATGCTCTTTTCCCTGTTGTATGCTCTCAGGGTGTTCAGCAACCCCAAGCACTCAGTCCCCCGGACGTTATTAATACTTGTGACGACCTTCGTCTGCTACGGTCAGTTTTTTACGACCTTTAGCGCGACGAGCACGGAGTACACGGCGACCGTTAGCAGTAGCCATTCTCTCCATAAAGCCGTGTTTGTTACGTCTTTTGCGTTGCGATGGTTGAAATGTTCTTTTCATTGTTCTATAGTCTTTTGCCCCATCGAATGGGCGAGTTTATAAATTTGATTACTTGCGGATACCCAATTCCTTGATAATAGCACGATAACGCTCAATGTCTTTCTCTTTGAGATAGTCGAGCATACGGCGACGTTTACCTACCAATGCGGTGAGGGCACGCTCGGTACCGAAGTCCTTGTGGTTCTGCTTCAGGTGCTCGGTAAGATGATTGATACGATAGGTGAACAGAGCGATTTGGCTCTCCGCAGAACCTGTGTTCTTAGCATCATTGCCATATTTGGCAAAGAGTTCTGCTTTCTTTTCAGCATTCAAATACATGTTGTTGTACTGCTTTTATTTAGTTAAACAATCATGACCTCGTCCAATTAACACTACACGAAATGCCTTGTATGTCATCCAAACGATGTCACATTTTGCTTTGCAAAAACGCCTCACGACAATTTTCCGACAAAAGCGACTGCAAAGGTACTACATTTTTTCAAGATACACAAACTTAGGCGACTTTTTTCGCAAAAAGATTTATTTCTTTATCTGGAAAGGGAAGGAGCCGATAAGGTCGCCATCAATGAAGAAGTCAGCGTTATAGACGCCGATTTGGAGAATCTCTTCGACTGCCCAGTACATCGTGCCCGAGATGTCTTCGCCTGCATACTCGAACTCATTGGAAACAGAATAGGCAATATGGCTGTTTTCAAAGAGGAAAGTGTCATCGGGACTCTTCTGCATGACCTCGCCATCGGGACGCGTGATGCGCAGATAGACGGTCTTCATACCGGGTTGGGAGGTGATATTACGCCCAACGGTATAGTCGAATTGCAGTTTCTGTATCTGACTATAAATGGATGTCTTGCGGTCGCGTTTGTTGATGGTGGTCATGTGGAAGTCAGTGATTTCCAACATCGAAGCACGGCTGACGACTTCTGTCAGACGGGTGCGCTCCGCCTCCAACTGTTGCGCTTGGCGGGAGACCTCCTGATATTGCTGCTTAACCTGCTGGTTCTCAGTAACGAGTTGCTGGTTGAGGCGGTCAAGGGAATCAATCTGATGCACATAGCCCACCATTATCTGGCGCACGGTGGCAAGTTCCCTTTTGAGTTCGGAGATACGGCGTGCGTTAGTGGCTTTGGTAATACGCAGTTCTTCCAGTAAATCCTGTACGCGCTGCTGCTCCTGCGAGAGCAGTTCGACCAGAGAGTCGTTGTGTATGTCGGGCGACTGGTAGCCGTCGAACTGAATGGCGAGTTCCTCGTACTCATCCTCCAGTTGCTCTTTTTCAAACTCCATCTGTTCCACCATCTCGCCCATTTCCTGACGCTGGCGGAGGTTGAGGTACACTAATGCCGCAATACCCAAAACGAGTACTACAATAACAGGAATGATAACTGATTTTTTCATAAAGGTTCTATACGATTTAAGTTATTTACAAATATGGAATTGCCTTTTCCATGTGGTTGGAGTGGGAGCCTTTGAGGAGAATGTGACGGTTGCAGAGGGGGTGGGAGTGGAGGTAGGAACATAGGTCTTCAACTGTGGTGAAGACGGGGTATGGGGAGGTGGTGGTGCGGTATTCGTCACCGACCAAGAAGACCACGTCCGCCTTGCGCTCCGCCAACATGTTGACGATGTTCTGGTGCTCCAAATGTGAGTAGTCGCCCAACTCACGCATCGCCCCAAGGATATAGGTGTCGCCCGTGAAAGCATTGATAGCCGCTTGCATAGAGGTGGGGTTGGCATTGTAAGCGTCCACAATAAGGTGGTTATGCGCAGTCTCCATGGATTGGGAGCGTCCGTTGCTGGGGACATAAGCGCGTATCGCCTCCAAGCCTTGCTCACGGGATACGCCAAAGTACTCGCCGACACATAGTGCGGCTGAGATGTTCTCCGCGTTGTAGGAGCCTACAAGGTGGGTGCCAGAAGGCATAACTCCAGTGTGGTATAGACCCCTCTCCGGCTCCCCCCATAGGGGGGAGGGGTGCAAATCCTCTATGTTTTTTGTATCTTCTGTAGCACGTTGGACTGCGGTTGTTGCATTTTCTGCGTCGCGTTTGGCATCCTCATACATTTGGGTGAGGTAGGAGTTGTCGGTGTTGCGGAAGATGTAACCGTGATGGGTGAGGAGGTAGTCGTAGAGTTCGCGCTTGGTGCGCTGTACGCCCTCGAAAGAGCCAAAGCCCTGCAAGTGGGCGTGTCCGACATTGGTGATGAGTCCGTAGTTCGGTTCGGCGACATTCACCAGTTCCGTTATGTCGCCCGGGTGCGAAGCCCCCATCTCCACAATCGCCATCTGATGCGCACGGGTAATGCTCAACAAGGTGAGCGGTACGCCAATGGAATTATTAAGGTTGCCCTGCGTGTAGTAGATGTTGTACTTTGTAGAAAGAACGGCAGCCAATAACTCCTTAGTAGTCGTCTTTCCGTTGGTGCCCGTGATGCCGATGATGGGCAGACCCAAGGCACGGCGCCATGACAAAGCAAGAGATTGGAGAGCACGGACTCCCCCCGACCCCCTCAAAGAGGGGGGGAGCAGATAGGCACGGGCTTCTCCGTAGTCCTTGATTAGTTGGTTATAGACTTCTTCGTTTGTGACGATAGCCATTGAGGCACCTTTGTCGAGGGCTTGGGCGGCAAAGCGGTTGCCGTCGAAGTTGTCCCCACAAAGCGCAAAGAACACGCAACCTGCGGGCAGGTTGCGTGTGTCGGTACTCACACAAAGCGAGTCCTTATTTTTTATTAGGAAGTTCCAATCCATAGCCCTTCTTCTTGTCTTCAATCTTCAAGAGCAATGAGAAAACAAACGCGATGACGCCGAAAGAGGCAAAAACAATCATCGGAACGAGATAACCGCCCGTCGCTTCGCGGAGTTTACCGATAAGCAGCGGCACGAGGCAAAGTCCGATATTCTGCACCCAGAAGATAAGGCAGTAGGCGGAACCCAATACCTTTTCGTCAATAATCTTCGGCACAGAGGGCCACATAGACGCGGGCACGAGTGAGAAACTGACACCCAACACCAAGATAGTGACGAGGGCAAGGGTCTTGCTCGGGAACGCAGGGAGTACGAAAGCGAAGACGCAATGGCAGGCAATCATAATGAGTGCGCCAATCATCATCATCGAGGCACCCTTACCCTTGTTGTCAATAAACGCGCCGAGGAAAGGCGTGAGCACCATCGCCAATATGGGGAACCACTTGAACAGACCTGCGGCTTCGGCGTTGGAGATTTGCAGGGTCTCTTCGAGGAAGTTGGTGGCGAAACGCTGGAAGGGGAAGATAGCCGAGTAGTAGAGTACGCAGAGGATAGCGACAATCCAGAACATCTTGGACTTGAAGATTTGTCCGAGGTCGGAGATGTGGAACTCATCCTCAGGGTCGTGCTCGGCAGTCATCTCGCCCGCCGCAACGAGTTGCTTGTCGAACTTGGTGTCCATGACGGTGAAGACAAGGAAATTGATAAGTCCGATGACGAGCAAGAGTGCGGAGAAGAGCAGGGGTGCCACCACGGAGTCCGTGCCATCGATTGCGAAAGCGTGGCTAATCATAGGGGAGAAGAGCATGGCGGCAAAGACACCGATACGGGCAATGGACATCTCAAGTCCCATTGCCAGAGCCATCTCCTTGCCTTTGAACCACTTGGCGAGAATCTTGCTGACCGTGGTGCCTGCCATCTCGCAACCGCAACCGAAAATCATAAATCCAAACATGGCCACCTTCGCCGAGCCCGGCATGTCGGTCCACCATGAGTTGAGCCACGAGACATTGTTGGCATCGAACCAGTCGCTGATGCCGATGTACTTGATAGCGGCACCGATAACCATAAGCGACGCCGAGAGCGTGCCCGTGAAACGGACACCCATCTTGTCGAGGATGATACCCGCAATAATCAGAAAACCAAAGACATTGAGCAGGTATTCACCCGCTGCGTAGGTGCCGAAATCGCCACGGTCCCAGTTGTAGGACTTCTCAAGAAGAGAAGCCAGCGGCGAGAGAATGTCGACAAACATGTAGGCAAAGAACATCATCGATGCCACAAGGAAAAGGACGGTCCAACGTGCTACTGCAGAGTCACGAAGGGTTTGTTGTAGTTTTTCTACCACGATTGTTCAATTTGAAAATGTGAAAATTTGAAAATTAGATTTATATACCACGGACATACCGCGGACGAGGAGAGCACCCCGCTACGTCCACGGACTTGCGGGGACCCCGCAGGGCGTCCGCGTCCCCGGCAATCTATAAGGCTTCGTCGTCGGGACGAGGGGGGATAGAGGGCGAGGGCTTGCGGGAAGGCAAGCGACTGCGCTTGCGCAACCACGCCGCCTTGCGCTTCTCGTATTCCGCATAATGCGTCTCCAAATAGCCGTCAGCCACGATGTTAGTTAATAGGTAATAATTAATAGTTAATATCGCTTAATGGGATGCCTTCGGCAATTCTCACTTATCCCTATTCTATCCCTTGCGCATCCTTTGCCTATCCCTTGCTGAATGGTTCTGACTTATCACGACTGAAAGTCGAAAAGGGAACGGCGAGAATATGAATAAATTTTAACAAATTCACAAACGACCCGCGACAGACTCCCTATAGACCCGCGACAAAGTCTGGGTAAGGACCGGGAGAAACAACAACGGATTTACGGCAAAGTTGGAGCCAAAACGGGATTTAATGGTTATCGGGTTCCGAATGCCAAGTTATTGGATTCCGAGTTCTTTCTTGACCAATGGCATGAGGTCCAGGGCATCGTCGGCGATGTAGAGGGTAGCCATAGAGTCGAAGACATAGGTGCAACCCTGTGCGGCACCGACCTTCTTGATGGCATCGAGCATCTTCTTCTGGACGGGCTGGAGGAACTCCTGTTGCTTAGCCTGCAGGTCACGCTGAGCGGTCTGGCTGAAGAGTTGGATACGCTGTTCCATCTCAGCCAACTCCTGCTGACGGAACTGGCGGACACCATCGGTCATAGTAGCCTGATTCTGTTGAAAATCAGCGACTTTCTTATTGAATTCCTCTTGCATATTAGCGAACTGGAGTTCGTACTGATTGGCAAGAGTGTCAAGTTTGGCTTGCATGGATTTGAGTTCAGGCATCGATGCCAGCAGTTCTTGGGAGTTGATGTGTCCCAACTTTTGTGCGCTTGCCAGCATTGGCAGCACCATAGCCAGCATAAGAATGATTTTCTTCATTGTTTGTATTGTTTAAGTTGTTAATAATATTCGCAGATTATGCATCATTTGGCTCCCAGTTTCTCGAGCACCTGGTCAGAGATGTCAAGTTTGGAAGACATATAGATGAGCGAGGGGTCGGCAGAACGGTCCTTGACAATGTCGTAGTGCTTCTCGCTTGCCAGTTCCTGAATGGCGTTGTAGATTTCGTCTTGAATGGGCTTGAGGAGTGACTCGCGTTTCTTGTACCACTCGCCGTCGGGTCCGAAATACTTGCGTTTGAGTTCGAGGACCTGCTGCTCCTTTTGGAGTATCTCGTCCTCGCGCTTGGTCTTCATATCGGCAGAGAGGAAGATTTGCTCGGTCTGGTAATTGGACGTGAGGATTTGCGCCTCCTGCACGGCAGTGTCAATCTCTTTCTGCCAACGCTTGGAAATCATGGAGAGTTGCTCATTGGCAGTCTCGTACTGCGGGAGGTTCTTGAGTATATACTGCATATCGATATACGCCATAGAGAACTTCTGCGCACAAAGCGCAGTCGGGAGGAGCCAACAGAAGAGTGCCAAGATGATGGTTGTGAGATACTTGTTCATAGCGATTACAATTCTTGTCCGAGGACGAAATGGAACTGCGAACCACCATAGGCATTGGAGCCATTGATGGGGTCGAATCCCCAGCCCCAGTCGATACCCATGAGTCCGAACATCGGGAGGAAAAGGCGGATACCGACACCCGCCGAGCGCTTGAGATTGAAGGGGTTGTAGTTTTTGATGTCGGCGAAACAGTTACCCGCCTCCACAAAAGCCAACGCCCAAATGGTGGCATTCTGCTCAAGAGAGATGGGGTAGCGGAGTTCCATGGTAAACTTGTTGTAAACATAGCCCATGTTGCGCCCCACAGCCGGGTCGTAGGGTGTGAGGGAGCCGGACTGGTAGCCACGCATGGAGATGTACTCGGTGGAATAACTGGAGTAACTAGACATACCATCGCCACCCATGTAGAAACTCTCGAAGGGCGACTTGGCATTTTTGTTGTAATAGCCGAGGTAGCCGAACTCAGCGCGCGTCATAAGCACCAGTTTGGAATCGGCGGTGAGTGGCGTGAAGACCTTGCCGGAGAAACGCCACTTATGGTACTCAAGAAGGTGGTATTTCTCGGAAGTCGTCATCTGCGCATATTCGGCATCGGTGGTACCCTTGATGAGCGAATAAGGCGGCGTAATCTTCAGTCCAAGAGTGAATTGCGAGCCCCGGCGAGTGTAAATCGGGTTGTCGATACTGGAGCGGGAGAGTTGCAGATTGAGGGCGAAATTGTGGCTGGTACCATCGGAAAGGATGAGGTACTGCCAGTCTTTCATCATATACATCTGGTAACTGAGTTCGCCGTAGAATGAGAAATAGTCGTCGGGCCAACTGAGCCTCTTGCCATAGCCGATGCTGACGCCGAAAGTGCGGAGATACTGGTTGGGGTCCGCCTCGCGCTCGGTCTGCTGCTGGTAGTAACTATTGTTGCCATAGTAGTTGTAGGCATTGTAATAGTTGTAAAGCAGGTTGTTGTAGCCTTCGAGGAACCGCTTGGAGTAGCCAGTCTGGGAGGCAAAAAAGATGCTGGCACTCAACGAGTTAGGCCGCTTTCCTCCCAACCATGGTTCCAAGAAACTCATTGATGCCGAGGTGTAGTAAACGCCATTGGTGCGGGCATTGATAGAGAACGTTTGTCCCTCGCCCTGCGGCACGATGCGGTAACTCTTGGGGTTGAAGAGGTTTTGGATGGCGAAATTGGTGAACTTGAGTCCCAACGAGCCAACGAGACCTGTGGCACCCCAGCCGAGTGAAAACTCGATTTGGTCGGAGGATTTGGTCTCGAGTTGATAGGTGATGTCCACGGTGCCATCCTCCGGATTGGGCTGAATATCAGGGACTAACTTCTCCTGATCGAAATGCCCCATCTGTGCCAACTCACGAAGTGAGCGCATGATGTCGGACTGGGAGTAGAGTTGCCCCGGTTTGGTATAGAGTTCGCGGCGCACGACATGCTCGTACACGCGCGTGTTACCTACTATATTGATTTCGTTGATGGTAGCGGGACGTCCCTCATACATGCGCATCTCATAGTCGATGGAATCGCCATCGACACGCACCTCAACGGGCTCGACATTGAAGAAGAGATAACCCTGGTCGGTGTAGAGTTTGGAGACGGCGTCATCGTCCTCGGTAAGGCGTTTGTTGAGTTCCTTGAGGTTGTAGGTGTCGCCGCGTTTGATGCCAAGAATGGCATTGAGGTATTCGTAAGGATAGACCGTGTTGCCGACCCAAGTAATGTCACGGAAGAAATACTTTTTGCCCTCATCAACAGTAAGATAGACATCCACACGGGTGGAGTCTTCGGGGGAACGCACTACGCTGTCGGCAATGATTTGGGCATCACGGTAGCCGATTTCGTTGTACTTGTCAATGACCAACTTTTTGTCATTTTCAAACTCCGCCGCAACGAATTTCTTGGTGCGAAAGAGGTTGATGATATTGTTGTCGTTGGTCTTCTTCATGGCGTGGTTGATTTGGTTGTCAGTCAGCGCCTCGTTGCCCGTGATATAGATATGTCCGACTTTCGTTTTTGCCTTTTTGTCCACGTTGACAGCCACTTTGACATAGCCAGGGTGGTCTTTATCTTCGAATTGGAGCACCTTTATGTCGGCATGGTAGAAACCCTTCTCGGCAAGGTATTTGGATATGACTTTCTGTGCACGGTCGGCGAGGTCGGGCGTCATTTGTCCGCCTTTCTGAATGCCGACCTTGACCTCGACATCCTCTTTCTCACTCTTTTTCAAGCCATTGTACGCCACATCGGAGATACGGGGGCGTTGCTTGAGGGCTATCTCGAGCCAGATTTTGTTGCCTTCAATCTTGGTGGCTTTGATTTTGACATCGGAGAAAAGCCCTTGTTTCCAAAATCGTCTGAGCGACTTGGTGATTTGGTCGCCCGGCACTTCAATCTTGTCGCCTACCGCTAATCCTGAGAAACCGATAAGCACAAAATCCTCGTAACTATCGGCTCCTGTGACGGTGATGTCCGCAATTTCATAGGTTTTGCGCTGCATGGTATATTCAATGGCAGGCACAGACGCCTGCAACGCCGCAGTATCGGGCAGGGATGCAGCCACACTATCCGTCTGCGCCGCCAAAGGCAGGCAGCAGAGACATGCGAGCAATATCAAATTAATGTATCTGTTCACTGGTCATTCCAAATCTACGCTCGCGATGTTGATAATCCACGATAGCATGGTAAAACTCTTCATTGGTAAACTCCGGCCACAAGCAAGGCGTGAAATACAACTCGGAATATGCCAGTTGCCAAAGCAGGAAATTGCTGATTCTCAATTCTCCACTGGTGCGGATAAGCAAGTCGGGGTCCGGAATATTCGTCGTGGTGAGATGGGCGGAGACCGTTTCTTCGCTGATGTCCTCGATATGCATAGTCCCGTTCTGCACCGCCTCCGCAATATGCCGCGCCGCCTGCACCAGTTCCCAACGCGCGCTGTAACTGAGGGCGATAACAAGCCGCAGCCCCGTGTTGGATGCTGTTTCTGCCATACAGGAGCGGAACTTGTCGCGCGCATCAGCAGGAAGACGATTAAGGTCGCCGATAGTGAGCAGACGGACATTGTTCTTCATCAGTGTGGGGGTCTCTTTGGCGATGGTGTCCACCAACAGGGACATCAGTGCATCCACCTCCTCTTTGGGGCGGTTCCAATTCTCGGTGGAGAAAGCGTAGAGCGTCAGATACTCAATTCCCAACTCCGCAGCCGCCTCCGTGATGCGATGAACCGTTTCCACACCCTGACGGTGACCAAACATCCGCGCCATCCCACGGCGTTTTGCCCACCTGCCATTGCCATCCATAATGATAGCAATATGGCGCGGAATCCTATCTTGCTGAATCTGTTCCTTATATCCCATACGCACTTTTGTCTAATACAAACAATGCCGACAAACTTTCTTCCCTTTTGCGAACTCAAAAACTATGCCAAGTGTCAGCGTTGATGTCAAATCATTGTTCAAAATGTTACTGCCATTCTGCGCATTCGGGTTGTTCCACTCTACCACCCCCTCTATATTATCCGCCAGATACACCTGATGCTGCCAAGCGGCTTGCAGTTGCCAACGGTCAGCAAATTTCCACTTAACGCCAATGCCAAGCGGGATATACGCCCCCGCACGCAATGCATTGGCACCCACCATCGGATACTTGTCCACATCCCACGGCGAGGCCTGGCTATTGTACACACTCACCCCGAGACCTATAAATATATAAGGTGTGACGGGCTTGACGCGCACATCATATTCCCTCTGACCAAAACGGAAAAAATTAAACTCCGCCGTTACATCCACATGCCACAAAGGATTGTAATACAAACGGTTATCACTATCACGAAACGTTATACGCTGGCGTTGCGCTTTGGCTTGCAGTGCCCATCGTTTGTCGAACTTATAACGGAATTGACCTCCAAAGACCTCCAAAGGATTCATGAAGATATGCGGCGTAGCATCGCCTACATAATAGCCGCATCCGCCTTGCAGCCCCACCTCACAATGATACATACGCGTGTCCGCCCACGTCACAGACAAGGGGAGAAACAACAAACTAAGCACCATTATATTCCTTACTCTCTTCAACTTCAAGCCGATAGAAACGTGCAAAGTTACAACTTTTCCACGAGATATGCAAATTTATTTTTGTATCAGGTGGCGGAAGGCGTCGGAGACGCGGGCGGCTTCGATGATGCGGATGCGAAGGTTGTGCGGGTTGTACTTCTGACCTGCGGGAATGATGATTTGCTCGAAACCGAGTTTTTCGGCTTCCCTGATGCGCTGGTCGATACGGTTTACGGGACGTATCTCGCCCGAGAGCCCAACCTCGCCCGTGAGGCAGATGTTGGTATCCAGCGCCACGTCCATATTCGACGACAAGACTGCCGCCAAGACCGCCAAATCAATAGCGGGGTCATTGACACGGAGACCGCCTGCGATGTTCACGAAAACGTCTTTCTGCAACAATTTGAAGCCTACACGTTTCTCCAAGACAGCCAAAAGCATGTTCAGTCGTCGCCCGTCGAAGCCCGTGCTGCTGCGCTGGGGCGTGCCGTAGGCTGCGCTTGCCACCAGTGCCTGCACCTCAATCAACAGGGGTCGGACGCCCTCCACTGCCGCAGCGATAGCGATACCCGACAGCCCTTCACGGTTACCCGAAAGCAACAGTTCGCTGGGGTTCGTCACTTCGCGCAGTCCGTCCTGCTGCATCTGGAAGATACCCAGTTCGCTGGTGCTGCCGAAGCGGTTCTTTTGGGCGCGGAGAATGCGGTAGATGTAATGCTGGTCGCCCTCGAACTGGAGGACGGTGTCCACGATATGCTCGAGGACTTTGGGTCCTGCAAGTGACCCTTCCTTGTTGATATGTCCCACGATGATGAAGGGGACATTCTTCTCTTTGGCGTACTGGAGTATCCGCGCGGCGCACTCACGTACCTGGCTGAGACTGCCGATACTTGCTTCAATCGCCTCTGTACCAATGGTTTGGATACTGTCTATCACCACCAAGTCGGGCTGCAGGTCGGTGACGCTGTCAAGGATTCGCTCGAGCGAGGTCTCCGCCATGATGTAGAGGTTGTCGGGACTGCCGGCAAGGCGTTCCGCACGGAGTTTCAGTTGCTTGGCACTCTCCTCGCCACTGGCATAGAGCGTCCTGCGCTCGCCCATGCGCATGAGCACCTGCAACGCCAAGGTGGACTTGCCTATGCCCGGCTCACCACCCAGCAAGACGAGACTGCCGGGGACCAATCCGCCGCCCAAGACGCGGTTGAGTTCCGCCGACTGCATATCAATGCGCATCTCCTCGGTAGCCGTAATGTCCTGAATACGTTGCGGTTGCGCAGAGCCACGGGGCGAGATACCCCGTTTGTTGCCTGCCGCGGGGGCTACCGTGGACTCCTCGTAGGTGCCCCACTCGCCACACACAGGGCAACGCCCCAACATCTGAGGTGCCTTCGCGCCGCAGTTGGAACATATATATTCGGTAGTTATCTTCATAGAAAATTTGCAAATTTGTAAATTTGAAAATTAACTCATTATTGAGTCTGGCAAGGCAAACGCCCTTTTATCTCTTGCCTTCGGGGGCGCAGAGATTAGAAGAAGTAGGACTTTTTCTCTTCTGCCATTATCGTGTTCGGGAAGACTTCCTGCGCCTCGCGCAAAAACTCCGTATGGTCGTCCACACGGGCACTGTAGTGCCCAATCATCAGTTGATTTGCCTCGGCTTTGCGGGCAATCTGCGCCGCCTGCTTGGCGGTGGAGTGCATGGTCAGTTTGCACTTGTCGGCATACTCCTCGGTGTAGGTGGACTCGTGAAACAAGAGGTCCACACCATGTATCTGCTCCGTGATTTTCTCGCGGTACATGGTGTCGGAGCAATAGGCGTACCGCTTGCGGGGCTCCTCGTCGCGGTGATGCTCAGTAAAGAGGAAGCCGCATGTGGGCACCTTGTGCCGCAGCGGGATGGTCTCGACAGTGAGTGTGCGGTCGTCGATGATAACCTCCTGTTTGCGCGGGTGCAGGGGGTGGAAAATCACCTCATAGGTGAGGTCGGCGCAGTGGTAAGTGAGCCACGGGCGCAGGAGTTTCTCCAAGTCGGGGTGCGCGTAGATGTGCAGGGGTTGCGTGCGGCGGAACATGCCCAGCGTGGAAATCAGTCCTATCAAGCCGAAACAATGGTCGCCGTGCAAGTGCGAAATAAGCACCGAGTACAGGCGCCCCGTGCGCACGCCCAACTGCCTCATTGTCAGTTGGATGCCTTCGCCACAATCGATGAGGTACGACCGCCCGCAAATCTCCAGAATCTGCCCCGTGGGGGAGTTCTGAAACGTGGGCATCGCACTGCCGCAACCTAAGATGGTGAGTTTTGCCTTATCCATCAATATACTATTTCCTTAAACTCAGATAGATTCGCAGGAAGACATTCTTTGTGTACTGCGGGAAGTCGCCCTGCTGTATCCAGCCGTAGTAGCCCGTGTCGCGACGGAAGACGTCTGCCACGCGCTGCCCTTTGTATTTGCCGAAATTGAAGATTTCGACGCCCTCGTTGTCGTAAGCAATACGCCCTGCGAAGTCGGCGAAACGCACGTTTCCTGCCGTGTAGGCAGCCAGTTCGTCCACCTTTGTCGGCAAATCGTACTTCTCCAACTGCGCCATCAGCACCTCGTAAGTAGCCATAGTGTCGGCATTCGCCGAGTGGGCGTCCGTGAGGTCCTTGCCGCAATAGAAACGGTATGCTGCCACGAGGTTGCGGGGCTCCTGCTTCTGGAAGATAGTGAAAACGTCCACCATCTTCATGCGCTTGAGGTCGATATTCACGCCCGCGCGCATCATCTCCTCTGCCAGCAGGGGTAGGTCGAAGTGGTTGGAGTTGTAACCCGCGAGGTCCGACCCCGTCAGCACTTCAGCCACCTGTGCGGCAATCTGCTTGAAAGTGGGGCAGTCGACGAGGTCCTCGTCGTGGATGCCGTGCACCGATGACGCCTCGTCAGGGATGTGCATCTGCACCTCCTCGCCGTTGACAATATGAGTGGGCTTTACGCGGAAAGTCTTCCCCTCGGACGTGCCGTTGGGGAAGACCTTATAGTAACTTAACTCCACAATACGATCAGTGCCGATATTGAGCCCTGTGGTCTCCAAGTCGAAGAAAACCAGAGGTTTAGTTAGTTGCAGTTTCATGTCAGATGTTAGCGTATCATTCGTTGAGCAACATCGGCATCAACAATATCAGCAACTCCTGATTCTCCTCGTTCTCAGCGGGCAGGATAAGTCCGGCACGAGCGGGGTCTGCCAACTCCAATATCACATCTTGCGAGGCGATGGACGACAAAATTTCAATCAGGAACGGTGCTTTGAATCCAATAGCCATGGGCATTCCGTTGTAGTCGCAGGCAATAGTCTCTTCGGCAGATGTGGAGAAGTCGATGTCCTGCGCGGAAATCTTGATTTGGTTCTCGCTAAGTGCCAATTTCAAAAGAGAAGTACCCGTATTAGCAAAGACAGCCACACGCTTGCAGGCGTTCACAATGGTCTGACGGTCAACAATAACCTTGTTCTGGTTGTTCTGCGGAATGACGGCATTGTAGTTGGGGAAACGACCTTCGATTTGGCGACATACAATTACCGTTTGCCCAAAAGCGAACTTGGCGTTCTTCTGCCCGAAGTTAATCTCCACGTCCTCAGTCTCCTTTGCCAGCACCTGACGAAGCAACATCGCAGGCTTCTTGGGCAGTATGAAACTGGTTGCCTGCGGCACATGAATGCCGGTGTTTGTATATCGTACCAAGCGGTGTGCGTCAGTAGCAACCAAAGTCACCTTGTCCTCTGCGAGGTCGAAGAAAATACCATTCATCACAGGACGCAACTCGTCGTCGGCGGTGCAGAAGATAGTCTTGTTGATAGCATCGAGCAACACATTAGCAGGCATCGTGAGCGTATTCTCACCCTCTTCGACCGGCATTTCCGGATACTCTTGCCCATTAGCACCCACAAAACTATAGGTACCATTGGCACTGGTGATATTCAATCCGAAATTCTGGTCATCAATCAAGAAAGTAAGCGGCTGCTCAGGGAATTCTTTGAGGGTATCCAACAGCAGTTTTGCACCAAATGCCACCTTGCCCTCACCTTGCGGATTCTCCACCGCAAGCGAGGTACGAATAGTGGTTTCTCCATCAGACGCCGTGAGGGTCAGTTGTTCCCCCTGCAGGTCAAACAACACATCTTCCAGTATCTGCAAACTATTCTTGTTGGCAATCACACGGCTCACTGCTTGCAACTGTGCAAACAACTTCGTACTCGATACATTGAATTTCATACTCTTATTTGGTTTTTATTGTTGTAACTCGGTTTGTTTATCCAATACACCTTATATATGTATTAGGGTGCAAAGATACAAAAATAATGCGGTTTATGCAAATAAAACCATCATTTCCTGCTCTTTTAACAAACAGTAGCCAGAAAAGGGGCATCAAAATTCCACAGACAAAGCGTCCGCATGTCTAACGAGGGTCGTAGTAGCCATATCCGCCTGCACGGAGACCTGCATTGGTACTAAAACTAACCATGATACCTTCTGATTCCAAGCGCGTTACCTCAATTTTTGGTTCAATATATTGTTTCATAACACATTCTATTTTACAGAGATTTAACTTTTATTCAACTACCTGCCCTTGCAGATTGTATTTGTGTCCGCCACGGAGGATATATACTTGTCCGTTTTCAAGTACTTTCTGCGGCAACACATCCGTATCTACTTGAATATCATCTATATCCGTAGGCAATTCGTTGTTCATCACCACACGCGCACGAATTTTAGAGGGCAATGATGTTGATAGTGAGAAATATGCACGGAAACCTTTTGAGGTAACTTTCACCTGCGGCTGATAGAGTGTATTGTCCGGACCGAGATACCATTTGTCGGCAGGCACTTGCGTTGGTGCATAAATACCCGTCATAGACACAAATTTGTCGGGAGTGGCAATAGTGTTTTCCTTATCCGTTTGATACTCAATTACGACACCCTTAAAAATGGGGGGGGTAAGGGCATTCGCAGGCTTAAACAGATACGGAATACCTGCTTCGAGCGTGGTTGCCGAGGCGAAATGAACATACAAGTCTTCCGAGGAACGCTGTTGCGCATAGTCTAATTTCATCAACGCACAGCCTTCGCCCAAGGACTCTGCAATCTGCTGTTCCGTCAAGGAAAATGGCAGACAAAGTGTGTACCAAGCGCCATCGGCAGCAAACGAGCGAATGAGTTTGGCATCAACAATTTGTCCATTCAAATCTTCCAATTGAGTTGTTATATTTGCATTTTTTTCATCCAACTCAACTTCCGGTATTGGTAATATCTTATCTTTGAATACACCCCATAAATTATCACTTTTATAAGTCTCTACTGCATCAGCCGGAACATACAAAGTTTCTGTACTAACATTAACAAAATTCCAAGGCATTGTCTGCGCCGTTGTCTCAACAGGCGGTGTAGCCGCATAACACACAATCTTCGACAACTTCGTACAATTAATAAAAGCATAATACCCTAACATCTGCAACGTTCTCGGTAATACAACTCCAGTTAAAGCGCAATTCTTGAAAGCATATGTACCAATCTTTTCTACCCCATTGGGAATAGAATAGAAAGTACCCATTTTAGAAGCGGGATAGACTATCAAAAAAGTTTTTGCCTTATTAAACAACACTCCATCCACGCTAACGTAATTAGAGTTATCTTTATCTACTATTATTTTTTCAAGTTTCGGAGTATTGTAAAATGCATTTGATTCAAATACAGGCTCATGACCCCCATCTTCTTCCATCGTCACAATAGTTGCAGGAATAGTTACCGAGACAAGTCCAGCAACATTATTGAAAGCGTTGTAGGCAATACCCGTCACCCTATATTTTACTCCATTGTAGGAAATCTCAGAGGGAATAACACAATTTACCAACCCTGAATAATTCGGATTAAGGCCAACTGCAGAAGGTTCGACTTTGACAGTTTTGTTGCCCTCGGAAATGATGCTGTAGTACAAATCCCCGACTTGGAATTTGTCGGCAGCGAATGTGTTTAGTACCGTAAATAAGGAGAACAAAACACATAAAAACTTTTTAGTCATAGTAATCAAACATTTTGTTATACTTAAAAATAGAATTAATTGCCACTTGGTGAGTACCTAAAAGTCCGTTTTTATCCACAGCAAAATGTGCCTCGAAGGCTCATCTACAAAGCATTTAGGTCGTCAGCAGGCAGTGTGCAAAAAGTATGCCAAAAGAAAATAACGGGTGTACAAGAATACGCCATCTGTGCGGCATGGCTATAGCATCCTCTACGCGAAGTACCGATGAAGTTCCGATGGGAGCAGCAGGGAGACACGAGGCAAATGTGGGGAAACAGGGTTGCAGGAACGAGAATAATTGTGTATCTTTGCAGTCGTGAACCAAAAACAAATTCACAAAGAAGACAATGATTGGCGTGTTTGACAGCGGATACGGCGGACTGACTATCTTGAACGAAATCAGGCAGGTGCTCCCCCAATACGACTACCTATACTTGGGTGACAACGCGCGTGCGCCTTACGGAACACGCTCATTCTCCGTGATTTACGAATACACACTACAGGCTGTGCGTTACTTGGAATCGCAAGGGTGCAGCCTAATCATACTGGCATGCAACACCGCCAGTGCCAAGGCATTGCGCAGCATCCAACAACACGACATAGACCCCGACAAGTTGCGCGTGCTTGGGGTGATACGCCCGACTGCCGAAATGGCACCTCTTCGCACACGAACAGGACATATCGGTATTTTGGCAACTCCGGGGACGGTGTCATCGGAGAGTTACGTATTGGAACTGCAACACCAAAACCCCGAGATTGTGGTGACGCAGCAGGCATGTCCGATGTGGGTGCCCCTGATAGAGGCGGGCGAACACCAGTTTGCCGGCGCGGATTACTTTGTGGAGAAATACATCACGATGCTTCTGGCACAAGACCCGAAAATTGATACCATCATCCTCGGTTGCACCCATTATCCGCTATTACTGCCTAAAATTCAGGCATTTACAGCAGGTATGGGCATAGATATTATTGCACAAGGCGAGATAGTGGCACGCAGTCTGCAAGACTACCTTGTGCGGCACCAAGATATTGCAAAGCGCGTAGCCCCATCCAGTCTCACGGCAGGGCGCGGGCACGTGGTGTACCAGACAACAGAATCCGCAGAGAAATTTGCAGACTCCGCGTCAATATTCCTTGCAGAACCCATTGAGGCTCAGCATATTGAATTATAATCAGTTGAGGCGATAGACCTTCGGGGTACAGCCTGTATGGGTTTTGAAAAAGCGGTTGAAAAACGCCACATTGTCGAAACCGAGACTAATCGAAATCTCCTTGATAGGCGTTGAGGTGACCTTGAGTTGCGCCTTTGCGTCCATGAGGAGCGCGTCCGTGATGAGGTCACCCGCAGTGCGTCCGCTCACCGCCTTGATAGAGGCACAGAGGTGCGGCATGGTCATGCGCATGGCTTCGGCGTACTGAGAGACATGATGCCACTCGTGGTAGTGCTGCATGACCAAGTTGCTGTATTCCTGATAGATTTCCGACTTGCGGTCCGACACCTGCGTGACGGCGTTGGTGGAGGACATGAAATAGTCGAAATACATGCTCTGGATGAGGTTGAAGATAGGCACCATGCGCTCCGCATTGAGAAAATTGGGCGTGCAGTTGATGCCCTCGGTGAGCACATCAGAGAAGTGCATGACGACCGAGGCCTGTTCGTCGGTCATGTGTATCATGGGTTTGCGGCCCTGCAAAGGAGTCAGTTGGCGGCGCATGCCATAGGTATTTTTCTCGAGGAATGATGATGAGAAGACGATGTAACGCACCAAAGCGTCTTCGCTGAACTCGTGGATGAGCAGGAAACTGCCAGGTTCGATATAGAGAATATCCTGCGCAGCGAAATGGTAGCGCGTGATGTTGACCGTGGCATACGCCGAGCCTTTGGCGATGAACGCATAGACCCCGCACTTGATTTTGCAGGGGAAACGACCATACTCGTTCAGCAACTTGCCACTCGCCTCGCCCAAAATGTAGTCCACCGGGCAGTCGAGAAGCGGAATTTTCTCGTTATCCATAATAATCGTACACTTTTCAACCGCAAAATTACACTTTTCTTTCGATATATCAAAATAATTGCTACTTTTTGCCACGACAAAAGGCAGCACGCGGAAAAAGCGGGCAGGATATCACAAAGAAACGGGCTACCCAAGTCGCTTGACAGGGCAGCCCATTGTGCAGAAATTATTATCAATCAATAATTTATGTCATAGATTTTAGCCTTTCCACCTTGAACAGAGACAGCATTATAAGGCACTGACGGGAAAACAAGATTGGTCATAGTCCAATGCCCGTCACCATCGAAGGCCTCTATGGAACAGCGGTCGATGTAGAGGGTGAGGTGGTAGGTGCGATGCTGCATGAGGAGCGGCGCGGTGGTGACAGCCGCAAAGGATTCGGAGAACGAAATTGCTCCCGACTGGCGACGGTCCATGGTAAACGTACCTGCATCAAAATCGTAAGTCATCGTGACTTGTTCGCCCTGATTATTGCAGAGCGTGATGACCGCAGGTTTCTTGCCCGAAGTGACATCCACCTCCACAACGGCGGCAGGGAGGAGTTGGTCGGTCTCTTTTCCGCGGAGGGATTTGAGTTCCTTAGCAGGCTGGAAACCAATGCGATATAGGTCACTCTTGTCGCGATAGAGGTCAAGATCACGCGGCAAAGTGCTAACGGAGCGGAACCGCAGTGTGGGCAGTTGTTCGGCATATTGCCAGTTGTTCATCCAACCGATGAGCGTACAACGCCCGCGAGGCGCATTGGCAAAAGGGATGGCACCGTAGAAATCTTTGCCATAGTCCAGCCATTTGACCGGCACCGCGAGAGTGCCCTCGTGCAGGAGTTCGGGAAGGACGGTGAAATGGTGCCCATCCCAGTCACCCACGAAATACTGCACCCCAGAACCGCCAGCCAATGCACCGCGGTCCACGCTGACGACGAGTGCCCATTTGAAGTCTTTGGTATCGCGCACAGGCAAACGGAGCAGGCTCGGTTTTTCCCAGACGCCTTCGTGACAACCGACACCATTGCCAAAAGAGGAGAGGTAGGTCCACTGAGTGAGGTTGGCGGAAGAATAGAAACGCACTTCGTTGCCACAAGCAAGTGCCATATTCCATTGCTTGGTGGCATCGTTCCAAAAGACATAAGGGTCGCGAGCATCTTGTATCTCAGTGGTTAATACGGGGTTAGACGGATAGGCAACAAACGTATTGCCACCATCTTTGGAGTAGGCAAGCGTTTGCATCTGGCTGTTGTCGGATGAGGTATGCACAGCCACCAACGCGTTTTTTCCCAGCCCCGCAGTGTTGGCGCGGTCGAGCACCAAAGAGCCCGCGAAAGCCATTCCAAGGCCATCGGGAGCAATAGCAGACGGGCATGCCGTCCAATGGAGGAGGTCTGGGGAAGAAGCGTGCCCCCAATGGATATTCTCCCACAAAGCACAATAAGGGTTGTGCTCATAGTAAAGGTGCCAGAGTTTGGCTTTCGCATCGTAGTACAACCCTGCGGGAGCCCCCATCCAACCATATTGGGGAGCGTGGTGGAAGACAGGGCGGAAGGTCTCGGCAGTAACGAACGGGAACGATGCCGCCGTTTGGACAGCATCCCAATTGATTTGCCTAATCAGCGTAGAATCAGGCAAATAGACATTCAAAAGCAGTTGGCTGACATCGTAATTTTCCAAAGAAAACGGCACGTAGTAGTTCACCTCGCCACGCGTTGCCAAGCGGACGGAAAGCGTCTGCACGCATTGGTTGTTGACCAATACCCGCATGGAGGATTCGGGTGCTTGTTCGCTGACAGGCAACAACAGACACGCCGCCTGCGACTGAACACGAATGAGCATATTCTGCGCTCCGCTACGCGACACCTGCACCTGCGCCGATGCACAGAGCGCAATAAGCAAAAATACCGATGTGAAGAACTTTTTCATAGCATTTTGTTTATACCTTTAATAATAAGGCGCGTCAAATACCTTTGACGCGCCCCCTTATCCAAAATTGTCGAGAAGAGGCGACTCGAACGCCCGACCCCCACGTCCCGAACGTGGTGCGCTACCAACTGCGCTACTTCTCGCTCGCCGTTGTCAGGCAGACTGACCACCGCGATTGGACTGCAAAATTACTACAACTTTTTGAATTGTGCAAATTATTTCGCTATTTTTCGAGAAAAAGACCGTTTGGTACCTCCCGTAGGTGCTGTGGTGGCAATAATCTCGCGGCATGCCTGCTCTGTAAGGCCGTTAGCATCCGTCGTATGAGGAATACGATAGTTGCCATCCTTGGTCTTAATGTAGGCTCCATAGCGTCCGTTGAGCACCTGAATGTCGCCCCATTCGTGAATGGGCTGCTGCGCCTGCCGCTTCTGTTCGAGCAATGCGAGTGCCTGCTCCTCCGTGATGGTGTGCGGGTCAACATTCTTCGGAATGCTGACGAAAGTGCCATCATAACGCAGATAGGGTCCGAACTTACCCTCCCCTACAATCACATCCTTGCCCTCGTGCTGACAAAGCGTGTATGGCAACGCCGAGCGAAAGAGGTCCAGTGCCTCGTCAAGGGTGATAGTGAATATACTCTGCCCCTTGCGAAGTGAGGCGAAACGCGGTTTTTGGTCGTCGCGATTGCCAATCTGCACACAAGGACCATTCTTACTGATGCGCGCGAACACCGGTTCACCCGACTCGGGGTCGGTACCCAAGGCACGCGCCGCCATCTTGCCTGCCGGAATGTTGGCAATCATCGGGTGGAAAGTCTGGTAGAAATTATCCACCGTGCTTACCCAATCCGCCTTTCCTGCAGCGATAGAGTCGAAATTCTCCTCCTCATGCGCCGTGAAATCGTAACTCAAAATCTTGGGGAACTGCTCCACCAAGAAATCGTTGGTGATGCGCCCGAGGTCAGTAGGCAAGAGTTTGCCCGAATCGGCTCCCACCTGTTCGGTTTTTGTCTGGTCAGATATGTGCGAATCGCTGAGTGTCAGCACATTATAATCGCGTTTTGTACCTTGTACACTACCGCGCTCCACGTAGTGGCGCGACTGGATAGTCTCAATCACAGTGGCGTAGGTGGATGGACGTCCAATACCCAACTCCTCCATGCGCTTCACAAGCGAAGCCTCGGTGTAGCGTTGCGGCTGTTTGGTGAAACTCTCCTGCGCCGTCACAGTGCCCAAAGTGAGCAACTGCCCTTCACCCATATCGGGCAAAACGGTCAACGGTTCATCCTGCTCATCATCTGTGCTTTGGGCATAAACGCGCATAAAACCATCAAAAACAATGGCTTCGGTGGTGGCTACCCAAAGGTAAGAGGATCCGCTCATTGTCACCTCAACACGCGTCATATCGGTTTGAGCATCAGCCATTTGACTTGCCAATGCACGTTTGCGAATCAAATCGTAGAGACGCTTTTCATCGTTGTTGGCACCTGCAGTATGCACATCCATATAGGTAGGACGGATTGCCTCGTGCGCCTCCTGCGCCCCTTTCGACGAGGTCTGATACTGGCGCGCCTGATGATAGTTGTCGCCATACTCGCGCAGTATCTCCTCACGCGCCGTACCGATTGCGAGGTTGCTCAGATGCACCGAGTCGGTACGCATATAAGTGATGCAACCCGCCTCGTACAAGGATTGCGCCAAACGCATAGTTTTCGACACCGTGAAGTGCAACTTTCGAGCCGCCTCCTGCTGCAATGAAGAGGTAGTGAATGGTGGTGCCGGTGTGCGTTTGCCGGGTTTGTGCGTGATGGAAGACAAGGTGAAAGCCGCACCGTTGCAACTATTCAAGAATGCCAAAGCCTCCTCCTTGGTCAGAAAACGATGGTTCAGTTCGGTGGTGAGACGCACCTCTTGTCCGCGTTGGTTCTTGCCCATAAAATCCGCCGTCACGCGGTATTGCGCCGTGGCTTTGAAATTCTCGATTTCACGCTCGCGCTCCACAATCAACCGAACAGCCACCGACTGCACCCGCCCTGCACTCAACCCCGTGGTGACCTTGCGCCACAAGATGGGGGACAACTCGAAACCTACGATACGGTCCAACACGCGGCGTGCCTGCTGCGCATTCACAAGATTGTAGTCAATATCACGAGGATGTTGGATTGCCTCTTGAATGGCAGTTTTCGTAATCTCATGAAAGACAATACGATGAGTGTGCTCCGGCTTTAAGCCAAGCACCTCTTTCAGGTGCCAAGCGATTGCCTCTCCCTCGCGGTCTTCATCACTTGCCAGCCAAACAGTGTCCGCTTTTTTCGCCTCCCGACTGAGCGCCTCTATCAAATGGTGCTTCTGTGGGTCCACCACATAGTTGGGTGCATAGCCATGCTCAAAGTCAATGCCCATGCTGTTTTTCCCAACACCTTCTATATCGCGTATATGCCCCTGCGAGGACAACACGTGGAAATCAGCCCCAAGGAACTTCTCAATGGTCTTTGCCTTGGCAGGAGACTCAACAATCACTAAATTCTTACTCATATCGCAACACTTCACATTACTTCGGAAAAGCCGAAAAACGGCTGCAAAAGTACTATTTTTTTTTGAATAGTGCAAATTTTTCAGAACAAGCCAACATACGGTTTGCGCAAGTCAACTATTTGTTGTATCTTTGTACCGTCTTTATGAGCAATACGTTTGATTAAACCATCCAATTAATATGAAATCTGTATCTTTTACAATACTCGCTTTAGCGGCAAGTATTTCGTTGGGCGCGGCTACTGATGACTGGACACAACACAACCGTTATGCCGGTGCCAATCAAGCCCTTGTTGATACACCGTTGGTGGTTTTTATGGGCAATTCCATTACCGACCATTGGGATAATATACACCCTGAGTTCTTTACCGCCAACCATTATGCCAACCGTGGCATCAGCGGGCAGGTGACATCGCAGATGCTGGCTCGTTTTCAGGCGGATGTTATCCAACTACACCCGCAAATCGTAGTGATTCTGGCGGGGACCAATGATATCGCTCTCAACAACGGCTATATCGCCATTGAGCATATTGCCGAGAATATCCAATCGATGTGCGAGTTGGCGCAGCATCACCATATCCAACCGATTATATGCTCCGTTCTGCCCGCTTATGAATACGCATGGCGCAAAGAGGTAGAGTCTCCCGCAACGGTTATCCGACAACTCAATGGTCTGCTACAGACATACGCCGAGAAAAACGATATCCCTTATGCGGACTATTACTCCGCCCTAGCGGATGAGCGCGGCGGGCTGCCTGAAAAATACTCAAAAGACGGCGTGCACCCTACCGCAGCGGGCTATGACATTATGGAGCCTATCATTACTGCCGAGATAAACAAGCACCTAAAGACAGAGACGTGCTCTATCACGCCTGCACGTACTGTGTACCTCTATACCGACAAGAAGCCCAACGAGAACGGCTATACCGCCGATGACGAGACAGCAGGTCAATACGGGGAATTGTACAAGACTTCCGAACCCCGTTTTGATTTGTATCTGCCGGAAGGTGTAGAGAATGCCCCTGTGATACTGTCTTGTCCGGGTGGCGGATACCGATATATCTCCATCGGCAACGAGGGCATCAACGTGGCAGAGTACTTTGTACCACGCGGATATGCCGTAGCCGTTCTCAAATACCGGTTACCCAACGGACATACCGAAGTGCCCCTTACGGACGCGTGCCGCGCCATGGAGATACTACGTGACAGTGCCGATGCATGGCATATAGACAAGAACAAGACAGGTGTTATCGGTTTCTCTGCGGGCGGGCACCTGGCGGCTACGCTGTGTACGAAATACACTTCGGCAAAGGCACGTCCTGATTTCGGCATATTGGTTTACCCTGTAATCTCTATGGACGAGAGCATTACGCACAAGGGTTCATGCCGCTTGCTCTTAGGCGAGCAATCGTCTGACACAAAGCGGGATATGTGGTCCGCCGATAAATGTGTAAGTGACGACACGCCTCCGTGTTTCATTGTGGCATGCCAAGACGACAAGACGGTGCCGGTAGAGAATTCGATTCGTATGTATCAGGCTCTCACAGCCCATCATGTCTATACAGAGATGATACTTCTGCCTACAGGCGGGCACGGTTGGGGCTTTGCCCGTCAGTTTCCGCAACGCAAAGTGTTTGAAAACGCCTTGATGCAGTTCTTGCAAGGACGATAAACAGCCGACACCACGTAGTGCAAGCCCTTACTCCTCGTACAAGAGATAGGGCTTGCGCTGTGCCTTGAAGTGCTGAACGTCCGGTTGCCAGCGGGCTTGTATCTCTGCTTCGGTATGTCCGGCGATTATCATAGGGCGGATATAGTCCACGCCAACCAATTTCTCGAAGAAAGGCGTGAAGAACGCATTGCCGTCCCATGCTTTGCCGTTGGTGGTATCGGCATTGGCACGTACCACGTTGTAAGCATCTATCAGGTAGCGCAATGAGAAGTGTACGGCGCGGGCATCGGATTCCGAGATACCGCTCAGGTCGATACCGTGGCACAGATTGCCCTTTTGTGTAGATGCCGCAGGCGTGAAAGAAAGGGTGTCCGTGGTTGTGGCAGCATGGTAGGAGGGGTGCCCGTAGCATAGGAAAGGCTTGTCCGTGCCACGTCCCAAGGATACGGGAGTGCCCTCGAACAGGCAGACAGACGGATAGAGGTAAATAGCCAGCATATTGCGCAAGTTGGGCGAAGGGGGAACGGGCAGGTTGTAGGTGGTTTGGTGGGTGTAGTTGAGACAGGTAACGACCGTCAAGTCAACCTGCAATGAATCGCCGAGCCAGTATTCACCGTTTATCATACGTGCCAGTTCGCCAAGCGTCATACCATGTACGGCCGGTATGGGCAATGCCCCGACGCCCGATTTGTAACGCATATCCAAGATGGGACCGTCGATGTAGTATCCGTTGGGGTTGGGTCGGTCGAAGACAATGAACTGCTTGCCGCTGTGTGCGCAAGCGTCCATGAGACGCATCATGGTGATGTAGTAGGTGTAGAAACGAAGTCCGACGTCCTGTATGTCCGTGATTAGCACATCGAACAGAGCCATGGACTCTGCCGACGGGCGATAAGTCTTGCCGTCGTAGAGGGAGAGAATGGGAATGCCCGTCTTCTCGTCCACGCTGCTCTGCACATGTTCGCCCTCGCGTGCCGTGCCGCGGAAACCATGTTCGGGCGAGAAGACAGCCGTGACCTGCACACCGTGCGCAAGGAGGTGGTCCAAGGTGTGGGTATCGCCCACCATGCCCGTATGGTTGCTGAGGAGTGCCACTCGTTTGCCCTGCAGCAATGGGAGGTAAGCGTCCGTGCGTTCGGCACCGACAATGACCCGTTCAGTTTGCTTATTGCTGCTTCGTACAGAACATTCTCCCCATGCAGTTAATGCACGACGCAAAGACGCCAAACTTCCCGTATCAGTAGGGTGGACACGGTTGGTAAGTAAGATGATAGCACGCCCACAATCGGGATAGAGAACAATACTTGTACCTGTATAACCAGTGTGGCTCAAAGTGCCATTCTCCATATTTGCCCAAAGCCCTGCGTTGCAGGCTACGGTGCGGACAGAATCGGGTAAGGACATAAACCAGATAGCCCATTTTGCTACATCCTCAGCAGTAGCGAAAAGACCGGCATTACCCGATATGCCACACATCATAACACGCGCCAAAGGGTCGTGGACGATACCACGGAGACAGATGGTATCATTACATTCTGTAGGGGCACTGCGCGGGCGAAGGGTATCGGACGGCAACCAGCCCATAGCGTCTGTATGGAGGGGTGTGTAGAGGTTGGCAGCAAGAAAGGTATTGATATCCGTTCCGACAATCGTTTCCACGACACGTTGTAACGTAATAAAATTCAAACAGGAATAGCGGTATTTCCCACCAGGTAAAGACAAACGCTGGCATCGGCAGATGGTATCCAGAAGAAAATTCTGGCGGGAGAGTTGTGCGATGTTACGAGCTGTATAGATACTGTCCAAGACTCGAGCATTCATGTATGGCGGAAGCCCAGAACGATGGGTAAGCAAGTCGCGGATAGTGGCATCAGACTGAAACGCAGGGAGATAGGTGCTAACCTTGTCATCGGCGGAGAGTCGTCCCAGCTCAATCAGCAACAAGGCAGCGGACCCTGCGCCCAAGGGTTTGCTAAGGGAAGCCAAGTCGAAGACCGTGTTCTTCGTCATGGGTTCGCATGCAGGCACCACAGCACGATGACCATAGGCGCGGAGGTAGGTGATGCGCCCGCTATCCACCACGCAAAGTACGGCTCCGGGAATGCAACGGGTACGGTCTTGAAAGACCGAGTCCCCTACCCCATTCACAGAATCTACGGGGTAGATAGCACTATTGATGAGACTATCCACGCGGGCATAGTCGAAAGCCTCTGCGTACAATACCGAGGACAAAACACAAATTATGAATAACAAATATCGACGCATATTATCAATCTAAAACATTATATAGTTACCAAACACAATAATCGCTTTACTCTTGATACATAATACCTGGTGATGTCAACTCTATAATGACATAAGTATAATCGAAATTATAATGTGCAAAATTATGATTTACATAATTGCTAAAACCCGCAATCTCTTTGTCTGTCCATTTAATTTGTTTCTGCAATGTATCATCAGTTGAGAAGACATCTAAGACAGATTGCACATCATATTCCTTTTCTTTTGCATATCCGCTTATCAGTGCGGACAATGAGTATAAAACGCAATGGCGTTCATCAGAATTTGCTTTGAACTTTGATATATCCAATATGGTACATAGTCGCTCTAATAATGTTTTGATTGATACCTGCTTGATTTTAATCATCTCATAGCAATCTGAATGTTTCATATTTAGCCAAAGCAGTAAAGCCAAGCACCAAGTATCAGTAGCATTATTCGCAGCCAATAACGCCAAATGCAACCGAGTAAAGTACTGCTCTATAGATCGTAAATTCATATCATCAATATAAACAATAACTTTGAGTACGTCGTATATGTTTACACCATCAATTTCTTTGATACGCTCAAATGTCTTATGTTGATGCATCTGTTCTAAGATAAATTTCTCTCTACCAGGCTGTGGCAGTCGATATTCTATATCAATAAAACGCTTTAGATACTCCGTTGCATTGATGGATTCGCTACCATAATGCCCTTTCACAGATGCCTCTAATTGCTGTTTATCAATTGATAATACAAACACTAATCCATCCACACAAAATAGGTGCTTTATCCGTTCCAACATCTCAATAGCGAAATCGGGACGGCATCTATCTAATTCATCCACAAAGATAACCACTTTTTTGTCCGAACTAATGCTGTGGACAAAATCTTGTAACTTTTGTCGAAATTCTTGTATCAGTTTGGTGTAACTTTCACACGCTTGCAAGGGATTCTTATCCTTTTTGCACTCATCAATCACTTGTTTGCACGCATCTCCGAAGGCTCCAATAACATTCAATATAGGAATTGTTTTGGCTATTGCGGCTAAACCTCCAACACACGCTGAAAGTAGTTGATATTTCTCGTTAGAAAAACTTGTGCGAGGTATTTGGCTAAACATCTCATTGATTAGAACTGCAAAAGGATCTGCGGTATAAAAATCATTCTCCCACGCATTGACATAAATAGTTGTATATTCATTTTTCTGTAGATAGGCTTGCCACATTTTGACAAACGTTGTCTTGCCATTACCCCATTCTGCATCAACAGACATCGTGAAACCATCGTCAGCATTCTCTATTAACGAGGTTAAGATTTTAGCATACTGCTCGCGTCCCAGTTTGTCGTTGGCAAACGGATCGGCTTGGGGTATATCAATTTGCACAGGTTTTATTCTCATAGTTCTGAAATTTACAATGTTTATTCTTTATTTGTCAGTTGTTGGTACATCTCAAGGAGGCGTGCGACGCAATCGGACTCGGACATTGTGGTCGGGAAGCCATACGCTGTCATTACTGCACGGTCGTTAGCCTGATGGGCACGGCGCAGTTCGATAGGCATCGTCACTTCGTCATACAAATCCGCCAAGGAACAATCGGGATACTTCGCCCGCGCGTCCAAGATAGCCTGTGCGGTCACTGCTATCTTTTGCCGCTGCTCTTCAGTGGGGTTGCACCACGGAAAGTTGTTGTAAACATCATTGATAGTGTAACTATAATCACTTTTTAGACGACAGCAAATCGCACGCATCCATGCCATATGTACATTACTTTCTAATACACCAAAATGATATAAAGTTGCATTCGGCATCAAACGTACCTTATCACTACACATAATAGTTTCGTCCATAAATCCCATTGGTATATACCGACGTGCTTGAGACGATACTTGTGGTATAACGATAAATGTTCCTTTAGGCATATTCTCTACATGGAAACGTGTGGGCTTGTCTGCAATCTTGCGTGTACCTTCACTTTTGCTGGCTAAACGAAACTCACGGACTGCATTAACACGCTCATGGCAATGCGGCATTGATTTCAACTCTGCAGGAGAACAATCCCCAAGCCATAGACAATAGCGTTTCTTACCATTTATAAACTCATAAGCACCGATAAAGGGTCTAAAGTATTTCTCCGATTTGGGTTCTTGGGCTATGAATTCTGTCTTTTCCTCTTCTGTAAATAAGTAATTACCACCATCCACCGGTTTGTTGCCAATAGCAACATCAGGCATTCCACAAATGGAATGAGAACGAGGTTCAACGAATACATCTGGTGCGTTTAACAAATAAGCATTGATGTTTGTACATATCTGATATGTACCATCTGATTTATATAGCCGTTTATCTCCATTTGTTGAAAATGCAGAAAAACCTATAATGACACAATGTACATGTGCTTTCAAATTACTTTCACTATCCCAAGGGAATGTCCTATATGCAAAATCTATGTGAATCCCTAATCCATTTAATTGTTTCCAAAGAAACGGTACATGCTCACCCTGTGCAACACTATTCGTTGAAACAAAAGCAGTGTGTATAATTGGGTTGCATAACATTAAATCACTTGCTTTCTTATACCAACCACACACATAGTCTAAGTTTCCTACACCTTTCCAATCCTTACCAAATATAGAAATAAGGTCATCTGCTTGTGCATTGGATTTCATTCGTGCCCCCACAAAGGGCGGGTTGCCCATTATGTAGGACAGGCGGTCTGTGGGAACGACTTTGCGCCAGTCTATCTGCAAAGCGTTGCCCTCATGGATATTGTGGTAGGCGTGGAGAGGCAGGGGCTTGGCTTCGATTTGGCAGATACGCTCTGTCTCACGGAGCATCTGCAGTTCGGCAATCCATAGGGCAGTAGTTGCCACCGAGACGGCAAAGTCGTTTATCTCGATGCCGTAGAACTGGTGGATATCCACACGGATAGGATTGGTGAAGGTGCCCAACTGCATCTGGTCGCCTTGCAGGAGACGGATGACCTTGTTCTCCAGACGGCGCAGACTGATATAGGTTTCGGTGAGGAAGTTTCCGCTGCCGCACGCAGGGTCAAAGAACGTGAGCGATGCCAGTTTGTCTTGGAAAGCACGTAAATCTCGTATTTGCTTGGCAGAGAGGTGCGGATTGACGACGCGAGACACATCGTCTCCATACATATTTCCGGCAATACCCTCCAACTCGTGCTGCAAGTCGTTGAGGAACAGCGGATCTATCACCTTGTGGATATTCTCGATACTCGTGTAGTGCATACCGCCCGAGCGGCGCGTGTCGGGGTTCAGTGTACTCTCAAACACTGCCCCGAAGATAGTGGGACTTATCTCCGACCAGTCGAAGTCCTCCGAGGCTTTGGTGAGCAGGAGCGTGCGTATTTCGTCGGTCAGTTGCGGTATTTCGATGTTCTCGTTAGAGAACAGTCCGCCGTTCACATACGGGAACCGCCGCAGGTCATCGTCCAAGTACGGGTCGCGGTCTTCGGGCTTGGTGTCTAATACACGGAACAGGTCTATCAGCGCACGGCGCAGGTGCGGAGCAGGGAACTGGTTGAGGTAGTCGTGAAACTCGTTCTTGTCACCGAACAGCCCCGCGTCCTCGGCAAAGAGGCAGAAGACGAGACGCACACACAGTTGGTTGAGCGAGGCAAGTGTGTCGGGGTCGTCGGGGTGGGCATACTGCGGACGTATGGCATCGTATATCTTGCCCACCAGGTCGCCTGCCTGTATCGACAGTTCCATCTCCTTGCGCAGCGTGTCGCTGCCCGTGTCCACGAGGAAACGCAGACGGTAATGCTCTTTCTCGAGGTTCTCCAATAGCACCACCTGCGGTTCGCCGTTGGGCTGCTCCATATCGTATATCCAGAACTCGCGGAAGTTGCACGTTACTATCCACCGCGGGCGGCTGCTGTACGGCAGTTCGGCGGCATAGCGTTTGGCTTGCTGGAACGGATTGAGCAGCGAACCGTCCGACTGTTTGATGGGTGCACCCAGGTCTTTCTGTATCGACTTCTGCTCAATCAGCACCTTGGTGGCGGGTATGAAGCCGTCAATGAAAGCGGTGTGGTCGATATGCACTTGCTGCTCGAAGGTGATAAACGTGGTGGGGTCTTCTATGCCGAGAGCGTGAAGCAGCGCAATCCAGAACGGTTGCGATTCACCTTTCTCGTAGCCTTTGCCTGTCCAGTGGGCAACAAAATCGTGTATGAGTTTGGTGTTTGTCATCGTAATAAAAACGGGTAATTTCGGTTTTTAATTATTTGAGAAGATACTGTCACTTCTATACCGCGGACGAGAGAGCACCCCGTTTCGCCCGCAGGCTTACGGGGACCCCGAGAGAACATCCGCGTCTCCGAAAATTGTAGGACAAAAAGGGACTGCCAACCGCATGTGTTGGCAGTCTCTTCGGATGCGGTTGATGTTGCTCAACCGAAATATTACTCAGCCTTAACCTCTTCTGCAGGTGCAGCCTCTGACTTAGGAGCAGTTTTCTTGCCGGCACGACGTGTAGTCTTCTTAGCGGCAGGCTTAGCAGCGGCTTTGAGCATATTCTCGTTGTAGTCAACGAGTTCGATGATACACATCTCAGCAGCATCACCCAGACGGAAGCCGGTACGAAGGATACGAGTGTAGCCTCCAGGACGGTTAGCTATTTTCTCGCTAACGTTTTGGAAGAGTTCGGTAACTGCCTCTTTCTGCTTGAGTTCAGCGAAGACGAGACGACGATTAGCCGTAGTGTCTTCCTTAGCACGAGTGAGGATAGGCTCAACATAGATGCGGAGAGCCTTTGCCTTAGCCAATGTAGTCGTAATACGCTTGTGCATGATAAGCGAGCAAGCCATATTGGACAGCATAGCACCGCGGTGAGCGGCTTTACGGCCAAGATGATTGAATTTCTTATTATGTCTCATTGTTGTTTTTTAGTTTAGAGTTGAGGGTTGAATGTTGAGAGAACAAGCAACCCCCGAGTTGAATTAGTCGTTGAGTTTGTATCTGCTAATATCCATACCGAAAGCCAATCCATTGCGTTCGAGCAGTTCGTCCAATTCGGTGAGAGACTTCTTACCAAAATTACGGAACTTGAGCAAGTCGGCACGATGGTAGCGAACCAATTGTCCGAGGGTATCGACCTCTGCCGCCTTCAAGCAGTTGAGGGCACGCACAGAGAGGTCCATATCGGCAAGACGCTGGTTGAGCAGTTGGCGCATACGAAGGTGTTCCTCGTCAAACGAGTTGGTAGCCGGTTTCTCCTGATCCTCAATAATAATCTTCTCATCGGAGAAGAGCATAAAATGGAAGATAAGGATTTTAGCCGCCTCTTTAAGCGCATCCTTCGGCGTGATGGAACCGTCGGTGAGAATCTCAAGTGTGAGTTTCTCGTAGTCGGTGCGTTGCTCTACACGGTAGGGGTCGATGCTGTACTTGACATTGCGGATAGGAGTGTAGATGCTATCGATAGCGAGCACACCAATGGCATCATTGGGGTGGCGATTCTCGTCAGCAGATACATATCCGCGTCCCTTGTTGATAGTAATCTCCATCTCAAAGTCAGCAGATTCGTCCATCTCAGCCAAGAGAAGTTCAGGGTTGAGTACGTCGAACGACTGGAGGTAAGAATTAAGTTCGCCAGCAAACAAGGATGTGTTGGAATTGCCCTTGATGTGCATACGAATGGTCTCGCCATCGGCTTCGACTCCCTCTTTGCGGATAAAGCGGACTTGCTTGAGATTGAGGATAAGGTTGGTTACATCGGTGATGACACCTGGGATAGTAGCAAATTCATGATCAATACCATTGATCTTAATTGAACAGATGGCAAAGCCCTCGAGCGAACCGATAAGAACGCGGCGGATAGCGTTACCTACTGTGATACCATAACCCGGCTCGAGCGGACGGAATTCAAAAACTCCGCGATAGTTGCTCGAATCCAACATGATCACCTTGTCAGGTTTAATAAAATCTAATATTGCCATGAATTTATTTGTTATTTAGAGTACAACTCGACGATTAATTGCTCCTTGATATTCTCAGGGATCTCCTCACGTGGCGGGATATTGAGGAACTTGCCTGCTTTGTCGGCCTCATTCCACTCCAGCCAGTTATACTTGCTATGGTTGAAACCATCCAGAGAAGCAGCAATAACCTCAAGCGACTTAGACTTTTCGCGGACAGCCACTACTTGACCGGGTTTTACCTGATAGGATGGAATATTGACCACCTTGCCATCAACGGTGATATGGCGGTGGCTAACGAGTTGGCGTGCAGCAGCACGGGTAGGAGCGATACCAAGACGATAAACAACATTGTCGAGACGAGACTCAAGCAGTTGGAGCAGAATCTCACCCGTGACACCCTTGATACGCGAAGCCTGCGCGAAGAGGAGGCGGAACTGACGCTCCAATACACCATAAGTGTATTTAGCCTTTTGCTTCTCTGCTAACTGTGTGCCATACTCAGAGTTCTTTTTGCGGCGGTTAACACCGTGTTGTCCGGGAGCATAGTTGCGCTTGTCAAGCACTTTGTCAGGACCAAAGATGGGTTCACCGAAACGGCGTGCAATACGTGATTTAGGACCAATATATCTAGCCATAATTTTTTTAGTTTAAGAAGTTCAATGTTCCCCTGACTGCGGATGATAAAAACCCGCTTTCCACAGGAACGATACTGATTATTATACACGACGACGTTTAGGAGGACGGCATCCGTTGTGAGGCATCGGGGTAACGTCGATAATCTCAACTACATCAATGTGCGAGTTAGCAACGGCACGGATAGCACTCTCACGACCTTGTCCAGGCCCCTTTACATACGCTTTTACCTTGCGCAGACCGAGGTCGTAAGCGACCTTTGCGCAATCCTCTGCAGCAGTCTGTGCTGCATAGGGAGTATTCTTTTTGGAGCCGCGGAAGCCCATCTTGCCTGCTGATGACCAAGAGATGACTTGTCCATCACCATTAGCAATCGTTACGATAACATTGTTGAAAGAAGACATAACGTGAAGTTGACCAACACCGTCAATCTTTACAACGCGCTTCTTAGCTGCAACAGTTTTCTTTGCCATAATTGATAGATATTAAGTGGTTGATTACTTCGTTGCTTTCTTCTTGTTAGCAACCGTTTTCTTTTTACCTTTGCGCGTACGAGCGTTGTTCTTCGTCGATTGCCCGCGAACTGGGAGTCCAAGACGATGACGAACACCGCGGTAACAACCGATATCCATCAAACGTTTGATGTTGAGAGACGTTTCCGAACGAAGATCACCTTCCACTTTGTACTTAGCACCGATGATTTCGCGGATTTTAGCTGCTTGGTCATCCGTCCAATCCTGCACCTTGATGCTTGGGTCAACGCCTGCCTCTGCCAGGATCTTCTTTGCGCTTGAACGACCTATTCCGTAGATGTAAGTCAATCCGACTTCACCGCACTTGTTTTGCGGCAGATCTACACCGACAATTCTTATAGCCATAATTATTTACTTAAGGATACTTTGTTTAATGATTAACCATGACAGGATGCTTATCCTTGACGCATCTTCATCTTGGGTTCTTTTTTGTTGATTACATACAAGCGACCTTTGCGGCGTACGATTTTGCAATCCGCATTGCGCTTCTTGATAGATGCTCTAACTTTCATTTCTATAGAGTTTTAGAGTTTATTTATAACGGAACGAAATACGTCCTTTGGTGAGGTCATAGGGGCTCATCTCCACTTTGACACGGTCGCCCGGGAGAATCTTGATATAGTGCATACGCATTTTACCGGATATGTGAGCCGTGATGACGTGACCACTTTCGAGTTGCACGCGAAACATTGCATTGGACAATGCCTCGGTGATGGTGCCATCCACTTCGATAGAATCTTGCTTAGCCATAGTGATGTGGTAGTTAAATAAAACGATTACCCAAGACCTCCTTGATATACTCAAAAGTAGAGAGAATGTCGGCTTTGCCGTTGCGTACACAGACACTGAGTTCGTAGTGCGCCGACGGTTTACGGTCGGCAGTACGCGCCGTCCAACCATTATCCTCGAAGATGACATTGCGCCGTCCAAGATTAATCATCGGTTCGATGGCGAGTGTCATACCCGATTTGAGTACGATACCATTGCCACGGCGGCCATAGTTGCACACTTCAGGATCCTCGTGCATTTCGCGTCCGATACCATGCCCTACGAACTCGCGCACTACGGAGTAGCCCGCCTTTTCGCAATAAGACTGGATAGCGAACCCGATGTCACCGAGACGATGCCCAGTGACGGCTTCGGCGATACCCATATAGAGTGCTTCTTTCGTGGTGCGCATGAGTTGGAGCGTTTCCGATGCCACTTCGCCCACAGGGAAAGTGTAGGCGGAGTCTGCCTGAAAACCATCCAGCAACACGCAACAATCCACATCAATCATATCCCCATCACGGAGAACAACTTTGTCGGAAGGAATGCCATGTACAACTTCGTCATTAACCGAAGTACACAAAGTGGCAGGATAGCCTTCGTATCCGAGACAAGAGGGAATACCCCCGTTGTCGCAGATATAGTCGTGGGCTATCTTGTCAAGTTGTGCAGTAGTGACGCCCGGTTGGACGGCTTTGGCCACTTCCGCCAAAGCGCGTCCAAGCAGGTCGTTACTGCGACGCATACGCTCTACTTCTTCGTCAGTCTTGAGGTATATCATTTTGATTAATATGCCATAGCACCAGAGCGCCCCTTGATACGCATACCGGACTCAAAGAATCCGTCGTAGTGGCGCATAAGGAGATGGCTCTCGATTTGTTGAAGCGTATCCAAGATTACACCTACCATAATGAGGAGCGATGTACCGCCATAGAACTGCGCGAAGCCCATACTTACTCCGAAGAGACGTGCAAAAGCCGGCAGAATAGCGATGATTGCCAAGAGAATAGAACCCGGCAATG
The DNA here is from genome assembly GCA_934667275.1 of uncultured Bacteroidales bacterium. Classification (GTDB taxonomy): domain Bacteria; phylum Bacteroidota; class Bacteroidia; order Bacteroidales; family Paludibacteraceae; genus Colicola. The sequence continues at coordinate 222,519 of CAKULK010000002.1, read as the reverse complement.
TGATGCGCGACATAATGGTATCAATATACTCAGCCGTCTTCTTACCAGGTTTGACACCCGGGATGAAGCCATTGTTGAGTTTGAGGTTCTCCGCCATCTGCACAGGGTTGATGATAATCGCCGTGTAGAAATAGGTGAACGCTACGATAAGGATAGCAAACACAAGGTTGTACCAGAAGCCGTCGTTATCCATGAACGCACGCGTGAAAGCGTTGGCACCATCGGATGCGGAGAAGCCTGCGAGTGCGATAGGGATGAACATGATAGCCTGTGCAAAGATGATAGGCATCACGTTAGCGGCATTAACCTTCAAAGGGATGTACTGGCGTGCGCCACCATATTGTTTGTTACCCACCATACGCTTGGCATATTGTACAGGTATCTTGCGAGTACCTTGTACCAACATAATAGCGAATGCGAACACGAGCAACAGAATAACGATTTCGAGGATGAACACAATCAAACCACCACCGGCATCATTGAGACGTGACGAGAACTCTTGTACGATAGCCCCCGGAAGACGAGCGATGATACCAATCAAGATGATAAAGGAGATACCATTTCCGATACCACGGTCGGTAATGCGCTCGCCAAGCCACATCACAAACATAGAGCCTGCGCACAGCAGGATGGTGGACGAAATTGTGAACCAGTTGAAACCGATACTGAGAGCCTGACCTGCTTGTGCCATCTGTACCGAAAGGTTTACCAAGTAACTCGGACCTTGGAACAAAAGGATAGCAACCGTCAGGTAGCGCGTAATCTGGTTCATTTTCTGGCGGCCCGATTCACCCTCTTTCTGCATCTTCTGGAAGTAAGGCACTGCAATGGTGAGCAGTTGGATTACGATAGAAGCAGAGATGTAGGGCATGATACCCAATGCAAAGATAGAGGCATTGGAGAATGCGCCACCAGAGAACATATCCAGAAGAGCCATCAGACCACCCGCCGTCTGCGCATGCAGAGCGGAGAGTGCTGTTGGATCGATACCAGGAAGAACGACGAACGAGCCGAATCGGTAGATGAGTACGAACAAGAGCGTAGTCAGCAACCGATTGCGGAGGTCCTCAATCTTCCAGATATTCTTGATAGTTCCTATAAACTTACGCATAGAAATCAGATTTTGTTGACAGTACCGCCAGCGGCTGTGATAGCAGCCTCAGCAGATTTGCTGAATGCGTTGGCTTCTACTGTGAGTTTAGCAGTCAGTGTACCGTTGCCAAGAATCTTAACGAGCGTAGTCTTGTTGATGAAACCGGCCTCATGCAGTTCGATGAGTCCGATTTTCTCGAGGTGTTTCTCGTCCGCCAAAGCCTGCAGAGTGGAAAGGTTGATAGCCTTGTACTCCACACGGTTGATGTTCTGGAAACCGAATTTCGGCAAACGACGCTGCATAGGCATCTGACCACCTTCGAAACCAATCTTCTTGGAATAGCCCGAGCGTGATTTAGCACCCTTGTGACCACGGGTAGAAGTTCCACCGAGTCCCGAACCGGCACCACGGCCGATACGTTTAGCGGTCTTGACTGAACCAGCAGCCGGCGTTAAATTATGTAATTCCATAATGCTACGATTTTATACGATTAATCAATAACTTTTACCAAGTGCTTAACCTTGTCCACCATCCCCATGATAGCGGGTGTGGCTTCGTGTTCAACGATGGCATTGATTTTACGCAGACCGAGAGCCTGCATCGTTTCTTTCTGTACTTTCGGGCAGCGGATAATGCTGCGTACTTGCTGAATTTTGATTTTAGCCATAACTGTCAAACTATTTATCCGTTAAACACTGTAGATAGACTTACGCCACGGTTTTGAGCCACGGTACGCGGGTCGCGCATCTCTCCGAGAGCGGCGATAGTGGCCTTAACAAGGTTGTGAGGGTTGGAAGAACCTTTAGCCTTAGCCAATACGTCGGTAATGCCAACGGACTCCAATACGGCACGCATGGCACCACCGGCTTTTACTCCGGTACCTTGCGAAGCGGGTTGGAGGTAAACGCGAGCACCACCGAACTTGGCAGCCTGCTCATGAGGAACAGTGCCTTTGAGTACGGGTACTTGGATGAGGTTCTTTTTAGCAGCCTCGGTTCCTTTGGCAATAGCAGCGGTGACTTCCCCCGCCTTGCCAAGCCCCCAGCCTACGATGCCGGCCTCATTACCTACAACAACGATGGCTGCGAATGTGAATGTACGTCCACCTTTCGTAACTTTGGTTACGCGGTTAACTGCGACGAGGCGCTCCTTGAGTTCCAGGTCTTGTGTTGTTTTAACTCGATTCATATCAGTCTTGTTGTTTTAGAATTTGAGACCTGCCTCGCGAGCAGCGTCTGCTAATGATTGAACGCGACCGTGATAGAGGTAGCCGTTACGGTCGAAGACAACGGTCTCGATGCCGGCAGCCTTGGCAGCCTCAGCAACGAGTTTGCCAACCTGTGCGGCTTTCTCGGTCTTGGTCATTTTATCTTTGATACTGAGCGATGATGCCGAAGCGAGGGTTTTGCCTTGCTCGTCATCAATGACTTGAGCGTAAATTTGGCTGTTGCTGCGGAATACGGTCAGACGAGGACGCTCAGCAGTACCCGACACCTTGGTACGGATAGCGGCTTTAATTTTAAGTCTTCTTGCAATTTTCTGATTCATAACTTATTCCTTTCTAATTATTTACCAGCCGATTTACCAGCCTTACGACGAACAACCTCACCTTGGAACTTAACACCTTTACCTTTGTAAGGTTCAGGACGACGGAACGAACGAATCTTAGCGCACACCTGTCCGATGAGTTGCTTGTCGGCAGACTCAAGGATGACGATAGGGTTCTGGTTACGCTCCGACTTGGTCTCTACCTTAATCTCTTTGGGGAGTTGAAGGTAAATGGGGTGCGTATAACCGAGAGCGAAATTGAGAACCTGCGGTTGCGAGAGTTCGACACGATAGCCGACGCCGACCAACTCGAGCACTTTCTTGTAGCCATCGTGTACGCCAACCACCATATTGTGAATGAGTGCGCGGTACAAGCCATGCATGGAGCGGCTCTCTTTCTCGTCGTTAGGACGGGTGACGTGGCAAACGCCATCCTCAACGGTGACGGTGATAATAGGATTCACCTGCTGTTGGAGTTCACCTTTGGGACCTTTGACGGTCACGAGGTTTTCGGGGCTAACTGTTACGGTTACGCCTGCAGGGATTGCGATAGGTAATTTACCAATTCTTGACATAGTCTTCTCCTCCTTACATTAATATACATAACAAATAACCTCACCACCCAACTTGAGTCCGACAGCCTCTTTGTTGGTCATCACGCCTTTCGAGGTGGAAAGGATGGCGATACCGAGTCCGTTGAGGACGCGGGGCATCTCGCGATAGCCTACGTACTGGCGGAGACCAGGAGTAGATACACGTTGTAAACTCTTGATGGCGTTAACTTTGTTAACCGGATCATACTTCAGAGCGATTTTGATAGTGCCCTGAGGTCCATCTTCCACGAACTTGTAGGAGAGGATATAGCCCTTCTCGAACAAGATGCGTGTGATCTCTTTCTTCAGATTCGAAGCAGGCACCTCGACAACGCGGTGACCGGCCTTGATTGCATTTCTGAGACGAGTCAGATAATCTGCGATTGGATCTGTCATAATTGTTTTGTTGTTAAATTAATCCCGCCTTTCGGGACAATATTTAATAATTGATTTATTCTATATCATCCAACCAAGGCTATCCTATCCCTTGCTGTTTTTCGCGAGTCTGTCGCGGGTGTATCGCGGGTCGAACGCGGGTCTCGCAGGGGTAAGATGCACCTTGTCAGACAACATTTCCTGAGATTACCAGCTGGCTTTCTTCACTCCCGGGATAAGGCCTTTGGAAGCCATCTCGCGGAACTGGATACGGCTCAAGCCGAATGCACGCATATAGCCTTTCGGACGACCCGTGATTTTGCAGCGGTTGTGCAAACGTACGGGGCTGGCGTTCTTGGGCAGAGCCTGCAGGCCTTCGTAGTCACCATCCTTGAGGAGTTGTGCGCGCTTGGCAGCGTACTTAGCGCACAATGCAGCGCGTTTCACCTCGCGGGCTTTCATTGATTCTTTTGCCATAGTCTGTTACTTTTTGAATGGTAATCCAAACTCACGGAGCAGCGCGAAGCCCTCTTCGTCGGTCTGAGCGGTGGTCACGAAAGTGATGTTCATACCGAGCAGTTTGGTGATGTTATCAATGTTGATTTCAGGGAAGATGATTTGCTCCTGGATGCCGAGGGTATAGTTGCCACGGCCGTCCATCTTGCTGTCAATACCCTTGAAGTCGCGGATACGGGGCAGAGCCACGCGCACGAGACGCTCCAAGAATTCGTACATACGCTCGCCGCGGAGGGTGACACGCACGCCGATAGGCATTTTCTTACGAACCTTGAAGTTTGCGATATCCTTCTTAGAGACGGTAGCAACGGCTTTCTGACCGGAGATAAGGGTCATCTCTTGTTGAGCGACGTCGATAATCTTCTTGTCAGCCACAGCCTCTCCCAAACCTTGATTGAGGACAATCTTGGTGAGTTTCGGGCACTGCATCACTGTAGTGTAGTTGAACTCCTTCATCAGGATAGGCACGATGCGCTCCTGATAATCTTGTTTTAGACTTGCTGTATTCATTGTTAGATCTCTTTACCGGATTTTTTACTTACACGGACGAGTTTGCCATCCTTCTCGATACGGCCTACGCGTACGGGTTTGCCGTTCTCAACGGGGTTGAGGTTGGAGATATGGATAGGAGCCTCCTGTTTTACGATACCCCCTTGCGGGTTCTTAGCACTGGGTTTGGTACTCTTGGATACCATATTGACACCCTCTACGATAGCACGTTGTTTCTCAACGAGCACTTCCAGCACGCGGCCGGTCTTGCCCTTAGAAGCACCTGCGTTTACGTAAACGATATCACCCTTCTTAATATGTAACTTTGCCATATTAGTTGTAGAATTTGATGATTAAAGCACTTCAGGTGCCAGAGAAATAATTTTCATGTTCGTTTGACGCAACTCACGTGCCACGGGGCCGAAGATACGCGAACCGCGGAGTTCACCCGCATTGGAGATGAGCACGCATGCGTTGTCATCGAAGCGGATATAACTGCCATCAGCACGGCGAACCTCTTTCTTGACGCGCACTACGATAGCGCGGCTGACGGTACCATCCTTGATGTCGGAGGACGGGATAACGCCCTTGACAGCGACAACGATAGTATCACCAAGGGTAGCGTAACGCTTCTTGGTTCCGCCCAGAACGCGGATGCACAATGCCTCTTTGGCACCGGAGTTGTCCGCAACGGTCAGTCTTGATTCTTGCTGTATCATAATTACTTAGCCCTTTCGATAATTTGAGTTAAACGCCAACGAACAGTTTTGCTCAAAGGACGAGTTTCCATAATGCGTACGGTATCGCCGATTCCGCACTCGTTCTTCTCGTCATGAACATGGAACTTGCGAGTCTTATTGACAAACTTGCCATAGATAGGGTGTTTCTCTTTCCACTTAACGGCAACGACGATAGTCTTGTCCATCTTGTTGGAAACGACAATACCCTGACGCTCTTTTCTTAGATTTCTTGTTTCCATTTCACTTTCGTTTTTACTTGGTTAATTCTCTTTGACGGAGCACAGTTGCAAGGCGAGCGATTGTTTTACGAGCCACCTTAATCTGCAACGGATTGTCAAGCGGAGAGATGCTGTGGTTCAGTTTCATGCGAACGAGAGCCTCTTTCTCGGAGGCGAGACGCTCTTGAATCTCAGCAGTCGTTAATTCATTAATTTCAGCTATTTTCATAATCCTACTTATACATTTTGGGTTGGGTCGTAATCACGTCTTACGACAAATTTGGTTGTGATAGGAAGTTTCTGCGCTGCCAGGCGAAGAGCCTCTTTTGCTACTTCGTAGGGAACACCATCGACCTCGAAGATGATACGTCCGGGTTCCAATGGAACTACGAATCCCTCGGGAGCACCTTTACCTTTACCCATACGGACATCCAAAGGCTTTTTGGTGATTGGTTTATCGGGGAATACGCGAATCCATACTTGACCTTGACGTTGCATGTAACGGGTTACTGCAATACGGGCGGCTTCGATTTGACGGCCTGTCAACCAGATGGTACCAAGCGATTTGATACCGAATGAGCCGAATGCCAACTCATGGCCGCGTTGTGCATTGCCTTTGATGCGGCCTTTTTGCGAACGGCGGAATTTCGTTTTCTTTGGTTGTAACATAACTGTAATCTACAAATCGGTTAAACTTATTGTTTTTTGTTTCTGCGGAAACCACCACGGCGGTCATCACGACGATCACGGCGGTCGCCACGAGGTCCACCCTCTTGCTTCTGGGTGAAGTTGGGAGCAAGGTCTTTCTTGCCATACACTTCACCACGGCAGATCCAAACCTTTACGCCGATGATACCTACCTTGGTGAGAGCCCCCACGTGGCAGTAGTCGATGTCGGCACGGAGTGTATGGAGAGGAGTACGTCCCTCTTTGTACATCTCCTTGCGCGCCATCTCGGCGCCGTTCAAACGACCGCTAACCTGCACCTTGATACCCTCGGCACCCATACGCATGGTGGATGCGACAGCCATCTTAACGGCACGGCGGTAAGCAATCTTACCTTCGAGTTGGCGGGCGATTTTGGTAGCCACGATAGTGGCATCCAATTCGGGACGCTTAACCTCGAAGATGTTGATTTGAACATCCTGCTTGGTGATTTTCTTCAGTTCCTCTTTCAATTTGTCAACCTCTTGTCCACCCTTACCGATGATATATCCGGGGCGAGCAGTGCAGACAGTGACAGTTACAAGTTTCAGAGTACGCTCGATGACGATACGCGAAATACTAGCCTCAGCCAAGCGGGCATTCAGATACTTGCGGATTTTGGTATCCTCAAGAATGGTATCTCCGTAGTTTTTTCCGCCATACCAGTTGGAATCCCAACCACGAACAATACCCAGGCGGTTACTAATTGGATTAATTTTCTGTCCCATTGTTGATTACTTTGCTTCGTTAGTATTTTTGGTATCTACAAATACGGTAACATGGTTGGAGCGTTTGCGAACACGGTAGCCGCGACCTTGAGGAGCGGTCAGAAGACGCTTGAGCATCATGCCACCGTCAACCATGATATTAGTTACATACAGAGTCTCCGAGTCAGCCTTTTTGCCGGTTTTGGTTTCCCAGTTGGCAACAGCGGACTTCAGGAGTTTCTCGAGAGCGCGCGAAGCCTCTTTGGTAGAGAAATGCAGCGCACCCAGTGCACGGTTCACTTCCATTCCACGAATCATGTCAGCAACAAGGCGCATTTTGCGTGGAGAGGTAGGAACGTTGTTAAGCTTAGCAAAATATTGGCTCTTGCGGGCCTCTTTCATTGCTTCGGCTGTATTATGTTTTCTAGCACCCATTTTGAATTCTAATGTTTAATTTGTTGTTTGAATGATTCAATGGATTATCTGTTTCCCGAGTGCCCGCGGAAGGTACGAGTGGGAGCAAATTCGCCCAACTTGTGACCCACCATATTTTCGGTGATGTACACAGGAATGAACTTATTTCCATTGTGAACTGCAATAGTATGACCTACGAAATCAGGAGAGATCATAGATGCGCGGCTCCAAGTCTTGACAACATCTTTCTTGCCCGACTCATTCATAGCCAACACCTTGTTCTCCAACTTTACGTTGATAAACGGTCCTTTTTTCAATGAACGACTCATAATTTCTCCAGATTTAACAGGTTATTTCTTTCTTCTTTCAATGATGTATTGGTTGCTCTGGTTCTTCGGATGACGAGTCTTGTAACCCTTAGCCAGCAGTCCCTTGCGTGAACGCGGGTGTCCACCGGAAGCACGACCTTCACCACCACCCATCGGGTGATCTACAGGGTTCATGGCTACACCACGGTTGCGCGGACGGCGTCCCAACCAGCGGTTGCGACCAGCCTTACCGCTCTTCTCGAGTGCGTGGTCGCTGTTGCCAACCACACCTACGGTAGCCTTGCATGCTGCCAATACCTTGCGGAGTTCACCTGAAGGCAACTTGATGATTGCATACTTGTCTTCGCGTGAAGAGAGTTGTGCAAACACACCTGCCGAGCGAACCATAGCAGCACCCTGCCCCGGACGCAATTCGATGTTGTGAATCAGCGTTCCGAGAGGAATATTAGCCATAGGAAGAGCATTTCCCACTTCAGGAGCAACGTTTTCTCCTGACATCACTGTTTGACCTACTTGCAGTCCGTTAGGTGCAAGAATGTAACGTTTCTCGCCATCAGCATAGAAGAGGAGTGCGATACGTGCCGAGCGGTTAGGATCGTACTCAATCGTCTTTACAATAGCGGGTACACCATCTTTGTTACGTTTGAAGTCAATTACACGATATTTCTGCTTGTGTCCGCCGCCGATATAACGCATGGTCTCTTTACCAACATGGTTGCGACCACCCGTCTTGCGCTTGCCGAACACAAGAGATTTCTCCGGAGCACTTGCGGTAATTGTCTCAAATGCACCGATAACTTTGTGTCTTTGCCCCGGTGTAGAGGGTTTTAATTTACGTACAGCCATTTTTAGATATTGCTATAAAAATCGATTGTTTCACCTTCTTTCAATGTCACGATAGCCTTCTTGTAAGCCTGTTGTGCACCGCGGAGCAGACCGCTCTTGGTGTAGCGTTGCTTAACTTTTGGAGCCACCACGAGGGTGTTGACATCCACTACCTGTACATTGTACATCTCCTCAACTGCCTTCTTGATTTGCACCTTGTTGGCGTCGCGGACAACACGAAAACCGTAACGGTTGAACTTTTCGCCTGCGGCGGTCATCTTCTCAGTGACGATTGGTTTCAGAATAATTGCCATAGTTGTAACCTCCTTATGCGTTAAAAGTTGCCTCGATAGCAGGAACGGCGTTCTCAACGATAACCACTGCGTTCGAGTTCATGATTGCGTATGTATTCAGTTCGTTAACCGTCACCACGTTGGTGCGTTGGATGTTGCGAGCGGACTTCAGTACCTCGGCATTGTTCTCTGCGAGAACGAAGAGCACTTTCTTGTCAGCCACCTTGAGGTTGTTCATCACCTCCACCATAGCTTTGGTCTTGGGAGCCTCGAACTGCAAAGCATCCACTACGATGATTTGACCGTTCTGAGCACGCAGACTGAGTGCGCTGCGACGAGCCAGCTGTTTCACCTTCTTGTTGAGTTTGAAACTATAGTCACGGGGAACGGGACCAAAGATGGTACCACCACCTACGCGAACCGGAGATTTCAAATCACCCGGACGTGCACCTCCGCCGCCCTTCTGACGACCAAGTTTGCGTGTAGAGTGAGCGTTCTCGCTACGTTGTTTAGCCTTGGCTGTACCCTGACGATTGTTAGCCAGATATTGCTTTACATCCAAATAGATGGCGTGGTCGTTAGGCTCGATAGCGAAGACAGCATCATTGAGAACTACCTTCTTGCCGGTCTCTTGTCCGGCCATATTCAAAATACTAAGTTCCATACCTCTTATTTGTTAATAGTAACGATTGAATTTTTAGCACCCGGGATACTGCCCTTGACCATAATCAAGTTGTACTCGGGAATTACTTTGAGCACTACAAGGTTTTGTACCGTGACGCGGTCTGTACCCATGTGACCACCCATGCGGGTACCCGGGAAGATACGACTCGGGTATGCACAAGCACCTACAGAACCGGGGGCACGCAGACGGTCGTCCTGACCGTGTGTCGATTGGCCTACACCGCCGAAGCCGTGACGCTTTACAACACCTTGGAAACCTTTACCTTTGGATACGCCGACTACGTCCACATAAGAGTTCTCCTCGAACATATCCACAGTCAGCGTGTCGCCCAATTTGACTTCTTGTTCGAAACCGTCGAACTCTGCGAGGTGGCGCATGGGTTGAACGCCTGCAGCCTTGAAGTGACCTGCCTCAGCCTTGTTGGTATGCTTCTCGCTCTTGGGCATAAAACCTACCTGAACAGCCTGATAGCCGTCTTTCTCCACAGTCTTCAATTGCGTAACAACGCAAGGACCTGCCTCGATAACGGTGCATGGGATATTCTTGCCATCAGCACCGAAAACGGATGTCATTCCGATTTTTTTACCTAATAATCCTGGCATTTTTGCTGTGATTAAAAATGTTGTTTATTAAATTCTTCACTCTCGCCCGCGGGGCGAACCCTTCACCCGAAGATTACTCCGGTCCCTAAGCGCGGGAAGTGATTCTGTTTACAATTTTGCCCTTACTTACAAATTGCAACGATTAGACTTTAATCTCTACTTCCACACCGCTGGCAAGTTCCAGTTTCATCAGTGCCTCAACCGTCTTCTGGTTCGAGCCGTAGATGTCAATCAGACGCTTGTAACTCGACAACTCGAATTGCTCGCGGCTCTTCTTGTTTACGAATGTAGAACGGTTGACGGTGAAGATGCGCTTGTGAGTGGGCAATGGAATAGGACCACTGACAACTGCACCTGTGGCACGAACGGTCTTAACAATCTTCTCGGCTGACTTGTCAACCAGATTGTGGTCGTACGATTTCAGTTTAATACGAATTTTCTGACTCATTGTTTTGTTAATTATTTTGTTTGTTTCACATTTCCTCAGGCACTTGCACAACCAAAGAGTCATTTGCTTGGATGACTCGCACCTTAGGGATTATTTCTTTTGTTCCGCCGCCTTACACACCAATGTCGCGCGAGCCTCTACTGTTCGCCGACACATTTCAATATATAAACAAGCGGGTGCGTGCTCGCTCGCACGCGTGAGTGAGGAGGTTTGAGGTTCAGAGCGGCCCTTTTTGCCCTGTCCTTTCGAACATTCAACTCAATTTGTTTTTTTATAGCCAAGGTGAGGTGCCGACCTTATTGCCGGCACCACACCATCGTTTCCTTATACCAAGTCTGCACGTCCGCCACATTCGGTCAGCACCGCCTTGGCAATGCTGCCGGATACAGGAGCGTAATGCGAGAACTCCATGCTCGAAGTAGCACGACCCGAAGTGATAGTACGCAGTGCTGTCACATAGCCGAACATCTCGCTCATCGGCACCTTGGCCTTCACGATACGCGCGCCGGTACGTGCGGTGTCCATACCCTCTACCTGACCACGACGTTTGTTCAAGTCGCCGATGACATCACCCATACTCTCTTCGGGGGTAACGACCTCCACTTTCATGATAGGTTCCATGAGTACGGGCTTAGCCTTTACACAAGCGTTCTTGAATGCAATCTGTGCGCAGATTTCGAATGACAACTGGTCGGAGTCAACAGGGTGGAAACTACCATCCAAGAGAGTGACTTTCAGTTTGTCGAGCGGATAACCTGCCAGCACACCGGTCTTCATAGCCGACTGGAAGCCCTTCTCCACTGCAGGGATGTACTCCTTGGGCACATTACCGCCCTTGACGACATCCACAAACTGCAGCGTGCCTTCGAAATCCTCGTCAGCAGGCTCAACGCGGACGATGATGTCTGCGAATTTACCGCGGCCACCGGACTGTTTCTTGTACACCTCACGCAACTCAACGGGCTGCGAGATTGCCTCGCGGTATGCCACTTGCGGGCGACCCTGATTGCACTCAACCTTGAACTCACGTTTCAGACGGTCGATAATAATCTCCAAGTGCAACTCACCCATACCCGAGATAACGGTTTGCCCCGTCTGCTCGTCGGTCTTAACGGTGAATGTCGGGTCTTCCTCAGCCAACTTCTGCAGACCTACGCCCAGTTTGTCGAGGTCAGCCTGACTCTTCGGCTCTACCGATACACCAATCACAGGTGCAGGGAAGTCGATAGACTCCAATACGATAGGATTATCCTCGGCGCAGAGCGTATCGCCCGTGCGGATATCCTTGAATCCTACGCCCGCTCCAATGTCACCGGCAGCGATAAAGTCAACCGGATTCTGATGGTTGGAGTGCATCTGGAAGATACGCGAGATACGCTCTTTCTTGCCGGAACGCGGGTTGTACACATACGAGCCCGCCTCCAACTTGCCGCTATACACGCGGAAATAGCAGAGACGTCCCACATACGGGTCGGTAGCAATCTTGAATGCCAATGCGCAAAGAGGCTCATCATCACTCGGTTTGCGGCTGATAGGCTCATCCGTGCGGGGATCAACGCCATCCACCTCAGGAGTATCCAACGGGCTTGGCAGGTAAGCGCAGACTGCGTCCAGCATCGTCTGCACACCTTTATTCTTAAAGGACGAACCGCAGATGACAGGGAAGATGTGCATTGCAATCGTACCTTTGCGGATAGCAGCACGAATCTCATCCTCGGTAATGGTAGCGGGGTCTGCAAAATACTTCTCCATCAACGCATCGTCGAACTCAGCGCAGGTGTCGAGCATCTTGTCACGCCACTCCTGAGCCTCGTCGAGCAAGTTGGCAGGAATCTCCTCCTCCACATACTCTGCACCCATCGTCTCGTCGTGCCATACGATAGCCTTCATCTTGACAAGGTCAACCACGCCCTTGAACGTCTCTTCGCATCCGATAGGAATCTGAATAGGACAAGGAGTAGCCCCCAACACCTCTTTAATCTGGCGGACCACATCAAAGAAGTTGGCCCCCGAACGGTCCATCTTGTTCACATAGCACAAACGTGGTACGTGATACTTGTCAGCCTGACGCCATACGGTTTCCGACTGCGGCTGCACGCCACCTACGGCGCACAATGCCATCACAGCACCGTCCAGAATACGCAACGAACGCTCCACCTCAACGGTAAAGTCCACGTGCCCCGGAGTGTCAATCAGGTTGATTTTATACTTATCACCCTTATACGGCCAATAAGTGGTAGTAGCAGCAGAGGTGATGGTGATACCACGCTCCTGCTCCTGCTCCATCCAGTCCATCGTTGCCGCACCGTCGTGCACCTCACCAATCTTGTGAGTCAGTCCGGTGTAGAACAAGATACGCTCCGAGGTGGTTGTCTTACCGGCATCGATGTGCGCCATGATACCGATGTTTCTGTTCAGTTTTAAGTCGTGCTTTGCCATTTTCTAATAGTCAAATATGTCGTTTTTTGTACCTAATCTATGCGACATTAGAAACGGAAGTGCGCAAAAGCACGGTTAGCCTCTGCCATACGGTGCATATCCTCCTTACGTTTGAAGGCACCACCCTGGTTGTTGTAGGCATCCATAATTTCAGCAGCCAGTTTCTCCGACATCGAATGACCGCCACGCTTGCGCGCGAACGCGATCATATTCTTCATAGAAATCGACTCTTTGCGGTCAGCACGAATTTCGGTAGGCACTTGGAACGTGGCGCCACCGATGCGCTTCGACTTCACCTCAACCAACGGAGTGATGTTGTCCAAAGCCTGTTTCCAGATTTCCAACGCAGACTTCTCTTCATTCTGCATCTTGTTGCCAACAGTCTCCAGAGCGGTATAGAACACGCCGTAAGCGGTATTCTTCTTACCATCGAGCATGAGGTGGTTCACAAACTTTGCCACCATCACCTCACCATAAACAGGATCCGGCAGAATCACACGTTTCTTTGGTTTTGCTTTTCTCATTGTTGTTTAGTTTTTTGTTTGTTTGGCTGTAATCGCTTCAGACCTCAATCATTAACCATTACTTATCAACTCTCAAGACCTTACTCAACCGATCAACCCATTTTTAATCTGTCCCAACGTATGGAACTTTTAGTTAGTTTTTGCAGTTTTCAGAACTTGTTACTTCTTTGCTTTCGGGCGTTTTGCGCCATACTTGCTTCGACGTTGCAAGCGGTTAGCCACGCCGGCAGTATCCAGCGTGCCGCGCACAATGTGGTAACGTACACCCGGAAGGTCTTTCACACGACCACCACGCACCATTACGATGCTGTGCTCCTGCAAGTTATGACCCTCGCCAGGAATATACGCGTTCACCTCCTTTTGGTTCGTCAGACGAACACGAGCCACCTTACGCATAGCGGAGTTAGGCTTCTTAGGGGTTGTTGTGTAAACGCGCACACATACGCCACGACGTTGCGGGCAACTGTCCAATGCGGGACTTTTGCTCTTGTCGATAAGTTCTGCTCTTCCTTTTCTAACTAATTGTTGAATTGTAGGCATTGTAACTTGTTTAATTTGTTTATTGTTATTACTTTACGTTTCTCCCTCATGCACATACACACGTGCGCTACACGCACAAGATACGCCAATCGCGAAAAAGCGCACAAAGGTACTGCTTTTCTGCGACATACGCAAATATTTCCGCAAAAAATCGTACTTTTCCCGCTCTTTTTCTGCAAATTACGGTTTTTTTGCCAAGAAATTATCGCGGGTCTGTCGTGGGGCTATAGCGAGTCTATCGCGTGTCTCCACCTTATTGAATTCGGGTACAAAGATAATACAAAATCGTCCGAAATCCAAATATTTTCGCATTATTTTTGTATTTTCTTTGTAAGATACTGGTAATCAGCAGGGGCAAAAATGCCCCAAATTTCTGTACAAACAAACATCTATTTCTGTATAAACGGACACCTGTGGTGTATTGCCATGATTATTTACGATTTACGAATTTACGATGTACGATTTGCAGGAATACGATGTACGATTTGCAGGAAATGCCCGCCCAAAAAACATATAATTATTCAAAAAATCACCCCAAACAAACAACAACTAACATTAATTCCAACACCCAAAACCAACACATAATCTCAACGCACAACTATCCTAATAATTACAATTCGTACTATAATTATAATAAAATAAGGTGGTGATATATGAGGGGAATTAAGGAAATGGTATCAAAAAAGAGAACCCTTTTTTGATACCAAAATCAGGTACAAAAACAGGCTCCTTTTTCGCCGATATGCGGCAAGGCACTCCAATCAATTTTAATGGTGTATAACGGCTTACAGCCTCAAAATTGGCGCAAAATGCACAGTAAATTATAACAGAAATCACAAAATTATTTGCATATCTTCCAAAATTGATGTACCTTTGCAGCACTTTTGAAAGTTAGACAAAATATGGTATCAAAAAAGGGTTCCTTTTTTTGATGCACAGGCGGGCAGGATAAGTGGGCGCGCGTGGTTGTTTTGCTACAGGTTTTACCAGAGCCTCAGAATGCCGCAACCCGCCGCCCTGTGCCGCGCCCGTGAAGACATAAGTACGTACGCTGATTGTGAATTATGAGAAAAAGATGAAAACGAGAAATATACTGTTGATGGTCATACTGTTCGTAGCCCTTGGCGGCGTTATTGCCGGCTTGGGCACATTCTCGTCTTCGGACGATTTGGGTTACAACACGATGGGGCTTTTGGACGGTGCCTACAACACCCCGGGCAGCACGTCTGCGGTGTCGCACCCTGTTTCGGGTGTGGCGTTGCCTGTGTCCGCCACGTCCCGCACGCTGTTCCACCACACCGCCGTGCCGTCTTACGGCGCGATGGCAACACCAGCCTTGTCGGGCGGCTCGTATGCTGCGCAGGGGCTGGCACTCACCTCGCAAGGTGCGACTAATGCTTTCGGCGGCGGTGGCAGTGCCTCTTCTGCGGGGACGATGCACACCTCATCGCAGAGTGCATCGTATGCCATGGGCGAAGGTTCCGTCGGCGGGAGTTATCGCACGGGGAGAAGCGGAGGTTATGCGGCATCCACGTTCTCCGCAAGCACCTATGTGAACAGCACTTTCTCGCCCGCCGTCTATGCCGCAGCACCTGCCGCTCCTTCTGCAATCAACAATGATTTCAGCACTTGGGGCAAGACCTTTAACACGCCATTTGTAGCAGCATCGGAGCATCAGACGGCTATCGGTTCCTCGTGGTTAGTCTCATATGCTGCTAATCGCAGAAGCAATAGTGTATCGATAGAGGATACGTATTATAAATGGTTGCAGTCAAACGCTTGGGATTTTGGTGCAGGAGCAAATAATCTGACGGAGGCGCAAATACGTGCCTTATGGGAGGCGTTATGTGCTAACAACGAAGACTTTGCACTAACCTACACTTACGAGGAGTTCTATAATTGGTTCCTCTCAAAGCAGGGTGATGAAACGTTCAAATGGAAACTGCCTGTCGGTGATGGTGTTTCTTGTTTGTTATTTCTGTGTGTTGCTTACATCGTTGCTATCAGCTGTAGGCAACAAAAAAGAGAACGTATATGACGAAGTCCATACTTCTTAAAATCAGTTGCGTGATACTTGCTGTAGGAGCAAGTGTTTTTGCGCTACAGGCGGAAAACAAGCAGGGAACAATCTGTGAAGATCCGATTGTGGTAACCAAAGATTTTTCAATGTATATTCCTGCTCCGGGTACATATTGGTTCAAGGCTTCTACGTATGATTTGCCCATCAATGTGAGAGTGGAACCTGATTGGGAGCGGTTTGGTGATTATGCAGACACATTTGTTGAGCCGAAGGTATCTATCGATTTTTCTTGCACCAGTGGCGTGTATGATGATCCCAATATACAAGAGATGATAACTTCTGTGTCCAGTTGGGGCGTAAAAGTACCGATTGTTTTGGATTTTAAAGAAGATGAGGATGGAATGGCTTTTGTGTTAGGAATCTCGGAAACCTATCGTACGCTGATGATGCAGTATGGCATCACGTATGATGTGGAAGCACTTGTCCGTTTGGACATCTCGTTTCCTGCCACCGTATCTTTGGCACCGGATACTGCCTTTCGTGTCTGTGCTGATAATGCGTATTGGGTTAAGTACCCTGATACACTAACCGTCTCGCCTTCCACGATAGATTCTGTATATGTCTTACCCATCACAGAGTGGCGTAGCGATTCTGTCCGTTTTCGTTGGACAGGAACTGAAAAAGCACAACTTTGGATAGGCTCTACGTGTGGATTCAAACTGACAAATACGGATGGTAATGTATTGGAAATAGATACGCTCTATCCTGCCGGTGATACGCGGTGTTTTATTGATTATTCCTCTGCGGAACTCACCCAAATGGTGCGTGATTGGGGAGATGGCAGTGGGGTGTTTTATGCACGTGTGGTATCATCAGACAAGGCGCAATTTATCATAGAACCCAAGCCCATTCAGGGACCGATGGCGCACGCTATAGAGTTGGTACCGGATAAAACTGCCAAAGTTGCGGCACATGATACTGCACAAGTCTATTATTTCCGTAAAAAGTGGGCGCGAAACTCAATGCAGTTGATTGCTGATACAGAGGATTCTATCACTGCGTATTTTGGCAAGACATGGGATTTCTATGCCTCTATCGCCAATCGAAACTATCTTGGCAGTCAGGTCTTTCATACTGAAGATGGGCGAGTGGTGCTGAATTTGACCAAACAAAAATTGGCGGAATATGCGAACACTGGAAGTACAGATTTTGTATTTGTGCGCTTTGACACCCCCTATCCGACAGAAATAACCCCTCGTCTGTGGAAAACCGATGAGTGTACAGACAAGTCTGTCCGCTTCCTCTATCCGAATGACCAAGAAGCATTGCGTTCTTCGCAAGCCGTGCGATTATATGCCGTGGATTATGACCTCTGGAAGCAAAACGATGTGTCACTCCGCTGGTCAGGTGTGGCAAAACTTTATGTGTATCTGGGTGATACATGTGAGTTTGCAACAACTTCCACCAACAAACATGTGTTATTTTATCGGGCTATAGATCCGACAATAGAACCTACCTGCATTATAACCGCAGATACATTGCGTTCTTTTGCAGAGCGAGTAGGAGCCAATGGCAATTTGTATTTACAATTCACGCCTAAAGGGAATGGTACGCTATACCTTTCGCAGAAACAGGATTCTAATCCTCCGACGGATACCGATGCTGCCAGAACTTATATAGACTTGTGGGGCGTATGTACAGCAGAGGGAATAGAGATACGAGTGTCAAAACCTCAAGAACTACATTTGTACAACAGTTTAGGGGCGTTGGTGCAAACGTGGTATCAGACACCGGAGAATGGATATCTCTTGAACAATCTGCCTAACGGCGTATATAGCCTTCAAGGAGAAAATAATGTGATTCAAATTAAATACTGATGAATATGAAAAGAAAGATATGCTTTGCTGCCTTGTTATGTGTACTATTAGGATTTAGTACATCGGCTTTTGCTGGTTATGCAAAAGGAACCATCGTTGTAAAGTCAGCCCCTACTGATAAGGAATGGGGATATGTATCTGTTGATAAAGATAAATATATAGATGCAACAAGTAGAGAGCAATCTGCAGAATCTACTTCCTCTTGGAAGGCAGGAGGTAGTACTGATATATCTTTTTATGTATCGGCTTTAGCACTTACTGGATATTATTGTGCAGGTTGGGGAACGTCAAGTGCAAATACGGATGTAACAACAGCATCCATTCATAAAATTACAAAAAACTGCTCTGTACCCTTGGCGTGGGCTACTAATACTACTGACTTCGGCACTTATTATGCGATTTTCAAGCCTGTGGAGATAACATCACCGGCAAATGGAAGCACCATCCAGGGAGCAACACTTGCAGAACCTTTTGGTAAGGCAGAAAATGCGCAAATTACTTTGTCAGCAAAGGCTACTTGCGCAGAAGACTTTACGGTTCGTATTACGGGTAACGATTATATTCAATATAATAGTCATTCTTTTGATAATGGCAATATAGTTATCAACTATACCTATTCTGCACACAACGTAGATGGTACCGACGAGGCTACGGTGAGTGTCGTTTCAGCAGGTGGTGAGAATGTGTACTCTTTCACACTTGTTTGTTCTACCAAACTGACACCTGAGTTTACGCTTTCGCCTTCGCCGCTTTCTTTCGGAGAAACATCTATTGTCGGGAGTAAGACGGAAACTATTGCACCCGCTACCTCCAATACAACGGCTAAAAACGCTGTATGGACGATGTGGATTACTGGTGCACAGAAGGACTATTTCTCTGTTAGCGGTACAGGTGCTGATGGCTATGCCCATCCCGCCAATGGACAGGCAAGCGTTATCTTTTCTCCGAGTGCCGAAGGCTCCTATTCGGCGCAGTTGAAAGCATTTTGTGTCTATACAGATGGTGAGGGTAAGTCATTGCAAAGTGCCACTACTATTGTGGAGTTGTCTGGGCAAGGAGTAGCCCCCAAAGAAGCACTGCTGACCCTGTCGAATACATCTGCTAATGTTGGTGTTTATGATGAGACAGCCTGTTTATATACTTATCTTGACCAATATGGCACCATTGCACATACGGCTGATTTTATAATCGGTTGGGCAAATGTGGATAATTTACAATACGATTTTGGAAGTACAAATACGGCGGGAGTTTTTACTTATACAGCAGAAAACGAAGAAAACGGCAAAGTGCGTTTGACTATTACTGCCAAGTCGCTGCAAGCCCTGGCAGAGGCAACCACTTATACGGCGACGCTTACCATCTCTGCTCAAAGTACTATCGCGACAGATAACAGCAAAACGCTCACACAAACGTTGAAAGTGTCCGTTACAATTCACCCTAAAAAAAAGAATACATTGGCGTGGGGACTACCATTGTACCCTAAGAACACATTCTATGTGCTATATACAGACGACAAAGATGTACCTGCATTGTCGAACATAAACAATACAGATACCCCGATTACGATTTCTTGCACAACGAATGGTTATAATAAATACTTTAGTATTGATAATACACATTATACGCTATCTCCTGTTGCAGAGTATAATGCGAATATGTCAATCAAAGCCGTGCAGCCTGAATCAGACGAATATGAGGAGGCTACGCTAACGGGAAACTTGCGTGTGCGCAAGCATGATTTTGCTTGGGTTTATACAGGAGGAAGCGGTTTGTATCTGTATAAAAATACCTATTATCCGCATTTTATATCTTCTGCTGCAGAGCAAGCAGGTGAGGCTACATTGAAAGTGTCTTACTATGATGATGGTGTACGTACAACTGCACCAGTTGTCAAAGATGGCTCTTTTAGACAGATGTTGAAACAAAATGCGGATGGTACGTGGGCTATCCAAACAGGAGACACTGTTACACCGAGATACTATGTCAATGCGCAAGGTAATAGAGTCGGGCAGCATCTAAGGCTGTATATTGAGCAACCTGCTACGGAGAATTATTATGCATCTAATCAATCTCCTACGTTTTATATAGTCAAAGATCCTATTCATGTTCCCGTGTCTCCTAATTATTCTGTAAATACAACTACGGGAGTGAAAAGCGGATTATGGGGTAATAACCATTATCAGCAAAATGGTAGTACATTCCTTGTTGATAAATACAATGCAGAGTGGATTGGGTATGATTGGGATTGGAATACAAATACTTGGACTGGAAAAAATACAGGGCGGACAGATTGGACAACGGTCGCAAAACAGGGCAGCACAAATGCTTTTGTTTTGCAGAATAACGGATATGTAGTGTTCCATTTCCGAGGTGTTCCGCAATATACGGGCTTCAATATGTGGTTCCAAACTGCTACCTTAGATGGAATGGTCAGCATTGAGGAGAGCGCAGACGGAACCACTTGGACAACTATTGCATTACCTGCTTCTGCAAAATCCGATTATTTGGCTACGGCGGGTTGGAAAAACGGTTGGATGAAAGGCAGTAGTCGGTATATACGTTTTTCTTATAAAGGAAATAATCATGTCGTCTTGAGTATAAATATTTATGAAGACAATTTTGTCCGTACGGATTTTGCTCCTCTTAGTACTGTTAAGATGTTAGACGATACGCTGACTTACCACGAATTGAACAATGCAGACAATGGTGGTTGGGGTACATTTGATTTTACTATTAATGCGGCTAACTGGGGAAAAACAGGAGTGGAGATAGAGTGCAGCAATCCGCATTTTTCGGTGGTGTTAGATAAACCTTTTGATGTGGCTAAAGGTTTGGACAATTATGAGGAACATACTGCACACGTGAAATACGATGGTGCTGCTTTGTATGATGAAACGATTGTGCGTATCAAGTTGCATAATTTTTATGGCAGCACGGCGACAGACTCTTTACGGTCTTACTCATTTAAGGTACGCGCCATCGGCACAGGTGCTACCATGCCGCAGACTATAACAAATGCAACTAAATCAACTAAGTACATAACAGGTACTATTGGACCAAACCGAAACACTGCAGGTAGTTATGACTATATGACAAATTATGCTTATTCGGTGGGAAATATAGATCCACGTATTGGTTTGCAGGAATATGATTTTGTAAATTGTTTTGGTACTGATGGATTGCCGTTGTTTGACGAACTATACATATTTGGTGTTACAACCAATGACGATGATACATACGAGAAGTACAATGCCTATTATCCTAACGAAGATAACGAGTGGGTGCTGATATCAAACTATTATCCCAAAGTAACAGCCGTAAGTAACGGAAACGCAAATAGCAATGCTGTAACACCTTGCTATGTATATAAAAAAGACGGAAACCAGTACACATTGTCTGAAACAATAGATAATATAGCAGGAGAGAATAAACAAATAGGTGTAGATGTGGCTGCCAATGGGCAAAAAATATATTTTGCGGGCTGGTGCCCGATGGGGAGTTGCGGCTATACGGCAAGTGATAATGGTTTCTTCCATATAAAAGGTGGTAGCAATGCGAAGGTGGATATTTATCTGGATAATTGTACAATTTTGGGGCGATCAAAGATGACCGGTGGTAAGAAAACGGCGGACTATTATTATGAACCGAGTTTTTCTACGACAATGTATTGTAGTGGTGGCAGTGGTGCTGTATTTGCGCTGGAAACCACTTCTACAAACTCAAATCAGCCATTTCAACCAACCATTCACATTTCAGGACGTTGTGGTTTACGCAGTACAGGAGGGAATACGGTGCATATTAAGGTAAGTATATTGGGGATTAATTATGAAAATACGGCTAGTCAGCATTCTGCACCTATTCAAATGCAAATTTCCAAAAACAATCAATATGAGGTACTAACTATAGATGATAAGTGGCCAACTACTTATGCTTCTACCTCAACAGAGAGGACTAATGGTATTTTGGCGTTGCGTAAACCTATAGAAAATGCACCAAGTATTGATTTGGGAAATGGTAATTCTAAATTATACATACAGGGAGGGCAAATCAGTTTGGCAAACTCTATTCCTGCAGGTGGTGATTATCAGTCAAGTCTGGCAATTACATATCGTTTGTATCAAGTTTCAAAGTTGGGTATAACGGCAACGTTATATGGCGTTGGAAATGACCAATCAGAGGGGGAAGTTTATTTTGAGGATGGGACCATTTCATGTTTACCGGTTAATGAAAAATATGCAGCATATTATCATGATTTGAATTGTATCAAATGTCCGGAAAAGACATATATTAAAGGGGGAAGTTATAATTGTAACGTGTATGCTTGTTCTGATGTTACTACAACAGGAGAGTCGGCAACAGATGGTGTGTCTTCCTTATGCCCTCTTCGGTTGCCAATAACAGGGACTATAAAAAATGACATAGCCACTTTTGTGTTCCCTACAGAGACTCAGAAAGTAAACGGACAAACTTTGTCTGAGTACTATGCGGAGCATGGCACATATAACAGGGAGAGTGTAGCAGCGAAGAATGATAGTGTATGTTTGATGCTTCCTTGTGATTTCTTTGGCTTAACACCGGGGACTTCTACTACAACACATGCATGGGCTATGTGTGTACCTAAGTTTGAAGTGGGCAGTACTATCAATACAAACTTGGGTGGCAGTGTGATGGTGAAATCAGATGTGGCAAATACAACACAGCATCTGTTGTGGGCTAAGATTGATAACAATATAGTGAATGCATTAGGAAACTATAAATCCCCCGAATTGGATATGACAATGAAAATTTCAGAGGGTAATTATAGTGAGATTGATAACGAAACAGAATATACTATTGAGACGGAACTTCATAGTATGTTCCCTGTTGTTGCTGATGAATGGGTAAGTATATGTCCTCCATTTGATGTGAAGAAAGTATATGTGTTACAAGCCTATCCTGAAGAACTGTTGCAAAGTGAATCAAGAGGCAATGTTTTGGATATACAGGCTAAAGCGAACTTGGATTTGGCTTATTTCTTAGCCTATCCTGTTTTAGGTCAGGATCCTCCTTCTACACAGGCTTTTAGTGGTTTGTATCAACGTTGGTTGTCTTATGAGTACGGGTTGGATACAACCAATAACGTATATCCAAAGACTGCCAATCAAAAAACGGTCAATGGAGTAAAAATTGACTATTATCCGCCATACTATAGTAGTGCTAAAGGCTATACCAAAGACTATCGTGGTATGCAGCGTATTACCAATTTCAGGGGTAATAACTATGATGCTAATTTCTATCTTTACCACTCAAAGAATAAAACTTGGACATACGACGGTAAGAAATTTACTACCGATTGGGAGTTGGTTGTACCGCAAGCAGATAGTATCTTGTTGCACGCAGGAGAAATATATGCTATGCAATTCCCGTATTGTCCAGGATGTGATGATCCCGAGAATAGAGATTACTGGGACTATTGGACAGGCAAGTTGATTATTATGGAGGGCGACGGTCCGCAGACTATTAAGGGAAGCAATGCGCAAGTGGAACAATTTACAACCTATGATGTGGAAAATTCGGCAGCATTGCGTGGTAATGCAACTTTCGCTAAGATGCAAGTTCCCAATTATACTGGTGCTACAGAGTATTTGAGTAATGCTTTCTTCCATACGTCGGGTACAAGCAGGTTTACACCTTCTGCCGATCAAGAAACAGGTAATATAGAACCGACGAATGTTTTTCTGTTAGC
The DNA here is from genome assembly GCA_934667275.1 of uncultured Bacteroidales bacterium. GTDB lineage: Bacteria > Bacteroidota > Bacteroidia > Bacteroidales > Paludibacteraceae > Colicola. The sequence goes on along the minus strand of CAKULK010000002.1, from coordinate 198,814 downwards.
AAACCCGGACACAAGAACCTTTTCGTCCGCATCAAAACGTATTGTTACATCTATCTCTGTAGAGACCGGTGACGTGTCTTATGAGGATGTTACAGAAGATAGCAGCGGAGTTCCTACTATTGGTGGTGACCACACGTTGTTTGTTACAAGAACTGACAATGGCATCTGCATTGCCGTCCGCACACCGCAACGGGTACGTGTCTATTCTTCGGATGGTGCTCTTGTCTTCGATGGGCATATTGATACCACTATGGATATGGCTATTGTCTCCGCAGGTATCTATATGGTGCGCGGCGAAAAGGAAGTACTGAAAGTGTTGGTGAGATAAAGCAGAGCCTACGTCAAGAAGATAAAGAGCAGGGGGATGAGGATACCGATGAGGAACTCAATGCCCCCTATTCCTATAAGGCTGTGTTTGCCACGGAGCATCAGTATGCCCGAAAGCACAATAATCACCAAGGCACCTGCGAAGATGTCGGAGAACCATGTCCATGCCTTACCCGGGTTGTAGTGCAGTTTGCTGAGACTGCCCAAGACGGGACGCTTGCGCACCTGCTCAAGGACGGCGTTACCCGTGGAGAGGTTGACCACCAGATTGCTGTTGCCGCGCAAAAAGACCTTGAGCGTGTTGGCATCGGGAAAATAGTGCTGTATCTCCTGCCCTGCGACACCGCACTCGGAGAGCCATGCGTCTATCTGCGTTTGGTCGGCAGTTGCCTGCGTGGCAGGCGCGAACTGGTATTCGGTACGCGTGACAGAGTACTGGCTGTTGAACGAGTTCTTATGGTTGAGGGCAATGCCGCTGATGGCGTACACCAGCAGCATGCCCGCAAAGACGTAACTCAGTTCGCGGTGCGCAATACGGCACCACTTGCGGAAGCGTGTTCCGCGGGAAAGAGATTTTTCCATTAAAACACTATTGTAGATAAGTAAAACGGACGGCGATGCCGTATTAACACAGATTATTCATAAAATTAGTGGGTCAACAACTACCAACAACTGACTAACAAATCCTATTCATCATTCTATGTAATAATTGAACGGACGGCGATGCCGTATTACCACGGATTATCCATGAAATACAGCATATCATTTTACTCTGTGATGATTTGGTAGGAGATGGCCTCGGCGTAGTAGCCCTTGATGGCTTTTTTCTCAGTTTCGCAACCGTTGCCATCGGTGCCGTGCTGCTCAGCAGGGTTGTCAGATACAGCCGGTTCGGGTTGTACCTCAAAAGCGTGCAACACACCCTTTACACGGACGATATTGCTGATGCAGGCTGCGTCGAAATTACCCATTTGAGCACCTTCGACACGGAGAATACGGCTCTCGTCGCTGCCCATAAGGAACGCCTTGCGACCACCGTGCTTGCAGAGGTGGGTGCATACGCCCTGGAAAGTGATGGTGTCGCCGAGCAGCGACTCGGCTTGGTTGTAAACCTCATCTATCGTGTAGATGGTTTCGGCTTTTTGAGCGGTCTTGGAGCATGATGCCAAGAACATGGCAGCCACAAAGGCTGCAAAGAACATGAACTTTTTCATATTATTTACGATTTACAAATTTACGATGTACGATTTATTTGGTGATTTGGGATATTTTATAATTAAAGCGGTTGCCCAAGGGCATTGAAGAGACGGTTGCCCCGACGGATATAGAGTTTGCCATCGATGATGACCTTCTGCGCTTTGTCGGGCGTAGTGACGGCAGGGGATTGCATACCTGCCGTTATTCCTCCCCCGAGTTGCCAGCAAGAGAGTGTGGCATACCACAGAGGGGCAGGCTTGAGAGTTTGATTGCCTATGATGAAATCGACACCTCCGTGCGCGCGGGTACCGAGCCACATATTGCGCCCATAGAGAGCAATACCCGTGGCGGTGGATGAGCCTCCGCCTTTGGCAAGCGAGATAGCACCAACAGGGTTCAACCGGCTATCATAACAGGTGAGGTGAATATCGCCGAAGGCATAGTTGAGGGTGTAGAGCGTATCGCGTAAAGATACTGTTCCGATATTGATATTCAGAAGTTTGCCATGCAGGAGGGCTGCGTTGGTGACCGCAGCGGTGTTGGCATCAATCTTCAGAAGCAGACCATCATTAAAACTACCCTTTTCATCAAGACCTCCGCGGAGCGTGTCGCCATTGAGTACCAAGCCGCCTATGACAGCGCCCGACATATAGAGGCAGGTGCCATCGGGCGACCAAGCGAGTTGCTTGAACATTCCCCCAAGACTGCCGAGACATACCTGCTGCAAGGCATTGAGGTGCGTGCAGGTGAGGTCGCTATTGAGACGGGCGATGATGATGCAACGGTCGCGAATGGCCGCCTGCTGCTCCCCCCACCAGAGTGTACCGCCAAGACTATCGGCTTTGGCATGTCCAACCACCATCAACGTGCCGTCGCGGTAAGCGGAGAGCATGAAGCGGTCGTAGAGCAGGTTGCCGGAAGTGGTGGTGTGGGCAAGGTAGCGGAATTGCGCATCCGTTCGGATGATGAACGAGTTGCAATGTTCGGAAAAGGCGTTGCCATCCCAATCGGGGTTGCTGCGTGCACGAACGGTGTCGGTGCCAAGCGCAATGTCCATGGCTTGTCCGCCTTGGAAATAGAGGTCGCCGTTCCCGCCCTCCATAACAGCGGTGATGTCCGCCACCTCGTAGGCAGGCTTATCCCCCCTGGCGGGTACGGCTTGCGAGGTCCAAACGGGAGTTACCTGTGTGACAAGCCCCTGCGCATCCACGCGCACCAATATAATATGGTGGAAATTGACATCCCTGAATGTAGCAGAGAGCGAATGCGTTTTGTTTGCAGCATCAACCAAGGTCATATAGGGAGCCGTGGTGCCGGGCTGTTTGTTCTTCTCGGTAAGGCGGAACTTAACCGCCAGTACAGCCCCGCCATCACGGGTGGGACAATAGGTCCCCCCTGCGAAATAACCTTCGGAACTATGAATCATCCACAGCGGGTTGCCCAAAGAATCCACTTTGGCGAAGAGCATATTGGGGTTGTAGCCATTGCCCGTGCCATACTCCGCCCCCGTGAGTGTCCGACCTAGGAAAGTCGTCTCGTCGGCGGCGTTGATAGAGCCGTAGTTCGCCAACAGGAAAGCGTCGCCCTCGTCGTTGGTGCGAATATCGTAGCCAATGGCCTGGCACTTGTTGTCCGCGGGCGGCAAGAGGGACGACTGCCATTGGAGAACAGCCGCGTTGTCCGCCACGGCAGAGAGCGCGACAGACAAGAAAAGGGTGAGCAAAAACGAGTTACGATGCATAGTTTGATTTTGAAAAGTATGACTTATGCGTGCAAAGATAGTGTTTTTTCGGCAGTTGTGCAAGTGTTTGTTAACAAAATCACCACTTTTGGGGATTGTGCAGTTTCAAAACCCGCAGTAATTTTGCATTTGATTAAAAAGACGACAAAATAAATGACAAGTGATATGAAAAAGTTTTATCTTCTTTTAGGCGCAGCCATGCTCTCTGCAGGCATAACGGCTGCGGTATTGGACACTATTCAAGTGGACGGAGTGTACTATCAGTTGAATGAGGACACACAGACGGCTGCAGTGATTCGCAAGGATGCAAAATTTGTGTACGAACAGGAGGCGGTGGTTATCCCCGTGTCAGTGAGCAAAGACGGCAAGACCTACGACGTGACGGCAGTCGAGAAAGGCGCTTTTGCGAAAGCGACCTGCCAATCCATTACTTTTGCCGAGGGCAGCAAAGTGACGATGCTTGGCATGATGGCTTTCCAGAATGCCACGAACCTCGAAGAGTTGGCGATACCCGAGGGCGTGAAATACCTGCCGATGACCTGCCTGCATTGCACCAACAACACGATGAAACTGCACAAACTGACATTGCCGTCCACGTTGGACAGTTTGGACGCGATGTCTATCGTGCTGATGAACATAGACACGATTATCTGCCACGCCGAGAAGGCTCCCCGCTGCAATATGCAGCCCAAACAATACGGTTCGCCGTTCTTTGTGAACAAGAACAAGGCGTTTGTGCCGAAAAGCGCGAAGGTGATTGTGCCCAAAGGCAGCGAGGTGCTGTACCGTGCCGAGCAAGGCTGGAACCATTTCGACTGCTTCAGCGACGAGGCTGCCACAGACACACTGCGCATAGGCGACTTGTACTACACCATCACGGACAATGAGGCTACGGTGGTGCCGAACCCGAAAGGTGATGTGTACACGATGAGTTCGGTGGTGATTCCATCAACGGTGACAACGGTGAAGGGCGTGGTGACAGACGGCAAGATTGAGGCTGTGGCTACGGAAATGCCCGTGGTGATGCTGGGGCGGAAAGCATTTATGAATGCGACTGCCATCACCTCACTGACATTTGCCGAGCCGAGTAACGTGAAAACAATCGGCATGCAGGCCATGCAGCATATGACCGGTCTGACAGGCACATTGGAGTTGCCCGAAGGCTTGAAATTTATTGCCACGTCGGGTATTCACAGCGGTTTGAACGGCGGGCAAATGCCCGTGAAAAAGTTGATATTGCCTTCGACATTGGACAGTTTGGATATTATCTCCGTGGTGTTGAACGAGTTGGAGACATTGGAATTCAAGGGCGAAACGGCTCCGAGATGCCGTGTCCGCGTGACCACCACCCAAACGCAAATTCCGTGGATGATTAATCCCAGCAACCACTTCCCCACCCCGAAAGATGTGCAAATCATTATCCCCGACGGCTCATCCGACTCGTACAAAAGCCAAGCGGGTATCGGCGACTATTTCGATTACTTCAACGGGCAAGGCACCGGTGTCGAGAATACCGAGGATGCCGCTACGATGCCTGCCAAGAAAGGCATCTACAACATTATGGGTACGTATTTAGGCACAGACGACAGCCATCTGCCTCACGGTATGTACATCATTGACGGAAAGAAAGTGAGAAGATAGCGTATCCTCTTTGCGAAGTACCGATGAAGTACCGATGAAGTACCGATGAAGTTCCGATGGGGACAGCCGGCGAACACGAGGGGCGAACAGGGACTTCATTCGGAAGTCGGGAGGGCGATGAGACGGAGATTGGCATCGAGCCCCCAGGCGACGGTGTCGGGAACGAGGGCAGGCGAGAAGATGCTCTTGCCGGATTGCAGGAGCGGGAAAGAAAGGTCCTCAGCATCGGGCAACGAGTGGAAGATATTCATAGTGGATATTTGCCTATGCCGGTTGGCAAGAAGTGCTGCGGCTTTGTCGGGATGCTGCCCGCGATAGGCGGGTGACATCCAGACGAAGAGTGGCACGTGGTATTCCCATACGCTGCCACTGAAAGTGCCGTGCATGAGCATATTGCGATCGTCGTCGAGAAGATTCTCGCCATGGTCGCCGACATAAAGGAGCAGAGCCGGGCGGGAAGTGGCTTCCAACTGACGGATGACGCGCTCGAGGACGTAGTCGGTGTAGGATATGGCGTTGTCGTAGGAGTTGACGAAGATTTCCCGCACCTCGTTGATGACGCCTTTTTCGGCGGACAAGCGGCCGTTGTCGGGGTTGATGCTGCCGATGATTTGTCGCAGGTCGAGGTTCTTCATATCGGGCGTGAAACGGCTGAAACTATCGGGGTAGCGGGAGGAGTATTTGAAATGGCAGCCAAGGGTATGCAGAACGACCATCTGGTTGCGTTGCCCCTGCCGAGAATTGATGAACTGCGCCAAAGGCGCGAGGAGGACGGTGTCGAGATAGGTGCGCTCGAGTTGCTCGTGGGGCTGGTAGAAACAGAAGTCGCAGGTGCCCGATATGCGGTGGAGGAACTTGTTTCCGAAACTCTGGTCGGCAATCCACGCAGTTTGGTAGCCCGCTTCGGCAAACGCCTCGACGAGGGAGCGTTGGCGATAGTAGTCGGTGGGGTTGTGTGGCGTGGCGGGCGAGAGAAGGTAGGGGACGGAGACGGTGGTGAGATTGGCGATGGTGTAGCAACTGTCGAAAGAGATGATTTGTTCCCCCCTCGCCGCCAAACAGGGCGATGTAGGACGTTGATAACCATTGATTTGCCAGTTGGCATAGCGCGAAGTCTCGCCAATCACGAGGACGACGAGGTCGTCGGAGTCGGGCTTTTGGGAGACGCCGAAACGGAACTGCTCAACCTGTTGGCTTTGGCAACGGATGTCGTGATGAACGGCAAGGATATGGCAAGTGGCGAGACAGAGGTTGAGCGGGTTGGTTTTCTCGATGCCCACGAAAGCGGACATGCGTTCGTCTTCGGAGTTAATGGGCAGCCAGCGTACGGGGTGCGTGGTGAAATGCAGTCCGAGGCAGCATACAGCCCACCAGATGACGACCAAGGACGCGGTGGCGAGACGCGGGCGCACGGAGGCGATATATTCATTTTGCACGAAACGGCGGACGAGGAAGAAATAGAGTCCCCACACCGCCACGGCGATGAGGAGAATGAACCAATAGGAAGTGACTAACTCCATAAACTCGCCTTTTTCCGCTTTGAAACAGGTGAAGACGAACATCATGGAGGTGGTGGCGCGGCTCATGACGAGATGCACCAACTCCACGCCGCTCGGAATAAACGAGAGGGCGGCAATATAAAAGAATGTGCGGCGGCGGAAGATGCACAAGCCCAACGTGTAGAATCCGACGGCGGAGATGAGATAGACAAGGCGCATACCAAAGCCATGCATGTCGCGTGCAACAAACGTGCCAAGCAGCGTTGGCAATAGCAAGAATATCAGCAAGATAACGATGACTATTTTCTCGTTTCGCTTCATCGGAGTTCTTCGAAAATGTTTTGGTCCGGCGTGACAGACAGATGCCACGGGGTGTGGAGACGGAGCGGCATATTGCCGTCGATATGCCCTGCAGGGAAATTGAAGAGGACAGGAAACGAATAGGGGCGCACGACTTCCGCGATGGTTTGGAGGACGGAGCCACCCATACCAGGGTCGTCGGGGCAGTCGGTGAACTGTCCGACAACCAATCCACCGATATGACGGAAGATGCCGCTAAGGTCGAGGTTGCGCATCATGCGGTCGATATGATAGTGGCGTTCGCCGATGTCTTCGAGAAAGAGAACCGGCGGTTCGGGGCAGGATGCGATGAGTTCGCGGAGGCTGAAGGAAGTGCCCTGCAATCCGTAGAGGACGCTGAGGTTCCCTCCGATGAGCCTGCCCGTGCACTCGCCGTTGCGCTGGAAGGGGTGCGGCGGGAGCGAATAGCGCATAGGGCAGCCCTCCAAGGCACGACGCAATGCCTGCATGGCGGGCAGGTCGTCGGGAAGAGTGGCAAGGGCTTTGCACATAGAGGCGTGCAGAGAGGGGCGGCCGGACTTGCCAAAGAGGGCGTGCGCCGCCGTGATGTCGGAGAAGCCGACCAGCAAGGGTGCGTTTCCCGCAGGAATACGGATGTCCTGAATGATGCGCTGAAGCCCGTAGCCGCCGCGGCTGCAGAGAATGATGTCGATGCCGGGGTCGGCAAGCGCGTTGTTGAAGTCAGCGAGACGCCCCGAATCTTCCGCCGCGAAACGCCCGACACACCCACGCGCGTGGGGCGCGACGCTGACACGATACCCCCACGACAGCAGGCGCAAGGCGGCACCATCGATGAGCGACGGGTCGATGGCCCCGGAAGGCGAGATGATACGGATATGCCTCATAGTGCGCAAAATTACGACTTTTTTTTCAAATACCAAAAAATTGTCGTATCTTTGCGCCCATTATGCGAAAGTTCCGACTACTCATACTATTGTTGATTTGCTGCGCCGGAACGGTTTCGGCGCAGAACGCGAGCACCGCCAACCAGTTGTTTGAAGCAGGCGATTATGCGGCAGCGCAGGCAGCCTACCGACATTTATTGGCAGGCAACCCGCGGTCGCCCTTGTACGCATACAGGTACGCGCGCTGCGCGCAAGAATTAGGAGACTATGCCACTGCAATAGCCTATTTTGACCGTGCGGGAGAGCGTTATCCGTTGAAATACTTCTATTTGGGTGAGATATACATGCAGACATGGGAAGGCGAGAAGGCGGTGAGTGCATACGAGAACTACCTGCGGCTGTCGGCGTCGCCCAATGACCGCGAACCCTATATCCGCGAACAGATAAGGAAAGCGGAGAAAAGGCAGCGTTACCTGCGCCGCGTGGAGAAAGCGGAGATACTGGATTCGGTGGAGGTGAGCATAGACAGTATGGTGCAGGTGTGCGTGGTGTCCGCCGAGGCGGGAACGCTGACGGCAGACAGCGCAGGGGGAATGGTGTACACCAACCAACGCGGCGACAGGAGACTATGGAGCGCGCCGTGCGACACGGGGCGGAAAATAGTGTCCAATCACAGATTATTAGACCAATGGACAGTGCCCGATACGCTGCCGGAGAGCGTGAACAGGGGGACGGTGCAGATGTCGCCATACGTGTTGAGCGATGGCATTACGCTGTATTTTGCCTCGAACGACAGCGACGGATTGGGGGGATTAGACCTGTATGTGAGCCGTTATAACACCGCTACGGAGACCTATACGCATCCTGAGAATCTGGGTTACCCGTTTAATTCGGAAGCGAATGAATATCTGATGGTTATCGATGAGACACGGCACACGGGCTACTTCGCCACCGACCGTTTTTCGCCAGCAGGGCGAGTGCGCGTGTACTCGTTTGTGCACAAAGAACAAAAAGAGTATTGGCGCGGCATCGGGCAGGACTCGTTGGTGGCATACGCACAGTTGCGCCGAGTGTTGCACGCAGACAGCATGCAAGCGGAGCGTGCGGAGGTGCCTCAGATGATGCCGCAAGATGCTGACAAAGAGGAGAATGAGGTGCTGTTTGTGGTGAATGACACCACGGTGTACACCTCGGAAGATGACTTCCGTTCCGCCGAGGCACGGGCATTGTTCGACGAATGGCAGGCCTTGCAGGCGCAGGCGGCAGCGGAAAAAGAGCGATTGGAGCAGTTGCGCCGCGAATTCAGCGCGGCAGACGCTGCACACCGCAAACAGATGAGCGAGGAGATGCTGCGTATGGAGCAGGCGTTGCGCGAAGAAACCGCGCGCGCGAAAACACTATTGAATACGGCACGACAAAACGAATTGAAAGCCATCGGCTCCAACCGTTGAGCGGGTACTATCGGGGCGGGATTATTTCTTGCGGAGCCATGTCTGGCTGCGCCCGAGGAAACCAGCCTTGTCCAATGAACCACGGAGGACGAGGTTGCCGTCTTTGTTCAAGTAGATTTTTCCGTAGTAGAACTTGCCATTGTTGGGGTCGAGCACGTGTCCGCCACGCAGTTCGCCGTCGGTGAGTTTCATATCACGGATGATGGTGAGCCCCTCCATAGGACGGCGATGGTCTTCGCCACGACACTGGGTGCAGAGGAGCAGTTCGGGGTCGTCGGTCTGAAAGAGAACGGTGGTTATCTTGCCATAATAGAGGTGGTTGTCCGCCTGATAGATAGTGACTACAGCCCATTGCTCGCCGGTGGCATCATCTACGGTGACCCACTCGCCCAAGATGGGCGTTTGGGCGAACAGACCGGCGCAAAAGAGCACCATTACGGAGAATAAAAATACTTTTTTCTTCATTCGTTTGGAAGTTTAACGGCTGCAAAAGTACAAAAAAAAGCCCGAACAAGCGCAATTCGGAGTGAATAATTTTGATATTTGCACAAAAAAGCGTAATTTTGCGGAATACATTGCATAGTTTGGCTTATGAAATTGGTGTTTGCATCGAACAATGCGCACAAGTTGCGAGAAGTGCGCGGGATTTTGCCATCCGACATAGAGGTGATTGGTCTGCAAGATATTGGTTTTGTGGAAGATATAGCAGAGACAGGGGCGACATTGGAGGAAAATTCCGCCATCAAAGCGCATGCCGTTTGGCAATGGTTGCAGGAGCACCCTTCGGCACAGACAGAAGGAGTGAACGGCGTGTTTGCCGATGATACGGGATTGGAGATTACCGCCCTGCACGGGGTACCGGGGGTGCATACGGCACGCTGGGCGGGCGAACCTGCCAACGATGCCAACAACCGCCGAAAGACTTTGCACGAATTGGAAGGTGTGGCACAACGCGAAGCCCGTTTCCGCACGGTGGTGACGTTGATTCGAGATGGCGAGATGCAGCAAGTGGAGGGCATCGTGAACGGGAAGATAGCATCGGCAGAGAGCGGAAACGGCGGTTTCGGGTATGACCCGCTGTTTATCCCCGAGGGACACGAACAGACTTTTGCGTGCCTCACAGAGGAACAGAAGAACAGTATCAGCCACCGCGGACGAGCTATGCAGGCGTTGTGCGAATTGTTAGGAAATGGCAAAAAATAGGAAGTGTATGGAAGGTCTGATGCGAATGAGGCGGTATATCTGTTTGGCGTTTATGGCGTTGTGCGTCGGCCATGCCGCCGCGGAAGAGGGGCAGTGGCGGACGCATTTCTCATACAACAGCGTGCAGCAGATTGCCGTGACGCCAACGGAGGTGTATGCCTTGGCGAACGGGGCTGTCTTTTCTGTGAACAAACAGAGCGAGCAACTGACGACCTACACAAACCAGTCGGGTTTACACGGGACGGAGTTGGCGTGCATGGCGTATGACAGCGAGCGCGGGCAACTGCTGTTGCTGTTTGCCGACGGCAAGTTGGATATTATGCGCGGAGGTGCTATCCGCTATGTATCAGACCTTTACCAGAAACGAATGACTGCGTCGAAATACTGCAACAATGTCTCTATTTACGGCAATAAGGCATATCTGTCGATGGAGTTCGGCGTGCTATTGTTCGACCTTGACAAATATGAGTTTAAGGACGCCTATTATATAGGAGAAAAGGCTTCGGAAGTGCGCGTGACAGATGTGTTGCTGCACGGCGACAGCATCTATGCACAGACTGAGGAGGGGGTGTATCGGGCGTGTTTGAACGACAAGTTGGTGGATTATCGCTATTGGACGGTCGGGACGACCTCGCCGGTGGCGTTTGACGTGCAGAAAGGAAAGATAGTTGCGGATAATCAGGGTAACATCTGGGAAGCCGACGGGAGAAACGGTGTGCACAGGCGGATGCCGACCGGCGAAGAGGTGTATTATCTGCCCGAGGGGCCGGAAGTGAATGTGCCATATCGAATGACGGTGAGCAACGGACGATTGTATGTGGTTCCCGGTGGGCGTTGGGCTGTGCAAAACAGTACGCCAGGGCATGTGATGATGCTCGAGAACGGGCATTGGCAGAATATCACGTGCGAGACTATCCAAGCGGCAACCGGCAAGCCTGCATTGGACTTTATGAACGTGGGCGTGGACCCGAAAAACAAGGACCATTTCTTCGTAACAAGTTATGGGACAGGAGTTTATGAGTTTGAGAACGGCACATTGAAGCATCACTATCATCCGGATAACAGCATCCTGCAGTCGGCTGTGGCTGATGTGCCTGAGCGTTACACACGCACCGACGGGGCTGTGTTTGATGCCGCAGGACGCGTGTGGGTGGAGAATGTGAGCGATGTGGATAACAATCTGGTGGTTTTCATGCCCGACGGCAACCAGAAGGGGGTGAACTTGTACACCGAACAGGGTCGGTACATCTACTATACCCCCAGTGAGATATGTATTGACAACCACGATGCGAGGTGCAAATGGTTCCTCTCGTGCCGCTCGGAAACCGCTGTACTGCGGTGGGATGATGGCGGAACACCTTTTGATACGGACGACGATGTGCTGACAGTGCGTTCCGTGTTCGTGGACCAAAATGACCAATCGGTTGCGCCAGAGTTCTTCTATACGATGGCTCAGGCACCGAATGGGGATATATGGGTGGGGTCTTCCGCAGGACCGATTGTGTTGGAGCATAGTGTGGATTTTCGTTTGTCGAATCGTTACAAGCGACTGACAATCAAGATGGAAGACGGCACGAATCTATTGGAGACAGAGCGTGTGAACGCCTTTGCTTTTGACGAAGAAGAGCGCATTTGGATTGGCACACAGACGGCGGGAGTGTATGTATTGGACGCTGATGCCCGGCAGATTCTGGCGCATTATACTTCGGATAACACACCTATGCCGAGCAATGTGGTGTTGTCGATGGCTTTTGACGCCACAGGCGGAATAATGTATGTAGGAACCGGCGGAGGGCTGGTTTCCTACCGCCTGCATGGTACGGATTCGCGCCTGCCGATTGACACCTCGGAAGACAACCGCACTTATGGCAGTATGCGCCAATGGCGTGCCCATTTTGCCTATTCGTCCATTGATGAGATAGTGGCATTGGGAGACAAGGTGTATGCCACCTCTACGGGATCACTGTTTTCGGTAGACAAGGTGAGCGAGGAGTTGGAGTATTATAGCAGATTGACAGGATTGAACGGCTCGGTGATTGACCATATCGGTTACAATCAGGATGTCAATAACATGCTCATCACCTACCAGGACGGGCAGTTGGATTTAGTGAACAGCCGCGGTGAGATAATGAATATCGCCGATTTGTATTTGAAACAAACCAGTATTGACAAACAGGTTAACGACATTCTGATGTACCGCGACCGCGCATACTTGGCGATGGATTTCGGCATTGTGGTGCTCAATCTGAGAAAGAAAGAGGTGGAGGACACCTATTATATAGGAGAGAATGCATCAGAGGTGGCAATCAAACAGATAGCCATGCTCGGCGACAGCATCTATGCCGCATCGGACAAGCAGGTGTATGTAGCTGATATTCATGACAATCTGATAGACTACGCTTATTGGCACGCGATGCCGTTGCCCAATGGGAAGGTGTTGCAGGGGCTTGAAGTGAGTCACGGTACGATGTGTGCAGTCATGGATGGTGTGCTTTGCAGTTGGCAAGACGGACAATGGCAACAACACCCCTCGGAATACACGTTGCGCGGACTGCGCCAAACGGGCGGTGCCACCTATGCATTGCTGGCGGGAAGTGATGGCATTGGGCGGATAGGAGACAACTTTGAAGTGACGATGCACATTCTCTATGGCACCGTCAATGACATTCTTGCAGAGGGAGGTGTTTGGTGGATTGCGACTGTGGCAAATGGTGTGGTGCGCATTGACGGAGGCAGTGTTCAGGAGTTCCACCCAAGCGGACCTGTCAGCAACAATCCATACCGCATGCGCTTTTATGGCGACAAACTATACGTGGTACCCGGCGGACGTTGGGCGGATAAGTTGCACCGCGAGGCGGCTGTGATGTGCTACGAAAATGGCGTTTGGAGCAATATGACTTATAATCAGATGCTTGCAGCAACTGGGCGCGACCTCCGCGATTTTATGAATGTGGCACAGGACCCGCAGGACGACACGCATTATTTTGTGACCAGTTATGGTACGGGACTCATCGAGGTGCGCGGGCAGCAGGTGGTGAAAGTTTATACGCCGGACAATAGCCCACTGGAGGCAGTGGTCCCCGCTGATCCTGCTTACTACACGCGAACGGACGGTGCGATGTATGACGACCAAGGGAACCTTTGGCTTTTGAATGCGGGAAGTGTGACCAATGTGCGCGTGGTGCAGCCGGACGGAAAATGGACATCGTTCAATATCAATGCCGATGGTACGCGCATCGTACTGAATACACCCGGTGAAATCATGGTGGATCGGCGTAACCCGCAGTGGAAATGGATTCCCGAGTGCCGCAGCAATACGGGGCTTATCCTCCTGCAAGACAACGGGACAGCTGCCAACCCAAACGATGACAAGGTCACATTCCGCCGCGAATGGTTCGACCAGAATGGCAATCAGATAGTGCCCGAGTTCATCTATTCGCTGGCGCAAGACCGCGATAACACCATCTGGGTGGGTACTTCAACAGGTATCTTCTCTATTCCAGCGTCAGTAGATTTTGCCACTTCCAACAGATGCGAGCGGGTGATTATCAGCCGTAATGACGGCACTAATTTGGGCGATTATATGCTTGGCAGTGAGCAAATTAACTGCATCGTCATTGACGGAGCCAATCGCAAATGGATAGGGACTGCATCGTCGGGTGTATTCCTGTTGGATATCCAACGGTCAATAGAAAATACCGGTTGGGATGTGGAAACGGTAGCCCACTTCACCACCGCCAATTCGCTGTTGCCGAGTGACAACATATTGTCGATAGCCATACAGGAGACGACGGGCGAAGTGTTTATAGGCACAAGTGCGGGATTGGTGTCGTATATGAGCGACGCTGTGGAACCCGCAGACAATTTCGATGAATTGTATGCCTATCCCAACCCCGTGCGTCCGAACTATTACGGCTACATTACCATCAAAGGCTTGATGGAGGACACGGAAGTGCGCATCACCGATGCAAGTGGCAATCTCGTGAAACTGATACAAGGTAATGGGGGCGAAGCCGTCTGGGACGGCACCAATACTGCAGGGAAACGTGTGGCATCAGGGGTCTATACGGCAGTCTGCAACACCAAGGACGGCAAAGGACACGGAACGGCCAAGATTCTAATCATGAACTGATTGGAAGATGTCCATACCATCTGCGCCGGGGATATACAACTGCGCGGCAGAGAGCACACTATGGAACATGAAGTCGGTCAGGTATCTGCGCTGCATATTCCCGTGTAGAGCCTGCACCTTTTCGGGATACGCGTGTGCATAACTATCTGAATACCAAACAATACAAGCGGGGTGTTTGGTCTCCTCGGCTCCTGCTGCATGCAGCCAGTTGCCGTTCTCACCCAACGACTCGCCGTGGTCGGAGAGATAAATAAGTACTGCACACCGGTCTTCCAACCGCTGAATCACAGAATCCACAAAAAAATCCATATAACGCACGGTGTTGTCGTAGGAGTTAACAACCTGTTCGCGTGTGTTGTTGGTTACCACACGATTGTCCGTGATGGGCAGGAAATAGTTGTGGACTTCGGGAACATGGTTGTTGTAGTACCAATGGCTGCCTATGCAGTGCAATATCAACAAGTTGCGGGAATGATGAAGTGCTAGCTGCTTGTCCATTGAGGGCAATAGTTCCTCGTCATACCACCCCGAAAACACAAAGGGGGATTTGCCAGCGTTCGCCCATATTGCCGTATCACACTCGGCAGGGAAATGCGCGAAAGTCTCTCCCATATCCTGATTGGAAATCCATGCGGTATGGTAACCGCATTGCCGCAGGATGGCTGCGAAACTTGTTTCTGCGTATTGATATTCCGGGTGCAAAGTGTCTGCTCGCGTCAAAATCACAGGTACGCTTGCCAAAGTATGTGTATATTGTGAACAGATATTCGGCGAAGACACCACGTTGTTCCGCCGGCTCAACAGTGGATTGGTTTCCCGCTGATAGCCATTGAGTTGCAGGTGGTCAGCCCGCATGCTTTCGCCCAATATCACGACGATGTCCAACGAGTCGGCTTGGGGTGTCCGACACTGATAGTCAGGGATAGTGCGTTCCTTTTGGCGGTCTTGCTGCAAGTCGTGATACACGCGCAGGCTCTCAACGATATGCATGGGGTACCGTTGATTGAGACTCTGGTGCAGGCGTGCGTTGCAATGATAATATCCGACCAACAACAGCAGGGCTCCTATCGCGTGGGCGCAGGCATATTTAGGTGTGGCTATATGCCATCGCCATACCACAAAAAGCACAGATATACACGCATTTATCGCTATCCACGCCGCCATCTGCCACGTCATCACACTCATGGCTTCCTGTGGGTTGGTGTGAAAAACGCAGTCGAGGATGAGGGGGGTGACGGTAACGCGGTATGCCACCCGATAGTAAGATACCCCCGCTCCTAAAATACCATAAACAGGGCAGAAGACGGCTGCCACATACTTGTTCAATCCCGCGGCATACAACAGAAAGAACGATACCATACTCACTGCGCCGATGTAGCAGATGATGGTGGCAACACCTTTCACTCCATAGACGGGATTGTCGAGGAAATCGGGCATCACAGCCGTCAGCCCTATCCAAAGGGTTGCAGCAACCACCCACAATAGGTAAGTGAGGTACCGCTTTTGGTCACGCATAAACGCTCCTTTTTGTTATAGGATGGTTATAGGATAGTTATAGGATAGAGTATTTTCTATTTCCCGTTGCGAATCAAGTTCATAAACTCTTCGCGGGTCTCCGGACGGTTGAAAGCACCGGTAAAGTCGCTTGTCGTCGTGATGGCGTGCTGTTTTTGTACACCGCGCATCTGCATACACAGGTGCTCCGCCTCTATCACCACCATCACGCCTAATGGGTTCAGTGTGTTTTGAATGCACTCCTTTATCTGGGTTGTCATGCGTTCTTGCACCTGCAGCCGACGGGCATATACATCCACAACGCGCGCTACTTTGCTCAATCCCGTTATTTTTCCGTTGGGAATATATGCCACATGCGCTTTGCCGAAGAACGGAAGCAAGTGGTGTTCACACAGCGAATAGAATGAGATGTCTTTCACCACCACCATTTGGCGGTAGTCCTCCTCAAACAAAGCCGAGCGGAGTATGGCTTCGGGGTCTTGTTGATAGCCCTGGGTCAGGAATTGCATTGCTTCTCCCACACGGGTGGGGGTACGTAATAATCCCTCGCGTTGGGGGTCTTCACCAATCAAGGAAAGCACTTGCTCCATGTGCTGTGCAATCCCCCGGGTGGTTTCTTCCGATGGAATAAATGGTAATGTCATTGAATCAATACGATTTTGTCGGGAACGACGTATGTACTCCCTTGCAAATCAGGGAAATCTTGTAGAAAAATCTCTTTGTAGCGGTTGGCCTCTTCGCGGGTACGGAAATTACCCAGACGTACTTTCCAGAAGGGAGGCTCAGATTGGGCATACACGGGTACGTCTATCAGCGGTTCCAACCGCTGTTGCAGCAGCAAAGCCTCGTTTTTGGCCGTTTGTTGAACATTCGAGGCATACACTTGCAGACGGAAGCCGTCTTCCTCATATTGTCCTCGTTGGCGCCCCACCCGTTTGTCCTCCATCAGCCGTGTGATAAGAGAATCTTGGTGTACCACCACGTTCTCCATCGCGTCCGTAATCAACATCACATGCTGTTCCTGATTTTCGTCATCGGCATATAATATGCAGGAAACCAATAATATAACCGGCAGCAATATCTTTTTCATAAGAATGTTTTTAGTAGCGGAACGAACTACCGCCCACGAACTCGCGCAAGAATGAAGTTGGCGGAATCTCGCGTTCGGGGATAGACTCAAAGTAACTTAATTCTTTCAGCAGGCGGTGCGCCGTGGTGTATTCATCACAATATTTGGGCACCTCGTCCAATATCGGTTCGGCATGGCGTTTCAGTACTGCCAATTCGAACAGAAGTGCCGAATTGAACATCACATCGGCTTCTTCCTGGAATGGATAAATCCATTTTTCTTCGCCCCTACGGACACTGTCCAAACGCGAAATCGTTTCGCGTGCACTATAACCACGGTACCTGTAATCACGCACGATACGGCGCAACAGCCGCACATCGGTAGTCGGTATCCAATTGTGATTATCCAGATTTACTGTTGTGAGCGAACTTACATAAATTTTGAATGTAGCGGAACGTGGGATATTGGGCGTCAATTCAGGGTTTAGTGCGTGAAGTCCCTCCAATATAACAATGGTGTCCTCCTCCAATTTGAGTGTTTCTCCACGATACTCGCGTTTGCCGGTCTCGAAATTGTAGAACGGCAACTTCACCGTTTCTCCCTCAAGCAATGCCGTGAGGTGCTGTTGGAACAGCGGAATGTCTATGGCATGTACGTCTTCGAAATCCCATTCCCCGTTTTCATCGCGCGGAGTGTCCTCGCGGTTCACAAAATAATTGTCCATTGAAATGACGACGGGGCGTATGCCATTCACCATCAACTGAATGGTCAATCGCTTTGAGAAAGTGGTTTTACCCGATGAACTCGGACCGGATATCAGTACAAACTTTGGACGTCCCCCCTCTCTGTTGGCAATCATATCGGCGATTTGTCCCACTTTTTTCTCATGCAAAGCCTCCGAGAGTTTTATCATTTCAAAACTTTTTTGGTTCTTGCATGCTTTGTTGAACTCCCCTACATTACTGATATGCAGCAACTTATTCCAGCCTACGTATTCTTTGAATATGCCGAACATCTTGTCTTGCGCACACTTGTCCTCCAATCGTGTAGGCTCATGGCGGCATGGGATTCGCAGCAATATGTCTTGGTGATATGGTTCCAAATCAAAGATATTGATGTATCCTGTTGATGGCATCAGCGCGCCGGTGTAGTAATCAATGTAATCGTCCATGCGATAGTAGCGGCAATAGGGGTTGCCTAATGTCTCAAACAGAGTGGTTTCGCCTTCATGACGTTCTCCGAATAGTTTTATCACCTCTTTGGTTTGCCGCTCCTCTGTCACAATCGGGTGATCTTCTGCAATCAGTTGCGCCATTCGACCTTTTAATCGCTCTATCGTGTCCGGTGTCACCTCCATCTTCTCGCCCTTTTGCCCGCGGATAGTACAATAATAACCCTTGCTGATAGGGTGTTCCACACGCAAGTCGTACTCCGGCCACAACTCATGGATGGCACGCGCCATCACCATACACAGCGTCCGCACATAACAACGCATACCGCTTTCACAACTGGCATCAATAAACTCAATGTCTTTGGGTTTGTAAACCAAGAATTTAAGGTTTTGCACCTTGTAGTTCACGCGCGCTGCAATCACCGGATATGGTAAATGCAGACCTATCTGGTTATAGACTTCGAGCAACGAAGTGCCACATGGAATTTGATAGTACTGCTTGTCGTTTTTGCAGTAGATTGTCACTAAATTTTGCATATTCTACATTTACCGTTTCCATTATTTCAATGTCCCCGCAAAGGTACGAAAAAAAACTCACCTCTGCAAATAGTAATCCCCAAATCCTATTCTTCACCCAACAAATCGGGACGACGTTCTCTGGTATGCCGCAGTGCCTCTTCATACATCCACTCCTCTATCTTTGCCTGATTGCCGGAAATGAGGATGTCGGGTACGCGCCAACCTTTGTATTCTGCAGGACGTGTATATACTCCGGGTTCCAATAGTCCGTCTTGAAAACTATCGCTCAAAGCACTGGTCTCATCGCCAAGTGCTCCAGGAAGCAGACGGACAATGGCATCCGTCATGATGGCCGCAGGCATCTCTCCCCCTGTGAGTACGAAGTCGCCTATTGTGTATTCTCTTGTAATAAGGTGGTCGCGCACACGTTGGTCAACACCTTTGTAGTGCCCGCAAAGAATGATGATATTCTCTTTGAGCGAGAGGACATTGGCATCGCGTTGCGTAAATCGTTCTCCATCAGGAGCGGTGAAGATAATTTCGTCGTAATGCCGTTGGGAAGTAAGATGGCTGATGGCACGATCAATAGGTTCCACCTGTAGCACCATACCGGCCCCGAAACCGAAAGCATAGTCGTCCACCTTTCGATGTTTGTCAAGGGTGTAGTCGCGGAGATTGTGCACATATATTTCTGCCAAACCTTTGTCTTTGGCTCGCTGTACAATTGAATGATTGAGAGGCGATTCCAATAATTCAGGACAGGCGGTGATAATATCAATACGCATTGTATGATGAATTTGCAGATTTTTTATTATGGAACAGGGTCGTAGCCGGAACCACCCCACGGGTTACAGCGGAAGATACGCTTAATGCCAAGCCAGCCGCCTTTGAAGATTCCGTATTTCATCACTGCCTCCACCATATATTGACTGCAGGTGGGAGTGTAGCGGCATGAGGGGGGAGTTAATGGGGAGATGCAGTACCGATAGAAATAAACGGGAAGCAGAAAGACTTTCCGCAGCCATTGTTTTGCATTCATGGTTGTGGTCCCTCTATTTCCGCCAAGCGCGTTAAAACTTTACGCATGGATTTGGCAATGAGTTGATATTCTTGCTGCTGTTTGTCTATATAATTGACAGCCAGGTGGTAATGTTTCCCTGTTTCTACGAGAATATGCTTGTTTAGGCGGTATGCTTCACGCATCTGACGACGGAGACGGTTGCGGTCCACAGCATGTTTGAATAACGCCTTGGGAGCCCATATTAACACTTCTGTTGAATATGATGTTTCTACGGGCAGATATGTGACACGCAGAGGCCACACAACAAAGTGTCTCCCCGTGCGATATAGGTGGTCAATGCGTGTTTGACCGCATAATTTCTCTGCCTTTGAAAAGTGTTGCATTATTGCTGTCGCTCTAAGTATTCACGTATTGCAGTTGTAATACTCGGACATTCAGGAGTTGGAGCCTTAATGTCAGCGCGCAATCCGTTCTCTTCTAATGCTGCGGCGGTATTAGCGCCAAAGCAAGCTATCACAGTGTCTCCTTGCTCCCAA
This sequence comes from uncultured Bacteroidales bacterium, assembly GCA_934667275.1. GTDB lineage: Bacteria > Bacteroidota > Bacteroidia > Bacteroidales > Paludibacteraceae > Colicola. The sequence continues at coordinate 178,587 of CAKULK010000002.1, read as the reverse complement.
TCGGGGAAATTCTTGCGCAATGCGGCAGCACCGGAAGGAGTGAACAGCACAATCATGTCATAATTGAATGGTTTGTCAGCAGGCCATTCAATGGGGACCGTGCGGTACATGACTGCGGGCTTCACAGTGATTTTGTGACTTGCAAACATATTGATGTCGTCATCGCTGTGTACATCAGACATTACCATGAGGTATTTTTCGTTGGGACGGCGGTACATCGCTGGCAAAAGTGTCTCAAATTTATTATTTTCCGCAATAAATACACGCCGTTTACGGTATTGAATGTATTTTTGCAGATAGTTGCCAACAGCATCTGAGATACAATAATAGTGCATCGTCTCCGGTACTTGAAAACGAAGTTCTTCACAAAGATGGAAAAAGTAGTCTGCACCCAAACGTGAATTTAAGAGAATTGCAGTATAGTCCTCTAAATAGATGTGTTGGTCGCGGAATTCACGGGCAGTCAAACTTTCTATACGGATAAGTTGCTGAAAATCACAACACACACCAAATTGCATCTCCATTTCAGCATAAGGATTTCTCTCCGTTTGAGGACGAGGTTGAGAGATGAGGATATTGGTTATCTTTTTCATCATACAATATGTTTTGCCCAAAGCAGTATGCCCATCATAGGCACCACCTCAAGACTTGTGAAATACAATATAATATAGAATGGAGTCAAAGCATTACGATAAAAGAATTGCACTCCCTTCACTAATACAACCGAAGTAAATACTATCGCTACAAGACCACACAAGATATACATCATCAATTTATTAGGTATATTCATTATTAGCAAAGCTACCGGCCATAGCAAAACACATACCAAATTGCGAATAGAATCATATTGCTCTGTCATTATTACCATTTGCATAGATGGCAGGAATACAAAACCCACTATGGTTGCCAACAGCATTTGCAAAGCATATATGCACATCACAACTCCAACTATTTTCAAGTACTTGAAAATAGTGAAGGCTTCCCCATTATCCATAACCAAGTACACTATCAGTGCAATCATTCCTAGCCTGAAAACCATAGCCCCTATCGTTCCCCCAATACCTTTGGTGCGTCCGCCATAATTACGTTCTGCTCTACTGAAAACACTGCGGATACTTTCTGCTATTGCCATTTGTGAGAAATGGTTTAGCAGAAACAGCACCATTAAGCCAAACAACATCCAAGCCACCCATGACTGGGAATACGGAGATGATATGTGCGACACAACATCCACTGCCGAATCTTAAATTGATGCTAATCTTCTTGTTTGAGCATCCCATTCGGGTGCCGACAGAATAGCAGGTATAACATCTTCCGGTTGCTCTACTACACAATACATCTTTTTATGGACAGGACGCATCATTTGCTCGTCCACCATATAGTCAAGACAATCCAACAATCTATTATAGTAACCATCAGTATTTAGAATCACCACAGGGTGCGTGTGCAATCCTAATTGTTTCCATGTCAGGCACTCCAACAGTTCTTCAAAAGTACCGATACCTCCAGGGAGTGCCACCATAGCATCCGCCAAATCACAAATTGTGGCTTTGCGTTCATGCATCGTTTGAGTCACAATCGTGCGAGTGCTGGCAGGATTATTCCATCCCTGTTCTACCATAAACTTAGGAATCACTCCCACCACCTCTCCTCCATGACTTAAAGCACCTTGGGCCACGGCCGCCATCAATCCGATGCCGCCATCTCCATATATTAAACGTATATGGGCATTTGCCAACAATTCTCCCAAACGCTCTGCTGCTTTCACATAAGAAGTCCGCACTTTGCTTGAACTGGAGCAATAAACCGCTACCGATGATAACTTTTCCATACCCTAATGTTCTTGACTATTTTAGATCTCGCATCTTTAGTCAGTCGGTACCTCCCCAACACATTATAGACAAACTACCCGTATAGACACGAAATCGGTTGCAAAATTACAAAAAAAACTCGACATATTTGGAGTTTTTCGGAATTATTTGTAATTTTGCGCTCAATTTAGGTATATTTTGCGAAAATGGCGATAGAAATAAGGCAAATCACCACACGTTATGGACGCTTGAAATTTGTGGAGTTTGGAAATGATTTATACAAAAATTGTGAGAATTTTTGCCCGCATTTGATATTAGATGAACTGAATACTTTTGACATAAAGAAAAATCCGGCACATGAGGTTTGTGACCATATTTTATATATGGCGTACAAAAACGGACGACCTGTTGGCCGTATAGCAGGAATTATCAACTATGCAGCCAACAAGCAGTGGAATGTTAACCACGTGCGTTTCGGTTGGATGGATTTTATTGACGATGAGGAGGTGAGCCGCGCTTTATTGGATGCCGTGGCTGCTTGGGGAAAATCAAAAGGGATGGATGCCATCAATGGTCCGGTAGGTTTTACAGACTTTGATTTCGAAGGGTTGCTGATAGAAGGTTTTGAGTATTTGGCACCGATGGCCTCGTTGTACAATTTTCCCTATTACGAGCGTCACATGGAGCATTACGGGCTGACAAAAGAGAATGATTGGATAGAATTTCAATTGTATCCGCCGAAAGAGATGCCAGAACGTTTGGTGCGTATCGATTCAATCGTGCGGGAGCGTAGTCATGTGCGTGTAGACAAGGTACGCAGTTGCAAAGAGTTAGTTAGCAAATACGGTAAGCAGTATATGGATGTGATTGATACGGCTTACCAGAAATTATATAACTTTCAACCTCTGACGGATAAGCAGAAATGGTACTATTGCAATATGTACTTCCCGCTTGTGAACTTTGATTTCGTGACAATTGTGGTCAATGAGCATGACGAAGTGGTAGGTGTAGGCGTTGGTATGCCTGATGTGTCGAAAGCACTACGCAGATGTCGCGGACGCTTGTTCCCATTCGGTTGGTATCATTTGCTGAAGGCCTTGCGCGCCAAGAGAATTGAGGCATTTGATTTGCTGCTGATAGCGGTACGCCCCGACTACCAAGACAAAGGTATCAATGCCGTTATTTTGATGGATCAGCATCCGTATTTTCTCAAGTATGGTATCCAACGCGTAGAGACAACTTCTATCATGGAGACCAACTACAAAAATCAGGCCAATTGGGAGACGTTACCGCATAAGGTACATAAACGCCGCCGTGCATACATAAAAAGCATTTGATGCCGAACAAGACTGATGACATATATCGTCGTGCCGCAGAACGTCTGCGTGCCTATTCCGAGGAACAGGGGTTGCGCCGTACACGAGAACGTGAGGTCATTTTGTCTCAAGTTTGTGCATTACGGTGTTTCTCTGCAGAGCAGTTGCAGTTAGGGCTTACGGAACTGACCATCAGCCGTGCCACAATATACAATACGCTGACACTCTTTGAAAAGGCTGGAATAATCCATCGGTTGAGCAAAGAGTTCGGCGTGCGGGCGGGACAGTACGAAGTAGTGCAGGCGGGTGCTTCAAGTATTCAAATCATCTGCCAGCGTTGCGGACGAGTGAGTGATGTGAAAGATTCTACCATCAATCGCATGATGGCAGACAAACGTTTCGCCAACTTCAATCCGACTCGTTTTTCACTTTACGTGTATGGTACGTGTAAAGTGTGCCGACGAAAACCATTGATAACAAAGCCATTAAACCATTAATAATTAACTATTTAACAACAAAAAAGACAATGTATTGGGCATTATTCATAAGTATAGCACTTGTCAGTTGGGCCGTTAGCACGTTGCTCAACCGTCGTTTCAAGCAGTATTCTCAAGTACCATTGGGTTTGACAGGGCGAGAAGTGGCAGAGAAGATGTTGCGTGATAATGGCATTACCGATGTACAGGTGGTATCTACCAAAGGGCATCTTACGGATTACTATGATCCTCGGAATAAGACGGTTAATCTTTCCGATTCTGTCTATTCGTCCAATTCTGTGGCTGCAGCAGCGGTGGCTGCCCATGAATGTGGTCATGCAGTACAGCACGCCAGGGCGTATGCACCGCTCAAGGTACGCAATGCATTGGTTCCCGTAGTGGAGTTTTCTTCGCGCTGGGTGACGTGGGTTTTATTGGCAGGTATCCTGTTGATAAATTCTTTTCCGCAACTTTTGGAGGCAGGTATAGTGCTATATGGTTTGACTACATTGTTTGCTTTCCTCACCTTGCCGGTTGAAATCAACGCCAGCACGCGTGCTGTGGCATGGCTTAATGAGGCGGGTATCACTAATCGGGAGACTACCCCAATGGCTGCCGCCGCACTACGCAGTGCGGCTTATACCTATGTGGTTGCGGCTTTGGCATCCTTGGGTACATTGATATATTATATTCTTATTTTGGTCGGCAACCGTCGCAATTAGGTTCCGAATACGAATACAAGGCCCCGTAGCTTAGTTGAATAGAGTGTCAGATTCCGGTTCTGAAGGTCCTGGGTTTGAGTCCCAGCGGGGTCACAAAATAAATGCCACAATATGCTTAACGCAGCATCATTGTGGCATTTATTTTTAGTGTCTTGTTTTGTTAAAACCCGAATACACCATTTCTATATCCATCGGATCATCGGGATTGCTTGCTGAACGAATACAAGTGGCAGAAATACTCTGCAAAGGTCGTACTGCAGTAATAGTAGTTGTACTAGAAGATGATGAAGAAGATGTTTTCACGGATACAGGTACCAACAGGAAATCCAGACGGTCAGTACGTTCCTTCATACGTAACTGATTAGTTAGCAGCCCCGAAAGGTCGTAGGAATAACTATAAGTCACGTTTGCCAAACTGTCCGTCGCAGCAGTCAATGTTCCAAGAATAGCAACGGTATCAGACGGTAGTTCGTTCTTCGCAAAGAACGACTCAAAACTGCTTTCTTTGATGAGCAGCATATAATTTGCCGGAGTATCCCAATTATCACGAGGTCGCGAAGAAGTCTCGTTATTATACAATACATCCACTTTCAAATTTGCCCGATTGACATACACGCGATAGCCTTCCGGATCGCCTAATCTGTCTTCCATCCTGTTAAAAATAGAGTCCATACGAACCGACAATCGTGTGTATATGTTTGCCGGAGCCACAATGAAATTTGTGTCTCTTACTTGGTCTAACTGATTGATAATCTGCTGTCTATTCGGGTATATGTAGCGATTTATCTGACGCACCTCAGAGTTGGCATAGAACGCTTTCACATCAGTTAGAATTGTGTCTTTGCCCGTATAGGCTTGCGGATAAGTAAAATGGTAGTAAACAGCCATAGAGATATTGGTAACGTACAAAATAGTGCCGGCACCAAAATCCGATTTGATATACAACCCCTTAAACACCTCGTTAAAACTCTCTTGAGAAGAAAAATCCCGTATTTGGAAGAAACGCTGGGCAAAATCGTCCGATAATTTCAGTCGTATGTAAGGCACATACTTTCCGAGTGACGAAGAATACACAGTATCAGTCGGTTCGCTTGCGAACACAATACGGGAAACTGGGGCAATATGAACAGATTCGTCCATACTGCAGAACGAAGACAAGGTAGTGTCACTCGGATAACGGTTGTCGTAGTAGAGAGTGGCACGATCCATCTCATACACGGTCACTCCCAATGGTGCTTTGCCATCGCCGTACCAGTTGTTGTAGTACAAAAACAGGCATATCGAATCCACTTCAGCAGTACTGGCAGACGGGTATTCAAACCCGACCGGACATGCCAACTGAGTAAGGATATCTGCTTGCAAAGTCCCGAAATGGGTATCACACTCGCCCAACAGAAATGAATCGGGGGCCACGCTGATGGCAGAGCAGGCTCCCAACATCGACTGCACGGCAAATGTGTCCGCTTTCACATATATCCTATCCTCATTGCGCAGCGAGGATTCGCCGGCATTAGTCGCATCGTTCTCACATCCTACTGCCCCGAAAAGCAGGAAGATAAGCAAACAATTGAATATCAGTCTTTTATTCATTCTTTTGGCAACAGGTCATTGTAAAAGTTCAAGTACGCATTCTTGTCTTCACCTGAGAATGGCATAATGGGCTTACCGCTGTTCTGGGCATAGTTGAGCAGCCTTTGATTAACGGTCGGAGTGGACAAAACGATGGCATCGGAGTAGTCAATCGCCAAACGCATCAAGTCTTCATACCCCACCGGAAGTCCTGCAATACTGCGTACATCATTCTGCAAAACGCCGTCAATCAGCAGTTTTTCTGCAAATTTTGTGCCAAAAGGCGTTTTAAACTCCTCGTCATCAAGCGACAGCACCACTTTGGCATTGCCGAAAAACGGCGTATCCGCATACGCTTTCTTTATATATAAAGGAGAGAGTGCCGACATCCATCCGGAGCATTGGATGATATTAGGCGTCCAACGCAATTTTTTCACGGTCTCCAATGTGCCGCGTGCAAAGAAAATGCATCGTTCATCGTTATCGGCATACTCTACGCCGTGCTCATCAGCACACCCTTTGCGACGGCGGAAATAATCATCGTTGTCTATGAAATAGATTTGAATACGTGCCGATTGGATGCTCGCCACCTTTATCAGCAGCGGATGGTCCGAATCCGAGATAATCAGGTTCATGCCGGAAAGGCGAATCACCTCGTGCAACTGGTTGCGACGCTCGTTGATTTCTCCGAATTTGGGCATAAAAGTCCGGGTCTCGTAACCGCTGGATTGAAATAATTCCGGCAACTGGCGATTGAGCATTCGAATAGGGTTTTCTGCATCCAGATACGGATATATCTGCTGCGAAACAAACAAGATGCGATTGGGCTCTTTCATAGACATAAATTTTAGTGTGGATTTATTTCCCGCTACAAAGGTACGAAAAAAAAACGATATTTCCTGCATTTTTTTCTAAAAATTTTCTTTTTATACATATTTTTTGTACCTTTGCGGGCTTTTTCGATAAGAAGATACTTGTTTTTCAAATTTCTATGCAGATACTGACAACCAAACAAGAACTTACACGCCAAGTGGCGGCTTGTGTGCGCCAACGAAAGACCATCGGACTCGTGCCCACCATGGGCGCATTGCATCAGGGGCACGCCTCACTGGTGCGCCGCGCCGTAGCGGAAAACGATGTCTGCTTCGTGAGCGTGTTTGTGAATCCGACACAGTTCAACAACAAAGAGGACCTCGCCAAATATCCCCGCAACCTCCATCGTGACGCGGAGTTGCTCTCCTCGCTGGGCGTACATTTTGTGTTCGCGCCGACGCCCGAAGAGATGTACACCGCCGAGGAAATGGAGAAACCGTTTTCGTTTGATTTCGCAGGATTAGACGAGGTCATGGAAGGCAAGATGCGCCCTGGACACTTCAACGGAGTAGTCCAGGTGGTGAGCCGCCTCTTTTACCTGATACACCCCACACGCGCCTATTTCGGCGAGAAGGACTACCAGCAGCTGGCTATCATCCACCACATGGTGGAGCGTTCCTCATTAAGCGGTACTTTCGGCGAACTCCAAATCATAGGCTGCCCCATCGTGCGCGAAGCCAACGGGTTGGCACTCAGCAGCCGCAACGAGCGCCTGTCGAATGAGGAAAAACAGACTGCCGTCAACATATCCAAGACACTCTTCGCCTCGTTGGAATGGGCAAAAACTGCCTCTGTGGCAGAGGTGCAACAGCGTGTCATCGACACCATCAACGCCATACTTGGGTTGGAGGTGGAGTACTACTCTATCGTGGACCAAACTACCCTGCAGCCTGCCACGTCATTCGACCACGCAATCGGCTGCGTAACAGTCTATTGCGGCCCTGTACGCTTGATAGACAACATCAAATACAACTAACCTTTCGTGCGCGTACTGATTGACAAATACATTCCTTTTCTGGACGGTGTGCTGGACGATTATGCCGAAGTGCGACACATCGCTCCCGAGGAATTTACGCCGCAATCCGTACGTGATGCTGACGCCCTCATCATACGCACCCGCTCGCGGGTCTGTCGCGGGTCTATCGCGGGTAGCAAGGTACGCTTTGTGGCAACGGCAACCATCGGCTACGACCACATAGACACGGATTATTGCCGCCAACACGACATCACTTGGACGGCATGCCCGGGGTGCAATGCACAGGCGGTATGCGACTATGTGGAGGAAGCTCTCGATACACTCACCCCATCCCCATCCTCTAACCAACCACCAACGATTGGCGTGGTCGGATACGGGCGTGTAGGCACCCTTGTCGCCGCCATGGCAGAGCGCAAAGGCTACCGTGTTCTGGTCTCTGACCCGCCTCTCGGGATAGGTGTCGGACCCGATGAAATCGCGCGAAACTGCGATATTATCACCTTTCACTCCCCTCTCACCAAAGATGGTCCCTACCCGACCTACCACCTTGCCGATGAGGCGTTTCTCCGCCAATGCAAACCCGATGTGCTGCTCATCAACGCAGCCCGCGGAGGCGTGGTGGACGAGCAGGCGTTGCTGCAACACAAGCAGACCCCGCAGGGACGCGGTATGCGCCTTTGCATAGATTGTTGGGAAGGAGAACCCGCTGTCAATCAAGCCCTTGTGCAGGTCGCAGACTTGGCATCCTACCACATCGCAGGCTACTCGTTGGCGGGCAAAATGAGGGCAAGCGAGATGTGCCTGCAGGCTTTGTGCCGTTTTTTCGGGCTCCCCGCTTTGTCAATCAACAAAAAAGCAGTACCTTTGCAAGGTGATTCCGACAAGGGGTGGTTGAGTCGTGTCAGTCAGCAACTTAAGTCCCACCCCGACCAATTTGAACAACTACGTAAACAATACAAACTAAGATAATGGCAAATTTCCAGAAACTCACTCCCCGAGCAACAGACTACTCGAAGTGGTACAACGAATTAGTGGTTAAGGCTGACCTCGCCGAGCAATCGGCTGTGCGTGGCTGTATGGTCATCAAGCCTTACGGATACGAGATTTGGGAGCGTATCCAGCAAGCATTGGACACGCGTTTCAAAGAATACGGTGTGAAGAACGCCTATTTCCCGCTGCTGATTCCGAAGTCCTATTTCAGTCGCGAGGCGGAGCATGTGGAAGGTTTTGCCAAGGAGTGTGCCGTTGTCACGCACCATCGTCTGATGAACGACCCCGAGAGCAAAGGCGTCATTGTGGACCCCAATGCCAAACTCGAGGAGGAACTCATCATCCGTCCTACGTCGGAGACCATTATCTGGTCCACCTACAAGAACTGGATTTCCAGTTACCGCGACCTGCCTATCCTCTGCAACCAGTGGTGCAACGTCATGCGTTGGGAGATGCGCACGCGCCTCTTCCTGCGTACCGCCGAGTTCCTTTGGCAAGAGGGGCACACCGCTCATGCCACAGCCGAAGAGGCGGATGCCTTTGCGCGACAGATGCTCCGCGTATATGCCGACGTGGCAGAAAACATCATGGCAATACCTGTTGTCAAGGGTGTCAAGTCGCCCAACGAGCGTTTCGCAGGGGCTGTCGAGACCTATTGTATAGAAGCTATGATGCAGGACGGCAAGGCGTTGCAAGCCGGCACCAGCCACTTCCTCGGACAGAACTTTGCCAAGTCCTTTGACGTACAGTTCCTCAGCAAGGAGAACAAATACGAGTATCCGTATGCTACCTCTTTCGGCGTCTCAACCCGCCTGATGGGTGCGCTCATCATGACGCACTCCGACGACAACGGACTCGTACTGCCGCCGCATCTTGCTCCTATTCAGGTGGTTATCGTGCCTATCTTCAAGACGCAGGAGCAGTTGGACGCTATCCTCGCCAAGGTGACCCCCATTGCTGATAACCTCAAACAGCGCGGCATCCGCATCAAAGTGGACACCAGCGAGAAATCCACTCCGGGCTTCAAGTTTGCCGACTACGAACTCAAAGGTGTGCCTGTGCGTCTTGCTGTCGGCAGCCGTGATTTGGAGAACAACACCGTGGAGATTGCCCGCCGCGACACCATGACCAAGGAGACTATCACCATGGACGGCATCGAGGACACCATCGCAAACCTCTTGGAAGAGATACAGAGCAACATCTACAAGAAAGCTCTCGACTTCCGCCTTGCCAACACCCGTGAGGTCAATTCCTACGACGAGTTCAAGGAGGAGATTAAGAAAGGGGGCTTCCTGCTCTGCCATTGGGACGGCACGCCCGAGACCGAGGAGAAAATCAAGAACGACACCAAGGCAACCATCCGTTGCATTCCGTTCGAAAGCGACCACGTCCCCGGCACCTGCATGGTCACTGGCAAACCCAGCAAACAGCGCGTGATTTTCGCCATCGCTTACTAAAAATACCACAAAGGAACGGCTAAAAGTGTAGATTTTGTGCTTTTTATTTGCACAAACCAAAAATTAGCAGTATCTTTGCAGTCGCTTTCGAAAGAAAGAGTAAAAACAGCGTAGATTCTTTTCTTCGGGATGTGGCGCAGTCCGGTAGCGCAACGGTCTGGGGGACCGGAGGTCGCAAGTTCAAATCTTGTCATCCCGACAAGCGAAAGCAAGCGGAAAATGAAGGTGTATAGCCTTCATTTTTTGTATAAGGATGTAGTATATGACATTACGCGGAAAATACAAAGATTCATCAGTCTTGGTGAAATCCATACAGTGGCTCTGCTGTATGGCGTTGTTCACTATGGCGGCATTTGCCGTATGGATGCTGGTGCCCGACAAAACCTCGGTGGAATCGCTGAAATGGTTTCAGCTCTTGCAAACCACAGCCACATTTTTGTTGCCCCCTTTCCTAATGGCATACTTGTGGAGCGGGAAGCCGATGAAATGGCTGTATTTGGACCAATCCATGCCGATGAAATCGGCAATAATTGCAGTTCTTCTTATCTTGGTTGCCTCTCCCGGAATCAACCTTCTCAGTTACCTCAACCAGCAGGTGACCTTACCTGCATGCTTATCTGGCATAGAGGCGTGGATGCAGCAGCAGGAAGAGGCGGCTGCAGTACTTACTGAACGCTTCCTTTTGACCGATTCCATCGGGATATTCGTGGTAAATATCCTGCTCATGGCACTCCTTCCTGCCATGGCAGAGGAACTGACTTTCCGCGGTGTGCTGCAACATATCTTCACTCCGCGTACCTGCACACGCACACCCCATATTGCAATATGGGCAACCGCTATCATCTTCTCGGCGATACATTGCCAGTTCTACGGCTTTATCCCGCGTATGCTATTAGGAGCTGTATTCGGCTATGCATTGGTGTGGTCGGGCAGTATGTGGCTGCCGATACTGATGCACTTCACCAACAACGCCCTTGCGGTAGTGGTCTATTTCACAGCCCATAAGGCAGGTTGGGACACAAGCAATATGGACGCCTTCGGCACGGGCGGCACATGGTGGGTAGGCGTCTTGAGCCTTGTATTGGTAGGTGTGGGAATCTATCTGCTGCGGCGTTCCACCACAATCAGCAACGCCTCCTCGCGTATGTCGGCAGGCAACTGAATGTTGCGCAGTTGGAGACTGCGCACCCAGCCCGGAACATCCTTTTCTTGCAGCGTATCAAACACTTCGCGTATCATTTGGTGTTGCTCCTCGGTGTAGTCTTCCGGGGCTATGCCTGCCAAAGCATCTAACTCTTCATCGTCATAGTACTCGACTTTGGCGTTGGTCTGTAGCAGCGTCTCGCGCTCACAGACCAAGTGCTGTCCGCAGCATTCTCCATCGGTTACCACCGGCTTCGGGGCAGTCTTTTCAGGTTCGGAAGTATCTTTCTTCTGCTCTTTGCGGGCACGTATCTCGAATACCACCACGATGAAAACGCCCAAACAAACGAATAACATCAATGGCAACATACTTACTCCTCCTCTGCTTTGTCTTCTTCCACCACGAGGTTTTCGATAATGAAGTTCTGCCGCTCGCTGGTATTCTTGCCCATATAGAAATTCAGCAACTCGCCCACGGCGTCTTCCTTGCGCAGCGTCACCTGGTCCAAACGGATACCCGCCCCTATAAAGCCCTTGAATTCATCGGGACTTATCTCACCCAATCCCTTGAACCGGGTGATTTCCGGATTGGGTTTCAGGTCGTCAATCGCCTGTACACGTTCCTCCTCGCTGTAGCAGTAGCGCGTCTCTTTCTTGTTCTTCACGCGGAAGAGCGGCGTCTGCAAGATATACACATGCCCTTTCTTGACAAGGTCTGGGAAGAACTGCAGGAAGAAGGTCAGCATCAGCAGACGGATGTGCATACCGTCCACATCGGCATCGGTAGCGATAATCACCTTGTTATACCTCAATTCATCGAGCCCGTCCTCTATATTGAGTGCCGATTGCAGGCAGTTGAACTCCTCGTTCTCATACACCACCGACTTGCTCAATCCGTACGAATTCAACGGCTTCCCACGCAGCGAGAACACGGCTTGCGTGCGCACATCGCGGCTCTTTGTGATGGAACCTGACGCAGACAGTCCCTCGGTGATGAATATACTGCTCTCCTGCCGCAGGTCGTCATCTGCATCTTTTGCCGATTTCACCGGCTTCGTGTCGTTGAAATGCACCTGGCAGTCGCGCAGTTTCGGGTTGTTGAGCAGGTTCTTCTTGGCGCGTTCCCGTGCGGCTTTCGTCACACCCGCTATCGCCTTGCGCTCTTTCTCCGAGTCCTGTATCTTCTGCAGCATTACCTCCGTCACCTCAGGGTGCTTGTGCAGGTAGTTGTCCAGTTGCTGCTTCACAAAGTCGTTCACAAACTTGTTTACCGACAACCCGCCCTCGGGGGACATGTCTTTCGAGCCCAACTTCACCTTGGTCTGGCTCTCAAACACGGGTTCCGACACGTTGATGGCTATGGCTCCCACTACGCCGTTGCGTATGTCGCTGAGGTCCAGGTTCTTGTTGTAGAACTCTTTGATGGTACGTCCTATCGCTTCGCGGAACGCCGCCTGGTGCGTGCCGCCCTGAATGGTGTGCTGTCCGTTCACAAACGAGTAGTATTCCTCGCCCGTCTGGTTGGTGTGTGTGAGGGCTATCTCTATGTCTTCGCCTGAGATATGAATGATAGGATACAGCGGTTCCACCGTCATATTGTCGGTCAAGAGGTCTAACAGTCCGTTCTTCGAGGAGAACTTCTTGCCATTGTACACCAGCGTTAGACCTGTATTCAGATACGCATAGTTGCGCATCAAAGTCTCGATGAAATCAGGGCGAAAGTGGTAATTCTCGAATAGTCCGCGCGAGTTGTCGGGCACGAACTCCACCAGCGTTCCCCGCTTCTCGGGTCCATCGTACTCCTGCACATCAGTGTCCGACACCAGATGCCCTTGGTGGAACTCCGCGCGGCGTGTCTTCCCGTCGCGGAACGACTGCACCACAAAGTCCATACTCAGCGCATTCACCGCCTTCGTACCCACACCGTTCAAGCCCACCGACTTCTTGAATGCCTTGGTATCGTACTTTCCGCCGGTGTTCAGCAGCGACACTGCCTCTACCATCTTCCCCAATGGGATACCGCGCCCGTAGTCGCGCACACGCACACGCTCCCCTTTGCCTTCTTCAGTGGTGGAGACGGGCGTCACGCTCACCTCTATCACCTTGCCCTCGCCCATGCGGTACTCGTCGATGGAGTTGTCTATCGTCTCCTTAATAAGCACGTAGATACCGTCGTCCGAATGGTTGCCATCGCCCAGTTTGCCGATGTACATACCCGGGCGGCGGCGTATATGTTCGCGGTCGTCAAGGTGGACAATGTTGTCGTCGTTGTAACTGCTTGGTGCCTGTTTTATCTCTTCCTCGCCCATAATTCTCAGTTCGTTTTATGAGTGCAAAGGTACTACTTTTACCCCACATTTGCAAATTTCACCCCTATTTTCCGGCATTTGTACCTTTGACGGCGGAGGCAGACCTCTTTTTTGGAAGAGTCTGATAAAAAAGGTACTTTTGCAATGTTTCCCGCGCAAACAACAGACAAAACAAAATACGTATGAAAAGTACAGACCATTATTTCACCCTCATTCACGAGGTTTTGAAGGGCAACTGGAATGCCCCTGCGCTCACCGATTATGATGGCGACCACTCCTACACCTACGGACAGGTGGCAGAACAAATGGCACGTCTCGAACTTCTCTTCGACCACCTCGGGGTCGGAGCCGGCGACAAAGTCTCTATCTGCGGACGCAACTGCTCCAACTGGGGCTTGGCTTTCCTTGCCACACTGGCACATCGCAGCGTGGTAGTCAGCATCCTGCCCGATTTCACCACGGAAAGTATCCATGAACTGGTGCGTCACTCCGACTCGAAACTGCTTTTTGTCAGCCCCACTATCATGCGACGCCTCGACCCTGCACAGATGCCGCAGTTGGTTTCTATCATATCGCTGGACGACTTTTCTTCCATCGCAGGACAAGCAGTTTCGTCCGATTTCATCGATAAAATCTTCCAAGAACACTACCCGAAAGGCTACAGTATCCGCAATGTCAATCTACCCACCGACAACCACGATGAATTGGCACTTATCAACTACACTTCGGGTTCTACAGGCTCGCCCAAAGGTGTTATGCTCACCCACCGCAGTCTTAGCGCCAATGTGGTATATGGTCAGACCAATATCCCCAACCATCCGGGGCAAAGTATCGTCAGTATTCTGCCGCTTGCCCACATGTTCGGCATGATGTTCGAGTTGCTCTACCAAATGGCAGGCGGCACGCACATCAATTTTATCACGCGCAACGTCACGGCTCCTATCATGCTCAAGGCTTTCCACGATGTGCAGCCTTACATGATTCTGACGGTACCTTTGGTCATCGAAAAGATATTCAAGAAGAGTATTTTCCCTGCCATTCAAAAGCAGCCTGTGAAGACGCTGTGGAATATGCCGCTCATCAACCGCCCCATCCGCCGCAAGGTCTATAAAAAACTCATGGATGCTTTCGGCGGCAAACTCGAGATTCTCATCATCGGCGGTGCCGCGCTCAACGGCGATGTCGAAAAATGCCTGCAGCAGATACATTTCCCCTACACGTGCGGCTACGGTATGACCGAGTGCGGGCCTCTTGTCTGCTACGCCAACTGGCTCACCTACGCGCCCAAATCGTGCGGGCGTGTGGTTGACCACCTCGAGTTGCGCGTCAACAGCGACAACCCCTACGAGAAAGAAGGCGAGATTCTGCTCCGCGGCGCAGGCGTGATGTTGGGCTACTACAAGAACCAGCAGGCCACTGAAGAGGCCTTCCTTGACGACGGTTGGATGCGCACCGGCGATGTGGGCGTCATCGACCACAAGGGCAACGTCTTCCTTCGCGGACGTGTTAAAAACATGCTCCTCGGCTCCAATGGTCAGAATATCTACCCGGAGGAAATCGAAGACAAACTCAATTCTTTGGATGGCGTAGCCGAATCGGTAGTCGTAGAGCGCAAAGGCAAACTCGTCGGTCTGGTCTTCCCCGACACTTCCATAGGCGACAAAGAGCAAATCAACCGACTCATGAAAGAGAACCTCAAACGGCTCAACGAGCAGTTGCCGGGATTTGCCAAAGTGGCAAGTATCGAGTTGGTGGACAAAGAGTTTGAAAAGACACCCAAAAAATCCATCAAGCGTTTTATGTACAAATAAGCATCTTTACAAGGGCTGCCTACTCACTTTAGGCAGCCCTTGTCTTATCTCTGTGCGAAACCGGTTCCCGCGTCTCTCTTTCTACGCTCCGTTCGCATTAGCATATTTTACAAATCACCTCACTATCGACCCGCGAGAGACCCGCGATAATCAGCAAGGGATGTGCAAGGGATGAGCAACCCATAGACAACTGATAACCATATTAAGATATTGCAATATAACGTTCTTCCACCAGCAAATCAGATGCCGATACTGCACCCCACTGAAAGGCTCAGTTTTTGGTTGCTTGCCTGTGAAATAGGAAGAATCAGGTTCTCCGCTGTCACTCGCCACGGATTCAGCATGGCATGTGCAAATGCCTGCACGGCAAAACCGTCGAATGCCCATTGCTTCTGCAGTTTCAATCCAACCAATGTCACAGCGAAGTCACCCTGATAGCCTGTGTACATACTCTTGGCTGGTGTCATTCCGACACGAGGCATAAGTGTCCAGTCGTGCGGCAAAGCCACATCATAGCCCAATTCAATGTAGGTGGAATAGGCGCGCTTCAAATTGCCATCGTCATCAAGATACCCGTCTCGTCCGAAAGTGCGCAACGCGACCAAGACGCTGAGCGGCAACCGGTTACTCACGCGGTATGCCAAACGCCATTCACCTGTAGTGCCACCGCAGCCGGGGGCATAGTTGTGCATATCAAAGAAACGGGAACGCGTGCCATCGGCATAACGGTCGAAATAATACATGTGAATATAGTAGAACTGAAGCCCCCAACGGCTAAAACCGATGGTCATATCCACCTCGGGATTCAGGCCGGTGAATGTCCAGTCGGTAGCACCGATGTTGCCCCACAGATTCACAAAGAAACCGCCATAGCCCACCGTGGCATCCGCCTGCACACAAGGTCCCGCCACGTGCAGACCGCGCCAGATATAGTTACTATTGAAACTCGCCGACGCCCCCCACGTAAAGCCCACATGCTTGGGATAGGCGTCCAGCCACTCGCTTTTGGGCTGAATCATATTATCGGAAGACGGTACGCCCTGCGCTTGCAAGGGGAAACATATCGCCATAAGCGACATAATGACAGCACTACGGAGCGAAAATGAGATTATGCGGCGTGTATTCATACCATTTTGTATTAGACGGCGCAAAGGTACTACAAAAAAAGCGGATATACAAGAGTTTTGACAAAAAGCAATCGTTCAGGATGCACAAATTGCGTATCCGGTATTGTTTTTGTCGCGAAAAAGCAGTACCTTTGTCGCCCGAAAAAGACATAAGACCCAAACAGATATGTTTATTATCGGCATTGCGGGCGGCACCGGCTCGGGTAAAACAACGGTGGTAAAGAAACTGACAGAGCGTCTGCCCAAAGGCGAAGTGGTGGTTATTCCGCAAGATTCCTACTACAAAGACAGCAGTCATGTGCCCGTAGAAGAGCGTCAAAACATCAATTTCGACCACCCCGATGCTTTCGAATGGCCATTGCTGGTGAAGCAGATTGAGATGCTGAAAAACGGCGAGGCGATAGAGCAGCCTGTCTATGATTATCTCACCTGCACCCGTCAGAAAGAAACCATACATATTGAACCGCGCGAGATTGTGGTGGTAGAGGGGATTATGGCATTGCGGGACTATCATTTGCGCGAGCAGATGGACTTGAAGATATTTGTGGATGCGGACGCGGATGACCGCCTGATACGTGTGGTGCAACGCGATATTGTGGAGCGCGGACGTACGGTAGAGGGCGTGATGGAACGTTATCAGCGTGTGCTGAAACCCATGCACGAACAGTTTATTGAGCCCTGCAAACGCTATGCAGATGTGATAATTCCCCAAGGCGGACACAATAATGCCGCCATCAATATGCTGGTGAAATTCATCAAACAACAAATACGCGAACAATAGGTACAAAAAGGGGAAGTTTTGAAGAAATTCTTTGAGTTGTTTTGGACCTACCTGAAGATTGGAACATTCACTTTGGGTGGGGGGTATGCAATGCTGCCTTTGGTACAAAAAGAGGTGGTAGAGCGGAAGCGTTGGATTGATGAGGAGGAATTTCTGAACATGATTGCATTGGCGCAGGCTGCCCCAGGGTTGATAGCCGTCAATTCGGCTGTGTTCATCGGTTGGCGCGTGTATGGTTGGCGCGGTGTGATTGCCACAGTATTGGGCGCAGTATTGCCCTCTTTCTTGATAATTCTGGCCATAGCCATGGTATTCCAGGACTTCAAAGACCAGCCCGCTGTTGAGACAGTGTTCAAGGGAGTCCGTCCTGCAGTGGTGGCCTTGATAGCGGCTCCGTTATGCCGCATGGCAAAGAACGCAAAGATTGGTTGGAGTACCGCTTTAGTACCGATTGCAGGAGCATTGGTGATATGGAAAGGCGGATTGTCCCCCGTATGGGTGATACTGATTACCGTAGTTGCCACGCTGGCGTACACTTGGTTGAAAGAAAGGAGGCGGGGATGATTTATTGGCAGTTGTTTGTGAGTTTCCTGAAAATCGGTGCTTTCGGTTTCGGCGGAGGATTGGCGATATTGTCGTTGATACAACATGAAGTGGAGGTACATGGCTGGCTGACCCAGTCGGAGTTTGTCGATATTGTAGCAGTCAGCCAAGTAACGCCGGGTCCTATAGGAATCAACTGCGCTACGTATGTAGGCTATACCGCCACAGGAAGCGTGTGGGGCAGCGTTGTAGCCACATCGGCAATCGTACTACCGAGTTTGGTGATTATGCTGGCATTGTGCAAAGTGTATTTCATATTGAATACACGTTTCCAGCGCAGCCCATATTTTCAGAATACAATGCGTATGTTGCGCTTTACGGTGTTGGGATTGATAGCCGCAGCAGCACTCTGTCTGATGACTCCTACCAGTTTTATCGACTGGCGCAGTTGGCTGATATTCACGCTGGTATGCGTATTCACAGTCCTTCCGCAGTTCGTAAAGAAAGGCGCGAAATGGGTGACAAAAACGGTGGATGTGCTATCCCACCCTATCCTGCTGATTGTGTTGGCGGGATTGGCAGGATATTTGATTTATTAAATAAGGAGCCAGGAAACAAGATAAAGAACTGTCAGAAATCGGAGCTATTGTTTTTCCTCCGATATACAACATAAAAACTCTGAAAACAATGCGAACATCTAATGAATTAGATGGTGTGAGCCTGTTGGGCGACCACCACACGGCATATCCTACGGATTATGCCCCTGAGATGCTGGAGACTTTTGTGAACAAGCATCCCGAAAATGAGTACTTGGTGACATTCAATTGTCCCGAATTTACATCGCTGTGCCCGAAAACAGGTCAGCCAGATTTTGCCACTATCGTGATTTCGTATATCCCACGCGAGCGTATGGTTGAGTCAAAATCGTTGAAACTCTACCTGTTTTCGTTTCGCAACCATGGTGATTTTCACGAAGATTGCGTGAACATCATTATGAAAGACTTGGTGAAACTGATGAATCCGAAGTACATCGAAGTGACAGGAATATTCACACCGCGTGGCGGCATAAGCATCTACCCGTTTGCCAACTATGCGGATGCAGAACACGAGGAATTGAAGAAACAACGGCTTGTCAGCCGCTTTGCGGAGGTACTGAAATGAAAGACAGCATCATTATCTTGTCGGGCGGATTGGACTCGACAACCATGCTCTATGAATACAAAGAGCAGATTGCGTTGGCACTGAGTTTTGACTATGGAAGCAACCATAACAAAAAGGAACTAAGTTTTGCCTCGTTGCATTGCAAAAGGCTTGGTATTCAACATATTATTATTCCGTTAGAGTTTATTCACCAGTACTTTCACAGTTCACTATTAGAGGGGGCGGATGCTGTACCGGAAGGAGAATATGATGATGAGAATATGCGTTCGACCGTGGTGCCGTTCCGCAACGGTATTATGCTTGCCATTGCAGCAGGTATGGCGGAAAACAACGGCTTGAAGCAGATTCTGATGGCCAATCACTCAGGCGACCACGCTATTTATCCGGACTGTCGTCCGGAGTTCGTCAAGGCGATGGATGCCGCCATAGAAGCAGGTACTTACGATGGCGTGCGGTTGTTCACTCCCTATACCAACCTGACCAAAGCGGATATTGCACGTCACGGAAAGGTTTTAGGTATCGATTACAGCGAGACATGGAGTTGCTACAAGGGCAGCGAGGTGCACTGCGGGAAGTGCGGCACATGCACCGAGCGGCGAGAGGCACTGCGTGAAGCAGGGATAAATGACAGCACCGTCTATGCAGAATAAAAGTATTACAATTTGATAATCATACCATTATGTATTACGTAGAAAAACGAATAGAGATTTCGGCAGCCCATAACTTGCAACTTACCTATGAGAGCAAGTGCGAAACCTTACACGGGCACAACTGGATTATTGTAGTTTACTGCAAGTCCAAAGAATTGGACCAAGACGGTATGGTGACCGATTTCACACATATCAAGCGCATTGTCAAGGATACATTTGACCACAAGTATATCAATGAGGTATTGGATGTAAATCCATCGGCGGAGAATATCGCGCACTGGATTTGCGACCACGTGAAGAACTGCTATAAGGTGAGCGTGCAAGAGTCGGAAGGCAATCTTGCCATCTATGAAAGAGATGAGTAAGACCTACCGCGTTAACGAGATTTTCCTAAGTCTGCAAGGTGAAGGTTATCATACGGGACGGGCGGCAGTATTCGTCCGGTTGAGCGGGTGTAACCTGCATTGTGACTTCTGCGATACGGATTTCAGCCAATACCACGACATGACCGCCGATGAGATAGCCCAACAGGTGGAACAACTGAGTACCTATCCGCAGACGCTGATAGTACTGACCGGCGGCGAACCTTCGCTGCAAATTGATGAAGCCTTGATTGAGGTTCTGCATCGTGGAGGCAAAAAGATTTGCATCGAGACCAATGGCACTCACCAACTCCCTGCCGGCATTGACTGGGTCACTTGTTCGCCCAAAGAGGGAAGTCAAGTGACTTTGCGCCATACCAACGAGTTGAAAGTGGTATTTACAGGGCAAGATGTCGAGAAATGGCCTCGTCAGATAAACGCTGATTACCTGTTCCTGCAACCATGCTCATGCCGCAACACCGATGAAGTGGTAGAATATATCCTTGCCCATCCCCAGTGGCAGTTGTCACTGCAGACGCACAAATACCTGAATCTGCGCTAAAGAGAGACCTTTCTTGAAGGTATTCATGCGCCTGCAGATGCTTAGTGGATAAAGAGCATCTCGCGGTACTTGGGCAGTGTCCAGAGTTCGTCGTCCACTACGAGTTCGAGATGATCCACATGGTCACGTATCTGCTCCATTAAAGGTACCACATTATCATGGTAGGCTATGGCACGCTCACGCTGACTGTCTATATGATTGGCTTGCTTGCGGGCGTTCTTCATCTGCTCAACCTCTTCGATAATCGCTGCCACGTGTTTCTCAATGCGGCGGATGATGATATAGTCCTGCTCGTTGAGTTTACCGACTTCATCTTCGGGGAATATCTGCTTGACACTCAACACATTCTGCAAGAGCATTGTCTGGTAACGTTTGGCAGCGGGCAAGATATGGTTGATAACAAGGTCGCCCAATACACGCGATTCAATTTGTATCTTCAATGTGTAGTTCTCCCACTTGACTTCGCAACGTGACATCAGTTCTGCCCGTGAGAGAACGCCTGTGGTCTTGAACATAGTCACTGAACTATCACTCAAGTAGTTGTCAATCACAAGCGGTGCATTGGTTTCGCAATCCAGCCCACGGCGCAGAGCCTCTTGTTTCCATTCTTCACTATAGCCGTTTCCATCGAAGCGGATAGCGTGACATTCATTCAAATAGCGTTTGATAACGGTAAACAACGCACGTTCTTTGGCCTCGCCACTCTCTATGAGAGCGTCCACCTCCTCACGGAAAAGTGTCAGTTGTTCTGCCACGGCGGCATTGAGAGCCAACATGGCCGCACCGCAGTTTGCCGATGAACCCACTGCGCGAAACTCAAAACGGTTTCCCGTAAAGGCAAAAGGAGAGGTGCGGTTGCGGTCAGTATTGTCAAGAAGGATTTCGGGTATGTTGCCCACACCGAGTTTCATCTCTTTCTTGGCATTGATGATAATACCTTTGTCCACATCGGCATGCTCTATCTGATTGAGTGCCGCGGTGATTTGTGTGCCCAAAAAGACAGATATGATGGCGGGCGGTGCCTCATTGGCACCAAGCCGATGGGCATTGGTGGCTGATACGATGGATGCCTTGAGCAGTCCGTTGTGGCGTTGCACAGCCATCAGCACATTCACAAGGAAAGTAACAAACTGAAGATTCTGATACGGGTTCTTCCCCGGGCTAAGGAGATTAACCCCAGTGTTAGTACCGAGCGACCAATTGCAGTGCTTGCCCGAACCATTTACACCACCGAAAGGCTTTTCATGAAGCAAAACACGGAAATGGTGACGACGTGCCACTTGTTCCATAAGCGACATCACCAACTGGTTGTGGTCACTACTGAGGTTCGCCTCTTCATAAATGGGGGCTAACTCAAACTGATTGGGTGCTACCTCATTGTGTCGTGTCTTGACGGGGATACCAAGTTTGAGCGATTCTATTTCGAGTTCAGTCATGAAACGCAACACCCGTTCCGGAATAATGCCAAAATAGTGGTCGTCCAATTGTTGGTTCTTGCTGGCAGAGTGTCCCATAAGAGTGCGCCCCGTCATCACGAGGTCCGGGCGCGCAGCAAACAACGCCTCGTCCACAAGGAAGAACTCCTGTTCCCAACCCAAATAACTATATACGCGTTTCACATTGCGGTCGAAATAATTGGCTACTGCAACTGCGGCTTTGCTCACCGCCGATATGGAGCGCAAGAGCGGTGTCTTGTAGTCAAGAGCCTCACCTGTGTATGCTACGAAGATAGTGGGTATACAGAGACGGTCGCCGATAACGAAAGCCGGTGACGAGGGGTCCCATGCCGAATAACCACGCGCCTCGAAGGTGTTGCGGATACCACCACTCGGAAAACTACTTGCATCGGGCTCCTGCTGATAAAGGACACTCCCCGAAAACTCCTCCATAGGCGCCCCGTCCGCACTAAAACTGAAGAACGCATCATGTTTCTCCGCAGTGCCACCCGTCAAAGGCTGAAACCAGTGCGTGTAGTGTGTAGCCCCCTGCTCCATCGCCCATTTCTTCATGCCTATCGCGACACTGTTGGCAATGTCACGGCTCAAGGTCTTCTCATTGTCCATAATGTCAAAGAGTTGCTCAAGCACGTTGCTGGCAATATACTCTTTCATCTTCTCACGCGTGAATACATTCTGCGCAAAGATGACACTTGCACGATTGGTTGGGGCTTTCACCTCTACAGGTTCATGACTCCACGCACTCTTTAATGCTTCAAATCGAATGTTGCTCATACTTATTTTTGTTTCTATTGTTTGCGAGTGCAAAGGTATTGCTTTTTTACCACATACACAAGAAATAGATGTGCATCATGCTATTTTTTGAGATTAAATTGCATTTTACATATCAAAACAACGGTATTTTTTATATTTCATCCGATTAAATTACAAAACAAACAAGGAATGGACAGATAAACAATACCCATCAACAACCGGTAGCAGAATTATCTATACAAAGAAAAAGAGATTGTTCAATTGATTGAACAATCTCTCAGTAGCGGGGCCCGGGATTGAACCGGGGACCTCATGATTATGAATCATGCGCTCTAACCAGCTGAGCTACCCCGCCATCTCTCCGACTGCGAAAACTATGTTTTCTTGTCGGGCTTGTCATACTTTCACTTAACACTATTTCTTGACGAAAGCGGGTGCAAAGGTACAACAAAAAAATGAGATGGGCAAAACTTATCTCACTTTTTTGTACTTTTTCTTTATATTATGGTCTCTTTATGAGAATGCTACCCCTATTTACCTACTATTGTATCCTACCCGCACCCCTTTACAAGGTCGGCTGTCGTTGCCGTCTCGTTACCGTGTCGTTGCCGTAATTACCCCGACAAAGTCAGCAAGATAACAGCAGGAAGTGACGAGGTAAGAGCAAGGTAATGTCAGGGAAGCCGCAGGGAAACAGGTCTGCAATATATCAGCACCCTATCAGCCTACTTGGGTGCCATTCTTGACGGGTGCGGAGACGGTGGTTACGACTAACTTGCCATCAGCATCCACAGCCGAGAGAATCATGCCCTGCGACTCGATACCCATCATTTTGCGCGGCGGGAAATTAGCAATAAAGAGAACCTGCTTGCCAATCAACACGGACGGGTCGGGATAACTCTGCGCGATACCAGACAAGATAGTGCGCCCGCCCATACCGTCGTCCAAACGGAATTGCAGGAGGCGTTCACTCTTCTTAACCGGCTGACAATCAAGCACGGTAGCCACGCGAATATCCACTTTGTCGAAGTCGTCAATCGTGGTGGCCGCCTTGATATCGGCGGGGTGCCAGTTGCGGAGAGCCTCCGCCTGTGCAGCCGCCTCGTTTTCGGCTTTGATGCGTGCCAAACGGTCGAGTTGGGCCTGAATGGCGTCGTCCTCAATCTTCTCGAAGAGGAGCGACACTTCGCCGAGTTGCTGTCCTTCGCGGAGCAGATTGATATTGCCGAGTTGGCTCCAATCAGCAGTATCCATGGAGAGCATACAGCGCAGTTTCGCAGATGAGAACGGCAAGAACGGTTCGAAGGCTATTGACAGATTAGCAGCGATTTGGAGTGCCAGATTGAGGATGGTTGCCGTGCGATTGAGGTCGATTTTGGCGAGTTTCCAAGGCTCGGTGTCGGCGAGGTACTTGTTGCCGATGCGGGCGAGGTTCATCGCCTCCTTTTGGGCGTCACGGAAGCGGAAGTCGTTGAGCAGACGCTCCAACTCGCTCTTGACGTTTTGGAAGTCGGCAATAGTGGCTTGGTCATAGTCGTTGAGTTCGCCTGCCGCAGGCACTTTGCCGCCGAAATACTTGTTGGTCAGCACAAGTGCACGGTTGACGAAATTGCCGTAGATAGCCACCAATTCGTTGTTGTTGCGGGCTTGGAAATCTGCCCATGTGAAATCGTTGTCCTTGGTCTCGGGCGCATTGGCGGTCAGCACATAGCGCAGCACGTCCTGCTTCCCTGGGAAATCCACAAGGTACTCGTTGAGCCATACCGCCCAGTTGCGCGAAGTGGAAATCTTGTCGCCCTCGAGGTTCAGGAACTCGTTGGCGGGGACATTGTCGGGAAGAATATACGAGCCGTCGGCTTTCAGCATGGCTGGGAAGACGATGCAGTGGAAGACGATGTTGTCTTTGCCGATGAAATGAATGAGGCGCGTGGAGGAGTCTTTCCACCAAGTCTCCCATTTGCCGTATTCGGGGTGCGCGTCACAGAGTTCCTTGGTGTTGGAGATATAGCCAATGGGCGCGTCGAACCACACGTACAACACTTTGCCTTCCGCGCCCTCCACGGGCACAGGGATACCCCAATCGAGGTCACGCGTCACAGCACGCGGACGCAAACCGCCGTCCAACCACGACTTGCATTGCCCATAGACGTTGGGACGCCACTCTTTGTGGTCTTCGAGAATCCATTTCTCAAGCCACGACTGGTATTGGTCCAGCGGCAGATACCAGTGTGTAGTGGGGCGTTTGGTCAGCGGATTGCCGTTGATGGCGTTGTAGGGGTTGATGAGTTCGTCGGGCGAGAGGGTGGCTCCGCACTTCTCGCACTGGTCGCCGTATGCCCCCTGCGCATGGCAACGTGGGCACTCGCCACGGATATTGCGGTCGGTGAGGAACTCCTGGGTCTCGGGGTCGTAGAACTGCTCGGTGGTTTGTTGGATAAACTTGCCGTTGTCGTATAGTTTGCGGAAGAAGTCCGACGCCATCTGATGGTGCGTGGGGCTTGTGGTGCGCGAATAGACATCAAACGAGATACCAAAGCCCTCGAAAGAGTCTTTGATGATTTTGTGGTAGCGGTCCACCACTTGTTGGGTGGTGATTCCCTCTTTGCGGGCGCGAATGGTGACAGGCACGCCATGCTCGTCGCTACCGCCCACAAACAGCACGGGTTCGCCTTTCAAGCGGAGATAGCGGACATAAATATCCGCGGGTACATATACGCCTGCGAGGTGTCCGATATGCACGGGACCATTGGCATAGGGCAAGGCTGCAGTTACAAGAGTACGTTGAAATGCCATAGTTATTTGAGTAGTTTATGTTTTTTAGTTTCTTTGTCGTCGTATTCCACGCCCATAGCGGGGGCGAGGTAGTTGTGCTCCAACTCGTTGATACTCACGGTATGAATATCATTTCCGAGTGCCACGGATATACGTCCCGTCTCCTCGGAGACCACGATGGCGAGAGCATCGGTCTTCTCCGCCAGTCCGAGCGCGGCACGATGGCGCAGCCCGTAGTGTTTGGGCAGGTCCTGCCGTTTGGTGACAGGCAGGATGCACGCCGCCGATTGCAGGCGGTTGCCCGAGATGATGAGCGCACCATCGTGGAGAGGGGTGTTCTTGAAGAAGATGTTCTCAATCATTCGCGCCGAGATGACGGCATCCACCGTCTCGCCGGTATCGGCGTACTCTTTGAGCCCCTGCTGGTTGGTGATAACGATGAGTGCGCCTGTTTTGCTTGCCGACATGTGCGAGCAGGCGAGAATGATTTGATTCACCTGCTGCTGCGCCTCCTTCTGGTGCTTGGTGTGGGAGAGGTGGTCACGGATATTATCCATATTAAACCGCGCCCCAATGCGGTAGAAAAATGAGCGTATTTCCTCCTGAAATATCACAATGAGAGCGATAGCGCCCACGCTGATGAAGCGATCGAAGAGAGCACCCGTGAGTTCCAATTCAAAGACATAACTGACTAACAACCACGCAAATATAAACGCCAAGATACCCCAAAAGAGGTTGCTTGCACCCGAGCGGCGCAAGATGCGGTAGATACCAAAAAGAATGGTAGCCACCAAGAGGATATCGATTATGTCTTTGAGCCCTATATGCATAGTTAATCGTCTGTAATTATGGCGGTTACGCCTTGTCCGGATAGGTGTATTGATAAACGGCTATCGCCTGTTTGGCGGGTGCCACCTCGTGTACGCGGAGAATGTTCGCACCTTTCTCAAGGGCAATCACGTGCGCTGCAATCGTGGCAGGCAACACATCGTCGGGCGTCAGTCCAAGGGGGCGATAGAACATCGACTTGTGCGACACGCCCACCAAGACAGGTGCGTGGAGCGTTTGCAAGACTTCCAACTGGCGCAGAAGGCTGTAGTTCTGCTCCACGTTCTTGCCAAAGCCGAAGCCAGGATCAAGAATCACGTCCGCTACACCGCGGCGGTGCAGTTCATTGGTACGCGACTGGAGGAAGTCCAGAATGTCTGTCATGGTGCGGTCGTAGCCGTCATCGCTCTTTGTAATCTCTCGCGCGTGCGTGAGAATATAAGGAGCGCGATATTTGCTGACGATGTCAAACATCTGATTATCAGCATCACCGCCATACACATCATTAATAATATCCGCCCCTTCCTCCAAGGAACGGCGTGCCACCTCGGCGCGGAAAGTGTCCACGGATATGGGTATATCCGCCCACCTCTGACGGATGGCTTTCAGGGCAGGTGCTAATCGCGCCCACTCGCCTTCCGTATCCACAGGCGTAGAACCCGGACGAGTGGAACAAGCCCCCAAATCCAATATCTCAGCCCCCTCTGCCATTGCCTTTTCGGCACAGCGGAGTACCTCGTCTTCACCCATGGAGCGGCACGAGGTGTAGAAACTGTCGGGCGTGATGTTCACAATCGCCATCACGATGGGATGAGACAAGTCCATTAATTTGTTGTGCACACGGATAAACGATTGCATATCACTCATCTATATTTTTATTAGTTCTTTTTTGCAACTTCTACACCTCATATCTAAACCTCCGCAAAATTACAAAAAATATTGCTAATGTACCAATTTAAGGGGCATCAGGCTATGAAAAAATATGTTTTTCTTGAAAAAAACACTTTTTCTAACTTTTTTCATTCAAAAAGTTAGATTAAGTCACTTTTTTTTTATACCTTTGCGGGCTGAAAGCAAACTGCATAATAGACATCAATATGAATACTGTATCAAAATCTGCACTCCTCGCGATGGTGGTCGTGGCTTGCTGCGCTTGCCAATCGCGCGAACTGAACACCAAGACTTCGTTTCTGACGGGTTGGAAGACTTTCGACAAGGAAACCACCCGCTTTGAGGCATACGAGGGGCACACTTCGATTACGCCAATAGGAATGGTGCCTATCGAGGGTGGTTCGTTCACAATCGGGCAGATGGATGAGTTTATTACCGCGCCTCATAATAGCGAGCGCAGAACGCTGACTGTCAGTTCATTCTATATGGACAAATACGAGGTCACCAACATTGGATGGCAGGAATACACCAATTGGATGTCTTATGTATTTGGACGTTATAAGCCCGAATTGGTGAAGGCTACCCTGCCAGATACCACCGTTTGGCGTGATGAAATGGCCTACAATGAACCATACGTAGAAAACTATTTCCGTCACCCTGCCTATAGTTTCTACCCTGTAGTAGGTGTATCGTGGGATCAGGCTATGGCATATTGCCAATGGCGTACCGACCGCGTCAATGAATTGATTCTCGCCTCAGGTAAATATATGGCTTTGCCCCCTTATCAATTGTTGAATCCCAATATGTATATGACCGAGCAAGAGGCAGATGATTTCTTGAAGAACAATCCGGACCATCCCGAATATGCCAACTACGAGAAACAGGAGGTAGAAGTCCCTCTCTCGATAGCCCAAATGTACGGCTATGAAGGCGAAGAAGAAATGGAGGAGGATGAAGACGGTCGTACGGTTGAGCCGATGGTGACAATGTATCAGTTGCCTTATGAGTGGGTGCGAGACCAATTTGTATTCAACACCGAGAAATATTTTGCCGACTCGCGTTATAATCCTGATATGGGACGCGGTGCCCGCATTGATGCTTATGGTTCGCCGCGTAAACTGAACCGCGCCGACGGTGTACTGCTCATCGGCTACCGCTTGCCGACAGAGGCGGAGTGGGAATATGCTGCTTTTGCACCGAAAGCCGACGAGGACGGACTACCTGCAGAGGGACGCATTTATCCATGGTCGGGTTACCATCCGCGTGACTTGAGCAAGAAGAACAAAGGCAAAATGATGGCTAACTTTGTTCGCAGCCGTGGCGATATGATGGGTGTAGCTGGTGCATCTAACGACGGCTATACACTAACGGCCCCTGTGGATGCTTACGCTCCAAACGATTTCGGATTGTACAATATGGCTGGTAATGTGAACGAATGGGTGTTAGATGTTTATCGTGAGACTTCATTTGAAGAGATGACCGAATACAACCCGTTCCGTGGTAATATATATTCCCGAATCAAACGTGACGAGAACGGCAATCCCGTGATGACAGCCACCGGTTGCTTGGAAATAGAGTATGATGCTGCTGACGATAAGCGTGACTACAAAGACGGAGACTTGTCTTCACGTCTGGATACCGACTACCCGCTGGATACTATCGGCTTAACAGAGGAGCAGATTGCAGAAGTGAAATTTGATCCGACCGACATCTTGATTCCGCGCGTCAACAACCACTCTCGCGTATATAAGGGAGGTTCATGGAATGACCGCATCTACTGGCTCAATCCGACTACACGCCGATTCTTAGACCAAGACAAATCATCAAGCACCATCGGTTTCCGTTGTGCGATGTCGATGCTTGGTGACAACTGATTTCAAACAAACAGATAGCAAACAATCTTATTAATCTGATAATATGAATATTCCATCAAATCTACGCTACACGAAAGACCATGAATGGATTCGTGTGGAAGGTAATGAAGCCTTTGTTGGCATCACGGATTACGCACAATCCGAATTAGGAGAAATTGTGTTTGTTGACATCACCACTCAGGGTGAAACTATCGGTCAAGATGAGACTTTTGGTTCCATTGAGGCTGTAAAAACCGTGAGTGACCTGAATATGCCTGTTACGGGTGAGGTTCTTGAAGTGAATGAGACAATCAATGACCAACCCGAATTGGTAAACAACGACCCTTATGGCGAGGGGTGGATGATTAAAATCCGCATCTCCGATGCTGCAGAACTGGATTCCCTGTTGGATGCAGCAGGCTATGAGGCTTTGATTGGCTGATATATTGCGCTTTCCATTGGGCGGAAGTAGAACCATTTCCGCCTGCAATATAAGGGTGACTGCTTGAAAGAAACGGTCACTCTTATTTTTATCTAAAGATGACTTGTCGTATAAGTAACAAAGAGGATTAGATTACGGAAAAGCCAAAGGAAAGTGAGCAGAAAATAATGACTGAGACCATTATATCGTGTTGAAGAATTGTTTTAGGTTGGTTTGTGAATCCAACTCCATCTTAGCGCGTATGCGATAGCGCATCATCTCAACGCCCCGAGTGGATAAGTTCATCAATGGGGCAATCTCCTTGGTCATCAGGCCCATTTTGATATATACACATAGTTTACGTTCCTGTTTGCTCATCCAAGGGTATCGCGTTTGCAGCCGCTCTATGAATTGGTTGTTTACAATGTCAAAATTTTCTTCAAATCGTTTCCAATCAACATTGGTTTCGCTATTGCGTGAAAGGCGATTTTGCAGGTTCTGCATACGTCCTTGTGCTTCTACCATTTTGCCATTGTTCATACAATCTACCACCCGCCGGATCTCGGTAAGAATCTCTTGATTCCACTCTTTTCGGTTCGCCTCGGAAAGTAGCGCATTACTGAGTTCTTGACTCTTATTTTTGAGGTCGTATTGTGCTTTCTCATTTTCCAACTGCAAGATACGTATCTGCTGCTGCCTGATTTCCTCATTCTTTTCTTGCGCAATCCGCTGTTTACCTGCTTGAACACGTCGGTAGATACGCCATGTGATGTAAGAAGCCAATAGCACAATCAGCAACAAGTAGAAGACCTTTGCCCATATAGTCCAATAAAACGGTGTCTGAATCTCAATGGGAAGGCTGCGTGAAATAATAGTGTCGTCACGCGACAGCATCTCAACATCCAGACGGTAGTTTCCGGACCGTAAACCGATAAACTCACGCGAGGGTGTGGCTTGCCAATCTGTGAAGTCCGTTTCCATGGGCGTAAGGCGTGTTCGATATAACACTCGCTCGCGTGTAACATCACTGCCACAGATACTGACTTGCAACGAATAGACATCTGCAGGCAAACTGACAGCATGAGTATGCAATGGGAAAGACTCCCCATATACGGTAACAGGCTGGCGCAAAGTGCTCTTGATACGACGTATATAAAGCGTCTCGGGGCGCGCAGAAATACGCAGACCATCGTGGTTAAAACGATAAAAACCGCCAACGCCCCCAACGATAGCATCACCATCGCTCAAGAAACAGATGTTGGCAAAGCCGCCTATCAGTAGATCCGGATCATGCCATACTTCGCGCGAAGGACCATAGGTTTGTGTGGAAGTATCAAAAGGCCTTATCTTGAAACGTCCGGCATACATATACCAGATATTGCCGACAGCATCCTCATAGAGCAAGATATAACGTTGAATGCTTGAAAGCATATCAGCCAGAGTTGTGTCAGAGTGCAATGTGCCATCAGCACTTACTATACCACAATAATCTTCGGAGGTAACCCATATCCGATTTTGCAATCGCACAAGGGAATAGACCCGTTCCGCTGCTGCTTGCTCCAACACTAATTGGGATGTAACCTGAAGAGCAGACTTGTCAATCGTAAGGCACTCAACCCCTCGCGATGTAAGCGACCAAATATGTCCGAGAGTATCCAATTCGTAGTAAAGAGAAGTCTCGGAAAAACCATTGAGATGCTTGATTTTCCACGTATTGTCTTTCAAATATAAGTAGTAGAACCCCGCATAACTACCCGCAATGGCTTCTGTGTCGGACAACGGTTTCACACTCCACACGCCGTCGCTGCACTCAAGGGGAATAAGTCGGTTGTCTTGTACAATGAACAGCCCTCGGTTGTGGCTGCAAAATAGAGTTCCCCCCACCTCAGATAGGTTCCATACCTGTCCGAGACTGCCCTCTACAAGGCACATACTGCCTTCCGGACAATCTTTTTGTATGGCATATAGTCCTTGATTCGTGCCAAGATAAAGGATTCCATTGTGTTCGCAGGCAGTATAGCCTGAGCCATAGTCTATATCCTTGTCATGCAGATACATAACCGGCGCAACTGACGGCATCACATCAAGGCCATTGTCAAGCCCCAACCACAGATTATCCTGACTATCAAAAAGCATACTGAGGACAGTATTATTTTGCAACCCGTCCTCACGCGAGATATAACGGCAGTGTTTACCCTCCAAATCGGTAAGTACCACACCACGGCGCACCGTGCCAAAGGCCAAATTCCGGTCACTCACTGCCATAGTGTAAAGTTGGTTGGCAATGATATATGAATCCGCCTCCGTAGGGAAACGGCATATCTGTTCTCCATCATAGAGATAGATGCCTCGAAAGTCAGTAGCAATCAGCAGCCCCGAATGGCGATATGGCAACATGGCACTGACAACCGCCCCCTGCAGGACCTCTGCACCGCGCAACGCATGCAGGCGGTTTCCATTAAGCACATAGATGTCGCGTGAAGTGGCCACATACAGGTTACCGTCAACCAAAGCCGAAGTATAGATAATGGCACCGGGATCTATTGTCTCAACGTTGCCATGCAAGTCGCTGATAAATATGTAATTGCGCGATTGGATATAAAGAGTACCATCGGTTACATGTATTTTCCACACCTCGCCAAACTGCCGGTAACGTACAGGCAGGCTGTCGGACAATATCCGATATACCAACCCTCCGTATTCATCGGCGTGGAAAACACCAAACTCGTCTGTTCCTCCGACAAAGATATCCCCATTGGCACCTCGTGCCACAGAACGCACAGCCGTGGAGTTACTGAGTCCATAGAGACGCCAAAGGCTGCCGTCGCACTCAAGGAGTCCGTAATTGTTTGCCACATACATCCATCCGTTTTCCTGCTCTGCGATGCCCCAGTTCTGCGTACCTGCCCCATAGTCGTTAGGAGCGAAATGACGTATAGTCGGCGTCCAATCGGCATGGGCTGTCACTACAAAAAGCAACAGACACAAGAATAACGATATACGATGTCGCGCAGAGAGCATAGATGCAGTCCTTTACGAATGGCTTTGCAGGTACTCGTGCATAGCCTTTGCGGCTTTACGGCCATCGGACATGGCGAGGATGACTGTGGCACCGCCACGGACAATGTCGCCTCCCGCAAAGAGCGTGGGGATAGAGGACTGCATGGCATCGTTGACCACGATAGTGCCTTTGCGGCTGATGTCGAGCCCATCGACCGTATGCGGTATGAGGGGGTTCGGGCTGACGCCCACGCTGACAATCACCAGGTCCACGGGCAAGGTAACGGTCTGTCCCTCAACGGGAACAGGGCTGCGGCGACCCGATTCGTCAGGTTCGCCGAGCGTCATCACTTGCAGCACGGCTTCGCATACACGTCCGTCGGCATCGGCATGATACTCAACGGGATTGTGCAAGGTGAGGAACTCAATGCCCTCTTCCTTGGCATGGCGCACCTCCTCCACACGGGCAGGCATCTCGTCCTCGGAACGGCGGTAGATAATCATCGCCCGCTCCGCGCCCAGACGCCTGGCGGTACGCACCGCGTCCATGGCAGTGTTGCCCCCGCCAATGACTGCCACGTTGGTTCCTTTTAACAGAGGTGTGTCGGTGTCGGCAGACGAGGCGTCCATCAGATTGACACGGGTCAGGTACTCGTTGCACGACATCACGCCATTGAAGTTCTCGCCCGGAATACCCATAAAGCGCGGCAGACCTGCACCGCTGCCTACAAAGACAGCCGCATAGCCGTCCTGCTGCAAGTCGCTCATTGTGAGCGTCTTGCCGATGATGGTATCCTTGCAGAATGTTACGCCCAACTGGCGCAAACCGTCTATCTCCTTGTCCACGATGCTGTTGGGCAGACGGAACTCGGGGATACCGTATTTGAGCACGCCGCCTATCTCGTGCAGTGCCTCGAAGACCGTAACCTCGTAGCCGAACTTCGCCATGTCTCCCGCAAACGCCAAGCCCGAAGGACCTGAACCTACTACGGCAATCTTCTTTCCGTTGCTGGTGATACTCAGCGTGTTATGCGATGTGGTGGCATGGTCTGCCACATAGCGTTCAAGATGCCCGATAGCCACAGGTTGATGCCCCATCTTGAGGTGAATACACTGCGACTCGCACTGTTTCTCCTGCGGGCAGACACGTCCGCAAACCGCCGGCAGTGTGCTGCTCTGCTTGATGACCTCGGCAGCCCCGTTGATGTCGCCCGCCTCCACACGCTTGATGAAATCGGGTATATGGATATTCACGGGACAGCCCTGCACGCACGTGGGGTTGGCGCAGTCGAGACACCGCTTGGATTCGAGCAGTGCCTGTTCGGGGGTAAGCCCCTGATTGACCTCTTTGTGAAGACTTGTGACACGCACTTCGGGTGCCAACTCATTCATCTGCACACGCGGGATGTCGGTGCGCTCTTTGGCTTTCATAGACGCGCGGAGGGCTTTGCGCCACTCTGCATCACGGGCATTGGAAGTCAAGTCGGCATGGTGTTGATAAGCCTCGTATGCCGCCATCTCCTCAGGTTTGTAGGAACGCAGGCGCGAGAGCATCTCGTCGAAATCCACATGGTGGGCATCGAACTCCGGTCCGTCCACACACACGAAACGCATCTTGCCCCCTACGGTGACACGGCACGCACCGCACATACCCGTCCCGTCCACCATAATGGTGTTGAGGCTGGCGTCTGTGGGGATATTATATTTCGCCGTGGTTAGGGCTACAAACTTCATCATGATTGCCGGTCCGATGGTGATGCACTTGTCCACTTGTTCGCGGTTAATCACCTGCTCCACGCCCACGGTGACCACGCCTTTCTGCCCGAGAGAACCGTCGTCGGTCATAATGATGAGTTCGTCGGAGGTCGCCTCCAACTGCTCGCGCAGAATGATGAGTTCGGCAGTACGTGCCGCCAACACGGTGATAACGCGGTTGCCTGCCAGCTTGAGGGCTTGCGCAATGGGCAACATAGGTGCTGCTCCCACACCGCCACAAGCACAGACTACCGTGCCAAACTTCTGTATATCAGTCGCTTTGCCCAACGGACCCACCAAGTCAGCCACCTCGTCGCCCACGTTGAGTGCCATGAGTTTGGCACTGCTGACGCCTATACGTTGCACGACAAGAGTAATGGTGCCTTTCTCGGTGTCGGCATCGGCAATGGTGAGCGGCATGCGCTCCGAATGTTCGTCCACGCGCACGATGACGAAGTGCCCCGCGCGACGGCTACGTGCAATAAGCGGAGCCTCAATCACCAGCCCCGCTACATTGTCCGAAAAGAAATGCTTTTCTATTATCCGGTTCATCAGAAGTACTTTGTTTCTGTTCCTACAATACTGGTTAACAGATTATTAGCCAATCGGCTCGCCCCAAAGCGGAACGACCGGTTGTTCAGCCAATCGCTGCCGAGAATCTCCTTCACGAGGGTGTAGTGCTGCACGGCTTCCTCGGTGGTACTGACACCGCCCGCAGGCTTGTAGCACACTTTCTGTCCCGTCTTCTCATACCAGTCTTTGATAGCGTGACACATCACGTAAGTGGCTTCGGGTGTGGCATTTACGGCAATCTTGCCCGTAGAGGTCTTGATGAAGTCAGCCCCCGCTGCCATTGCCAGAATAGACGCCTTGTAGATATTCTCAGCCGTCTTCAATGCGCCTGTCTCGAGAATTACCTTGAGATGCGCCGAGCGTACCGCCGCCTTTATCTCGGAAATCTCATCAAACACCTCTTGGTATTTGCCCTCAAGGAACTTGCCTATCGAAATCACGATATCAATCTCAGTTGCTCCGGCGGCAACTGCCATGGCTGCTTCCGCCACTTTTATCTCAATGAACGTCTGCGATGCGGGGAAACCTGCTGCCACGGCTGCAATGCCAATGGGCTCGGTGAGTGTGTCGTGCGCCGTCTCCACCAAAGCGGGATACACACACATCGCTGCCACGTTGGGAATACCGGGGAAATTCTTGCCGAAGTCATTGACTTTCTGCGCCATACCCGCTACCTTGGCGGTGGTGTCATCGCCGTTGAGAGTGGTTAAATCTATCTGATGCAGGCATTGTTTCCATACCTCGCAGTTGTTGTTCTCGTCGAAGTGCTTCGCCAGTATCTCGGCAGTGGCTGCCTTCACGGCTTCATCGTTGAGTGCACAGTTGTATTGCGCAAACAGTTCCTCAAATCTGTCCATACCTATTTATTGTTTTCGTTATTGTCGTTGTTGTCCTGCAGGCGTCCGATGATGGTCTCGTTGCCGCGCACCAACTCACCCACCTCCACAAACATCTCCGTGTTGAGCGGCAGGTACATGTCCACGCGCGAACCTAATTTAATAAAGCCCAAGTGGGTGTTACGGTGCGACTGTTTGCCCGTTTTGGCATACGTCACGATACGTCGTGCCATGGCTCCCGCTATCTGGCGGACGGCAATCTGCACCTTGCTTGGCGTCTCAATCACCACCAGCGAGCGCTCGTTCTCCGTGCTGGACTTGGGCAGCCAAGCCCCCTTGTGCCGCCCTTTCTGGTGCTCCGACACAAGGATATTTCCCTCAATCGGGTACCAGTTGGCGTGTACGTTGAACGGCGACATAAAGATGCTGACCTGCAATCGCTTGTCGTGGAAATACTCGTTCTCCGTAGTCGGCTCCACAACTACCACCCGTCCGTCAGCAGGGGCAATAATGAAATTCGGGTCGTCCACCTCAAGCACGCGCACGGGGTTGCGGAAAAAATAGGTGACAAACACCAGCAGCATCGCCGTCAGCAACAGCGTGATAGCAAACACCCAGTGCGGCACATAGAAATACACGCCCACATTCAGCACAAAAATGAGCAACGTCAGTCCGATGATGATGTTGCGCCCCTCCTTGTGTATTCGTACTCGTCTCCTTGCCGCCATTATTTCCAGTCGTTATAGGGCAGTTGGCAGAGCATATCCACTGCCTGGTCCAAGCCCTGTTGCATCTTCTTGTCAAGCATCATGCGGAACATCATCGGTATGTCCGCTTTCAGCGTGATACGCATACGGGTGTCATTCTCCGCCATCTGTTTGAGTTGAATCCACACGTTCACCGCCATGGGGATGTTGTCGGCACCGAACTTGATGGTCTTGTACTCCTCTTTCTCCACGATGCGGATGGCAATCTTCTGCGCCAGTCCGCCCACTTTCATGCGTATGCAATCAGGCGATATCTCCAACTCCTGCACCTTGTCTGCGGGTATGAGGTCGCGCACCTTGTTGAGGTTCTCAAGGTTGCTCAGCACATCGAATATCGCCTTGTCGTTGGCAGCCACCTGCCCTATCTTGCTTTCGTACTTTGCTTCTGCCATAGTTTATTAAATACTTGCCGTATCACACAATGGTAAATGATTAAATATCAAACAAATACAAAAATAAATCGTACATCGTACATTGTCAAATCGTACATCTCATTGTTTCTCCCACTTCGACGGATGTCTTTGCCATGTCTGAATGGCTTTTTGCTGGTCTTTGTTGATGATATCCATCTCCTCCGCAAGGCGCAGGATGGTGGGGAAGTTGGTCAGCGACGTCAGTTCCACGCCGGCTTTCTCGAACTTGCGCTTGGTGGTGGCAAACCCGTAGTCGAATATCGTCACGATACCCGCCACCTTGCAGCCGTTGTTGCGCACAGCGTCTATCACTTTCAGGCAGTTGTCACCCTCAATCACTTGGTTCTCAATGATTACCACGCTCTGCCGCGGACGGAGGTCACCCTCTATCTGGTTCTCCAAACCGTGGTCTTTCGGCATGGGGTGTACGTACACAAACGGCAGCCCCAACTGCTCAGCCACTAATACACCATGCGCAATGGCATTGGTTGCCACGCCTGCCACCACGTCCACATCGGGATATTTCTCAGCTATCGTGCGTGCCAACTCCAACCGGATAAAGTCACGCATCTTCGGATACGACAGCACTTTTCTGTCATCGCAGTACAATGGAGCAATCCAACCGTTTGCCCACATAAAAGGATTTTGAGGTTGGAATTTAATAGCCTTCAGTTGCAGCAACTTAGAGGCGGTCATATCTTGCAAGGTGTTCATGTAACAATAAAGTTAAATCGGTACTTTTTAGGCAATAAACTAAAATCTGGACAAAAGTACTACTTTATTTCTATATATGCAAATTTATTACACAAATAACAGGGTAACACGCGCAAAATAGTCAAAACACAAAAATGTACCGAACACCTTATAATAAATACAGCCTTCCATTTGGAATACCCCCTGCACGCAACACCTCCTCCGCCCCCCCCCTACTCCCTCCCTCTGCAAAGTACGGTCGATATACGGTTGATACACGGTAGATATACGGTAGATAACAGTGCCCTTGTCGGGACTTGCATAGTGATATAGTAAACCGCCATTCGGAGAAAATAACCGAAAAAACGATTTTTTTTCAAAAATATTTTGTCAGTTTCAAAAAAAGCAGTACCTTTGCACCGCTTTTCCGCCAAATACGACGCAAGTTGGAAAGCAAACGCCTCTATAGCTCAGTTGGTAGAGCACTAGATTTGTAATCCAGCGGTCGTTGGTTCGAGTCCGACTAGAGGCTCAAAAGATGTGAGGTCTTTGAAATATCCATAGTCATCCTCGAGACTATAAAAATGAGGTTTTGCAAAAACGTCTCGTTTTTGCAAAGAGCGAAGCGGCAAGTCGCCCGATGATTGTGTAGCAATCAACCTTTGCAACTTTGCACGCGAACGCGAGGGGTGTGTTCCAGAGTGGCCAAATGGGGCAGACTGTAAATCTGCTGTCTCTCGACTTCGGTGGTTCGAATCCATCCGCACCCACACATTAATATATACGCGCGGAAGCGGACATCTGCGGAAATAGCTCAGTCGATAGAGCACTAGCCTTCCAAGCTGGGGGTCGCGGGTTTGAGTCCCGTTTTCCGCTCCATTTTTGTGCTAAAACGGAGCATATCGCACACTCCGTATGCTAATGTAGCTCAGTGGTAGAGCGCATCCTTGGTAAGGATGAGGTCGCGGGTTCAACTCCCGCCATCAGCTCCAAGATTACAATTTATTCGATACTTCCGTACCTTTGGCAGGGAGTATTGTGTTTTGTAGAGAAAAGTGAATTAAAATTAGTGTTAACATTAATAACTAAATTCTAGAATTATGGCAAAAGAAAAATTTGACCGTTCAAAACCGCACGTGAACATTGGTACCATTGGTCACGTCGATCACGGTAAAACTACCCTGACTGCTGCCATCACCACCGTGTTGGCTAAGAAAGGTCTCTCTGAGTTGCGTTCGTTCGATTCTATTGACAACGCTCCCGAGGAGAAAGAGCGTGGTATCACTATCAATACCGCTCACGTTGAGTATCAAACCGCTACTCGTCACTATGCACACGTTGACTGCCCGGGGCACGCTGACTATGTAAAGAACATGGTTACCGGTGCTGCGCAGATGGATGGTGCTATCATCGTAGTTGCTGCTACCGATGGTCCTATGCCCCAGACACGTGAGCACATCCTCTTGGCTCGCCAAGTGAACGTTCCCCGTTTGGTTGTATTTATGAACAAGTGCGACCTCGTGGACGATCCTGAAATGCTTGACCTCGTTGAGATGGAGATGCGTGAGTTGCTCTCATTCTATGATTTCGATGGTGACAATACTCCTGTTATCCGCGGTTCTGCTCTTGGTGCATTGAACGGTGTTCCTGAGTGGGAAGACAAGGTTATGGAGTTGATGGATGCTGTTGACAACTGGATTCAATTGCCTACACGTGCCGTTGACAAACCTTTCTTGATGCCTGTTGAGGACGTATTCTCTATCACAGGTCGTGGTACCGTTGCTACGGGCCGTATCGAGACCGGTGTTGTTAAGGTTGGTGACGAAGTTCAGTTGATTGGTCTGGGTGCAGACGGCAAGAAGTCAGTTGTAACCGGCGTTGAGATGTTCCGTAAATTGCTCGACGAAGGTGAGGCTGGTGACAACGTAGGTTTGTTGCTTCGTGGTATCGACAAAGACGAGGTTCGCCGTGGTATGGTTATCACCCACCCGGGTGTTGTTAAACCTTACAGCGAGTTCAAGGCTTCGGTTTATATCCTGAAAAAAGAGGAAGGTGGACGTCACACTCCGTTCCACAACCACTATCGTCCTCAGTTCTACATCCGTACGATGGACGTTACCGGTGAGATTACTCTTCCGGAAGGCACTGAGATGGTAATGCCGGGCGACAACTTGGAGATTCAAGTTAAGTTGATTTATCCGGTAGCATGCTCCGAGGGTCTGCGTTTCGCTATCCGTGAGGGTGGTCGTACCGTAGGTTCTGGTCAGATTACCAAACTGATTGACTAATATCAATCTACAATATCTCTCAACTGAGCGGTGAGGCGCAAGTCTCGCTGCTCAACGGAGAGGGATATGCCGACGCAGTCGGCAAAACAACGTCAGCAATCGCAGATTGGTGACGTTGAGAGGAAGAACGGCGGCGACCCAAATTCGCTGCGCGAATTTCTTTGTCGCAAGCCGGTTCTGACGAACGGAAGTCCTCCAATGGTAGGAGAGCGGTCTCCAAAACCGTCAATGTGGGTTCGATTCCTGCCTTCCGTGCTGTTACGTAAAATAGCTTCCAATCTGACTTCAGCATACACGTTGGAGCCGGATTGTTGGCGTGAATAGAGAATAAAGAAATAACTACTGATATGAAGTTCTTTGATAATGTAAAAGAGTCTTACGATGAGTTGGTTCACAAAGTGAGTTGGCCCACTCGTAAGGAGTTATCCCAAAGTTCGGTGCTGGTGTTGATTGCTTCCATTATACTGGCACTGATTGTTTGGCTGATGGACTGGTGTTTCGAGTCAATCATGACGTTTATCTACGGCTTGTTCTAATCTGTTAAAAGACGAGGATATGGCTGAAAACAACATGAAGTGGTACGTACTCCGCGCTATCAGCGGCAAGGAGAACAAGGTGAAAGAGTATATCGAAGGCGCCTTGGTCACCTCTACGCTGTTCAAAGAGTATGTGTCGCAAGTATTGATTCCCACCGAGAAAGTAGTGAGCCTGCGCGGCGGTAAGCGTGTCATCAAAGAGCGCAACCTCCTTCCGGGGTATGTGCTCGTTGAGTGCAACCTCACCGATGAGTGCTACCCGCTGCTCCGCAACATCCCAAACGTGTTGGGTTTCTTGAGTGACGGCAAGGCTTCCACCAAACCGGCACCCGTACCGCAAGCCGAAATCAACAAGATTATCGGCAATGTGGAGGAATCCGAAGCAGATATTGCTCTCGACGAAACGTATTTGGTTGGCGAACACGTGAAGGTCACCGACGGACCGTTCAACGGTTTCGAAGGGGTCGTTAACGAGGTCGTTGCCGACAAACGCAAACTGAAAGTGGTGGTCACCATTTTCGACCGTCAGACTCCGTTGGAATTGGGCTTCGATCAGGTAGCAAAAGAGTAGGAGACTTTTACGAGTCGTCAGTCACTACTCGATAGTTTCAATTAATCAACCGGCCGAGGACGCACCTCGCGTTCGCTATTAGGCCAAAAACTATTAACAAAGTAAAACTAAACAATTATGGCTAAAGAAGTTGCTGGATTTATCAAACTCCAGATCAAGGGTGGCGCAGCCAATCCTTCGCCTCCGGTAGGACCGGCTCTCGGTTCCAAGGGTGTGAACATCATGGAGTTTTGCAAACAATTCAATGCCAGAACGCAGGACAAGGCAGGTAAGGTGTTGCCTGTTGTCATCACTGTTTACACTGACAAATCGTTCGATTTCATCGTCAAGACTCCTCCCGTTGCCGTGCAACTCAAGGAGGCTGCAAAACTCAAAAGCGGTTCGGCTGAACCTAACCGTAAGAAGGTGGCTAACATCACCGAGGAGCAATGCCGTCAGATTGCCGAGGACAAAATGGTCGATTTGAACTGTTTCACCGTAGAAAGCGCCTATAAGATGGTCAAAGGTACGGCACGTAGTATGGGTATTACCGTCAAATAATAAAAACTTCAATCATTATGGCAAAATTGACAAAAAATCAGAAACTTGCTGCAGAGAAGATTGAAGCAGGTAAACTCTACACGGTAGCCGAGGCTGCCGCTCTCGTTAAAGAGATTACGACCACCAAGTTCGACGCAAGTGTGGATGTTGACGTCCGTTTGGGCGTTGACCCGCGCAAAGCCAACCAGATGGTTCGCGGCGTGGTAAGTCTGCCCAACGGAACCGGTAAGCAGGTTCGCGTACTTGCATTGTGTACTCCTGACCAGGAGGCTGCTGCCAAAGAGGCAGGTGCCGACTATGTAGGTTTGGACGAGTATATCGAGAAAATCAAAGGCGGTTGGACCGACATCGATGTCATCATCACCATGCCTCAAATTATGGGTAAGATTGGTGCTCTCGGTCGCGTCTTGGGTCCTCGTGGCTTGATGCCGAACCCCAAATCGGGTACCGTTACTCCTGACGTCGCAAAGGCTGTCAAGGAAGTTAAGCAGGGTAAAATTGACTTCAAAGTGGACAAATTCGGTATCGTGCACACCTCTATCGGTAAGGTCTCTTTCTCCGCTGAGGCTATCGCAGAGAATGCCAACGAGTTCATCCAGACGTTGATTAAACTCAAACCCGCTGTCAGCAAGGGTACTTATATCAAGAGCATTTATCTTTCCAGTACAATGAGTCAGGGTATTAAGATTGACCCCAAAACCCTTGAGTAATTATTTAATCCACGACAATTATGAAGAAGGAAGATAAAACCGCTATCATCGCAGAACTTCAAGAGCAACTGAGCCAATACTCGCATTTCTACCTCACCAACATTGAGGGACTGAATGCCGAGAAAACCAGCGCACTCCGCCGTGCCTGCTTCAAGCAGGATGTGAAGTTGCTGGTGGCTAAGAACACGTTGCTCCACAAGGCTCTCGAGGCTAAAGGTATTGACGAGCAGATTTGCGAAGCCCTCAAAGGCAACACCGCTCTCATGCTCTCCAATACGGGTAATGCACCTGCTAAACTGATTAAAGAGTTTACAAAAGGTGACAAGACGGGCGAGGCTAAACCGCAGTTGAAGGCTGCTTACGTAGAAGAAACCGTTTACGTAGGTGCCCAAAACCTCGAGTTCCTCTCCACCATCAAGTCCAAGAACGAACTCATCGCAGAACTGGTTGCCCTCTTGCAATCGCCTGCTAAGAATGTCGTTTCTGCACTCCAATCCGGAGGTAACACCATCCACGGCGTCCTCAAAACGCTGGGAGAACGCGCTGAGTAATCAGCAAACATGCCGGCTTTTATTCGTTTTAACATCGCTCCAAGCCGCAATTCCGCAGCAAAGGATACGCAAGGGATAAGCAACATATAAGCATCCTATAACGAATACATAGGGCATGAAAAATAACTTAATAATAAAACAAACTACTTAAAATTATACAACAATGGCAGATCTGAAAGCTTTTGCTGAACAATTGGTTAACCTCACGGTTAAGGAAGTAAACGAACTCGCACAAATCCTGAAAGACGAGTATGGTATCGAACCCGCTGCTGCTGCAGTAGCAGTTGCTGCTGGTCCCGCTGCTGAAGCAGCACCCGCTGCTGAAGAGAAGACTTCGTTCGACGTAGTCCTCAAGGCTGCTGGCGCACAAAAACTCCAAGTCGTTAAGACTGTTAAGGAGCAAACCGGTCTCGGCCTGAAAGAGGCTAAGGACATCGTTGACGCTGCTCCTGCTACCGTTAAGGAAGGTCTTGACAAGGCTGCTGCTGAGGCTCTCAAGAAGGCTCTTGAAGAGGTCGGCGCTGAGGTTGAACTCAAGTAATAACCCTACCTTCAAGGTGTTAGGTTTAGATCCCGAAGGGGGTCTAAACCTTTTTCTCTGAATATAGCAAGATGTTGAAAATACGTTAAATACTGGTAATTTTAATGTGATTTTTGCAAACAAACGATAAGTTGAAGAATCAAGTATTTAGAACTAAATAATTCATTACCAGCGTTTTTCAACGTCTGTAACCAATAAACCCATCTACAAAATAAATGGCTACACAAAACAAAACCCGGCGAATCAACTTCTCGGCAATGCAACAGCAGATGCCGTATCCTGATTTTCTGGAAATTCAATTGAAATCCTTCCACGATTTCTTCCAGATGGATTCTACTCCTGAGGTACGCCATCAAGAGGGACTCTACAAGGTATTCTCGGAAAACTTCCCTATCCAGGACACGAGAAACAACTTCAATCTCGAGTTCTTGGACTACCACATCGACCCTCCGCGCTACACCATTGAGGAGTGTATTCGTCGTGGACTCACCTACAGCGTGCCCCTCAAGGCGAAACTCTTCCTTTCTTGCACCGACCCCGACCACGAAGATTTCGAGCCGGTGATGCAAGATGTGTTCTTGGGCACAATCCCCTATATGACACCCAAAGGCACCTTCGTCATCAACGGTGCCGAGCGTGTGGTTGTCAGCCAGTTACACCGTTCCCCTGGTGTCTTCTTCGGCACCTCTATGCACTCCAACGGCACCAAACTCTACTCCGCACGTATCATCCCCTTCCGCGGGTCGTGGATTGAGTTCGCTACCGACATCAACCGCGTCATGTATGCCTACATCGACCGCAAGAAGAAGTTGCCTGTTACCACCCTTCTCCGTGCCATCGGTTTCGAGAGCGATAAGGACATCCTCGATTGCTTCGGACTGGCGGAAGAGATTAAGTGTACCAAAGAGAACCTCGATGGCATCGTAGGGCGTACCCTCGCAGGTAACGTCCTCAAGGCTTGGACCGAGGATTTCGTGGACGAGGACACGGGCGAGGTCGTAACTATCGAGCGTAACGAGGTCATCATCGAACGCGAGACCGTGCTCACACAGGAGATGTGCGACACCATTCTCGAATCGGGTGTCAAGACCATCCTTCTGCACAAGGAGGAGGCGAACGAGGCGGAGTATTCCATCATCTTCAACACCCTCCAGAAAGACCCGTCGCACTCCGAGAAGGAGGCGGTGCTTTACATCTACCGCCAACTCCGCAACGCGGAGCCTGCCGATGATGCCACCGCACGCGAGGTTATCCAGAACCTCTTCTTCTCCGACAAGCGATACGACCTTGGCGAAGTGGGACGCTACCGCATCAACCGCAAACTCAATATGTCTATTCCTATGGAGACGCGCACGCTCACCAAGGAGGACATGATTGAGATTATCAAATACTTGGTGCAACTCATCAACTCCAACGCTGAAGTCGATGATATCGACCACCTCTCCAATCGTCGTGTGCGTACCGTAGGCGAACAACTCTACAACCAGTTCGGTATC
The DNA here is from genome assembly GCA_934667275.1 of uncultured Bacteroidales bacterium. Lineage (GTDB taxonomy): Bacteria > Bacteroidota > Bacteroidia > Bacteroidales > Paludibacteraceae > Colicola. The sequence continues at coordinate 133,703 of CAKULK010000002.1, read as the reverse complement.
GGTCTCGCACGTATGGCGCGCACCATCCGCGAGCGTATGAACGTGCGTGATACCGAGGTCTTTACGCCGACCGACCTTATCAACGCCAAAGCGATTTCCAGTGTCATCAACTCCTATTTCGGTACCAATGCGCTCTCGCAGTTCATGGACCAGCAGAACCCGCTCGCGGAGATTACCCACAAGCGTCGTATGTCTGCCCTCGGCCCCGGCGGCTTGAGCCGTGACCGTGCGGGATTCGAGGTACGAGACGTCCACTACACGCACTATGGTCGCCTCTGCCCTATTGAGACACCTGAAGGACCGAACATCGGACTTATATCTTCGCTTTGTATATATGCGAAAATCAATAACCTTGGCTTCATCGAAACCCCCTACCGCAAGGTGGAGAACGGTGTCGTGGACCTCGACAACGACCATGTAGTGTACTACACCGCCGAAGACGAGGAGCAATCCACCGTAGCACAAGGTAACGCACCGCTCGACGAGAACGGCAAGTTCATACGCGACAAAGTCAAGGCACGCTACGAGGCGGACTTCCCTGTAGTCGGACCCGACCAAATCGACCTTATGGACGTGTCGCCGTCGCAGATTGCATCTATCGCGGCAGCACTTATCCCGTTCCTTGAGCACGACGATGCCAACCGTGCCTTGATGGGCTCCAACATGATGCGCCAGGCAGTTCCGTTGCTCCACAACGAAGCACCTATCGTAGGTACCGGCATCGAGGCACAACTCGTACAGGACTCCCGCACCCAGGTGATGGCAGAGGGCGCAGGCGTAGTCACCTACGTGGATGCCGACAAGATTCGTATCCTCTACGACCGCAACGAGGAGGAAGACTTCATCGCTTTCGAATCGGCAGAGAAAGAATACAAACTGCCTAAGTATCAGAAGACCAACCAGAACACTACCATCGACCTTCGTCCTATCGTACGCAAGGGCGACCGCGTAGTGAAAGGACAGATACTATCCGAGGGCTATGCCACCGAGAATGGCGAGTTGGCGCTCGGTAAGAACCTCAAGGTTGCCTACATTCCTTGGAAAGGATACAACTACGAGGATGCCATTGTGCTCAGCGAGCGCATTGTGCGCGAGGATATGTTCACTTCCGTTCACGTGGTCGAGCAACTCCTTGAGGTGCGCGAAACCAAGCGTGGTATGGAGGAGTTCACGTCCGATATTCCCAATGTCAGCGAAGATGCCACCAAGAATCTGGATGAGAACGGTATCATTCGCATCGGTGCGCACATCGAGCCGGGCGACATCATCGTCGGTAAGATTACGCCTAAGGGAGAATCCGACCCCTCGCCTGAAGAGAAACTGCTCAAAGCCATCTTCGGCGACAAGGCGGGTGATGTGAAAGACGCATCCCTCAAAGCCAGTCCGTCGCTCAGCGGCGTGGTTATCGACCGCCATCTCTATGAGAAGGCGCTCAAAGACCGTCGCCAGAAGATGGAGGACAAAGAGACTATCGCCAAGTTGGACGCAGAGTTCGAGACGAAAGCCGAGCAACTCACCAAACAATTGGTGGACAAGTTGGTCAAACTCCTCGATGGCCGCAAGTCGGAAGGCGTCATCGACCATGTCAAGACGGCTGTCGTGCCTAAGGGACAAGCCTTCACGGCAGAACGCCTCATGCAAATCGACTATATGTCGGTGATGCTGGCTGATTGGACCAACGATGCACACACCAACGACCTGGTAGAGCGTTGTATCATGAACTATATCTCCAAATACAAGGAGATGGATGCGGAACTCAAACGCACCAAGTTCAACCTCACCATCGGCGATGAACTGCCCAATGGCATCATCAAGATGGCGAAGGTCTATATCGCCAAGAAGCGCAAGATTCGCGTCGGCGATAAGATGGCGGGTCGCCACGGTAACAAAGGTATCGTTTCCAAGATTGTCCGCGTAGAGGATATGCCGTTCTTGGCGGACGGAACGCCTGTCGATATCGTCCTCAACCCGCTGGGTGTGCCTTCACGTATGAACATCGGTCAGATTTTCGAGGCTGTCCTCGGCTGGGCAGGTCGCGAGTTGGGCGTTAAGTTCGCTACGCCTATCTTCGACGGTTGCACCATGGATTCGCTCAACGACTGGACCGACAAGGCAGGTCTCCCGCGTGCCGGCAAGACGCAACTCTACGATGGCGGCACAGGCGAGGCGTTCGACCAGATGGCCACTGTCGGAGTCACCTACTTCATGAAGTTAGGACACATGGTTGACGACAAGATGCACGCGCGTTCTATCGGCCCGTACAGCCTTATCACCCAGCAACCGTTGGGCGGTAAAGCACAGTTCGGTGGTCAGCGTTTCGGTGAGATGGAGGTCTGGGCACTCGAGGCACACGGCGCCGCTCACGTTCTGCAAGAGATTCTCACCGTCAAGTCCGACGATGTCACAGGGCGCGCCCGCACCTACGAGGCTATTGTCAAAGGTGATCCGTTCCCAACTCCTGGACTGCCCGAGTCGCTTAACGTATTGTTACACGAACTGCAGGGTCTCGCACTCTCAATCACAATGGAATAAACGTAAGAATTATGGCTTTCAAACAAGATAATAAGAAAAACGGTTTTACCCGCATTTCTATCGGACTTGCATCGCCCGATGAAATCATGCGTATCAGTTCGGGCGAAGTGCTCAAACCTGAAACCATCAACTATCGTACCTACAAGCCTGAGCGCGACGGTCTGTTCTGCGAGCGCATCTTCGGCCCTACCAAGGACTACGAGTGCCATTGCGGTAAGTACAAGCGCATCCGCTACAAAGGTATCGTCTGCGAGCGTTGCGGTGTCGAAGTCACAGAGAAGAAAGTGCGCCGCGAGCGTATGGGACATATCAAACTCGTAGTGCCCGTCACCCATATCTGGTACCTCCGCTCTCTGCCGTCCAAGATGGCGGCACTTCTCGGCGTACCTACCAAGAAATTGGACTCGGTTGTTTACTACGAGAAGTACATCGTCATCCGTGCCGGCGTGTTGGCAGGGCAGGAACTCGGCGATGGTATCGTGGAAGACAAGATGCTCCTCGACGAGGACGAGTACAACGAACTCATGTCCCGTCTCCCGCAGGATAACCAACTCTTGGACGACTCCGACCCCGACAAGTTCATTGCCAAGATGGGTGCTGAGGCGGTCGAAGAGATGCTCGCAAGCATCGACCTCGATGCCCTTAGTTACGAACTGCGCCACCGTGCCGACACCGACACCTCCATGCAGCGCAAGGCGGAAGCCCTCAAGCGACTGCAGGTGGTAGAGTCGTTCCGTGCCAGCAAGGGCAAGAACCGCCCCGAATGGATGGTGCTCCGCGTCATACCCGTCACCCCGCCCGAACTGCGTCCGCTCGTGCCGCTGGATGGCGGTCGTTTCGCGACCTCGGACCTCAACGACCTCTATCGCCGCGTCATCATTCGTAACAACCGACTCAAACGACTCGTCGAGATTAAGGCACCTGATGTCATTCTTCGCAACGAGAAACGTATGCTCCAGGAGGCTGTTGACTCCCTCTTCGACAACAGCAAGAAGACCACAGCCATCAAGTCCGACGCCAACCGTCCTCTCAAATCCCTCTCCGACTCGTTGAAGGGTAAACAGGGTCGTTTCCGTCAGAACTTGCTCGGTAAGCGTGTTGACTATTCCGCACGTTCCGTTATCGTGGTCGGTCCTGAACTCAAGATGCACGAGTGCGGTCTGCCCAAGGATATGGCAGCCGAACTCTACAAGCCGTTTATCATTCGCAAACTCATCGAGCGTGGTATCGTCAAGACCGTCAAATCGGCAAAGAAGGTCATCGACCGCAAAGACCCTGTCATCTTCGACATTCTTGAGCACGTTATGGAGGGTCACCCCGTACTGCTCAACCGTGCTCCGACACTCCACCGCCATGGTATTCTGGCGTTCCAACCGCGAATGATTGAGGGTAAGGCTATCCAGTTGCACCCGCTGGCATGTGCCGGATTCAACGCTGACTTCGATGGCGACCAGATGGCTGTTCACCTCCCGCTCTCCAACGAGGCGGTACTCGAGGCGCAACTGCTTATGCTCGGCTCGCACAACATTCTTGATCCCGCAAACGGCAACCCGATTACCGTACCTTCGCAGGATATGATTCTCGGTCTCTACTATATCACCAAGCCCCGCACGGGCGTCAAGGGCGAAGGGCTCTGCTTCTACTCGCCCGAAGAGTGCGAAATCGCGCTCAACGAGGGCAAAGCGGACATCCACGCCAATGTCAAGGTGCGTATCCACGACGGGCGTACCCACAAGACCACCCTCGTAGAGACCACCCCCGGCCGTGTGCTTGTCAACCATTTCGTACCCGTAGAGGTCGGCTATCAGAACGTAACCCTCGGCAAGAAAGCCGTCAAGAACATCATTGCCGATGTTATCAAGACCTGCGGCGTGGCTCGCACGGCTCAGTTCCTCGACGACATCAAGAACCTTGGTTACAAGATGGCGTTCAAGGGAGGTTTGTCCTTCAACCTCAACGACATCCTTATCCCTGAGGAGAAGAACGAACTGGTTGCCAAAGGTAATCAAACCGTCGAAGAGGTTACCGAACTCTATATGGAAGGTCTTATGACCGACAACGAGCGTTATAATAAGGTGGTCGGTGCATGGACCGATGTCGATGCGCAGGTCACCGAAGTGCTGATGAAGCACATGAAGGAGGCTGACCAAGGATTCAACTCTGTATATATGATGATGGACTCCGGTGCCCGTGGTTCCAAACAGCAGATTAAGCAGTTGGCAGGCATGCGTGGTCTTATGGCAAAGCCCCAGAAAGCAGGTGCCGCAGAAGGTCGTCAGACTATCGAGAACCCGATTCTGTCCAACTTCAAAGAGGGCTTGAGCGTGTTGGAGTACTTCATCTCCACCCACGGTGCCCGTAAGGGTCTTGCCGATACCGCTCTGAAGACGGCGGACGCAGGTTACCTCACCCGTCGTCTTGTCGATGTGTCGCACGATGTCATCATCACCCAGGACGACTGTGGCACCCTCCGTGGCTTGACCGCACGCGCCGTCAAGCAGAACGACAATGTCGTTGCCACCCTCACCCAGCGTATCCTCGGACGTGTCAGCGTCCATGACATCTACGACAACGAGAGCAACCTCATCGTTGCTGCAGGCGAAGAGATACGCGAGGCACAGTGCCAGGCTATCGAAGACGCCGGCATCGAAGCCGTTGAGATTCGTTCCGTACTCACTTGCGAGGCGAAACATGGTGTCTGCGCCAAGTGCTACGGTCGTAACCTCGCCACCCGCCAACTCGTACAGAAAGGCGAGGCGGTCGGTGTCATAGCCGCACAGGCTATCGGTGAGCCGGGTACCCAGTTGACTCTCCGTACCTTCCACTCGGGTGGTGTCGCTGGTAACGCGGCTACGCAGAACACCTACGCTATCCCGCAGGCTGGTCGTATCGAAATCGACGATATGCGTACCATCACCACCGAGGAAGGCGACATCATCGTTGTCAGCCGTCTTAACGAGATGCGTCTTGTGGACGAGAAGACAGGTGTCGTACTCACCCAGTTCAATATACCGTACGCTTCCAAACTCTTCGTCACCCCGGGTCAGGTCTATGACAAGGGCACGCAAGTCTGCGAGTGGGATCCTTACAAGGCTGCCCTCATCATCGAGCAAGCCGGTACCATTCAGTATCAGGACGTTGTCGAAGGCGTTACCGCCAAGACCGAGACCGACGAGCAGACCGGTAAGAAAGAGGTTACTATCACCGAAACCAAGGATAAGACCAAGATGCCTGCTGCCCTTATTCTCGATAAGGAAGGCAATGTGCTCCGTACATACAACCTGCCTGTGAAGGCGCTGCTTGTTCACCCCGACGGAGCCGAAGTCAAGGTCGGAGACGCACTCTTCACGCAGACACGTTCCTTCGGTACCGCAGGCGATATCACGGGTGGTCTTCCGCGTGTTACCGAATTGTTCGAGGCACGCAATCCGTCCAATCCTGCTATCGTGGCTGAGATTGATGGCGAAGTTTCCTTCGGCAAAATCAAACGTGGTAACCGAGAACTCAATATCACATCGCGTCTCGGTGAGGTCAAGTCGTATCTCATTCCGTTGAGTAAGCAAATCCTTGTACAGGAGGGCGACTATGTGCATGCAGGTGTTGCCCTGTCCGATGGTGCTATCACGCCCGACGACATTCTGGCTATCCAGGGACCTACTGCCGTACAGGACTACATCGTCAACGAGGCTCAGTCCGTTTACCGTATGCAGGGTGTGGAAATCAACGACAAGCACTTCGAGATTATCGTGCGTCAGATGATGCGCAAGGTGGAAATCCAGGACGCAGGCGATACGCGTTTCCTCGAGAAGCAAATCGTTGACAAACTCGACTTCCTCGACGAGAACGACCGTATCTGGGGCAAGAAAGTCGTTACCGATGCCGGTGACAGCGAGACGCTTCGCGCAGGTCAGATTGTCACTGCACGCCGTCTCCACGACGAGAACTCCAGTCTCCGTCGCCGCGACAAGAAGTTGGTTGAGGCACGCGACGCCATGTGCGCTACCGCCAGTCAGATACTTCAGGGTATCACCCGCGCCGCTCTCGGCACCAAGTCCTTCATGTCCGCTGCTTCCTTCCAGGAGACCACCAAGGTGCTCAACGAGGCCGCTATCCAAGGCAAGGTCGATTACCTCGACGGTATGAAGGAGAACGTTATCTGCGGTAACCTTATCCCTGCAGGTACCGGTCTGCGCGAGTTCAACAACATCACCGTCCACAACGCGGAGGAGTACGCTGCCATGCAGGCGGCCCGTGCGGCTGCCGACGAGGCGCGTATGCTCCAGCAACTGGACAACGCAGAACCCGCCGACACCCTGTAAACCGCGTTTGTCGGAAGGCTGTTCACAAAATTCCCGCCCCCTCGCAGGGGCGGGAATTTTGTTTTTAGGTTCCAAGCGTTGCCAAAATCGGATTTTTTCCGTAACTTTGCACCCGTTAAATCAATATCGTCCCGCGACAATGAACTATCTTAGCGAACTGAATCCCTCTCAGCGTGCTGCCGTAGAGTACAACGATGGCCCCCAACTGGTAATAGCCGGTGCAGGGTCGGGCAAGACACGTGTGCTGACCTATAAGATTACCCACCTGCTGGAGCATGGCGTTCCCGCAGGCCACATTCTGGCACTCACCTTCACCAACAAAGCGGCGCGCGAGATGAAGAACCGCATCGCGCAACTGGTGGGCGACGACATCGCACGCTACCTCTGGATGGGCACTTTCCACTCTGTCTGCGCCCGCATCTTGCGGCAGGAGGCGGACAAGGTGGGCTATACACGCGACTATTCCATCTACGACACCGCCGACTCCAAGTCACTCCTCAAGCACATTGTCAAGGATATGCAGTTGGACGAGAAGATTTACAAGCCCGGCACGCTTCTCGGACGCATCTCGATGGCGAAAAACCATCTGCTCTCGCCCTCGCAGTACGCCGCCAATCGCGAGTTCACCATGCAAGACCGCTTCGACCGTATCTACGAGATGACGCGCATCTACGCCGAGTACAACCGCCGCCTGCGCGCCGCCAACGCCATGGATTTCGACGACCTGCTGTTCACTACCAACATCCTCTTCCGCGACAACGAAGAGGTGCTGCACAAGTATCAGGACATCTTCCAATATGTGCTGGTGGACGAGTATCAGGACACCAACTACTCGCAGTATCTGATTGTCAAGCGCTTGGCTGAACCGCAGAACCATATCTGCGTCGTGGGCGACGACGCGCAGTCCATCTATTCGTTCCGCGGGGCGAATATCGAGAATATCCTCACCTTCCAAAAGGGCTACGCCAATGCGCAACTGTTCAAACTGGAGCGCAACTATCGCTCCACGCAGACCATTGTCAATGCCGCCAACTCCCTCATCAGGCACAACAAAGGGCAGATATTCAAGGAGGTATATTCCGAAAAAGAGCAGGGCGACCACTTGCAACTATCCACCTACCTGACCGACCGCGACGAAGCCAAAGCCGTGGCGCAGCAGGTCAAGATGCTCATCCGGACGGGGGCGAAGACCAACCTCACCTACGACGACATCGCGGTGATGTACCGCACCAACGCACAGTCGCGTGTGATAGAGGACGAACTGCGCCGCCTCTCTATCCCCTACCGCATCTACGGCGGCACCTCTTTCTATCAGCGCAAGGAGATAAAAGACGCCATCGCTTACTTCCGTCTGGCGGTCAATCTGCTGGACAACGAGGCTTTGCTCCGCGTCATCAATTTCCCCGCACGCGGTATCGGCGACACCACTATCGGACGCATCAGCGACACCGCACGCGCCCTTGAACTTCCACTCTTTGAAGTCATCTCCGACCCCGACGGGGCGCAACTCGGGGTGGCAGCGGCTACCAAGAAAAAACTCCTCGACTTTGCACAGATGATTCAGCGTTTCGCGCAACGGGCAGGTACGCACGATGCCTATTCGTTTGCCGACGATGTGCTGCGTGAGTCGGGCATCATGCGCGATGCCAAGTCCGACATGTCGCCCGAAGGCATCGCACGCGTTGAGAACCTGCAGGAGATGCTGTCGGGTATCCACGAGTTTGTGGACAACCGCAGGCAGCAGGGTATCGATTTCACCCCTATGACCGACTTCCTTGCGGAGGTCAGTCTTCTCACCGACCAGGACGAGCGGCAGAACGACGAACAACCGCGCGTCACGCTGCTCACCGTCCATTCCGCCAAGGGACTGGAGTTCCGCATCGCCTTCATCGTCGGACTGGAAGAGAACCTCTTCCCCTCGCAGTTCTGCCAGTCGCCCAAGGACTTGGAAGAGGAACGCCGTCTGCTTTATGTAGCCATCACGCGCGCCATGGAGCAGTGCTACCTTATGAACGCGCGCCAGCGTTTCCGCTGCGGGCAGACGCAGTTCTCATCGCCCTCACGCTTCATCAAAGACATCGACCCGCGCTTCATTCTGCAGGTGGACACCTCACGCATAGGGCAACAGGCTTTTGCGTCCACACCAAAGGGCTTTACGGCTCCTGCTGCAGCAGCCACACGCACATTCACGTCGGCACCCGCGCCGCAGAACCTGCGCCGCACCACGGGAGCATTGGAGAAATCTGACAGGAAACCCATTCGCAGTGAGTGGAAAAAAGACGACCGCGTCGCGCACAAGACATTCGGCAATGGCACCGTGCTGGCAGTCTATCGGGAGAATGAAAACGACAAGATTGATATCCAATTCGACACCGTCGGCAAAAAGACCCTGCTCCTCACATACGCCAAACTAACCCGCCTGTAATCCCCCGCTGCCAACTACGGTACATACACGGTACATTCAGCGGACCCGACAATACCCAAACAGACAGGGGCTATCCGGAAAACGGGTAGCCCTTGTCTATCCTATAACAAATTGTACGGATTGGCTCAACGAGAAGAAGGGATATTTATAGTGATGCTTTCGTTGTCGGTAAGGAGTTGGTAAGAGCCCTGTTTCAGGGTGAGCAGCATGGGTGCGGCGTTCTTCCAAGCGTCCCACTCGTTGATGCGTTTGCCGTTGGCATCCACCAAGCGCAAGTGCAATTCAGTATTGGCACGTATCTCCACCTGCTGCGCCCCATTCACGTCGGGCGTGCCGATACAGCGTATAGTCACTTGCACCGAGGGGTGCTGCTCGGGGGTAGGATCCACAGGTTCGGGTGCATAGCGCGTGACAGTGATGTCAGAGGATGTGGAGGTATTGAAGAACCGCCAATAGAGATAGCCATCCGCGTCCACGCAGTCTGCCCACGAGACCATCATATCTGCTGTGACAGTGACGGATTTGCTCTTGGTAAGCGTAGTGTTGGCATACACCGTATGCCTGTTGGTGGCAGAAGTATAGACTTGGCAGGTGTCCGCCACATATATCTGATACTTCTGTGTTTTGTTGGATTGAATGAGAATGTCCCCACTCCGCCACTCGCTGTAGAGCATCTTGAACACCTCGTTGGAACTGCGGTCAATGCGCTTGGTGCCGATGAAGAGCGGCTGCTTGGCAGAGGCGCAGTCGGACGGTGCCCAATGGTGCGGGGTGACGGAGGTCTTGGCGGTACACCAAATCTTGAGATAGAGGTAGTTGCCCTTGGTCTGCTGCCACAACGCACTGAGCGTTAGGGAATCCATATTAAGCACCTGTCCCTCGTCCGTGGCGACGAAAGTGTAAGTTCCGATGGCGTTTTCTGCCGACAACGCGGGGGTAGTGCCGACCCACATACGGATGACATGGTCGGTATGGGAAACGAACTGCGTGAACGAATTCATGGCGCGCGAGATGGCGTACAGTGCGTTGGTGGTATCGGAGGGAGTGACGGGTGTTGCCTTGTCGTACTGCATCAGCACGGCACCACCGTCGGGCGGGGTGAGCGGCACACGCTCCACCGTCAAGATGCCATCGCCACCGGTGTACCACTTGGCGAAGAACATACCTGCTTCGTTGGCGTACGCGCCACTGGAAACGTAGTATTGCATTTCCGCGCTTGTCACCTTGACGGTGTCGGCAGGGCGCATCAGGAAACGGTCCACCACGTTGGCGTTGTTGTAGTCCAACGGGTCGAAATCGCACTCTGTGGCGATTGCCAGAGTGAGGTCTTTGTCGCCGTGCCAGATATAGCGGATGGAGTCGTTCTGCCACTGGATATAGGGCATCACTACGTGGCGTGACAGGTCGTCCGCGTGGATATGTACGGTGTCGCCGATGTGCATAAACTTGCTGCCATCCATGCAGTTGGCAAACATACCGTCGGGAGCCATGCTCATATCACCGAGAGAATGGTAGATGACCTTGATATGGACGTCCACATCGTGGTCCAAGCCCGCCTGAAAAAGCATATCGCGATACGCCTTGCCCATGGAGATATAGTAGCAATGACGGCCGTCGTCCAGCAGTTTGTATTGCAGTTTGGGTTTGTGAGGCATCTCAATAGTGACCCCTCCGCTGCCGCCTTTGGGACAGAAGAGGCTGCAGAGGATGCTGTCCTCATAGACGCCCTTGTCGCAAGTAAAATCCATCTCCACCTCCGGCGGGAGGTCGGGCGTGGTGGTGGCGAAATAGACCGAGAGCGGCAGGTCGATGGTGTTTGCCACGTAGTGGACGGTGCCCGTTTGGGTGATAGTGGTTTTGTAGTCTTTGCCCAAGCGGATAGGGTCGTTGCAAGAGTCGCCCGCTTCTGCCCAAACAGGCAGAACCATCGCCATAAACAGGATAAAGGGGAGTATAGAAAGAGACCTATTCATAACCATCAGGATTATTGCTTATCACAAGATTTTGGTTTCCTCCAGGTCACTATGCCAACATAACCTGCAACCAACAGCCAAAGAACAGCCCACGGGATGTCGCCAACAGGGGAGTCGGGGTCGGCTTGGTCTGCAACGAACACCCACTTCTGATTAGTAGCATCCCAACGCCAAACTTTACCATTTTCAATCTTTGTAGTTCCATCCGGTGTTGTGTTTACCCAACCATCTGTTTCAGTATATGTCCATGTATTTCCATCTGCGTCGGTATATGTTTCTCCAACATACCCATCTTTAGACGGTGCAACGCGACGCGGACCAAAAGAGAAAGGTTTAGTTTTCTTTGGTGTAGGCATTGCCTCCACGTATGTCGATACAGATGCTTGAGCGAGCATTGGTGTGGTGCTTGACTGACCACTTACAATAGCATAAGAAACATTAGGATTTGCTACACCTGTATATCCCGAATATCCCGTAACAGAGGCTACTACTATCTGCTGGCCAATACTACCACCCGAAACGTACCCACCGCTTGCAGAAGTGCCACCATACGAATGCATCTGATGTGATGTCTGATATAATCCTTGTGATGCATAGTTGGCTAACGCTCTATATTCAGTAGAAGCCCTTGCATAGTAAGACGGTTGGGAATGACGGAGAATACCACTATTGACAGAGCGCATGGGCACTGCCACTGCAGTACCTTGTGCGGGAGCCGAATAATAGACCGTACTATATGGAGAACCCTGATATTCCACGAACCCTTGTTCTTTGTCCGGCACAGATGTATAGCCAGATGTCTCTGATGTCAGGGCGCTTCTGATGCCCACTATCACACTGCCTGCACAGAAAAGAATAATCAGAAAGGCGATGGTATATTGCTTGAAATTCATTCTATTTACGATTTACGAATTTACGATGTACAATTTATTTGGACATTTATTGCCATTGAACAATTGGCTATTGAACATATAATTGCCACAAATTAACCACAAATTTCCTCATTATAGGCTCCATTAAAAACCATATAAAGGACCATTAAAAACATTATCGACCACATTTCTCCACTAATTGCCATTAATCCATTTGCAACGTTATTCACTTCATTTCACATTGGCGACCGGTGAGGTCATAGACCACGCCATTGCGGAGGATATAAACTTTGCCGTTGTAGAGCACCTTTTGTACAGGGGCGGTTTGCTTGTCCTGAACGGTCGTCTCCACATCGGTAGTGATATTCGGTGCACGGAAGACACAGGTGATATAGAACCGTCCATGGGTAGTGCCCTCATAGAGCGTAGCCTCATAGTCACTCGTCAGCAAATCAATGACTGCACCCGTCTCTGTATCGCGGAGGAAGACGTTGCCCAAGCGATTCAGATAGGCATTATCCTCCAAGTGGAATGTATATGGTGTGGCTTCGGCAGCATAGACGGTAAGCGGGATACGCGAATCGGCTACACTATCGGGCAGTGCAGCAAAGGCTAATGCGCCACATGCCAATTCAGAGTAAAGCGCAGCATGCGTACCCGTAGTGGATTGCTTGGCTACATCATAGCCCGACTCGTAGTCCACCGAGAACTTGTCGGGGTGGGTGAAGATGTTGGCCTCGTCGAGCATCTTGCCCACAGCATCAGAGAGCGTAAGGCGGAGCCACTGTGTAGATACCGAAGTATGCCATGCACGGCGGGGAGCATTTTGTTTTAACTCGTCACCAGAGAAGTCCAATGTACCTTTCTTAGGTGCCTGATAGTAGAATGGCACTGCAGGATGGATAACCTCCGGAATATGCTGCCAATAGTTGCCATTTTCCGTGAGTTCGCTAATCTTGATTGCCTCTGACACATCAGTAAAGGTCTGCTTATATTTACCCAACAACGGAGAGCAGATTGCGTTCCACCCCGCATGTGCTGCACCCGCAGCACCATCGGTATGCAAAACTGATACCGTCGTGGCCTGCTGTGTAGGCAATGTGACAGGAAAGTAGAACTCACGATACAATGCAGAATTGGAGTAGAGTTCGTAGCCCAGTGTTCCCAGAATTGCATCTTCTTCGGATAATAATTCCCAGTTGTTGCCTTCTGCCGAAGCACCATTGGCTGCACGAGAAGACTCGCTATAGCCCTTTAATATCCAAGTCTTGCCATAAGGATTGGTCTTGTTGTTGGAAAGCCTAACTTCGCTAATCGCAGAAGACAAAGGAATGGCAAATTGGAAATACTGTGTATTGTCTGACACTATGCGGGTGTAGTATGTCTCTGTAGCATTGATGGTTCCATCCACTTGCAGAGATGCTGCCTGCCATGGCGTAGTACGCAGTATAACCGTATTGGCAGTCAATGTTTTCCCCTTTGGTACCACTACTTCCGCCTCCGGCGATACATATATCTTATCTAATTTAGTGTCCTCACCCACGGTCAGCGACCCTCCGCGCACCACAACAGTACTTTGCTCATTCACACCTGTAAGTGTGCCACCATCAGCATACACATAAGGTATCACATACGAGTGATAACTATACTGCGTACCATCACTCTTGGAAACCGCTATCGTCACTTGTTCGTCGGGACTACCCGTATATGGGATAGTCACAGTTCTATCTGCATTACATTTCAGAACGGCAGAAGCATCATTCTCACGTCCAAACTCAGTCCCATTGATGGTATATGGCCAACCTGAGAATGTAAATCCCGTAGCATTGATAGTCAAAGTATTGTCTGTCCAATCCACGATGTCTACGTAACCACCAAACTCTGCTACAAAAAGCGCAGTATATTGAGCGTTACCCGTTACCGTCAAAGTACGTGGGTTGTCCGTATTTCCATCATCCCATTGCTGGAACAAGTAACCATCATTAGCAGTAGCCTTAATGTCTATTGTAGTATTATAATCATACGTTCCCGCACCGCTAACCGTTCCGTTAGCATCAGCAGTACTCACCATAATGGTGTATTTCTTGGGGACTTTCGTAAACTGCGCTGTATAGGTAGCAGGACCACTAACTGCCTCTAATTGAGGTTCCCAACCGCTGAACACATAGGTATAGTGTGTCTCTTCCGCCTTCGTTGGTGTTACGGGTATGTCATCATTGTTCTTATTATAGAACGGAATGGCTCCCTTTCCAAACATACCAAACCATATAGCACCAGCACCATCCACATTGCAGAGCGTGATACTATACAACTCCGTCACATAATCATATTGCGCCGTATAAGTCTCTTTACCGCTCACAGATGGCAGAGTAGTATTAGTAGCGTATACAGTACCATTGCTACTCTTCCAACCTGTGAACACATAATAGCCATCAGCATCACGCTTACGAGCAGGAGTGCCGTCATACGCAGGCACTTTACCCTCTGTATAAATAGCCTTTGCCAATACACTACCATCGTAGTTAATAAAAGTAATGGTATAACGAGGAGTTGTGCTAAACTGCGCCTCGTAGGTCGTTTCTCCCCCGACGACAGGTGTACTACCATCCGCATATATTTGCCCTGTCAGACTGCTCTTCCATCCCGAGAAAATATATACATAGTTTTCATCCGTCTCTCGAGTAGGCAATACACCATTGAACTTCGTGGTCGTACCATACGGCTGATTAATATCCGTCTGTAGCGTTGTTTCACCATTTTTCCATATAATGGTGTACTCATTGAGGGTTTTCAACCATTTTGCCGTATAAGTTGCCACACCCGTCACTGCTACAAATGCAGGTTCCCACTTATCGAATGTATAGGTGTATTGCGCGTCAGCCAATTTGGTTGGCATATATGCAGGCATATCCCCATAGGGAACCTCTATAGGCACTGTATTACCATCCTTGGCATCAACCAAGGTGATGGTATAATTGCGCTTTACGGATGTAAAAACAGGTGTATAGTACATATCTGCATTTGCTTTCTCCAATGCATCCGCCCAATTGTACACCGTACCAGTCACACTACTCTTCCATCCATAGAACCGATAAGTATAGTCTACCGTGGTTGTCTTTTCAGGGTTATTAGCAATAACAGAATGGTCCGGCACTCCACCAAAATCAGTTGTTATCTGCTTTAGAACTTGTGTTCCAGCCTCGTCAGAATAGAACGTAACCCTGACAGAACAGATTTTCCATTGACCATTGTCATAATAGTAGAATCCCTCATAGCCGGGTTTCCTACACTCAAAAACTAATGGATTTTCAGTAGGTTCCACTTCCCACCACTGGCAATCGTCCATCAGAATCAAGTGCTTATTGTCAATAGTTAAGTACGTATGGTCACTCTCTTCAACACCAGTCAGTTTGCTGCTAACCATCTGCGTATTTTTCAACTCCACATACTCTGCCGGTTTAGCATATACTTTATCGCCAACTACTTGAAAGCAACCATTAGTATAAGATTTCTGCCAGAAACTATTTATGTATATATACGCCTCACCGCTTGCAGTTCCTGCTGTTGCAGCGAAAGTACCATCATTGTTTTTCAATTTAGCAGGATCCATATTTATGGTTTTAGTGGTTTTCTTACTATTTGCCCATGCAGTAATCACCTCAATAGATGATGCCGAGGTCGCATTAGACAAGAACGATACTGTACCTGCATCCTCGCTGGTCGAATAGATATTGGCTCCATCCGTCCTATCAGCATCTTCCCCCTTATTAGAGGTGAATAAGTTTCCCTTTACATCTATATTGCCATGCACATTAAACAATGCATCTTCCGTGGTACGAGCGGGACGAACACCATTCTTCCAACTCGGAGAAAAGGTAACTTGCTGAATCGTGGTAAACGGCCATTGGTCTTTATCCATTACATATACATTCACCCCAGAATTAACCATCAACGATGCCGTCTTATTAATTTCCATTTGTACCCCCGGAAGAAATTCGGTATTCTGTGAAACTTTAAAAACACCATCCAGGATATGTAACTTAAAATTGCTTGCTATTGGCAAAATGTATTTTCCTGTACTAAATGATTGGCCACTAATCTTCAAGTTTAGCGAGCCTAAAGTTGCCGAACTATTTATCTCCCACACCTGATAATCGTGCTCTGCATCATAACTCTTACGCACCCAAGAAGATTCGTCGTTATCTGTGACCAAGAATAGAGCATCGCTTGTGCCAATTACCTTGATAGCATTATCCCCCATAAAATCTCCGTTATAATATGTGTTCATACAACAAATCAACTTAGAATTATAATAGTATGTAGTCGGAACTTCAATATTCTCTATATAGTACTGGCTTATAGGGAAGAACTTTTGAGAATTATTATTGTAACAGGACACAATACTACTCATTGATTTCATATCACCAATAGTGAACAATTCATGTACTTCGGCATTATTCTTCACTTTTATCTCACCAGAACCAGTAATATAGCCCCACGCATATAGGAGAGCACCACTATTGAGTTGTATCAAACCGCCCTCTTCCAAATGAATACGCCCATAAGGACCATACACATAGCACACTAAACCTGTCTCTTGAGAATATAACTCAGCACTCACTTCCATCTTACCACTCACATTGAGATGTGCATTAGGTGCCAATGTCAAACAAATATGTTCAGAGATTACTCCCCTAGTATAACGTCTATTAGGTGTTGTACCAGAAAGTGCCATTTGAGTAGAAGTATATGGAACTAAAAGTGAGGCATTAGCCGGAAGTTCATAATCACCAGCAGGCAAAGTGTACGATTGGGTCATCACGATGGTGT
Source organism: uncultured Bacteroidales bacterium (assembly GCA_934667275.1). Classification (GTDB taxonomy): domain Bacteria; phylum Bacteroidota; class Bacteroidia; order Bacteroidales; family Paludibacteraceae; genus Colicola. Next base: position 116,752 of record CAKULK010000002.1, on the reverse strand, counting down.
ATTGACCGCTATTATCTTTTGTATATTGCAACGCTGCCTCCAAAGTGGCATATTTGTTTCCATCTACTATATAGCATACATACTCAAAAGGATTTTCCTCCGCCACAGTATAACGATATCCCGCAACGTAATCTGTATGCATATTATCCAAAGCAAACACTTGGTAGCCCTCCGCCGGATATTTCCGCAGATTAACGCTACTATTATATACTCCTCCCATCAACTGAACATTTGCTGCAGATGCTGCACTATTAATAGCACCAAAATTAGATGTGCCAGTACCAATGCTTCTACCACAGAACTTACCTTCTCTTACTTTACCGACAGCCCCGCTCGTAAAATTGAGCGCATACGCGGCTGTAGTCGTAGCATTCGCAGTTACAATATCGCCATCTATGTAAAACTTCTTTTCTGCATAGACACCATAACTATTTGCCCCATTTCCGGCAGTGGTAGTGATAGTGTTACCTATAAGAGATAGATTTGAAGAAGCCCCCTTTCCATAAACCCCATACGCTTGGGTACGCACATCCGTGGTATAAGTACATGCCGTACTATTCACGATACCCTCTGCGTAAATGCCATATGCATATTGCGAAAATGTATTATTTGGAGCCTGAATCGAGAATGTAACATTATTCAGGATGGTTGTACTTCTGCTATTATTTTTTATGCCATATAATGAGGAATTCTGAGCAGTTGGTGTAGAACTTTGCGCCGCAATAATCGAGTAATTGCCACCTTCAATAGTCGTAGTTCCACCCATTTGGTTCACTCCATAAGCCCCCGTTGTATACGAATACACCGTTGCAGAACAGTTGGAGAGCAGATTAGTGCCCTTTTCTGCCACAAAACCAAACGCATCGTTTGCACCCATTGTTTGCACCTGCAACTGACAATCGGATATAGTTGTATTTGTACGAGAATAAATCGCATACGCCTTAGACGTCGCTGATTTTCCTATTATCTCGCATTTTTTTAGCAAGATAGTATTGCCCTCTCCTTCTGCTCCAAAACCATACGCCATACTCCCATTATCTTGTGTTTCACCCGAGAATGTAGCATTAACAACAGAAGCATCCGTAGCAACACGCCCGCCATAAACAACATCTCCACTACCCACAGCCTTAAACGAGCCTCCATCTATATTGAGTACGCCTAATTGATGGTATAAACCATGAATAGTACCACCACCATTAGCAATATAGGTGCCACCATTGATAGCGGTATATCCTGCCTCCGTATTTGAATTAACCGCAATAGCAGTTGCCATTGGAGAAGTGGCAGTTACCATAATGTTCGTCAACAGAGCGGTACCCAAATTATTCACGCCATACACGGTATAACCAGTTTCATCTTTTGCCGCTGCAGTAACAACTGTATTCTGTTGAATCACAGCCGCTGCAGTACTCCCGACAAAAACTCCATAAACATCCGATGTTACTGCAGAAGCAGCAATACTGCCTGCATCATTATTTAGATGTCCATTCTCCACATATACTCCGTACGCTTTGGATGTTTGAGCAGAGACCTCAACCAACGTTCCATCTAACACAACCACACCACCATTCACATACACCCCATAAGCCTCAGACGAAATAGTTGCTGCAACATCTATCTCTACATTCGCTATATTGCTCTGACCTGCAGACCAAACACCATACGCCTGAGTAGAGGCAGTCACTACGATTTTCCCCCCAACAAAAGTGACATAATCTTCAGCCGTTTCCACATTTACTCCACGTGCATTCTGACTCGCGCTCACAGAAAGATTTCCCCCTGTAATATAGAAAATACTGCCATTCCGCACATTGACACCATAGGCAGAACCTGCGCCTGTATTTTTAGCATACAAGGTTCCGCCATTCTGCGTAAGTTTAGCCTTTTTCGCAAAAGTTACCACGCTCACCATATCGGCGGAGGAACACTCTACCCCCAATACACCGGCTTTGGATAAGCCATCACTCACCTGAACATCTATGTCCTCCGCGTCTATAGAAATAACTGAAGAACTGCTACTAATCAACTGGTGGTCATTTAGATTCAACGTTAAAGACTTGCGGATAGACAATGGCGTGTTTATACTCTTATCTACCATCAACTGCACTATTGGCTTACTATCCAACGTATTCGCCCTATTAATTACGTCTTCAAGAGCACCCGTATAGGTCCTATTTCCATTCTCGACAATACAAGCCTCATAATCCACCACTTCTTCCGCTTTCGCACGAATGTAGAATGTAATGCTTTCACCGAAAGCAGGTGTGACGGTTACTTCCACCTCTGTATTGTTCCAATCTGTAGGGGTGTAAGCATATTGTATAGTTAATCTATCATTCTCATAAGTAGCGACACCCTTTACTATACTCCCATTTATAGGATCGGTCTTCTCTATAAACGTGATGGTAAAATCATCTGCACTCCACTCTCCTACAACAGTCACAGGAATCGCTACTTTCTGTGCAAAAGTCTGCAAATCTTTTACAACAGGAGTCAAATCACCCTCGGCTTCACCCAATACAGCCCACTTGAATTGTGCAGAGACAACAGCGTTCTGCGTAACCTTATAAGTGTATATCTTATCTGTGGCTATTTTTACATCGTTTTCGAGCCAACAAATAAAGTTATCGGAAGCACTACTCAAGGTTATCACATCTGCTTCATACGATTTCGTATCAACAGGTGATTGATTTCCCGTAGGCATAATTACTTCTCCATCCGGATTTATAATGTAGTTCTCCGTTAGTGTATAAAATTCATACTCACTATCATCCACTTTCTGCCTAGTTTTCTCATAAGCATATTTCACATTGTATGTCCCTCCCACAGCAGGAACATACTTTACATCATAAGCATCTGCCGGAACAAATTTAGGTTTGACCGTCGTATATGTATCAGCCCTTCCACCTGCGACTGCTCTAATATTATCGGCTTCGCCATCCCAATCGCCAGGAGTATCTTTTGTGTACCACTCATATATCTGCATAGTTTTACAACCTGTGGGGCGAGCGTTGTCACTTGAGAATTTTGTTGAATATCCACTCCAAGCCTCCCCCTTGACTATCTTATATCCTCGTGCAGGTTTTGCCCAACTATAGCGAATATCACCTCCTTTATTGTCTCCCTTTGTGTACGCACTTTCATTACCTTTCCCTTCAGATTCGCCACCAGGAGAATATTGTTGATATTGGTTTAATGTAGGTGCTGTGTTGTTCATTGAAACATACACCAATCCTTGGGCAGGTGTTTCAGACTTTAATTTGAGATAAGCCGCTCCTGCCCATGCAGTACTAATACCTGCCAACATGGCAAACCCTATGAATAATATCCTCTTGTTCGCATTCATATCTTATGCTTATATTTTTATCAATAATATCTATTTTCAATAATATACTATTTTCTTTATATTCTATACCACACAAAAAAGCGGTAAAATCCGTTTTGTATTTGGATTTTACCGCTTAAGAAGGATATTCTATGTACCTCTACATTATGTCATGTACCTTTCGGTACATTCGTATCGTGTCGAATTTGGGAGGGTCAATACTGATAAAGCCTAACTTCTCGTAAAAGGGAGATGCCCAGTAGTTTTCCTCGGGCAAATACAATGCATCAACTGAGATATAGACACCATCAGGGTTCTTCTCCTCAGAGATTTCAAGTAGCAACTCATTCATAGAGCACAGAGGAGAATAATACAAACTCTCCATTATGCCACCACCAATGTATAGTCAGTAGGGAGAGGTTTCCTAACCCGTTGCTCCCTTGGGAAGGAATGCACCTTCTCAATCTTCTTGAGCATAGTACGAGCGGCATCTCCTGTGATTGGCTCGCTATTTGACTTAAATCCTATCATACTAATATTGTTTCTATTTGGTTAGACTTAATGTCTGCAAAAGTACGATTTTGCTATGATATACACAAATATACGGACAAAAATCGTGCCTATTGCATAGCGTTTTTTCTCGACTTTTCCAATATATCCAACATCTTAGCAGGAGACACCACCAATGGAGTGATGGGGAAATGCTTCAGGTTGCCCGTCACGAGAAAAGAGCCCTCTACAGAAAGAGATATTTCATAAAACACCCTATCCTTAGGATCTATCATTTCTCCTGTATAACAGAAACGAGTAGAACTAACGCCTCTCTCTATGAGCAACAACAGCAAACTATCAATATCCTCTTGTTCCAACCTAAACTTCGGACGTGAGAGGACATCCTTGTATTCACATAATATCTCGTCACTATAAACAGGGATAATTTCGCTTGAGATTATATAGTCAACTATTCGCTTTGTGGCAGAATCAGGGTGCCTCGTGATGAACGCAGAGACAAAGACATTGGTATCAACTACGGCATACATACTAAATTATTTGGCATGTCGAACCGCATTGATTTCCGCATTTATCTCGTCCAGCGTCCATTCGTGATCCTGCACAGCACGCCGACGCGCACGCTCAAAGGAGCGACTGAAATCGCGGTTTGCCCCACCCTGCAAGCGAGTGTTCCTAACCACATAGCCCATCTTCTCCATCAGTTGAGCCACAAAACCTGCATCCGAAGCAGGAACAGAAACAATTAAATCTTCCATAATAACCCTCCTTTTTGCTCTTAACTTAATGCTGCAAAGGTACTATTTTGCAATGACATACACAAGTTTTCCAACAAAAATCGTGCCGAGAGAAACAAGCAGTTACTATCGCATTTTTCCAAGGTGTTTAGCAATCAGATTCAACACTTTTCCAGGGATATACACAAGCCCCATAGTACCATTTGTGATGCAAACCATCATTTTTGCGGTAAAATCCAATACGTCAAAGAACAATTTTTGCAGTATTTTGAGTCCTCTGCACGGACTATAATTTATCTTACACTTTTCACTCTTCTGCTTTTAACGATTGTGCATTGCTGCCACTGTTTGGCAAAAACAACTATTTCTGCCGTAACAAGAAACAAAAAAGCAGGATCCACCAATCGGTGCCTTGACACAATCATAGCCATCAACCAAAGGAGACACACCGCAGCATACGGCAGTGCCCAGTAGCATCTCCAACGCCAGCATAGTGCCGGCAGGATATTGAATGGAATGATGAGCCAATTCCACTCGGTACAGGGTAAAGTAGAGATTAGCACCAGGTACATCACGAATGCCCCGATACACGTTACTATTCCCAATATGATCCAATCCATATACGGTTTATTCAGCACCCAACCCACAAGGGTTAGGATAAACAGAATGCATGCCAATAAGGTTGGCGTACACCAAGGTTTCTTATACTCTATCAAGGATGGCGTTGTTTCCTTCGGCGTAGAGGATATGATTGGTTTGCCATCCACCAATGCCGTTTGCCATACCTCTGCCAACTCAGATGGGATAATCAATTTTTCGGACGGAGGAAGTTCTTTATCTCCATCGGAACCCACCAATGCCATAAGAAAGGTAGTACTCCATGGAAAATAGGAATGCCCCTGATCGTAGCACATTTCGCGACGTGTACGAGAGAACTTGTCTGACCATGGGACATATTCGATATATCTGTCTCCCAATGCGGCGTTTAGCATCCTTGTGCAAGCATAGGCACAACCACGCTTCTCGTAGTCGTAGGGCAGATATATGCCCTCTTGAACGTGCTCGTCCAAGACTCGCCAGAGTTCGCGCTTCACCTCTATGGGCAAGAGCATCTCGTATTCCGTAACCCCACGCCCCTCGTTGCGATAAGCACAGAGGTACTCTTCTGGAGTCAGAGCCAGCATACCCATCTTGAGATTCCCGGACAGGAACTTGAAGACCTTCTGCGTAGCATCCTCGCTTTCGTAAGAGAAATAATAATCCAATCCAAAAGACGGACAAACAAGGTGCAGACAGGCATGCCCAAAGATAGAGTATAGTGCGCCACCCTGTTGGGCGACGACATAGTATGCACGCACAAAGTCATCGGCGGTGCGGTCAATATGATCGTGGAAGACGGTATCGACATACTGCCCATCGGCATCGTGTATCTGCGCTACGACACGGTCAAGGCTGCCGAAGGTAAGAACCATCAGCAGTAGAAAGATGTATGTCGTATGTCGTCGCACCATATATACTTGTGCTTATTTTGCCAACACATTATAATTGCCATCACCGCTCCCCCCTCATAGAGATGTACAAAAAAGCGGTAAAATCCGTTTATTGGATTTTACCGCTTAATGATAATTTATTGTATATAAATAAGACCTATCTACATAGTTGTCATATATTTACTTCTCATAAAGAATCACTCCTTGACCAACTCTGTAAAGTCGGACCAATCTTCTACACGATAGCCACGGATGTCTCTAACAGAGTTGCGAAACCAATCAATTTGTTTGAGATGCAGGATGGCAGCAACTAAATTGTTCAGGCTATCGCTGTGCGTCATATAGGTGCTCCCCTGAACCCACTCAAAGCCATCTTTCTGCAGGGCCTTGCGCACATCATAGTAAGCCTTGTTGTAAGGCACACCATAGTACTTCTCCAATTCAGAGATGGTCAAATCAAAACTCAAGGCAAACATTATGCTACAATTTTCTTGAACAAGTCGTTCGTTCCGAAGAACACATTACCATCTTCCGTTTGGGCTGAGATTACCAATCCTACAAAGGAGTTGTTCTCTATGTCAATCACTTTTGCCCGAACCCACTCGTTGAAGTGCGTCAAATCGGGTGAAATCAATACTATATCTCCGAGTTTCATAAAATTAATGTATTTACTTAATTTGGGTGTAAAGTTATGCTATTATGTTGATATACGCAAGTATTCTGACAAAAATCGTGCCTTAGTCAACCATCGTAGGGAGACTATCAGGATTACTCCTAGTGTCCCAAATAAACGCGATATAGCAAATATTATTCAGCACAAAATATATGATTTTCCAAGATTTGCGGACCACCAAATACCTAAACTCCTGTTCAAGCCCTATCAAAGCAGGCTCTACGACCCCAACTTCGGGATATGTCTCCAACACATCAGGAGCAGATAGCAAATCATTCAACAAGTCAGACGCCACCTGAGGCGACATATACTCGTAATAATAATCGTAGATAGCATGGATATTCTCCAACGCCTTAGGTTGCCAAATTACTTTACCCATTGCGCTACTATCTGCTTAGCCTCTGTATGAGAGACACCCAGACCCTGCTTGGCATGGTCAATAGCCTGAGTCCCCAATACACGAACTTCAGAGTCTGAATAACGGCAAGGCTCCTCGCTGCGCATTGTATTGATAAAACGCAGAACACGAGTCATCTTCTCCTCACTCATTATCATCGGTCCCATAGCATTGATAAACCGCTCACTGGCTATTACTTGAACTGTACTCATAACCTTATAGTCTTGGTTTGCGATTGCAAAGTTACGCTATTATAGTGATATACACAAGTTTTCCAACAAAAATCGTGCCTATTGCAGGGTTTTTGTCAGAAAGTTGCGGTAAAATCCAATATGTCAAAGGTCGCTTTTGTCTGCTGAAATCATCTGCCAGCCATACATTGTATGGCCGGCAAAATGATTGGCATCAAGGGTTCACAGGGATATAGTCAGGTCCGTTATTCGACGACATTAAGACCTCTGTTTCCACCCTGTATTCCGCGGTATGCGGAATGATATAATTCTTACGTTTCATACTTGATTATTGTATTTGTTGTCCAAAGATTGAATAGATATTTCCGTCGCGAATGATATAGACCTGACCGCCGACAAGCACTTTGCGAATGTCGCCGGAGTTCGTCTCCACCATACCACCATCTGTGGTGATTTGAGGTATTTTGTGTACAAGCAGCAGTCCGTAGCGGCCGGTAGTGCCTGCCTGCAATGTAGCCGTATAGGTTCCCGTAGAGAGGTCTTTGACAGGAAGACCATCACAGGTAAGGAGGAGTTCCTTATCATTCGGGACAGAGGTGACGGTTGATAAGTCGTAGTTACCTGCTGTCGGTGCATAGATGCCCAACGGGAAGGCCGCCTTGTTATCATTCCATTCCGTTGCATTGACAGACAGTTTGGCATCGTAGCGTTCTACCCAGAGTTGTGCTACACCGCGTGCTACACTGATTTTAGCCACATCCTGACCAATGACGTAGGCATTGTCTTTCTCGTCCACGGCCGAAACATAGAGACGGTCGGTGTAGTCAGCAGCCACAGGTGCAATACGCAGTTCGTATTCAAGAGCGTCCTCTGAAACCATTTCCCGACGCGGAGCCAAGAACTTGTTGTTCTCATCTGCCACCAATGTCTTGGTCGTATTCACCTGTACAAATAACGGTTGACCGACAGCCAGATTCTCAGTAGCAAGTGTGAAAGTCTCATATCTATCTGTAGTGCCTTCCGCATTTGGTCTGCCAGGGATGTATTTCTGCCCTTTCGTTACGACATCGGAAGTTAAGGCAGCATAGCAGGTAGTAGGATTGGCAATACCATTCCATCCCGCATCTGTGGAAACAGCAGAGCCGTATTCAGCCACGTTGATGGTGGTGTTCACAACAGGTGCCAACGTGGTATTGGGAGCCTTGGCAAAGCGGATTGTCTGCGCACCGTTCGTGAGATAAAGCATATAGAGACGACCGGGCTGCAACGTAGCACCTGCATGCACATAGTTCCAATAACCGGTTTTGGCATCTGCGTTGCCCAAAGCGCGCCGTGCACCATCATACTCCAGGATATAGCAGTTGTTGTCCACAACAAGAGTACGTCCATTGACAGAGATACCGCCATTGGTATTCACGCGCCACGGCAAGCCGAAGGCATACCATGTGTTCGCAGCAAAGTTCAATGACAAGTCGAAATATGCTGTTCCGTCCACGGTAAGTTGGTCTGCATTTTTGAGTTGACCGGATGTTGTTCCGTTGGAAGTGATGATAAGGTCCATTACCTCTTTGTTCGGCAGGGTTGCTGCATCCACTTCAGTACCTGCAGAAATTGACAAGTCAGATATTTCTTTACCCTCTGTTTTAACAACCGCCGTCAGGGTGATGTTATCCGTGATTTCTATCTCGCCGAGGTCGGCACCGCCCGCTTGTTCTTCCCAGCGGACGAATTCGTATCCATCCGCCACCTTTGCAGCGATAGTGACATTGGTGCCATAATCATAGATACCTGCGCCTGTGAAAGTGCAGACAGCATCGTTGTTCGAGCGGAGAGTGACGGTATATTTGTTGGTGGTTTTGGTCCATTTCGCTTTGTACACAGTGTTGCTACGTACTGCTTCAACCTGTGGGTCCCAGGCAAAAGTGTAGGTGTATTGTGCATCGTTTGCCTTGGTCGGGGTTTGGGAGCAAACAGGAACTTCGCCGTATGCATAGTCATGACGCTCTATCTCCTTATCATTATCGTCGTTGAAGATTACGGTGTAGGTCTTAGCCTGTTCCTTATAAACAGCAGTATAGGTGATAGCAGCATCTGCGGGCTTGATTTCGGGAGACCAATGGTCAAAGATGTAAGTAAACTCCTTGTTTCCATCAGTTCCTACTTTCGTTGCTTTGCCTTTCGGAATGCCACCTGTGTACTCAGGCTTCTCTCCTGCAGTCACCATCATAGGCTTCTGCAATTCTTCACCATCGTAGTCCACAAAACGCACCTCGTATGCAGTCGGTTTCTCTTCGAGCCAGGTGGCTTTGTAGGTGGCATCACCCGTAACGGCTGCGATAACGGGGTTCCACTGCAGGTAGTGACCAATCTTGGTAGGCACGTTCTCACAGACAGGCACCTCGTTGTGGGTGAGGAACTGACGCTCTATTACAGAACCACCTTCGTTGCAGAAAGTGATGGTGTATTTGCGAGATTTCCGCTCGTACGTAGCCGTGTAGGTGACATCGGATGTCACCTTGCCGAGAGCAGGTGTCCAACCCGTGAAGTCGTAGGTGTAATCAATGTCCGCATCGCGTGTTGGGTTGGGACCCAAGAACTCTGCCATGGTGCCGTAAGGAACGGAGTAAGAATCCGTTTTTCCATCTTCAGTTTCACCGCCGTTTTCACCTCCATTGGTCTTGATAATGGTACCATCCCAGTCATGCCATTTGATAGTATAACGTTTCTCCTGCCACTCACCAGACTCATTATTCCACTCATAGTAAGTGTCATTGTCGGGATGAATACAATGGTAGAGGTTATCCTTCTTCTCCACTTCCCACCATTGGCAGTCATTCTCCATTAGTATGAACAAGCGTCCTGTGCCTGCTGCATCACTATATGTGTGGTCGGCATTGCCCACTAAATTGCCATCAGCATTCTTGGTGGCAACTATTTTCACATATTCTTGCGGTTTGGCATAGTAGTCGATGCCATCGGTCATAAAACACTCATTGTCTGCTACTTTCCATATAGACCACTTGTTGTCGGTATAGCAATAGGCTTCACCTGCTTCTGCATTGTGTCCATCGCCATCTACATAGTAAGTCTTCGTTTTACTACCATCACCATTCCTCAAATCTGCAGGATAGAAGGTTAATTCCTTATAAGTATCCACTCCCTCTATATTGTACACCTTAGGGGTCCCTGCTTCAGCAGTACTATTGTGGAAAATAAATGTGCCTGCATCCTCATTAGAAGAAAATATGTTTGCCCCAGACTGAGAGGTATATACATATCCTGCATTTGTGTCAAATGTGCCATGTACATTGATTTTAGCAGAAACAGGCGGGGTATCTTCCTTGCGAAGATTAGGGCGACCATTATTTATGCCATCGTCCCAACTTGGGGCATAGCGCACAATCTTTGTGTAACACTCTGCTGTACTATAGTCATTTTTGTCAACATCATACTCATTCTGGTAAGCATAAGGTCCCCAATCGGTGGCATCATAGACATAGAGTGCGCCAGAGTGGTACACATAATCTGCCTTATTTTCCTCCTTAGCCGCCTGATCATCCGGATTCATTGATATAGTCACTATGGACTCCTTATCCACCTCCACTTCTGAACCAGGGATGAGACTAGTGTTTTGTGTAAAGTCCATAGAGCCACTAAGCAGGTGTATCTTCATATTGGATGTGATGGGCAGGTCAAAATTAGCCGAATTTAACGTAACAGGCAATGTTTGCCCCAAAAGCGAAATCGTACCAAGGTCAATCACCATAGAGCCAATATGTGCCCCAGAATTAACATCGTAGTTCTGAATATCCTGACGGAAAATATAAGACTTTTTAACCCATGTATTCTCCGCATCGGCTTCATTATCCATCAAGAAGATAGCATTATCTTTCCCATATACACCAATGATTTTGATGTCATTTGCCTCCATAGCAATATTCAATGGACCAACTCCCTCAGAAACAGCCGCAGCCGTAGTGAGTACTGCACCCGGGTGATACTTAACGGGCGATTCTATGTTTTGAATAAAATACTGGCTAACAGGGAAGATTTTTTTATTCTCCCACTCTTTGTCTCCAAGCATACCCGCGACCTTAGCAGAAATAGCAGCACCTTTCCAATCACCCATTTGGAAAAACTCGTGTACTGTAGCCCCACGGCGTGCGTCGGTCTCACCCAAGCCCGTCATAAAGCCCCAAGCCCGCAGTTGCGAACCGCTTTGCAAGGTCATATGGCTACCTTCCTTCATCACGAGGTGCCCATAAGGTCCTACAGGCTGCCCCGTGTATGCCTCGTTGCTGGAGTATTGCGTACAAGTCATCTCTATAGCACCAAACACATCGATATTCACCCCCTTGGCAAATGTGAGACGACGGAACTCTTTTGTTGTCTGTTTATCATAATGCGACTCCGGTTCTGTCGCATCATTAAAGATTAATTTAGGTGCCACTTCATTAACCAATTTCTCCTGATTGTCGTCCATCGGGACTACAATAGTTGCCTCCTTAGGCACCGTGTAGTAACCAGCAGGGAGCGTGTAGTCGTTGGTCATAAAGATGATGACCTCTTTGTCCTTATGGTTGTTCGCGTATGCGAGCGCATCTTCGAGGGTTGCATAACTCGTTTCACCTATGCGACAAACACCTACACCGTTATTCTTGGCAGCATCTTGTGCACCGAGGAAATAACGATAGCCCTCGCCGTACTCCACACCTGTGGTCAGTTGCAGTTCTGCCATGTCTGCGGACTTATCAAAGCCATAGTTCTTATCTTTGAAATAACCTGAAACAAAATTGATACTACCTGCAAGTGGAGCACCAAATTTACCACACTTCACATTTACGGTTCCCTTGTCGGCTTTTACAGAGTTGGTTTTCCCAGTTATAGCCGCGAGTTTCTCAATCGTAGTCGTACCACCTTTGGTGAATACGCCACAAGTAGTTCCGTTGATAGAACCACGTTTCAATTGGGCATCGCCATTCATAATGGTGATAGCGTTGTCGCCAGTGAAAGAGCCTCCATTGATTATCAAGGTACCTGATGAGGTCAGTCCGTCTTGAATCTGACCTTCGGTGGTAGTAAGTTTTCCGTTGTTGATAACTGAACCTTTGATAGTTGCGCCATTTTGCTCAACCTCTGCGCCTTCGGCAATAGTGAGGGTGGAAAGTTCGCCGCCGTTGAGAATAAGTTCACCTCCATTGACCGTCACAGCCTTTGCTGTGCCGCCAAACTTGCTATAAGCAATAGTTACGTTACCACCATTAGTAATAGTGATATTCCCTACTTCGTTGCCATTGAGGTCCAAAGTGAATTTCTTATCCAAAGTCAAGTCACCAGTGTAAGGTTTATTGAGTTGAAGGATTGGATTCTCATTCTTGTCTATCTCGGAATAAAGGTCTGCCCAATCACCTGTGCCTACCTGTGTTTTTCCATTATATAGGATAGCAGCCGGACGATTGGGGTCAAGCACCGTAACTGCAATAGGTATTTTCAATTCAGAAGGCTTATTTCCCGCCGTCCGAATAATCAAAGTGGATTTATAGACATCAGGATTCATCCCCTCTTGCACCGTAAAAGTAACAGGCAATGTGAACTGCATCTTTTGTTCACTAATCGGCTTCTGACCAATATGTTTCGGATCCATATCCGGCACCCACTTTTTATCGTCATTATTATCAATGGTCATACCCGCGATATCAAAGTCAGTCAGATTCAAAGTTGACAAATCGCCCTCTACATCCATAGAAACATAAACCCGAACGGTATTGCCTGCCTTACCTTCCACCTGTGCATTAGCGGCACTCGGATTAGAAAGAAGATACCTTTTCCAAACGGCATAGAGATAGCGTGTATCCGCCTTGGCAGCATCCTTGGCTTTCTGTACAGCATCGGCATCTTTCATGCTTTCAAGCGGAAGGACATTGTCCCCCGTACCAGGCAGGACCTTGAAAAACGAGCCCTCTTTGCCTTCAAAACTTTTTTTATCTACGTAAGAACTATTGATTTTCCATCCTGCGAAATACGAACCATTAGCCGCTTCCGACTCTGCCTTGTAGTACGCATAAGAAGTCGTATAGGCTTGTTCTCCTATACCACTAGGTTTTAGAGCATCCGCATCTATCTCAATACCAGACACAGCAGAGACAGTGAGACCAAACATAGTGACAGACGAGGCCTTGGACGGATTAGATTGGTTCAATTCTGCAAACGGCGTCGTTGTCATTGGTTCCCCCTTAATGTCCATCAGAGTCAACTGCACCTCACCTTCACCAGTAGATTCGGGTGCCGCCTGCGCTGTCAAAGCGACATAATACGCATTCGTTGCATTCTTATCTTGCGCCCATGTGCTATTGGCACAGAGGAAGATAACAACCAACGGAATAATACATTTCAATACGTTTATTTTCATTGCTACTTAATTTTAGTTATTTCTATTCGTTTAACAATCAAGCATACGGAAAAAGCGCAAGACTACTTTGTATAGTCCAGCACTCTAAGAATCTAAAAAAATCAGAAAGAGAAAACGATATCAACGATAGTGCACCTCGCGGATAACACCTTATACATTATATACACCTTATATATAATATACACTGTGCCACTATGCCACATCAAGGGCTGTGCAGAGATTTGTCAGGATAGACCCATAAAAGACTCGCGATACACCCACTATAGACCCGCGACAAACCCACTACGCCACTCTATGCGCGTACCGTAATAGGATACAGACAAAGCACGCGCAGAGTTACCCCCCCCGCGAGCCATCGTTGCTTGTTTCTAATGTTACAGAAATTTACCAGATTTCAGAATGCCTTTGGAAACATAACCTCAGATGTCTCAAATAAGTATGTAGTACCCGCGCCGGACGTTCCTTGCAATCACCATTGCCAAGTATCAATGCGTGTGCAAAACACCCCACACCGAAGTCCAAAAGCGGAAATACGCTGCAAAGATACTACATTTTTTGTATATTTACAAATATATATGCTATTTTTTTCAAAAAAGAGGGGATTTGTTTAAGAATAAAACGGCTACCTGACGAATCAGGCAGCCGCACGAAAACTAATCTAAAATCGCATACACGATGCGACTATATGACCGGTAGTATTGCACCCATCATCAGGATTCAGACCTCAGCGCAAAGCGGGAAGGTTGTGTTTGCCTTTCTGAATCTTGAGAGCAGGCATATTCTGCTGTGAAGAATAGGGGCGATACCATGCGCGGTAGAACTGCTGACCCTGCAACTCAATGATATCCAATTGGATTACCACGGTGACATCATCAATATCCAACGCATTTACAAAGTACAGTACGCCATTATCCTCACCCGCATAAGCATAACGCTCTACCAAGAAATAAACAATGTCTTTGTTGCGCTCGGTAGCCGCAGCGACCAACATACTGCTTGCCAATGCATCGTTATCGAACTGATAAAGTTCCATCACCCCATTCTCCTGATCTTGCACATAAAGGATTGTACCTTCCTGCTCGGTAGCCTCGCCCCCGTGTTTAGCCTTCAACTCGGCAGCCGAATAGCCCCACTCGGTGACAGGTTCGGTGAAGAGCGTGTACTCGGGAGTAACCGTGACAGCACATGTAGCCTTTTGGTCGCCGGATGTAGCCGTGACAACAGCATCACCAACAAAGAAAGCAAAAAGCGTATCACCCGATAGATGAGCCACATAGTTGTTGGTGGTTTCGAAAGAAACTTCTGCCGGTGCCCCTACCACAGACAAGAGAACGGTGTCGCCCGAATGCAGTGTTGCCTTAGCGGGGTCAATGGTCATGTTAGCAGTCTTGTTGCAACTGCTGATACCAACAAGTGTAGCGATGCTGATTGCGCCCAACATCAAAGCGTTTGTGAATTTCTTCATACGTTTTTTTATTTTTATAAGGTTAATCATGTGTTTTATTCTTCGTAGTCCACAGCAGCACGGGCAGAGCGACACTTGGCGATATAGCCTGCCACCTTGAGGTGCTCGGGGTGGTTCTGGTAGGTGTCGACATCCTCCCATGTGCGGAACTCGCAGATGAGACATATATCGTAGTCGGTCTTCTTGGCGTTGGGAATGTTGATGCCCACCTCCTCGCTGACCAGTACATCAATCTTGTCACGCAAGGACAACAAGCCGTCCTTGATGATTCGGGCATTCTCCAACTTGGTGTGCCCCTCCGCCTCGTCAAGGAGGCGGAAGAAAACGATATGCTTAATCATGTGATTTACGATTTACGAATTTACGATGTACGATTTATGTAGCCATTTAACAGATACCAATGCGGGATGTTTATGAAACGGACGGCTACGCCGTATTATCACTAATTATCCATAAAATTCCGCACTTACTATACTATCTGCTATTTACTTACCAAATAGATACACGGTTGGCGGGAGCGACATAGAGGGGTGAAGCCTCGGTGACGTGCCATGCGTCATACCATGCGTTGATGTGCGGGAGCGCACCGTTCACACGCCAGCGGCCCAGTGAGTGAGGGTCAGACTTCGTGCGCTGGAGTATCTCCTCGGGGCGGATATTGCCTGCCCATACGTTGGCATACGCCAAGAAGAAACGCTGCTCGGGCGTGAAACCGTCCACTGTCTTCAGACGCTCGCTCTCAGGCTTAGCCGCCTCATTCTCCATAAACGCCTGGAACGAAACCTGCAGTCCGCCATGGTCGGCGATATTCTCACCCAACGTGAAGGCCCCGTTGGCGTGTACGCCCGGGGCAACCTCGATATTATTGAAGAACTCCTCCATGACCTTGGTGCGTGCATCGAAACGTGCCTTGTCCTCTGCCGTCCACCAGTTGTTGAGGTTACCGTCCTTGTCGAACTGGCAGCCTTGGTCGTCGAAGCCGTGGGTCATCTCATGCCCGATGACTACGCCGATAGCACCATAGTTGAAAGCATCGTCCGCCGCCATATCGAAGAACGGATACTGAAGGATGCCCGCGGGGAAACAAATCTCGTTGCTGGACGGGTTGTAGTAGGCGTTCACCGTCTGCGGGGTCATATACCATTTGGCTTTGTCCACCGGCTTACCGAGGAAACTGAGGCTGTAGTCCTGCTCGAACTTCGATGCGCGTTGGAGGTTGGCGTAATAGGTAAGTTCGGGGTCAATGTTGAGGGTGGTATAGTCGCGCCATGTGTCGGGGTAGCCAATCTTGATGGTGAAGGCATTGAGTTTCTCAATCGCCTTCTCCTTGGTCTCGTCGGACATCCATTCGAGAGCCTCGATACGCTCACCGAGGGCGTGCTGGAGGTTCTTGACCAGCGCGAGCATACGCTCTTTGTTCTCCTCGGGGAAATATTTCTCCACGTACATCTGTCCGACTGCCTCGCCCAGAGTACCGTTGACGATACCTACGGCGCGCTTCCACAGCGGGCTCTGCTCCTGACGGCCGCTCAGGATACGACCGTAGAAGTCAAACGATGCCGTGTAAATCTCATCGGTGAGATATGAAGCGCAGCCGTCGATGGCTTGCCATGTGAAGAGGGTCTTCATATCCTCCAGCGGCTCGTCTGCCAGCATCTTACCCGCCTCCTGCAAGTGGCGGATCTGCCCCACAGACAGGCTGTCAGGGCTGATGTTCATACCCGCAAAATACACGTTCCAATCCACTTGCGGCACGAGGTTCTGCAGGTCGGCAACCGACATCTTGTTGTAGTTGGCAACGGGGTCGCGCAGTTCCACATTATTGAGGGCTGCGGTGGCAAGGCGCGTCTCGAGGCGGAGCACGGTCTGTGCACGTTCTGCGGCATTGTCGATGCCAAAGAGCGTGAACATCTTCTCTATATATTTAAGGTACTCGGCACGTATCATCTGCGTGTGCTCATCCTGGTCGAGGTAGTACTCCTTCTCGCCGAGGGCAAAGCCCGCCTGGCACTCGTTGAGGATATTCATGCTCGAATTGAGCGCGTCGGCATCCACGTACATCGCCCAAATGCCGTATTCCATCGCCTTGCCGAGGACCTCTGACCATTGGTCGGGGCTGGTGACGGCAGCAATCTCGTCCAGTGTGGGTTGGATAGCCGCAGTGCCTTCGGAGTTGCGGCGTGTGGTGTCCATGGCGAGGTTGTACATATCCCCAATCTTCTGCGCAATAGAGCCTTGCGGGTGCTTCTGCCCCGCGATGCCGGTGATGAGCCCGTTGACCTGCTCAAGGTTGTTGAGCGCCAACTTGTCGAAACTGCCGAAGCGGCTATACTCCGCGGGCAACGGGTTCTCCTTCATCCAGCCGCCGCAGGCGAACCGGTAGAAATCGTTTTGCGCCACCGCAGTGGTGTCCAAATTACTCAACGGGATACCCGTTGTTTGCTGTTTAGTGCACGCTGTCAAAGCCATAAGCGATAAACATGAAACTAAAAGAGGTTTGTTCATCATTCAGAATATTTACGATTTAACAATGTACGATCATACTCTTCCAATCAACGAGACGTGTCGGGCAAAGCGTTACGCGAAGAGTTTGCCGAAGTCGGCGTGGGAGATGGATTTCTCGTCGAGTTTGACTACCGTCTTGAGCGCAGCGTAAATCTTCTGCTCGGCTACACGCTCCACAATGCCGCGGAGTTGGTTCTCGTCCTTGAGCATCTGCTGTGCGTAGTTGGTCAGGTAAGCATCATCCACGTGCATGAGACCATACTGCATGAACTGCATCTTGGCTACCTTCTTGGCGTAGTCCTCTACGTCTTCCTTCTCGACATTGATGTTGTACTTCTTGAGAAGTTGGTCCTTAGCCAAGTGCCACTTGAGTTCCTCAATCATTTGCGGGAAGTCCTTGTCAATCTCCTCGTCGGTGAGTTTCTCGTTGGTGGCGTGCAGCCAGCGTTTGAGGAAGTCCTCGGGGAATGTGAGCCCCTCCATCTTCTTCATCACGGCAGCCTTGGCATCGAGTCCGAACTTGTAGTCGCTGTCCTCCGCCATATTCTCCTCAATCTCGGCTTTCACGTGCGCACGGAAGTCCGCCTCGTCCTTGATAGCGTTCTCGCCATATACCTTGGCAAAGAGTTCGCCGTCGATTTTGGCAGCCTGATGGCGCGTGATGCCCTGTATTTCAAACGTGAAGTCCGAGGTCAGTTCTTTTGCCTCCTGCTTGGTGATGTCGAGCAGGGAACTGATTTCCACTTCGCTTTGGAACGCCTTCTGCGGGTTGAAGGTTATGACATCGCCTTTCTTGGCTCCCTTGAAGAGTGCGGCTTGCTCTTTGTCCGTCATGTATTGGGGGTTGAGCATGGCGTTCTCTTTGGTCATACCGTTCTCGCGCTGCTCGGTGAGGAGACCCTTGATGACGTCGCCGTCCTGCACGTCGTCAGCCTCGACATAGTCGCCGAAACGCTGTGCGTAACTCTCGACCTGGTTGTTAACCATCTCGTCGGTGACCTCGATGGTGTAGTGGGTGAGTTTGTTGTGCCCGTTGAGGGACGCGTCGAACTCGGGAGCAAGTGCGATGTCAAAGGCAAAAGTGAAGGTGTCCTGCGTGTCGAAGTCCACTTTGGGTGTGAGTTCCTCGTTGGGCAGTGGGTCGCCTAATATATTAAGGTGTTGCTCCTCGATGTACTTGCCGAGGGCATCGGAAAGGGTCTTGTTGATGACCTCTGCCATCACGCCTTTGCCGTACATCTTCTTGACCAGTCCGGCGGGTACCATACCCGGGCGGAAGCCGGGGATATTCGCCTTCTGGCGGAGTTGTTTGAGTTCTTTTTGAACAGCCTCTTGGTAGTCAGCGGGCTCCACGGTGAGTGTGAGCACGGTCATGAGGTCTTTGATTTCAGATTGATTAAATTGCATATCTTTTTGTTTATTAGTTTATTCTTTTGTTTGTTTTAAAGTCTATCCATTGCGTATGGGTTGCGCATGGGTTGCGCATCCCTTGCTGTTTGACACGACTTTGGCGGGGTGAGGTTGTTGATGTATATTAACAATCACAACCTCCTTTGTCCAAGGTGCCAAAATGGCACCTTAGCGGTTGGCGCGTTTGCGCTCGAGTTCATCGAGGATGATTTTGCGAAGGCGCATGTGGTGAGGCGTAACCTCCACGTATTCGTCGCCCTTGATGTACTCTAATGCTTCCTCAAGGCTGAACTTGATAGCAGGTGGCAGGACAGCCTTGTCGTCCGCCGATTTGGAACGCATGTTCGTCAGGTTCTTTGCTTTCACCACGTTGATGACGATGTCGCCCTCTTTGGAATTCTCGCCGACCACCTGACCGGCATAGACCTCCTCCTGCGGATCGATGAAGAACCGCCCGCGGTCCTGCAGTTTGTCGAGCGCATACGCCGACGCCGTGCCGCCTTCCATGGCGATGAGCGAACCGTTGATACGGACGGGCATCTCGCCCTTATACGGCTGGTACTCGAGGAATCGGTGCGCCATAATTGCCTCGCCCGCGCTCACGTTCATTACATACGTGCGCATACCCATGATGCCGCGCGAGGGGATAGTGAACTCGAGGTGGATACGGTCGTTGACCAGTTCCATCTTGGTCATCTCGCCCTTGTGAACCGTAACAAACTCAATGATTTTGCCCGAGCACTCCTCGGGGGTATTCACTGTCAGTGCCTCGACGGGTTCGCATTTGACGCCGTCTATCTCCTTGATAATCACCTGCGGCTGACCGACTTGCAGTTCGTAGCCCTCGCGGCGCATGGTCTCGATGAGCACACTCAGGTGCAGCACGCCGCGCCCGAAGACACGCCACGAGTTCTCCGTGGTGCCGCGCTCCACGCGCAAGGCGAGGTTCTTCTCCAACTCCTTGGTGAGGCGCTCCTGTATGTGGCGGCTGGTGACGAGTTTGCCGTCCTGCCCGAAGAATGGCGAGTCGTTGATGGTGAACATCATTGACATCGTCGGCTCGTCGATGGCAATCGGCTTCATGGGCTCGGGGTTCTCGTAGTCGCAGATGGTGTCGCCGATTTCAAAGCCCTCGATGCCAATCAGCGCGCAGATGTCGCCGCTCTTGACCTCGTCGGTCTTCACGTGCCCCATGCCCTGGAAGGTGTGGAGTTCCTTGATTTTGGTCTTCACCATCTTGCCGTCCTTCTTGGCAAGCGTGACATTCATGCCGTCGCGCAACGTGCCGCGGTGCACGCGCCCGATGGCGATACGGCCCACGTAGGCGTTGTAGTCGAGGCTGGTGATAAGCATCTGCGGCGTACCCTCCAACTCCTCGGGGGCGGGAATGTACTCGATGATAGCGTCCATCAGGGCGGTCAGGTCGGTGGTCGGTTTGCGCCAGTCGGTGGACATCCAGCCGTTCTTTGCCGAACCGTAGATGGTCTGGAAATCCAACTGGTCTTCGGTGGCATCGAGGTTCGCCATCAGGTCGAATACCTCCTCCTGTACCTCGTCGGGGCGGCAGTTGAGTTTATCCACTTTGTTGATGACCACAATGGGTTTGAGGTTGAGTTCCAATGCCTTTTGCAGCACGAAACGCGTCTGCGGCATCGGTCCCTCGAAGGCATCAACTAGCAGCAGCACGCCGTCCGCCATATTGAGCACACGCTCCACCTCGCCGCCGAAATCGGCGTGCCCCGGAGTGTCTATAATGTTGATTTTGTAGCCCTTATACTCGATAGCGACGTTTTTGGCAAGAATCGTGATACCTCGCTCGCGCTCCAAGTCGTTGTTATCCAATATCAACTCGCCTTTCTGCTCGTTGTCGCGAAACAGATGGGCAGTGTACAACATCTTGTCGACCAGGGTCGTTTTGCCGTGGTCAACGTGCGCGATAATCGCTATGTTCCTGATTTTCTGCATAAGTGCGTAATAACACAATCTAAATTGTAATCTCTAAAAACGCGCAAAGGTAGTGCTTTTTTTCGAAATATGCAAATTGCTCATCATTTTCGACACGGTTAGGCGATTTATTTGCTCAGGTGGGAAAAATGTCGTATATTTGCAGGCAGTTTTGATTTGAAAGGTATATGAAGACTCTGAAGTTGATTGAATCAGACTCCTATCTGCGTCCATACGCGCATGCCATTGAGGGTCGGCAGAACTATGCATTGCAACGTGAACGTGAACTGACGGGCGGCAAACCGCTGAGCGACTGGGCAAACGGATATATGTATTTCGGTTTGCACCATACGAACAACGGCTGGACTCTGCGCGAATGGGCACCCAATGCCACGGCGATATATATTCTGGGCGATTTCAACGGTTGGAAGAAGAACGAAGACTACCGCATGCAGCCTATTGGCAACGGCGTGTGGGAAGCCAACCTCGGCGAGGGGCGGATGCTGCACGGACAACTCTACAAACTGCTCGTGGAATGGCAAGGAGGCTGGGGAGAGCGTATTCCGAGTTACGCCACCCGCGTGGTGCAGGACGAGCAGACCAAGATATTCTCGGCGCAAGTGTGGAACCCTGCGCCCTACGAATGGCAGCACAAAGCCCCCACACGCCGCCGCGGTGCGGCACGCCCGAAAAAAGGCGAAGGGCTGTATATCTACGAGTGTCATATCGGTATGTCCTCCGAACAGGAGAAAGTGTCCACCTACGATGAGTTCCGCCGCACGGTGCTGCCCCGAATACACAAGTTGGGTTACAACTGCCTGCAAATCATGGCGATACAGGAGCACCCGTACTATGGCAGTTTCGGGTACCATGTATCGAATTTCTTCGCTGCTTCAAGCCGTTTCGGTACGCCCGAAGAGTTGAAGCACCTGATTGACGATGCCCATGGTATGGGCATGGACGTGATAATGGACATTGTTCATTCGCACGCCGTGAAGAACGAGCGCGAGGGGTTGGGCAATTTTGACGGCACACCTTATCAGTATTTCCACGAAGGTGCCCGCCGAGAGCACCCCGCATGGGACAGTCTGTGCTTTGATTATCAGAAGAATGAGGTGCTGCATTTCCTGCTGTCGAACTGCAAATTCTGGTTGGACGAATATGACTTTGACGGTTTCCGTTTCGACGGCGTGACCTCGATGATGTATCTCAGCCACGGCTTGGGCGAGGACTTCATGAACTACGGCTGCTACTTCAACGGCAACGAGGACGGCGATGCCATCTGCTACCTGACCTTGGCGAACAAGTTGATCCATGAAGTGAAACCCAATGCCATCACCATTGCCGAGGACATGTCGGGTATGCCAGGGCTGGCCTATCCCGCAAAAGACGGCGGTATGGGCTTTGACTACCGACTGGCAATGGGCATACCTGATTTCTGGATCAAGTACATCAAAGAGGTGCGCGACGAGGATTGGAAAGCGGGGCATATCTTCTACGAGATGACCAACCGCCGTCAGGACGAGAAGACTATCTCGTATGCCGAGAGCCATGACCAAGCGTTGGTAGGCGACAAGACCATCATCTTCCGCCTGTGCGACTCGGATATGTATTGGCACTTCGAGCATGGGCACGCCACCTACATGGTGGACCGCGGCATCGCCCTGCACAAGATGATTCGCCTTATCACGGCATCGACCATCAATGGGGGCTACCTCAACTTTATGGGCAACGAGTTCGGGCACCCCGAGTGGATCGACTTCCCCCGTCAGGGCAACGGGTGGAGTTACAAATACGCCCGCCGGCAGTGGAGTTTGGTGGACAACAAGAACTTCTACTACGCCGACCTCAACCACTTCGACGAGGCGATGGTGCATCTGTTGCACCACGAACTGCGCCCCGTGAAAGACCAGCAGGGCATACACCTGCCGTGGATATACAAGTTGTTTGATAACGAGGGCGACCAGGTGGTAGCCTTCGAGCGCGGCGACCTGCTGTTCGTCTTCAACTGGAACGGGCAACAATCATTTGCCGACTACGGCATTCCCGCACCCGCAGGCAAATACAAGGTACTGCTGAATACCGATGCCAAGGAGTTTGCAGGTTTCGGACTTGCCGACGACAATGTGGAGCATTTTACACAACCCGACCCCGCCTATCTCGAAGACGGCAAGGGTTGGCTGAAACTCTATCTGCCCGCCCGCAGCGCAGTGATTCTGAAGAAACAATAAAAACAAACAGATATGAGACTTATCATCCAACCCAACTACGACCTGCTCTCGGAGTGGGCAGCCAACTACGTGGCACACCGCATCAACGAGTTCGCCCCCAAAGAGGGCACTCCTTTCGTCCTCGGACTCCCGACGGGTTCATCGCCCCTCGGCATGTACCGCCACCTCATCAAACTCAACCAAGAGGGCAAGGTCTGTTTCCGAAACGTGGTGACTTTCAATATGGACGAGTATGTGGGTATCCCCGAAAACCACCCCGAGAGTTACCATAGTTTTATGTGGAACAATTTCTTCTCGCACATCGACATCCGCAAGGAGAACGTGAATATCCTCAACGGCAACGCCCCCGACTTGGCTGCCGAATGTGCACGCTATGAGGCAAAAATCAAGGACTACGGAGGTATTATGCTCTTCCTTGGAGGTATCGGTCCCGACGGGCATATCGCTTTCAACGAGCCCGGCTCTTCACTCACCAGTCGCACCCGCAAGAAAGAACTGACCACCGACACCATCATTGCCAACTCACGTTTCTTCAACAATGATGTCAATCTCGTGCCGAAGACCGCACTCACGGTAGGTGTCGGCACCATCATGGACGCCAAGGAGGTGCTGATTATGGTGAACGGTCACAACAAAGCCCGCGCCTTGCAGCACGCCGTAGAGGAGCCCATCTCACATATGTGGACCATTTCTGCGTTGCAAATGCACCAACATGGCATCATCGTTTGCGACGAGGCGGCTTGCGACGAACTGAAAGTGAGCACATTCCGCTACTTCCGCGACATTGAGAAGAATAATCTTGCCCCCAATACGCTGCTGTAATGGCAGTATAGGATTGATTCCTATTATACAAAACAGGCTGCCCGATGATGAGGGCAGCCTGTTTTTATTGTTGCATTAAGAAATTACTTGCCTGCAATACAGTCGATTTCAACCAACGCCGCTTTGGGCAGGTCTTTCACGGCATAGCACATACGTGCCGGTTTGCTGTCGGGGAAAAACTCGGCATAAACAGCATTCATGGCAGCAAAATCGCCGATATTGGCGAGCAGCACGGTGGTCTTGACCACATCGTTCATCATCAGCCCCGCCTCTTCAACAATCGCCTGCAGGTTGAGGAGCGATTGGCGTGTCTGCTCTTCAATCGTGGCGGGCATCTCGCCCGTGGCAGGATTGATGGGCAGTTGCCCTGATGCGAACAATGTGCCGTTTAACACTTGCGCCTGACAATAGGGACCAATGGCCGCCGGCGCTTTGGGTGATGCAATAATCGTTTTCATATCCGGTATGATTTTATAAGACCTTGCAAAGGTACAAAAATCAAATGACTTAGCCAATTTTGGAATGTCATTTATGGAGAAAATGCCGGTTGGAGACCCGCGACAGCCCCGCGAAAAACCCGCTATCCTAATAACTATCCATCTACGTTTGAAGCGATGCCGGACAAAATAGTCCGGCATGCACAATTTCGAGGTTGGATTTGCTGAGGTGAAAAGTTTTTTGTAACTTTGCAGTCTAAACTGCGGTTTTGTGATGATTTCAGAATTGGCATTGGTTGATTATGTGCTGTTGAGTGCACTGGTGCTCGTAATGGGGTATCAAGTGTATTTTTATGTACACTATATGTGTGCCGTCAGCCGTTGGCAAAGGCACAACAAGCACCAAGAGGCGGAACCGGTAGAAGAATGTCCGGGGGTGAGCGTGATTGTGTGTGCGCGGAATGAGGAGGATAACCTGCAGGACTATTTGCAGACGCTGCTGGCACAGGACTATCCGAAGTTTGAAGTGATAGTGGTGAATGACGGGAGTGAGGACAAGACACAGGAGGTGCTGGAACGTTATGCGTTGGTTAGCAGCAACTTATACGTTACCTTCGTGCCGCGCAACGCGCACGTGATTAGCACAAAGAAGTTGGCATTGACCATTGGTGCAAAGGCGGCGCACTATGATTATCTGCTGCTGACGGACGCGGATTGCCGCCCCGAATCACGGCAATGGATACGTGAAATGGTGAAGGGTTTTGCACCACGGAAAGGGCATGGGACGGAGATAGTGTTGGGTTATGGTGCTTATTTTGAGGAAGATACGCTGCTGAACAGCCTGCTGAACTATGACACCTTATTTAATGGAATGCAGTATTTAGGTATGGCGGCTGCGGGGCATCCATATATGGGTGTGGGGCGAAACTTGGCATACAGGCGTGCGACATTCTTTGAACATAGCGGTTTCCGCGGGCTGTTGGCGGAACGGGCAGGCGATGACGACCTGTTTGTGAACAAGATAGCCACAAGGCACAATACGAGTATTGTCTGCTCGCGCGAGAGCCTAACATGGTCGGTGCCGAAACATACGTGGCAGGAATGGATACATCAGAAGCGCAGGCATTTGTCGGTGTCGCCGAACTACAAGACAGGCAGCAAGTGGCGGTTGGTGATGGAGCCGATGAGCCGCGGGCTGCTGTACGGGTTGCTGATAGCAGTGTTCGTGTGCGGCAGCGGGGTGGCGTGCTGCATTGCCTATGGGCTGTGGCTGCTGCGTGTGCTGGGGCAGATGGTGGTGATGAACGTGGGTGCGCACCGGTTGGGGCTGCGGTTTCAGGGGATAGAGATAGTGGTGTGGGATGTGCTGCTGCCGCTGCTGACCTTATATATATTGGCAACGCAGCCGCTGTACAAGCGCAGAGCGTTGTACTGGTAGGACGTAACATTAATTCTAAATACTTAATTAGCAAAAGATTATGGAAGAGCAAAAGATTAACATCAATCTGACGCCAGAGATGGCAAACGGCAAGTATGTGAATTTGGCGATTATTGCGCACTCTCCATCGGAGTTCGTAGTGGATTTCGTGTGCATGATGCCCGGTCAGAAAGAGGCAAGCGTGCAATCGCGCGTGGTGATGACCCCCGAGAATGCGAAGAAACTGCTGTTTGCGCTGCAAGAGAACGTAAGTAAATACGAGAAACAATTCGGCACCATCAAGTTGAACGGGACACCTGCCCCTGGCAGCACCATCCCCATGTCATTCGGAGGAGGACAAGCATGAAAAGGTATTTCCCTGCAAGCCAGTTGATTATCAACGATGACGGCAGTGCGTTTCACCTGCATCTCCGTCCCGAGTTTTTGGCAGACAAAATAATCTTGGTCGGCGACCAGGACAGAGTGAACATGGTGGCTTCTTTCTTCGACGAGGGTAGCATAGAGTGCAATGTGCAAAGCCGTGAGTTTCATACGATTACGGGTAAGTATAAAGGCAAACGTATCACGTGTGTCTCAACGGGTATCGGCACCGACAACTGCGATATTGTGCTGAACGAGTTGGACGCGCTGGCAAACATTGATTTCGAGACGCGCACCGAGAAAGAGCAACATAGGCAGTTGGAGATTATCCGTATCGGTACGTGCGGCGGTATGCAAGAGGATATTCCGCTGGGCACGTTCCTGGTGAGCCAGAAGTCGATTGGTTTCGACGGTGTGCTGGCGTTCTATGAGGGGCGCGACCGTATTGCCGACTTAGGCTTCGAGAAGGCGTTGGTGGACTATATCCATTATCCCGAGAAGGCTGCGCGTCCGTACGTGGTGGCTGCCAATCCCGAGTTGGTGGACCGTATTGCCAAGGACGATATGATGCGCGGTTGCACGATTGCCGCTAACGGTTTCTATGGTCCGCAAGGGCGTGTGTTGCGCTGTAACATTGCGGTGCCTGATATCAATGAGCGCATCACCGACTTCCGCTATGAAGGGCAACGTATCACCAATTATGAGATGGAGGGCAGTGCCATTGCGGGCTTGAGCCTGCTGATGGGGCACAAAGCCATGACGGTATGCTGCGTGATTGCACAGCGCAAAGTGGAGGCTGCCAACACGGACTACAAACCGCGTATCAAGGAGTTGGTGCAGACGGTTTTGGAACGCTACTAATTCACAACAATCTAATAATCAATGAAAAAAAACATCATTATCCTGTGTGCAGCCCTTGCAGTGCTGAGCGGCTGCCAGAAGAAAGAACAACAAGCAGAATTCAACTATTCCGTGGACAAGTTTTACGATTTAGAAATCCTGCGCTACCAAGTGCCTGATTTCGACTCGCTGAGCCTGCAACAGAAGACATTAGTGTACTACCTGAGTGAGGCTGCATTGCAAGGGCGCGACATTCTCTTTGATCAGAACTGCCGTTACAATCTGCGTATCCGTCGTGCCTTGGAGGCTCTGTACACCGGTTATCAGGGTGACAAGAACGGCGAGGACTACAAACTATTAGAGAAATACCTGAAACGTGTGTGGTTCTCGAACGGTATTCACCACCATTATTCGGAGGACAAGTTCCTGCCCGAATTTACCGAGGAGTGGTTCCGCAAGGCATGCGCCGATGCGGGTGTGAAGTATGATGAGGAGATTATCCCCGTGATGTTCGACCCGACCGTGATGCCCAAACGCACCAACCAAGCCGCAGGGCAGGATTTGGTGCTGACATCGGCAGGCAACTACTACGAAGGCGTGACGCAAGCAGAGGCTGAGGCTTACTATGCTGCACACAAAGACAACTCGCCCGAGCCGCTGTGGATTGGCTTGAACAGCAAGTTGGTGAAGGAAGACGGTGTGGTGAAAGAGCGGGTATACAAGGTAGGCGGCATGTACGGTGAGGCATTGAGCAAGGTGGTTTACTGGTTAGAGAAAGCGTTGCCTTACGCTGAGACAGAGGAACAGAAACTCGCTATCGAGAAGATGATAGAGTTTAACAAGACCGGCGACCTCAAGACCTTCAACGAATACTGTATCGCGTGGGTGAAAGACCTACAGAGTCAGGTGGACTACGTGAACGGTTTCACGGAGGTGTACTCCGACCCGCTGGGCATCACCGGATCGTGGGAGTCAATGGTTAACTTCAAAGACATCGAGGCTACCAAGCGTACGCAAATCATTTCGGCAAACGCACAATGGTTTGAGGACCACTCTACGACAGACAAGAAGTACAAGAAAGAGGAGGTGAAGGGCGTGAGTGCGAAGGTTATCACGGCGGCTATCCTCGGCGGTGACTGCTATCCCGCTACGCCTATCGGAATCAATCTGCCCAACGCTAACTGGATTCGCAAGGAGTATGGTTCCAAGTCGGTGACCATTGACAACCTGATGCACGCTTACAACGAGGCGGCTAAGGGCAACGGTTTCAATGAGGAGTTTATGATTGACGACGCTATTCGCGAGCAATACAACCAGTATGGCGCGATGTGCGGCGACCTGCATACCGACCTGCACGAGTGCGTAGGTCACGGTTCGGGCAAACTGATGCCGGGTATCACCAAAGACGCGCTGAAAGAGCATGCTTCGACCGTTGAAGAGGCGCGTGCCGACCTGTTCGGACTCTACTATATGGCTGACCCGAAAATGGTAGAACTGGGGCTGCTGCCTAACGGCGATGCCTACAAGTGCTACTACTACCAGCAGATGATGAACGGACTGATGACACAGTTGGTTCGCATCGAGCCGGGCAAGAATGTGGAGGAGGCGCACATGCGTAACCGCCAACTGATTGCCCAGTGGGTGCTCCAACACGCAACGAACAACGAGGTGGCTATCGTAGAGCGCGACGGCAAACACTATCTGCAAATCAATGATTATGAGGGCGTACGCCGTCTGTACGGTGAGTTGCTGCGCGAGATTCAGCGTATTACCTCGGAGGGTGACTATGCTGCTGCGGCAGAGATTGTGGAGACCTACGCAGTGAAGGTTGACCAAGACCTGCACCGCGAGATACTGGACCGCTATTCACACCTCAACCTGGCTCCATACAAGGGCTTTGTGAACCCCGTTTACACAGCCGAGTATGACAAAGATGGCAATATCACCAATGTAACGCTCAGTTATACAGAGGGTTATGTAGAACAACACCTGCGTTATTCACGCGACTACTCGTGGTTGCCAGACGTGAATTGATGGAGGTGGATTTGCCCATATCGAAGTCAATCGCCAACCGTTGGCTGATGCTTCAGGCTATACACGGAGACGGGCTGATGCCCGTCTCCGCTGCTATGCCTGATGATGTGCGGTTATTGCATAGCGCATTGCAGGTGCTGAACGCGCGCAAACAGGGCGAAGTGCTGACGCTGGACTTGCAGAACTGCGGGACAGCGATGCGGTTTCTGACTGCGTATTGTGCGCAACTGCCTGATTGTGAGGTGCTGCTCACCGGTGCAGAACGTATGCAACAACGCCCGATAGGGCAGTTGGTGGATGCGTTGAGGACGCTTGGGGCTGAGGTGGAGTATACAGGAAAAGAGGGCTTCTCGCCATTGCGCATACACGGAAAGGCGTTGGATGTTGCGGGCAAGGTGGTGGAGATGTGGCACCCGCAGTCGTCGCAGTTTGTGTCGGCATTGATGATGATAGGGGTAGAGGTGCAGACCGACTGCACGTCACCTTATATATATATGACGCGGAGGCTGATGACAGAGTACACAATGCGGGCAAAGGATTTTGAAATAGAGCGCGATTGGAGTGCGGCGGCGTTCTGGTACGAGTATGTGGCACTGCACGGGGGCGAGATTACACTGCGCGGACTGAGCATGGACTCATTGCAAGGGGATAGGGCTGTGGTGAAAGTGTTTGAGCAGTTGGGAGTACTATCCTATAACTATCCTATAACCATCCACCTTACAAAACATACGGGTGATTTCACGTTGCCGCGGGCAATTGATGTGGATTTCACCGATATTCCTGACCTATATCCCGCTGTGGCATTGACATGCGAGCGGTTGGGCGTGGCGTTGAATGCCTCGGGAACTGCCTGTCTGCGGTGGAAAGAATCGGACAGGTTGGACGCAGTGGCGCACCACCGTACTTGTGCAGACCACCGAATGGCAATGGCACTGATGGTAGCGGGTTACGAGGTGGACGATACAGCGTGTGTGAGCAAGTCTTATCCTCAGTTTATCAGTCAGTTATGCAAGTTACAACCATAGTGCCGCGCCGCGGTATCAATGACGAGGGCAAAGGCAAAAAGTTCGCTTTGCACAAACTGATTTCGGCAGCGAGTACGGAGTTCGTCTGGTTGCAAGATGATGATATTGTGCCGCCCATAGCGGTGCCCGAGACGGATGCCGACCTGCTGATATTGCCACTCCGTATGGAGTCAACGCGCGAAAATCCGACCTTGCCGGAGCGATTGCAGATAGCGGAATACGCTGCCATTCAGCAACTTACCATAACATCCGCCCTACGGGGCAGGGCGGTGATGTGCAGCGGTGCGAATATGATTGTGCGGAGGCAACGTTGGTTAGAGTCATACCCAGATTTGCATTTGGATATCCCCAGCGGAGACGATATGTTTCTGTTGGAGTCGTTCAAGCGCAGGGGTCTGCGTATCGAGGTGGCGGATGCGCCGCAATATACGGCAGTGGTACGCCCCGAGACCACATGGCGTGCCTTTTGGCGGCAACGAATGCGCTGGGCGGGCAAGGCTCCGCACTACACCGATGGCGACATTATCCGTTGCGGGACGCTGGTGGCAACGGCAAACGTACTGCAAGTGTTGTGCCCCGCGGTGCTGCTCGTCAAGTTTCCCATTGAATACACATTGATAAAAAAGAGAGACCCGAAAGTCTCTCTATTCACTGCATTGCTGCTGGAGTTGCTATACCCGTGGTATATGCTCGTCTGCCTTGCGGGCGGACTGCTCCGTCGCTCGTGGTAGTGCGCGCGGCACCGGTAGCCAATGATTACTCCTGCTCCTCGTCGCCGTTGAACTCGGGCACTGCTGCAGCCTGTTGCTCTGCGTCGTAAGCCTGCTGCACCTGCTCGGTGATGGCACTCTCGTCGTCGGAAACAACCTTCTGACCTTTCTTAACGCCTACGGCTAAGATGCTGAGTACCACAATGATACCTGCCAACGTCCAACTTGCTTTCTCAAGGAAGTCTGCCGTCTTGGGTGCACCCATCACTTGGTTGCCACTTGCGAAACCTGCAGCCAAACCGCCGCCCTTGCTGTTCTGAACCAGAACAAGCAGAATCAGCAATACCGCTGCTATCACAATCAGGATTGTAAATAGAATGTACATAATATCTTTGTTTTTAAGTTAATTTCCAGCCAATTAGCCCGCAAAGGTACTATATTTTTTCGGACTACGCAAATTATTTTACCATTTTGCCACCGTATCGTTGTAAATACTCTCCGCTATCTCGGTAATCATGGTGTTGCAAAGTTCGTCCTGCACATCGTTGAGCATACGCGAAGAGTCAAAGGTCTGGTAAGCGGAGTATGTCTTCTCAAAACTCTCTTCGGGCGCCACGTTGTTGGTGAAGCGCACGCGCACCGTGAGCGTGAGTTTGGTTTCGGCAGCATAACTGTCCGCGGAGACTGCCATCGGGGTCAGGGTGTAGCCCGTTATCTCGCCCTCCAACTCCAGGTTTCCGCCGCGCCGCAGTACCTCAAGGCGTGTCTGCCGTTGGTAGATGTCGCGAATGGCGTCGCTGAGGTTGTTGCTGAGGGGGGCATACACCAAGGCAGCATTGTTGGGGAAGTCCGCCACGGAGATGCTGCGGGTCTTCGAGTAGTCGATGCTGGCACCGTTGAACTTATAACTGATGCTGCACCCGTTCATGGTTATCGCCAATGCGACTAACAGGCAGGTTTTCAATGCGTTGCTCATATCGGGTGCTTACAGGTTGTACTCTTTTATCTTGCGGTAGAGGGTGCGCTCGGAGATGAGCAACTCGGCGGCTGCCGCCTTGCGGCTGTTCCCGTTGCGCGACAACGCCTGACGGATGCTCTCGCGCTCGATGTCCTCCATGGTGGCGGGCTTGGGGGCTTGGGCGGGCTGCTCGGCAACCACCTGCACCTCTTCGGGCTGGTGCACGATGCGCGTCGGCATCTCGGCGTGCACCTCCTCCACGGGTTCGAAGTCCTGGTGCGACACCACCACATCCGTACTGCGGTGGGCAGGCTGCTGCGTGCCGTTGAGGAGCCCGTTGAGTTGCTGGCGCATCTCGGTCATGTCGCGTTTCATGTCGAAAAGCACCTTATACAGTATCTCGCGCTCGTTCATGAAGTTGTCGCCTGATGCCTGCGGGTGCAGCAGTGTGAGTCCGCTCTGCAACTCATTGGCAGGCAAATACTTGCGCAACGTGTCCGCCGTGATTTCGCGGCTCTGCTCGATGATGCTTATCTGCTCGGCAACGTTCTTCAGTTGGCGGATATTGCCGTTCCAGTAGTAGTTCTTGAGGAGTTGCGTCGCCTCATCGGTCAGGCGGATGGGCGGCATACGATACTTGTCGGAGAAGTCCACCACGAATTTGCGGAAGAGTAGGGGGATGTCATCTTTGCGCTCGCGGAGGGCGGGCACTTTGATTTCCACCGTGTTGAGGCGGTAGTAGAGGTCCTCGCGGAAACGCCCCTCGCTGATGGCGCGTTTCATGTCGAGGTTGGTGGCAGCCACCACGCGCACGTTGGTTTTCTGCACCTGACTGGCACCCATACGGATAAACTCACCCGTCTCGAGGACGCGCAAGAGGCGCACCTGCGTCTGCAACGGCAGTTCGCCCACCTCGTCGAGGAACAGTGTACCGCCGTTGGCTATCTCGAAGTAGCCTTTGCGCTCGGCTTTGGCGTCCGTGAAAGCACCTTTCTCATGCCCGAAGAGTTCGCTGTCGATGGTCCCCTCGGGGATGGCACCGCAGTTCACGGCGAAATACGGACCGTGTTTGCGGGCGGAGTAGGTGTGTATGATTTGCGGGAAGTGCTCTTTGCCCACGCCGCTCTCGCCCGTGACGAGGACGCTGAGGTCGGTCAGCGCGACCTGCACCGCCACCTCAATGTCGCGATTGAGCAGGGAACTGTTGCCGATAATCCCGAACCGCTGCTTGATTGATTGAATGTCTTTTAGTTCCACAGTTATTTATAGTTGTTTAATGGTCACTTTTACTACACCAGTTGCCCCAAGCAACATCTGCCAACTTGGCAGACAAAGGTACTGCTTTTTTCCGAATTATACAAAGACATCGCCATTTTTATTGCTTTTTTCCTCACAGGAAGATGAAAAATTCATCAGAAATATATCACTTTTCCCCACCGGTTTTGAAAAACAGTATAAATGGTTGATAATTAGCATTGTAGGTTGTTGATAAACATGTTGATAATATGCTGATAACAGTACTGACAAAAATTTAGTGGGGAATAGTGGGGATATATGGATTATTTTTTGTAACTTTGCGGCGGAAATGAGGTAAATTACTGATATGAGTACGTTTATTGGCAATATCGAAGCGCGGTTGGATGAGAAAGGGCGCATATTCATCCCCGCGGGGTACAGGAAGATACTGGGCGAGATGGAGTCGCGCCGTATCATCATGCGCCGAGATACAGACAATGCGTGTATCATCTTCTACCCCGAACAAGTGTGGAACGAGAAAGTGGGGCAACTGCGCCATGCCCTGAACGAGTGGGACCCTGACGACCAGATGATACTGATGCAGTTCATCGCCGAGGCAGAAATACTCGAACCCGACAGCCAAGGCCGCGTACTGCTCCAGAAAAAGAACGTGGAGATGATAGGTGCCCAACAGGACGTGTTGTTTGTGGGTATGCTGGACCGTTTCGCTCTGTGGAGCCCAAGTGTCTTCCGCGAAAAGCAAATGCCGCAGAAAGATTTGGCAGAACGCATAAGACAGAAGATGTCAGTTAAGAGTTGAGTGTTGAGAGTTGAGTGCAGTTGAAAGAAGAAAGTAAACAAGGGGATAGCGCAATATGGCAAAGAACTTAAATATGAGTGAGGTGTACCACATACCGGCGATGTTAGAGGAGACGATACGGGGTTTGGATATTAAGCCCGAGGGAACGTATGTGGATGTTACCTTCGGCGGCGGAGGTCACTCACGCGCTATCATGAGCAGGCTCGGAGATAAGGGAAGACTGTTCTCGTTTGACCAGGACATGGACGCATATATAAATGAGAGGACCCCCTCCAACTCCCCCTTCAAAGGGGGAGAGTGCAGATTCTCTGAATACCCCTCCTCGAAGGAGGGGGCAGGGGGGGGCCAACGGTTGTCTGAAGACAAGCGATGGCAGTTTGTGCATGGTAATTTCCGTTACCTGAGGAATTTCATGGACTATTACGGGGTAACGGAGATAGACGGGCTACTGGCTGACTTGGGTGTGAGTTTCCATCACTTCGACGAGGCAGAACGCGGCTTCTCGTTCCGGTTTGCCGGTCCGCTGGATATGCGCATGAATCGGGAAGGCGGGCGCACCGCAGCCGACATCGTAAACACCTACTCCGAGGAAGACCTGACACGCGTATTCCGTATCTACGGCGAGATGAACAACGCCAAAGCCGTGGCACAGCGGATAGTCAGGCAGAGGGAAAACGCACCCATTCTAAGGACAGAGCAACTGACAGCACTGCTCACACTCCCCCAAGCCCCCTCAAAGAGGGGGATGTCGGCATTATCGGCGGCAAGCGATGGAAACAGTTTAAGGATGTCTCCGTTTGGGGAAGTGGAGGTGCCGGCATGGGCAAAGAAAGACTTGGCGAGGATGTTCCAAGCATTACGCATAGAGGTGAACGACGAGTTGGGTGCGCTACGGGAGATGTTGTTGGCAGCACGCGAGTTGCTTCGTCCGGGCGGGCGGATAGCCATACTGACCTATCACTCGTTGGAAGACAGGATTGTGAAAAACTTTCTGCGTTCCGGTAACTTGGACGGCACCATCGAAAAGGATTTCTACGGCAACATACTGACACCGTTCCAAGTAATAGAAAAAGGGGCTACGGCAAGTGAAGAGGAAGTGGAGCGGAATCCGAGAGCAAGGAGCGCGAAACTGCGGGTGGCGGAGAAACAATGAAGGAATAAAGAGTAAGGAATAAGGAATAAAGACGAATAACATGAATTAGTAAGGTGTTGCGATGAGACAGGGCAGCATAAAGGAAATACTTAGCGGAGATGTGCTGAAGCGGGGCTGGTTTCGCAGGCAGTACAAACTGATACTGCTGATATGCGGACTGATATTCGTGTATATCTATGCGGGATACCAAGCCCAACGGCAGCAGAGACACTTGGGCGACCTGCAGAAAGAACTGCAAGATGTGCAGTTCGAGCAACTGACGGTCAATGCGCAGTTGGTGGAAGTGACACGGCAATCGGCTGTGGCAGAGGAACTGAAGAAAAGGGGAAGCAAAGTGAAAGAGAGCGATGTACCCGCGGTGCGGGTGCAATGAGAGAGATTAGAGGTTAGAGATTAGAGTTTAGAGAAGTTGAAAGAAGAAAGTAGAGAGTAAAGAGAAAGATATGAGTGACAATCTGAAAAATACGATACTGAGGTTCGCAGTCATCTTTGTGGTGATTGTGATGCTGTTCGGTGTGGTGTTGTTTCAGATAGGCAGGCTACAGACAGTGGAACGGAGTCAGTGGGAGAGCATTGCGGACAAGTTTGAGTCCGTAACCAAGCCCATTCCCGCAACGCGAGGGAATATCTACGATGCGGACGGTCGGTTGCTTGCCAGCAGTATCCCGCAGTACAGCGTACACATAGACACGCGCGTGGAAGCCCTACATATGGACAACGGGAAACTGTTCTGGGAGAATGTGGACTCCATTGCCGATGGGCTCAGCAGGATTATCGGCGACAAATCGCCGCAGGAGTACAAGTGGCAGATGGTGACAGCCTACAAGGCGCGCACCAACAGGGAAAGGGATATACGTCTGTACAGGGGACGTATCAGTTACATACAGAAGAAGGAAATCCAGCAGTTGCCCCTCGTAAGGCGCGGGTACTACAAGAGCGGTTTCCACTATGAAGACCTGCATCGGCGGGTGAAGCCTTTCGGCAGCCTCGGCAGTAGAACCATCGGCAGTATCTATGGCGAAGGGGGACACGGAAACGCGGGCATCGAAAAACGGTTTGACGCCTATCTGTGCGGCGAGGACGGCGTAAGTGTACGGCAACCCGTAGCGGGAAAATTGCAATACGTGCCCGTGAAAGACGCGGTGAACGGTTGCGATGTCTATACCACCTTGGACGCCAACCTGATGGACATCTGCGAAACGGCGTTGCGTCAGCGGCTGAACAAGACGGAAGCCGATTGGGGTTGCGTCGCGCTCATGGAGGTATCAACAGGCGAGATAAAGGCGATGTGCAACCTGGACAGAGCCGAAGACGGTACGTACTATGAGGCAATGAACCACGTGGTGTCGCGCGTGGAGCCCGGTTCCACGTTCAAAACCATCGCGCTGATGGCGGCATTGGACGACGGCAAAATTGACATCGATGACACGGTGGAAGTATATCGCAAAGGGTGGACCTACTACAACGCCCGACATACCGACTCGCACCCGCGAGATACGGTGTACAGCATCCGCAACGCGCTGGCGGTGAGCAGCAACATCGCCATGGCGAAGATAATCACCGAGGGTTACAAGGGCAGCGCACGCAAGTTCGTGCACAAGTTGAACCGTATGGGATTGTTGGACAGTGTGGACTACATCATTCCCGGTGCCGACCAAGCGCGTATCGACATCCCAAACGACACGGTGACCATCTCGCGCATGTCGTACGGCTATTCGGTGGAGATGAGTCCGATGCAGACTATGCTGTTCTACAACGGCATTGCGAACGGGGGTAAGATGATTTCGCCTGTGCTTGTGCGTGAGGTTCGGAAGAATGGCAAGACGATAAAGACATACCAGACGGAGACCATCGAGAGCAGTATATGCGGGTCGTCCACGCTGCGCGACATACAATCGTGTTTGCATGACGTGGTGTGGGACAACCATTTAGGTACGGCGTCGGTGAACCCGTGGAAGATGAAGAAAGCCCAAAGCGACTTGGTGCATATCGCGGGCAAAACGGGCACGGCGCAGTTGTTTGAGAAAGGACGGTACCAGAGCCACAGGCACCGTATGTCGTTCGTGGGGTATTTCCCCGAGGAGAACCCGCAATACACATGTATATGCGTGATTAGCGGTCCGAAATACTACGGGTATTACGATGCGGGTATGGACTGCGGCTCGGTGGTCCGGCAGATAGCCGAGAAGACAATGGTATATGCGGCGGAATATGTGATTGTGGACGGGGAGAAGGTGCTGCAAATCAAGAATGAAAAATAAAGAATTAAAAATTGAATGTCAGGTATATGAAACTAAGTGAGTTGCTGAAAGGTGTGGAGGTGCTGCAAACCGTGGGCAGTACGGATGTGGAGATACAGAGTATCCAGTTCGATTCGCGACGCGTGGGTGAGGGCGATGTGTTCGTAGCCCAACGCGGCACCAGCGTGGACGGACATACGTTTATCGCACAATGTATCAACCAAGGGGCAGTAGCCATAGTCTTGGAAGACAAAGATTATATCGGACTCCCCCAACCCCCTCAGGGAGGGGGCTCAACAAAGCAGGCACCTGATGTTACCTATATATTAGTAAAGAACAGCGATGAAGCCCTTGGCAGAATGGCACACACATGGTACGGGGAGCCGAGCAAGCACCTGCGGTTGGTGGGTGTGACAGGCACCAACGGCAAGACCACCACCGCCACCCTGCTCTACCGTCTGACAAAAGCCATGGGACACAAGGCAGGACTGCTCTCGACGGTAGTCAACTACGTGGACGACGAAGCCGTAGAGGCTACGCACACCACGCCCGACGCGTTGGAACTCAACGGGTTGCTGCACCGCATGGTAGCGGCAGGGTGCGAGTACGCCTTCATGGAGGTCAGCAGCCACGCCATCGCGCAGGAGCGCATCGCGGGCTTGGAGTTCGCGGGGGCGTTGTTCACCAACCTCACACGCGACCACCTCGACTACCACAAGACCTTCGACAACTACCGCGACACGAAGAAGAGGCTATTTGACGGGCTTCGCAAAGAGGCATTTGCCGTCACGAACTTGGATGACAAGAACGGACTGGTGATGACGCAAAACTGTCGGGGGCACGTCTTCACGTATTCGACACGCGGCATGGCGGAGTTCCGCGGGAAGATACTTGAGGAAGGGTTCGACGGTATGCTGCTTCGCATACAGAGTACGCAAGGGGCGGTGGACACCGAGGTATTTGTGCCGCTGGTGGGGCGTTTCAATGTGAGCAACCTGTTGCTGATATACGGTGCGGCTGTGGAACTCGGTTTCGACCCATTGGAAGTGCTGCGCATACTGAGCGGGCTGCACCCCGTGAACGGACGCTTCGAGACCATACACGCCCCGCAGGGCTGGACGGCGATTATCGACTACGCCCACACGCCCGATGCGGTGGAGAATGTGCTCCGTACCATCAACGAGATAATATCGTCCACGGCGGGCAAGCGCAAAGAGCCCGCACAGGTGATTACGGTGGTCGGCTGCGGCGGCAACAGGGATAAGGGCAAGCGTCCGATGATGGCGCGAATTGCTTACGACCAGAGTACGCAACTGATACTGACCTCCGACAACCCTCGCGACGAGGAGCCCGCAGCCATTCTGCAAGACATGGCGGCAGGTCTGACGGAGGACGAACTGCGGCACGTGCTGATTATCGAAGACCGTGCGTCCGCCATCAAGACCGCCTGCACCATTGCACGCGACGGCGATGTGATACTCGTTGCCGGCAAGGGGCATGAGGACTACCAGATAATCAAAGGGGTGAAGCACCATTTCGACGACCATGAGGTGGTGAAAGAGTGCTTGATTGTTAAGTAATAAGTAATAGTTAATAATTGATAAAGCAAAGCCATCTTTTTTAGTGTGTATGGGTTGCGTATCCCTTGCTCATCCCTTGCGTATCCCTTGCTGTTTGACACGAGGATGGCAGCATTAGTAATAGTTAATAATTAAGAGGTAATATATGTTGTACGAATTATTCAACCATTTCAGCACCATTCCGGGAGCGCGACTGATGACATACATTTCGTTCCGCGCCATCGTGGCGGGCGTATTGGCATTGGGTATCAGCATCTGGATGGGCAACTGGTTCATCAACCTGCTGCGCCGCAAGCACATCTCCGAGACGCAGCGCGACGAGAAGACCGACCCCTTCAATGTGGGCAAGAAAGGCGTGCCCACCATGGGTGGAGTGGTGATAATAGCGGCGATGCTGGTTCCGTGTCTGCTTATGGGCAAGTTGACCAACGTCTATATGCTGCTTATGCTGCTGACTACCATACTGTTAGGCGCGCTCGGCTTTGCGGACGACTACATCAAAACTTTCCGTCACAACAAGGACGGCTTGAACGGCTGGATAAAAATCGCAGGGCAAGTCACCCTCGGACTGATTGTGGGGCTCACCCTCCGCTACTGCCCCGACGCGGTGATGAACGAGGTCGTAACCTCACGCATCGAGAACAACATCGAGGTGGTGGAGAAATCCCCCGATGTCAAGTCCACCCGCACCACCATACCCTTTGTGAAAGCGCACAACTGCAACTACGCCGACATGTTCTCGTGGCTCGGCGAGACCAACAAATACAAAGCGGGCTGGGTCTTTTTCGTGCTGCTGACGGTACTCGTGGTGGCAGCCGTGAGCAACGGAGCCAACCTCAACGACGGCATGGACGGTATGTGTGCGGGCAACTCGGCGATTATCGGAGCGGCACTTATCGTACTGGCGTATATCAGTGGCAATGTGGTGTTTGCGGACTATTTCGATGTGATGTACATCCCGGGCAGCGAGGAACTGGTAGTGTTTCTTGCGGCATTCGTGGGTGCGCTGATAGGCTTCCTCTGGTGGAACGGTTTCCCTGCGCAAATCTTCATGGGCGACACGGGCAGCCTCACCATAGGCGGCATTATAGGTGTGTGCGCCGTGATTATCCACAAGGAGTTGCTCTTGCCTATCCTTTGCGGGGTGTTCCTGATGGAGAGTGTGAGTGTCATCCTGCAGACGCAGGTGTATAAGTTCGCCAAACGGCGCGGCAAGCACATCCGTGTATGGAAGCGCACGCCGCTGCACGACCACTTCCGCACATCCATGGAGCAGGTGCTGCGCAACGACCCCACATGCTCGGTGTATTTCAAAGGCCACGGCAACCTGCAGCACGAGACCAAGATAGTACTCCGGTTCTGCATCGTCACCCTCCTATTGGCAGCATTGACGATACTGACATTGAAGATAAGATAGCCGACCTCCAACTCCCCCTTCAAGGGGGAGGGAGCAAAAATAACCCCATTAGACCAATAAGCCCAATTAGGCTAATAAGACCTATTGGACTAATTAGACCAAGATAAACAATATATGTATAACAACCATTAAAATTACCCTCTCTGCATCCCCCTCCTATGGCGGGGTCCCCGCAAGCCCACATGGGCGAAGCGGGGTGCTCTTGAAGGAGGGGTTAGGGGAGGTCTCTCAAATATGAAACGAATAGTCATTTTAGGCGCAGGCGAGTCCGGCACAGGCGCGGCGATACTGGCGCAAGCCAAGGGGTTTGATGTCTTTGTGAGCGACATGGGGGAAATAAAACCCGCATACCGTGCCTTGCTTGACCAACATGGTATCGCGTGGGAAGACGGGCATCATACGGCGGACAAGATACTGAATGCCGATGAAGTCATCAAGTCACCCGGCATACCGAACACTGCCCCGCTTATCCTGCAACTGACGGCACAACACACGCCCGTCATCTCCGAGATAGAGTTCGCCGCACGCTACACGCAGGCAAAGATGATTTGCATCACGGGCAGCAACGGCAAGACTACCACCACCTCGCTGCTGTTCGATATGCTGCGCCGCGCGGGCTTGGACGTGGGCTTGGCGGGCAATATCGGCAACTCGCTGGCATTGCAGGTGGCGCAGCAGGACCACGCATACTACGTGATTGAGTTATCGTCGTTCCAGTTGGACAATATGTATGACTTCAAGGCGGACATCGCTATCCTGCTGAATATCACACCCGACCACTTGGACCGCTACAACTATGAGTTCCAGAACTACGTGGACGCGAAGTTCCGTATCACGCGCAACCAAACCGCACGCGATGCCTTTATCTACTGGAGCGAGGACCCCGTGATTGACCGTGAGATTGCC
Source organism: uncultured Bacteroidales bacterium (assembly GCA_934667275.1). Taxonomy (GTDB): domain Bacteria; phylum Bacteroidota; class Bacteroidia; order Bacteroidales; family Paludibacteraceae; genus Colicola. The sequence continues at coordinate 75,489 of CAKULK010000002.1, read as the reverse complement.
AAGATACGCCCGCAGGCAACGCTCTACCCGTTTGGCAGCAACAGCCAGAACGTGGCATACACAGACGGCAGCCACCTTGTCTTGGCGGCGCCCGATGCCGTGGAACCGCTGCGGGTGCCCCTTGAGGAACTCAGCCTGCAAGGCAAACACAACCGCCTCAACTCCATGGCGGCAGGCTTGGCGGCACAGATTCTGCACATCAGGAACGAGGTCATACGCGAGAGCCTGCGGCAGTTCGCAGGCGTGGAACACCGTCTGCAATACGTGGCGACCATACGCGGCGTACGATACATCAACGATTCCAAAGCCACCAACGTCAATTCCTGTTGGTATGCGCTCGAGAGCATGACCACACCCACCGTGCTTATCCTCGGCGGCAAGGACAAAGGCAACGACTATACCGAGATAGACGAACTGGTACAAGCCAAGTGCAAGACGCTCATTTTCATGGGTTTGCACAACGAGAAACTGCGTGAGCACTTCGGGGCGTTGGGCTATGTGCCCTCCACAGAGGCTACTGCTGGTACGGAACGCATATACGTGGATACCGACAACCTGCACGATGCCGTGCAAGCAGCCTACCAAACAGCACACGAGGGCGATACGGTGCTGCTGTCACCCTGTTGCGCCAGTTTCGACCTGTTCAAGAGTTACGAAGACCGTGGAGAGCAGTTTATGGCAGCAGTGCGAAGCCTCTAAACTCTAATCTATAAACTATCAACTCTCCACTGCCCTCAACTCTAAACTCTCAACCCTCAACTCAAACATGGACAAGAAAGGACTCATAGGACTCTGCAAGAACCGGCTTCGGTACGCCGATAAGACGTACTGGATTCTGTTCGGTGCGCTGATGATAGTATCGATTATCGCATTGTTTTCCGCCAGCAGCAGCCTCGCGTTCAAACAAGACAGCGCACTCGAACCTGTGATGAAGCATATCCTCTTCCTTGCGCTTGGCGCAGGGGCGGCGTTTGTAGTGCAACTGCTGCCGAGCAAGTGGGTGCGTGTGTTCGGCTACGTGGGCTTGGCATTGTCGTTTGTACTGCTGCTGCTCACTTTCACCCCGTTGGGCGTGATGCACAACGGAGCCAAACGTTGGTTGCGGTTAGGCGGTTTCGAGTTCCAACCGTCCGAGTTGGCGAAACTGACGCTCCTCATCGTGGTGAGCGACCTGCTCAGTCATATCCGCACAAAGGACGACGAGAAGAAGTATTTCTTTATCACACTTGCCGTTACGGCATTGATTTGCCTGCCCATCTTCCCCACCAACCTATCCACTACCCTACTCTTGGGCGGTGTGGTGTTTCTGATGTTCTTCCTCGCGCGCGTACATATCAAATATTGGGGGACAACGCTACTCATAGCCATAGGACTGCTGATTGCAGGGTATTTCATTGTGGAGAAGGTGTATATCGAGCCCAACCGCGAGGCAGATGGACTAATGACACGTGTTACCACATGGGCAGGACGTATAGACGATCTTATTGAAGAATTCAAAGCCCCTGACGATGAGTTTAAGTTGACGGACGACAATTATCAGCGGTCGCTGTCGAAAGTGGCAGTAGCACGTGGCGGCAAGTCACCCGTGGGCGTGCTACCGGGCAACAGCACCATGCGCGACCGCTTGCCGTTGGCATACGCCGACTATATCTTCGCCATCATTGTAGAAGAGACAGGTATGTTTGGTGCCATTGGACTGATATTCATCTACTTGGCGATACTCTTCCGTGCCTGTCTCACCAGTAGCCGCTACGCCGACTATGCCGCTATGCTGATGACTATGAGCCTTGCCCTTATGCTCACTTGTCAGGCCTTGGTGAGTATGGCAGTGGTAGTCGGAATAGGTCCCGTGACAGGTCAGCCGCTACCTCTCATCAGTCGCGGCGGAACCAGCGTACTGATAACGGGCGTCTATTTCGGCATTATCATGTGTGTCGCGCGTGAACAGAACGAACTTCACGCCCGCCAGCAAGCAACTACTGCAGACAGTCTGCAGGAGGTGCCTGATATTCAATTAGATTAGCCAAGACAACAGATTATATATTACTGAAAATCTTTGTATTATGCGTTACTTGATTAGTGGAGGCGGCACAGGAGGGCATATATTTCCTGCTGTGAGTATCGCGAATGCCTTACGCGAATTGGACCCCGAGTGTGAGATTCTGTTTGTGGGAGCCTTGGGCAGAATGGAGATGGAGCGCGTGCCACAAGCAGGCTATCATATTGTAGGTCTGCCAGTTAAAGGTTTTGACCGTAGCCATCCATGGAAGAACATCCGCGTACTCATCGACCTCATGCGCTCAATGAAACAGGCACGTGACATCGTCCGCGACTTCCGCCCCGACGTGGGCATCGGCGTGGGCGGCTACGCCAGCGGGGCAGCCATGAAGGTGGCTGCGAAAATGGGTATTCCAATCCTGCTGCAAGAACAAAACGGGTTTGCGGGTGTCACCAACAAGTTGCTGAAAGACGATGCGCAAAAGATTTGCGTTGCCTATGAAAGTATGGAACGTTTCTTCCCGAAAGAAAAACTGATACTGACGGGCAACCCCGTGCGGCAGAACCTGACCTCAGGGACACGCGAAGAAGCCATCGGCTACTTCAACAAGGAGTTCAAGATGCAGTTTTCGGCAGAACGTCGGACACTGCTCATCATCGGCGGCAGTTTGGGCGCAAGGACTGTAAACAACAGTATATGCAAGCACCTTAAGGAGTTGGCAGACAGCGGGATACAAGTGGTGTGGCAGACCGGCAAATACTACTTTGCTGATTGTCGGAAGACGCTGCAAAGTGTACTCGGAGACGACAAAGAGGCTATGGGGCGTATCTGCTGCACAGATTTTCTGAGCCAGATGCCTTTGGCATACGCGCTGGCAGATTTAGTGGTATCCCGCGCAGGGGCTTCCTCCATATCCGAATTGTGTCTCTTGGGCAAAGCGGCGATATTGGTTCCGTCTCCAAACGTGGCAGAGGATCATCAGACGCACAATGCGATGGCGTTGGTGAAACATGACGCCGCGGTGATGGTGCGTGACGCAGATGCCGAGCAGAAGTTAGTGGCAGAGGCTATCGGACTGATACACAACGACAAACGATTGGAAACGCTGCATACGAATATCCTGAAGATGGCGTTGCCCGATTCGGCGCGTATTATCGCCAAGGAGGCTATGCAATTAGCCGAGAAAAACAGCAAGAAACAAGGGTAAGGATACGGTATCCTATCAGCGAAGTTCCGATGAAGTACCGATGAAGTTCCGATGGAGGCAGCCGGCGAACCCGAGGCAAAGATGAGGTGAGCCGCCTCTGATTATGGAGCATAAACAATAAAGCCCCTCCGACAATGCCGGAAGGGCTTTTCTGTTGCAACAGGGTGAAAGAATCGCCCTATGCCAAATGCAGAGATTACTCAGCAACCTCTTCAACAACCTCCGTAGCCTCAACCTCTTCAACAGCGGTGTCAGCAGCAGCCTGCTCGCAGCAGTTCTCCTCAGCAGCCTTTTGGCAGCATTCGGTCTTCTCGCCCTCGCAGCATTGGCCTTCGCATTTAGCAGATTTCTTGCAGCAACCCATAGCGCAAACGGCTACAAGCGCGATAAGCAATACTTTTTTCATAATACAAAATGATTAAAAATTAAAGCTTTAATGTTCTTTGATTTGGTGGCAACCACCAAAATCGGTGCAAAATTACAACATTTTTTGGAAATACACAAAAAAAGCAGTAACTTTGCGGATAAATCATTTATTTTTTCTCATTTTCAGGGCAGATGGACCAGAAGACCTTTTGGAAAGAAACAAAAACCGGCTTCATATTGAAGAACGTGCTGGCAGCAGCAGTCATAGTGGCGGTACTGCTGACGGGATTGCAGACAGGGCTGAAGAAATACACACAACACGGGACGGAAGTGGAGGTACCCGACATTACGGGACTCTATATAGAGGAGGCGCAGATGACGCTGAACGCCTCACAACTGGCATTGGAGGTGATAGATTCGACCTACTCGACGAAGACACCGTTGGGTACTATTGTGGAGCAAACGCCAGCCGCCGGTTCAAAAACAAAGAACGGGCGTATGGTGTATGCGATACAGAACGCGCGTTTCCGCCGTCCGGTGGTGATGCCCGAACTGCGCGATGTGAGTTTACGCCAAGCGCAGGCAACGTTGCATACGTTGGGAATAGAAGTGGAAAGCATTGATTATGAGCCATCTACATACAAAGATATTGTACTGGACGTGCGCCGCAACGAGATACCCGTGCAAGCGGGCGAGCGCATTGCCGAGGGGAGCAAAGTGGTGTTGGTGGTAGGTCGCGGTCAAGGAACCGCCGAAGTGGAGGTGCCCGCATTGAACGGCAAGACTCTGGCAGAGGCACGGTCGTGGCTATTGGGCAGCCTGCTGACAGTGGGTACGGTGGAATATGATGTGGAGCCAACAGAAGAGAACAAAGAGCAGTATGTGGTGTACTCGCAGTCGCCGACAAGTGGCACGATTGTTGTAGAAGGGACCAATGTAAACCTGAAGTTATCGACAGACCTTGAGAAGACGGTAATCGTTGATAATGAGGGCGATGAGGAGGATTTCTTCTAACACAAAAGCCGAGATTGCATGTTGCACGACGAACAAGACATAGAGGAACAAGAGGAGGTTTTTGAGCGTTGGCGTTGTCAAGTGGACAAAGGTCAGACACCGCAGCGTGTGGACAAATACCTTGCCGAACATATGGCGGGGACGTCGCGCAACCGCATTCAGAACGCTGCCGATGCGGGCAACGTGTGGGTGAACGGCAAAGCGGTGAGCAGCAACTACAGGGTGAAACCGCTTGATACAGTGCAAGTTCTGTTGGACCACGAACCACGGGATTATACGATTCAGCCGGAGGATATTCCGATAGAGGTGGTGTATGAGGACGATGATGTATTAGTAGTGAACAAACCTGCGGGTATGGTGGTACACCCCGGACACGGGAACTATGAGCATACGCTGCTGAACGCATTAGCATGGTATTTCAAGGACACCTTGGACATCAACGACCCGAATATCGGGCTGGTGCACCGCATAGACAAGGACACGAGCGGGCTGCTGCTGATAGCCAAGACCCCGCAAGCGAAGACCGATTTGGCGTTGCAGTTTTTCGAGCATACGACACAACGCACCTACAACGCATTGGTGTGGGGTACGTTCACGGAAGATTCGGGAACCATCACCGGCGCACTCGGGCGCGATACACGCGACAGGACGATGTACCGCATCTGGGATTTGGAGGAGAATCCGAATGCCAAAGAGGCCGTGACGCATTGGCGCGTACTGGAGCGTTTTCCGTATGTGACATTAGTAGAATGCCGATTGGAGACAGGGCGCACCCATCAGATACGCGTACATATGCGGAGTATCGGGCACCCGTTGTTCGCCGATGAGAAATACGGCGGTATGGAGATACTGAAAGGTCTGCCCACCCAGAAATACAAACAGTACATACAAAACTGCTTTGCCCTTTGCCCGAGGCAGGTACTCCACGCCAAGACCTTGGGTTTCAAACACCCGCGGACGGGAGAAGAGATGTTTTTTGACAGCCAATGGCCCGCCGATATGTCGAACCTAATAGAGAAATGGAGGAACTATGAACCGAATACTTTGGGCAGATGACGAGATACATCTGCTGAAGCCCTACATCATTTATTTGCAGGAGAAAGGCTATGAAGTGACCCCCGTGAACAACGGGCAAGACGCCATCGAGCAATGCCGCGAGCAAGTGTTCGATATAGTGTTTCTGGACGAGAATATGCCCGGTTTGTCGGGCTTGGAGGCTCTGCAAGAAATAAAAGCAATACAGCCAGCGTTGCCCGTGGTGATGATAACGAAGTCGGAAGAGGAGCGCATCATGGAACAGGCGATAGGGCAGAAGATAGCCGACTACCTGATTAAACCCGTGAATCCGAGCCAGATACTGCTGTGCCTGAAAAAGCACGTGCACCAGCGCGAGATAGTGGAGGAACATACGAATACCACCTATCGGCAAGAGTTCTCGGATATATCGTATATGATTGACACCGCCAGCACCACCGAGGAATGGATGGCGATAGAGCGTACACTTACGCGCTGGGAAATAGAATTGGAAGACTCGGCGATGCACGAGATGCTGCGTATGCAACGCGAACAGGCCAATGCCGCGTTCGCCAAGTTCGTGACGAAACACTATGAGGATTGGTTCGGCGCAGGCAGCAAGGAGCGTCCGATGATGTCGCCCGATGTGATGAAACAGAGCGTTTTTCCGCTGTTGGACCAGGGTGAGAAAGTGTTTTTTGTGGTGATTGACAATTTCCGCTACGACCAATGGAAGACTATCCAGCCGTTGCTGTCGGAGTGGTTTACGGTACGTGACGAGCAGATGTATATGTCAATTCTGCCTACCGCCACGCAATATGCGCGCAATGCCATCTTCGCAGGACTTATGCCGCTGCAAATCAAAGAGATGTACCCTGAGTTGTGGGTGGACGAAGATGAAGAGGAAAGCAAGAATCCTCATGAGAACGCCTTGATTCAGACTCAACTTGACCGTTTTCGCAAGCGTTATACCTACACCTATTTCAAGGTGAACGAAAGCGATTTCTGCGAGCGCATCACACGACAATTCAAAGGACTGAAGACACCACTTAACGTGGTGGTACTCAACTTTATAGATATGCTTTCACACTCGCGTACGGAGAGCAAAATGATGCGCGAACTCGCCAATGACGAAGCGGCATACCGCAGCCTAACGCTGAGTTGGCTGCGCCATTCGCCGACGGCAGAGATGTTCCGCAGGATTGCCTCGTTGGGCTACAAGGTGGTGCTGACCACCGACCACGGTACCACGCGCGTGGCGAACCCCGTGCAAATCATCGGCGACCGCAACACCAATACCAATCTAAGGTACAAAGTGGGGAAATCGTTGAGTTGCCAATCGAAAAACTGCTTTGAAATCATGCGTCCCAAACAAGTGGGGCTGCCCTGCCCTAATGTGAGCAGCAGTTACGTGTTCTGCACAGGCAACGACTTTTTCGCCTATCCGAACAACTTCAACTACTATGCCCAGTTCTACCGAGACACTTTCCAACACGGGGGCATATCTATGGAAGAGATGCTGATTCCATTGGTGACCTTGGAGCCAAAATGAGAAAGACAGGTCGGATTATTGCGCTATTACTGCTGGCAGTTGCGGCATGGGCGATGTGGTCGTTGATATCGCACAAAACGGCTGACAATCAGACGACTGCATACGCACATACTCTGCGCGTGATGACTTATAACACACACGGATTGGGGCTGAACGGCAACAAAAAAGCCAAGCAACTGCTTGCATATGTGAGCAGCCAAGATGCTGATATTGTGTGTATGCAAGAGGTGAGTGTCTATAAGAACTCCGACCATCTCAGCCTGCCCGAACTGCGGCGCGCCATGCGGCAATACCCCTACACTTATTACGACTTCAAGGTGTATAACAGCCACCGCCAGTTTGGCAACGTGGTATTCTCGCGCTACCCGTTGGTGCACAAATACACCCTTCCTTATGAGTCGCGTTCAAACATCAGCAGCCGATGCGACGTAGTGGTCGGAGATGACACGGTCAGACTGATAGTCAATCACTTGGAGAGTTATCGCATAAACCAAGCAGACCTCCGTTTGGATTCGATACGCGCCACATCATTCAAAAACAGCACCCTCAACCGGAAGTTGGAACGTGCCGGCAAACTACGCCGCCAACAGGCGCACGTGGTGAAAGAGGAGGTGAACAAGTCACCACACCCCGTGATAGTAGTGGGCGATTTCAACTCACTCCCTGTGTCGTATGTGTACCAGAAAATCAAATTCGGGTTGCGAGACTGCTTCTTAGAGACCAGCGTGGGGCATATCGGAAACACCTATACGGCTCATCATGTGGGTGTGCGGATTGATTACGTGCTCTGCTCAAAGGCTATAAACCCTATTGATTTTCAGATAGATACGGTACCCTATTCCGACCACTACCCCATAGTGGCAACAATGGGTTGGTAGGCATGGGATTGTAATGCGCACGCAACATGAATACGTTTGGCAAACAGTTTGCTTTCACATCTTTCGGCGAATCACACGGTCGCGCCATAGGCGGTGTATTAGACGGTGTGCCTGCAGGATTGCATATTGACTTAGACCTTATCCGCAGTGAGTTGAACCGTCGTGCAGGTCGCACCGGAAAAGGTATGCAGAAGGGCGGCTCACCCCGCGCTGCCCGTGAAGCAGACAAAGTGGAATGGCTCAGCGGCGTATTGGACGGGGTTACATTGGGTACGCCCATCGCTTTTATTATCCGCAATACGGATGCCCGCTCCGAAGACTATGAATGGCTGAAACATACTTTCCGTCCCGGACATGCAGACTTCACCTATGAACAGAAATACGGCATTCGAGACTACCGCGGAGGCGGTCGTGCTTCGGCCAGAGAGACGGTGAGCCGCGTGGTGGCTGGCTGCATAGCGCGTCAGATACTGGCAATGCGAGGCATCCGTATCCACGCAGAATTGGTGCAGGTGGGCAACGAGACGCGCAAAGAGCATTTCGACGAATATATCGCCGCCATTCGCACACAGGGCGACAGCATAGGCGGCATTGTGCGGTGTACCATCACGGGACTTCCCATAGGTATTGGGAACCCTATTTTCGATAAACTACAGAGCCACTTGGCATACGCGATGATGAGCATCAACGCATGCAAAGGGTTCGATTACGGTTCCGGATTTGAAGGTGTAGGATTATCGGGCAGCGAGACAAACCGCCTTTCGGGAGGTATTGCAGGCGGCATATCAGACGGTACGCCCCTCGTTTTCCGTTGCGTTTTCAAACCTACTCCATCCACACCATTGGCGTTACGCGCCATACACCCCAACGCAAAGGGCCGATTTGACGCCTGCGTGGCAGTACGCGCCGTACCCATCGTGGAAGCGATGGCGGCGTTGGTGCTCATCAATGAATAAGGGGAGTGGTTAGCGTACCACTATTTTTTGCGTGCGCGTACCATTCACGAGCAGATAGATACCTGTAGGAAGATGCTTGCGCGAGGCAGTAACCTCTTGACCTGTAATGGTATAGACACGTGTTGCATCGTCGTTGAGGTCTATAGAAACGGCGATATTATCGGTACCAGTCTTGTGACATGTAGCAGAAAGAGCCGTATTGTCGATTTCCCAGTAGTTACCCTCGGCGGCAGTAGGAGCCAAGTAGCGGAAAGCATAACGGAAGTTCGACTTTAAGTTCCCTAAGGGTACGTCCATCGTGGCGTTTGTGTAGCCCTTCACACGGTAGGCGGAGATGGGGACCTGCGTCCAAGTGGCATCTGCAGGGCTACCATTTTCACGATAGTCGTTGCTTACCATAAGCGTCTGGTAGTCTGTGTATTTGCCATTGCTATTGTCGTAGTAGATATTATGGCGTATGGATATGGAGACTTTCTCCATATCCGACAAGTCGAATGTGGGAGAGATAAGCCAGTTCTCCGCCACACACTTGTCTTTGGCATTGATGCAAGCCCCATACTTGGCATTGCTATACCACTCTACGTTGCCATTGCCCGTGACGGTGATGTTCGTCCAATCGTCCAAACCGCTCTTAAAATCTTGTGTGAACGATATATCCTCACACTCATCCGGTTCGGGGTCAGGGTCTTCTTTGCCATCGTCTAAACCTAAATTCAGCCCAACCAAATAAGGGTCATGGTCGGAGTATTTGTAGTTGCTATTCCAATTGGTGGCAGTGTTCACATGAAATGCTCCAGCACCCGTAACCTGCTGACTCATAGACGAGTTGGAAAACACGTGGTCAATCAACTCATAGCCATTATAGTAGTAGGTATAGGCCTGATTGTCGAAACGCAATAACTCCTCAATGTAGCCTGTATCGGTCAGCATAACCAACGGATTCTCATCAATCGTACAATTCAAGTCACCCATCAAGAGAATATCGGGGTCAATGGTGACCTGCTGCAATGCCGTAATAAGGTCAGAGGCATTTCTTTCGCGCTTGGCGTTGCCTTGGTCGGAAGTAGAGTCTTTGGCTTTGAAATGATTCATAGACAACACGAAACGCTCGCCCGAACTCAGTTCTTCGAATGCCTGCAGGCGCATGGTGTAGCGGTAGTACTGCTGCGTACTTGTTGCAGCATTATTGCCTACCGGTTTTACGCGGTCGCGGCGATACATGTAGCCCGACTTGATTTGCCCATTTCCGACACTGATACCATCTTTCACATAGGCGTAGAGTTCGCGCCCTGCGTCTTCATTCATTGCACGTGTGAGGTACGACAAGACAGAGTCCTGCGCCTCCAATTCACAAATGGCGTAGATGTCAGCGTCTATGTGACGGAAGGCGTTGACCATCTTACGTGTGCGGGCTTGCAAGCCCGCCTCGTCGTGATAAGTAGGGCGGCTATTGGACAGGTCCACCACGAAATAGTTGTAGGCATTCTGCCCGCAGACCACAATGCGTCCATTGCCCACATTGGGCAAGGAAACAGGAAATGAGGTGGCGGCATACATTACCATCAAGGAAAGTACGATGGCACTCACTATCGAAAACAAGCGTTTCATGCGTCTGTTGAGTTGTGATTAGGTTAGAGGTTCCACTCGAAGCCGTCTTTGGTGTCCTTGATGTGGAAACCGAGGGCGGTGAGAGAGTCGCGAATCTTGTCGGAAGTCGCCCAGTCCTTGTTGCGCTTGGCGTCAAGGCGCATATTCAACAGCAGGTCCACTGCGCCGTGCAATGCCTGTTGGTCGGCAGAGGAGTCGGCTGTATTGTCGAGACGGAGACCGAGAATATCGATGGCGTACTCCTTCCAGACGGCACGGAGTTCGTCCAAATCCGCCTGCGAGATAGTGCCCTTTCCGTCAAAGACCGTGTTGATGGCGCGTGCGGAGTCGAAGAGGTGCGAGATGACAATGGGCGTGTTGAGGTCATCGTCCATCGCCTCTGCGCAACGCTCCCGCAAGCCGTGTGTGTCCACTGTGGAGGTGGCTGCGGGTTGGAGTTTCATCAGCCGCTCGTACGCCTCCGTGAAACGCGCCAAGCCCTTCTCCGCCGCCATGAGGGCGTCGTTGGAGAAGTCCACCGTGGAGCGGTAATGCGCCATGAGAATGAAGAAGCGGATTGTCATAGGCGTGAACGGCTGTGTCAGCAAGGGGTGGTCACCGTGGAAGAACTGCTCCAATGTGATAAAGTTGTTGTATGACTTGCCCATCTTCTTGCCTGCGATGGTAATCATATTGTTGTGCATCCAGTAGCGCACACTCTCGTGCCCGAGGGCTGCGCAGGATTGCGCAATCTCTGCCTCGTGGTGCGGGAACATCAGGTCCATGCCTCCGCCGTGAATGTCGAACGTCTCGCCGAGGTACTTGGTGCCCATGGTGGAGCACTCCATATGCCAGCCGGGAAAGCCCTCGCTCCACGGGCTGGGCCAATGCATGATATGCTCAGGGGATGCCTTTTTCCAAAGTGCAAAGTCGTAACTGTGCTTCTTCTCCTGCTGCCCGTCCAACTCGCGGGTCTCGGTCTTGATATCCTCGAGGTTGCGCCCCGAGAGTTTGCCGTAGGGGAAGTCCTTGGCATATTTCTCCACGTCCATATAGACGCTGCCGTTGACGACATAGGCATAGCCGTGGTCGAGAATCTTCTGCACAAACGCCTCCTGCTCGATGATATGCCCGCTGGCATGCGGTTCGATGCTCGGTGGGAGGACTCCAAGCAGTTCCATGTCGTGGTGATAGCGGTTGGTGTAGTACTGCACTATCTCCATAGGCTCCAGTTGCTCAAGGCGCGCCTTCTTCTCAATCTTGTCCTCGCCCTCGTCGGCATCGTGCTCAAGGTGCCCGACATCCGTGATATTGCGCACGTAGCGCACCTTGTAGCCGAGGTATTGGAGATAACGAAACAAGACGTCGAATGTGATAGCGGGACGCGCGTGCCCCAAGTGGGCATCGCCATAGACGGTGGGACCGCATACGTACATGCCCACGTGCCCCTCGTGGAGGGGGCGGAAATACTCCTTGGTGCGGGAGAGTGTATTGTAAATCTGCAACATAATATATCTTTGTAAGATTCGTATTTAGCCTGCAAAGATAAAAAAAAAAACGTACTTATGCAAGAAAAAATCAGCAGATTAGGACAAAAAACGCGACAAGGAGCAGAAAGGCGGCGTAACAACACCCGTATCGACAGAACCCACAGACCACCATCATGAGTTCCGCAAAAACACTATCCTATAACCAACATATAACCATCCTCTAACAAAATCCCCTATTTTTGCGGGTCTTTTCTCAAAAAGAAGAAAAGTGGGAAATTAAATTTGCAAACATACAAAAAAAGCAGTATCTTTGTGGGCTATATGTGTACGCGCGCGTATACATATAAAAGGTTAAGCAGAAAACAAAACGAGATATGAAATTTAAGGAGTACAAACAACTGAATTTGCCGGAACTCAGCCGCGAGGTGCTGGCTGACTGGGAGAAGGAAGACCTGTTTCACAAGAGTGTCGAAACACGCGAGGGACACCCCGCGTTCCTGTTCTTCGAAGGTCCCCCTTCGGCAAATGGTATGCCGGGTATTCACCACGTGCTGGCGCGTACGATCAAGGACACTTTCTGCCGCTACAAGACGATGCAGGGCTATCAGGTGCAGCGCAAAGCAGGTTGGGACACCCACGGTCTGCCCGTAGAACTCGGTGTGGAGAAGATGCTGGGTATCACCAAAGAGGATATTGGCAAGAAAATCAGCGTGGACGAGTACAACGCCGCCTGCCGCCGCGAGGTGATGAAATATACCACGGAGTGGACCAACCTCACCAAACAGATGGGCTATTGGGTGGATTTGGAGAACCCGTATATCACCTACGACAACAAGTATATCGAGACCCTGTGGTACCTGCTCAAACGCCTGTACGAGAACGGCTACCTCTACAAGGGCTATACCATCCAGCCTTACTCGCCTGCTGCGGGTACGGGCTTGTCGTCGCACGAGTTGAACCAGCCCGGGTGCTATCGGGATGTGAAGGATACGACTTGCACTGCGCAGTTCAAACTGACCACTTTGAACTCTCAACTGACCACTGCTCTCAACTCTCAACTCTCAACTCTCAACTTGTATGCCCTTGCGTGGACAACTACGCCGTGGACATTGCCGAGCAATACCGCCCTCTGCGTAGGGCCGAAGATTGATTATGTGGTGGTGCGCGGCGAGAACCCCTACACCAAGATTCCTACCCTCTACCTGCTGGCAGAGGCGTGTGTAGCGACCTATAGCAAAGAGTTGGGCGAAGCCCCCGAGATACTCTGGCGCGGCAAGGGTACCGACTTGGTCGGCATGGAATATGAGCAACTCATCCCGTGGGCAAAGCCAGATGGCGATGCGTTCCGCGTGATTGCAGGCGACTATGTAACCACCGAGGAGGGTACGGGTATCGTGCATATCGCGCCGACGTTTGGTGCGGACGATGCGTTTGTGGCAAAGAAAGCGAATATCCCCGGTATGGTCTTCCTGACCAAGAAAGGCGAGCAACGCCCGATGGTGGATATGACGGGCAAGTTCTTCCTGCTCGAAGATCTGGACGATGCGTTTGTGGCAAAACATATTGATACAGAGGCATACCGCCCGTGGGCGGGACGCTTCGTAAAGAATGCCTACGACCCTAACCTGACGGACAAAGACGAGACCCTCGACATCAGCATCTGTATGGTGCTGAAAGCCGAAAACAAAGCCTTCCGCATCGAGAAGCACGTGCATAATTATCCGCACTGCTGGCGCACCGACAAACCGGTGCTCTATTATCCGTTAGACTCGTGGTTTATCCGCTCCACCAAAGCACGCGAGGAGATGATCCGCCTGAACAACACAATCAACTGGCAACCCGAATCGACGGGTACGGGGCGTTTCGGCAAGTGGCTCGAAAACTTGAATGACTGGAACCTGTCCCGCTCGCGCTACTGGGGTACGCCACTGCCTATCTGGCGCACCGAGGACGGCAAAGAGGAGATATGTATCGGTTCGATCAAAGAACTGTTCGAGGAGATAGACAAGTCCATCAAGGCGGGCTTTATGAAAGAAAATCCCTACCCGAAACACGTGGTGGGCGACTACTCGAAGGCGAACTACGACCCGTCGGTGATTGACCTGCACCGCCCGTACGTGGACGGCATCATTCTCTGCTCGCCGAGCGGCAAGCCGATGAAGCGCGAACTCGACCTGATTGACGTATGGTTTGATTCGGGTGCGATGCCGTATGCACAGAACCACTATCCGTTTGAGAACCAGGACGCTCCGCGCACGGCAGACTTCATCTGCGAGGGCGTAGACCAGACCCGCGGCTGGTTCTTTACGCTCCATGCCATCCATACGATGATTGAGGACAAAGTGGCATACAAGAACGTGATTTCCAACGGTTTGGTGCTTGACAAGAACGGCAACAAGATGTCGAAACGCTTGGGCAATGCGGTCGATCCGTTTGCCACCCTCGACAAGTACGGCGCCGACCCTGTGCGCTGGTATATGCTCACCAACTCCAGTCCGTGGGATAACCTCAAGTTCGACCCCGAAGGTGTGGACGAGGTGCGCCGCAAGTTCTTCGGAACGCTCTACAACACGTACAGTTTCTTTGCATTATACGCCAATGTGGACGGCTGGGACAATGCACAATGCACAATGCAGAATGCACAATTTACCGAGATTGACAAGTGGATCTTGAGCCGTTTGAACTCGCTTGTTCAGGAGGTTACAGCCGATTATGAGGCGTATGAACCGACCAAGGCGGGGCGTGCTATCTCCGATTTTGTGCAGGACGACCTGAGCAACTGGTACGTGCGTCTCAACCGCAAGCGTTTCTGGGGCGGCGAGATGGATGCCGACAAGCAGGCGGCATACACCACGCTCTACACCTGTCTGAAGACCGTGGCACAACTGATGGCACCGAATGCACCGTTCTTTGCCGACCGTCTCTACCGCGACCTGACCAGCGAGACCGTGCACCTGAGCAACTGGCCGAAAGCCGACGAAGCATTGATTAACAAAGATTTGGAGCGCAGTATGTATCTTGCGCAACAGGCTACATCGATGATCCTCAGTTTGCGCAAACGTGCCGAGAAGAACGTGCGCCAGCCGTTGCAGAAAGCCGTTATCCCTGCGCCCGACAAAGAGACGCTGCAAGCCCTGCTCCATGTGCAGGACCTAATCAAGAGCGAGGTGAACGTGAAGGAGTTGGTGATTACCACCGCCGAGAACTCGGAGGTGAAATTAGTGAAGAAAATCAAGCCGAACTTCAAGGTGTTGGGCAAGAAAGTGGGCGGCAAGATGAAAGAACTCGCAGCGGCTATCGCCCAAATGACACAGGAAGAGATTGCGCAGTTCGAGGCGACAGGTACGTTCCGTCTGTTGGATATTGACTTGGTTGCCGAGGATGTGGATATTATCACCGAGGATATGCCGGGCTGGCTCGTGGCGAACAACGGTATTCTGACCATTGCCCTCGACATCGAACTCAACGACGCCCTTATCGAAGAGGGTATCGCGCGCGAACTGATTAACCGTATTCAGAACCTGCGCAAGACCTCGGGCTTGGAGATTACTGACCGTATCGCCATCGAGATAGAGCGACACGATGAGACTGCCGCCGCCGTAGAGCACTGCCGCGACTACATCGCTTCGCAAGTTCTCGCTACTTCGCTCACCCTCGTGGAGAAAGTCGCAGATCCCCAATCCATTGATATGGACGGCTATACCGTAAACATCAACATACGAAAAGCATAAGTATATGAAAAAGAATATCTTACGTATTGCCATTGTGGTATTGGTCGGAGTATTGGCAGCATCATGCGGAATCAACGAGCCGACACAAATTGACGAAAACAACCTGTATGGTGCGTGGCAGGAAAACGCTACGCACCACTATGTACGTTTCTTGGACGAAACCGATGGCGGGCTGACCTATAAATACGGTCGCGAATGGGATGAGGACGACGACATCTACGAATCCGACCTCAAGTATCACGGCAACGGGTGGTTCAAGTGGGAGTTGGTACAGACCAACCTCACGGAGATACACCTAATGGACAACGGCGGCGCGGAGATACCCAAGACCTACATTGTTACCAAACTGACCGAAACGGAACTGCAATACTATGAGAAAGACCACAAGGAGATAAAAACCTCGTTTACCAAAGTGGTCGAGAAAAAAAACTAGCGTCTGCAAGTTGTGAAGCGTTTCTGGAAGATATTCGGTATCACACTCGGCGCGATAGTCGGGGTGCTGTTGGTTGTGGTGTGCGTGGCGGTTTGGCTGATATTCACGCCCGCAAGGCTGACACCGATTGTGCGACAGGTGGCGGACAAGTACATCACCTGCGAACACGAGGTGGGCGAGGTGGACCTGACGTTCTTCTCTACCTTCCCTGAATTCGGTTTGCGCGTGGACGGACTCTGTCTCATCAACCCCAAAGAGGGTGCGCAGAGTGATACGTTGCTGGCTGCGCCCGAGGTGGTAGCAACGGTGAACGTGGTTGAGTTTCTGAAGCATAGTAACTTGATTGTCAATGAATTGTCGTTGCCTAATGCAGTGGCAAATGTGTATATTGCAGCCGATGGTACGACCAATTTCGATGTGTTTGCGTTGTCGGCGGATACGACGGCGACGGACACAACCTCGTCGGGACTGCCTTTCGACCAAATACGGATAGACGCCGCGCGGATAGAGGGGAGATATATCTCGTTGGTGGATGAGAAAGACAGCCTTTCTGCTTCGTTGGCAAATACCACTTTGTCTCTTCGGGCAAGCAGTTGGGACGATATGTTGCTCACGCTCCGTTCGGAGGCGGTGAGTGCCACGCTCGGCAATACACAATATGCAGATAGTCTGCAAGTTGCGATGTCGATACCCGCTTCGGTTGACTTGGAAAACATGCACTTTGCGCTCCATAAAGCCAACGTGCAAGTGAACGAGTTTGCTTTGCAGTTGGACGGTACGGCGGATGTGGCGGACTCTATCTCCTTAAATATACGCGCATGCGCGCGAGAGTGGCAGATTGCACCTTTGTTGGCGTTGTTGCCTGCCTCGCTGACGGATATGCTCAGCGACATCAGTGTGGACGGGCGCATATCGTTTGTCGCGGGTGTATGCGGGGTCTATAGCGGGTCGCAAATGCCGCTGGTGGACGCACATATCGTGTTGGAAGACGGTTGCGGGAAGTATGCAGCCTTGCCCTACACTCTGCGCGATGTGGCATTGGACGCCGATGCACATATCGACCTCAACGCCGATCGCGCGAGTGCGGTGCAGATACATTCGCTTTCTGCCAAAACGCTTGATACACAGATAGATGCAATGGGTGAGGTAACCGAGTTGTTGGCTGATATGTTGCTCGACCTCGAACTGACTGCCGATGTGCATCTGCCCGATATTGCCTATTTCCTGCCGGAGAATATGCTAACCACAGGGCAAGGTCAGGGTAAGGTCAGGGCAAAGATACGTCTGAGCGACTTGACGGATATGCGTTTGGAGCGTGGGCAATTTAGTGGAGATTTGCACCTGAAAGGTATTGATTTCCAAATGGATAGCATGTTGGCAAAACTGCCCGATACGCATTTGCATTTCGCATTGCCCAACCCGAAACCCTCGCATAAGTCGGTGGGGTGGTTGGCGGCGCAGATGTCTTTGCAAAGCGTGGATTTCGAGATGATTGATGCGCTGACGGCACAACTCGGGCAAACTGATTTGCAGATAGAGGCAAGCAACATCTTGGGCAACAGCCCTGTTCTCTGCGCTACACTCGGACTGCAATCCGCAACACCGCTACAGGCAGCAATGGACAGTATGGAAGCGACCATCACCGCGCCCCGTCTGACCGCCTACGCAGAGTACAACACGAAGGATACGACCGTCGTGCCGACTTTGCAGGCAAACCTCGCTTTCGACGACCTGCGCGGTTACTACACCGATATGCAGGCACATCTGGCGAAGTCGTCGGTAGAGGCGAACCTGCGCCCGAGCAAGCGCAACAAGTCCGTACCGCGCTTGGAAGCATCGGTGCGCACGAATGCCTTGGACGCTTCGATGGGCGAGGACGTGCAGGTGAAGACCGCGGCATTATCCCTCAAAGCATCGGCACGCTACAACAAACAGGGCGAGAATCTGCTCCTGCAATGGAATCCAAAATTGGATGTCGATTTGCAGTCGGGCGAGGCGCGCTTGACGGCGATAGACAAACCCGTCTATATCCCGCAAATCACCTTCACCTATTCGAACAAGGACTTCCACATCGCCCAATCGCAAGTGCGGGTGAGCAACTCCGACTTTGCCCTATCGGGCGAGGTGCAGAACATCGGGGCGTGGCTGCGCAAGCAGGGGACATTAGAGGGCGAACTGAACTTCGTTTCCGAACATACCGATGTGAATGAACTGATGGCACTCTGCTCTGCCGACTCGGGCAGCGAGGAAACCGCGGAGAACGAAGAACAAAGGACAAAGAACGAAGAACAAGATAGCAACGCAAACAACGGACAATACGCGAACAACACCGAGAGCAGCGAGGCATCGCCATTTTTGGTGCCGCTCGGAGTGGATGTGGCGCTCAACACGCACATCAAAGAGGCAGTGGTGTTCAACGAGGTGGCACACGACCTGAAGGGCAAACTCTACATCAAAGACGGCACCTTGGTGCTGGACGAGATGGGTTTTGTATGCAATGCCGCCAAACTGCAACTCACCGCGATGTACCGCACCCCGCGCCGCAACCATATCTATGTCGGTTTCGACTACCACATGCTCGACATCGACATCGCCGAACTCATCCACATGATTCCGCAGTTGGACTCTATCGTACCGATGCTGCGCTCGTTCAAGGGGGCGGCGGAGTTCCACCTCGCAGCGGAGACCTACACCAATGCGAAGTACGAACTCAAGCCTTCCACCTTGCGCGGGGCATGCAGTATCTTCGGCAAAGACCTCGTGGTAATGGACAACGAGACCTTCAG
Source organism: uncultured Bacteroidales bacterium (assembly GCA_934667275.1). Classification (GTDB taxonomy): domain Bacteria; phylum Bacteroidota; class Bacteroidia; order Bacteroidales; family Paludibacteraceae; genus Colicola. The sequence continues at coordinate 56,476 of CAKULK010000002.1, read as the reverse complement.
CAATATTTCCAAGTTGCTGCTATTCAACAAGAAAACCGAAAACAAAGTGGATAGTATCTCCGCCGAACTGACCGTTTACAAGAAGGAGATTGACGTCTATCCGTTCTGCGTCTCGCTCGACAACTATATGGTGGCACTTGGCGGGCGGCACAACCTCGACATGACTTTCGACTACGACATTAACGTCCTCTCGCCTGTCTATCTGGGTGTGAACGTGTCGGGCAATATCGACGACCTGAAAATCAAATTGGCGAAATGCAAGTTCGCCAAAGACTTCCGCCCTGTCTTCCACGGCAAGACCGACACCCAGTCGGCGGAACTGCGACAGATGATTCGCGACTCCATGCGTAAAAACGTAAAAATCAAATAAATATGAAAAAATCAATCCTACTCGGCATTGCCGCAATCACGCTTATGGCTTGCAACAACGAGAACCCGTTCCTCACCCCGCAGAACACTCCGTACGGGGTACCCGCTTTCGACAAAGTGAAAGTGGAGCACTACATGCCTGCCTTCAAGGAGGCTATCGCTCAAAACGAGGCTGAAATCAACGCCATCGTCAACAATCCCGATGCACCGACCTTCGAGAACACCATCGTCGCCCTCGACCGCAGCGGTCTGCTCCTCGAGCAGGTCAGTGGCGTGTTCTTCAACGTCCTCGAAGCCGATGGCAACGACCAGATGAACGCCATCGCCAAAGAGGTATCGCCTATGCTGTCCGCCCTCAGCGACGGCATCCTGCTCAACGAAGGGCTCTTCGCCCGCGTCAAAGCGGTGTACGACCAGCGCGAGTCGCTCAACCTCAACCCCGAGCAGATGCGCCTCCTCACCGAGACCTACAAGTCTTTCGCGCAGAACGGCGCCAACCTGCCCGCTGACAAGAAAGCCCGCCTCATGGAAATCAACCAGGAACTCGGGCTCCTCTCCCTGCAATTCAGTAACAACGTAGTGGCAGAGACCAACGCCTACCAACTCTTCGTCACCGACGAGAACGAACTCAAGGGGCTACCCGAGAGCGCGAAAGCCGCTGCCAAAGAGGAGGCAACTGCTGCCGGTCGCCCCGACGCATGGCTCTTCACGCCCAAGCGCACCTCGTTCACGCCCGTCCTCCAATACTGCGAGAACCGCGAACTGCGCCGCGAGTTGCTGATGGCGTACACCACCCGTGGCAACCACGACAACGAGCACGACAACAAAGCCACCATCGTCAAGACCATGCAACTCCGCGTGGAGAAAGCGCACCTCTTCGGCTACGACTGCCCCGCCGACTACATCCTCTCCGACTGCATGGCGCACGACTCCAAGACCGTGGACGCTTTCCTCCAATCCGTATGGGAGCCCAGTCTCAATGCTGCCAAGCGCGAAGCCGCTGAACTGCAAGCACTTATGAACGAAGACCTCCCTGGCGAGACCCTCCAGCCGTGGGACTGGTGGTACTATGCCGAGAAACTCCGCAAGGCGAAATACGACCTCGACGAGGAGGAACTCAAGCCCTATTTCGAACTCGGCAACGTACGCCGCGGAGCCTTCCAACTGGCGCACAGCCTCTACGGACTCAACTTCGAGCCGCTCACCGACATGCCCGTTTATAACCCCGAAGTGGAGGTCTTCAAGGTCACTGACGCCGATGGCAGTCTCATCGGCATTCTCTACACCGACTATTTCCCCCGCGCAGGCAAACGCCCGGGCGCATGGATGAACAACATCTGCAACCAGTACGTGGACGCCGACGGCGTTGACCACCGCCCCGTCATCATCAATGTCGGCAACTTCAACAAGCCCACCAAGGGCAACCCCTCGCTCCTCTCGATGGACGACGTGGAGACCCTCTTCCACGAGTTCGGACACGCACTCCACGGGCTCATGTCCAAGGCGACCTACAAGTCGCTCGCAGGCACCAACACCCCGCGTGACTTCGTCGAACTGCCCTCGCAGTTTATGGAGAACTATTGCTACAACCCCGACATCATGAAGACCTACGCCTTCCACTACGCCACCGGCGAGGTGATGCCCGACGAACTGATTGCCAAAATCAACCGCGCCTCCACCTTCAACCAGGGCTTTATCACTACCGAACTCCTCAGTTCGTCTATCCTCGACATGGACTACCACGAACTCACCACCACCGATGCCTTCGATGTCAATGCTTTCGAGCAGGCTTCTATGGAGAAGATGCACATGATACCGCAAATCATAACGCGCTATCGTTCAACGTTCTACAACCACATCTTCACCACGGGTTACGAGGCGGGTTACTATAGTTACACATGGTCGGCAGTCCTTGATGCAGACGCTTTCGCAGCCTTTGCCGAGACGGGCGATGTCCTCAATCCCGAGGTGGCTAAGCGTTTCCGTCACCTGCTCGAGCAGGGTGGCACCCGCGATGCTGCCGAACTCTACCAAGAGTTCCGTGGCAAACCCGCCGACCCCAAATACCTCCTCCAACGCAAAGGTTTCTAACCTGTCCTTGGGGGACAACGCGTCTCGCGTCGTCAATAAATCGTAAATCGTAAATTCGTAAATCGTACATTTACTGTGAAGTATTGGCTTCGACATATCGCGCAATCAAGTTGGATGAGCCGTCTTGTGCTCTCCATCTTGGGTGCGGCGATGTGGGTACCTGCATTTTTCGCACCTGCATCGTTATGGGCATTGGTGGCTACATTGCTTTTGGTCGCCGTCAATGCTTTTGTCATGATGCGCGTTTTCTACCAGGCCAACGTCACCAACCTGCCCTCGTCTTTTGTCCCAACGTCCTATTGGCTCTTATGTTCCGCCTTGCCTTTCCTGCACACGTGTTGGCAGGGGCAGTTGGCGGTCTTGGGTGCGCAACTGACCTACCTTATTCTCTTGCGCATTGATTATCAGCACCAACCCTTGGAGGAGGCGTTTCTCAGCACGCTCCTTCTCTGTTGCACTTCGCTCCTTGCGCCTGAGATGTTGTTTGTTGTCCCGGGCGTATGGCTCTATATGCTCTATCGCCATGTCATCACGTGGCGTGTCTTGGCGGCATCGCTCATTGGTGCCGCCACTTTCGCGCTCTACTACGCCATTGCGGTCTTCTTGGGTTGGATAAACCTCACCGATGCAGGCTGGTTCTCCCTCACGCATCTTACTTTGTGGCTGTCCGTCCTGCAGATGATACTGAGTGCTATCGTCATCTATCTGCCCGTCCGCTTTGCCAACGTCCCCTCGGGAGCCGCCTACGTGCTCTCCGTCACCGTTGCCATTGCGGGTTGCGCCTTGTTGCAAATCCAATCGCTCACTCATTTCTTCTATGCCAACTAATCCTCTCATAAGCCTTCATACTTTGCCGTTGTTTTGTCGGGTTAAGTGTATGAGATTAGTATGTGATTAGTATGTGATTAGTATGTGGTTAGTATGTGATTAGTATGTGATTCTGCCGACCATATTGAGAGCATATTGAAGGGACAAGGTGGTTTTGTGTGGGGACGCCGCAGGCGCACCCTAAATCATACATCGTGAATCGTCAAATCGTAAATCATTAATTAACTACCAATATGAAGACAAAACATCTCTTGGCAGCCATTGCAATCCTGCTTTCGTGCCAATGCGCTTGGTCTGCCGCCGCACCCAAACGCGAGTTCCGTGCTACATGGTTAGCCACCGTCAGCAACATCGACTGGCCTCGTACCAAGAACAACGCCTCAGCGCAGAAGGCTGAACTCACCGCCTACTTCGACCAATGCGTAGCAGGCGGGCTCAATGCCTGCTGTTTCCAAGTGCGTTCTCTCAGCGACGCACTCTACAAATCGTCCTACGAACCGTGGGCGGCATGCCTCACCGGCACGCGCGGTAAGGACCCCGGCTACGACCCTCTGGCTTTCGCCATTGAGGAGGCGCACAAACGAGGACTCGAACTTCACGTATGGGTCAACCCATTCCGGGTAACCTCCGCAGGCTCCATAGCCACCTCCGACAAGGTCTATCAGAACTGCAAAGACTATATTCTCAAATACAACAACGGCTCTTTCTCGGGACAAATCCTTGACCCGGGCAACCCCGATGCGCGCGCGTACGTAATAAAGGTGCTGATGGAAATCATCAACAACTACGACGTGGACGGCATCATCATGGACGACTACTTCTACCCCTACGGTGGCACCACCAACGAGGACGCAGCTTCCAAGGCTGCCTACAAACCCGCGTCCATGACCGATGGCGACTGGCGGCGCGACAATGTGGACAAGACCATCAAGGCGCTCTATGATGCCATCCAAGCCTCCAAGCCGTGGGTGCGCTTCGGCATGGGACCCTTCGGCATCTGGACTATGCAATCCGCTGTGGCTCAGAAGTATGGCATCTCACTCCCCGAAGGCATTGTCGGACTGGACGACTACGAGGTACAAGCCTGCAACACCGTCGAGTGGGTCAAAGGCGGCTATGTGGATTACATAGCCCCGCAACTCTATTGGTCTTCCCAAATCGCAGCCCAGTCCTATAGTGTCCTCAACCAATGGTGGGCGCAGGACGTATGTCAGCATTTCTCTGCGCTCCTCCCGGGCAACCAACGGGTGGATTTCTTCGCCAGCCAAGCCGCTTATCACGCTTACGATGGCTACCGTGGCTATGATGACGGAGTACTGGAAATCCAACGCCAGATAGACTTCAACCGTCAGTATGCCCCGACCACACCGGGCTCTGTTTTCTACAACACCAACTCTTACGTGAAGATGTACGCCCAACTGCAGGCATCGCACTTCACCGCACAGGCGCTCCCGCCCGCAATGGACTGGAAAGCCAAGACCACCCTTGCCGCACCCACAGGCTTGACCCTCTCCGGCACTACCCTCATATGGTCGCATCCCTCGGCAGAGCGTTTCACTGTCTATGCATTCCCAAAAGGCACCGATACGGAGGAAGCACTTGCCTCGTCGCAATACCTTCTCGGTGTGGTCTATGGCACGTCCTGTGACCTCTCCGCATTCACCAATCTTGCGGACTACACCATTGCCGTATGCGCTTACGACCGCTACGGAGTCGAGTACACACCTGCCCTCTACAACGAGGGTAAGGCGGACATCACGTGGGTACTCAATGGTGGCACCGTCTCCGTACCCGTACCGACCAACGCCGAACTCTGGGAAGCATTCAAACCCTACTACAACACCTACTATGGCCTATCCCGTGCCGACCAACCCATTGACAAAGTCAGCACCTTTGCCAACGCCTATATGCAGGATATTATGACCAACACCAAGTCTGAGTACAAATGGCTTGGTGATTATATCCACGTTACTGCTGCCTTACAGTACTACACGCTGGAAAATGAGAGTGCATGGCGATGGGCGGTGCATGCTTTCTTCAACTGCTCACCTGCCAATTCTCTTGCAGTTAGTGCCCCCGACTTCACCACTGCCGGTCAGCCATCTGAATGGGGCTTTGACTACCAATTTGCCCATGGCGGAGTCGTACTTCCCTCTTCCGTTACGGAGAGCTACACTCTCCCCACGCCCACCAAAGAGGGTGCCACCTTCCTCGGCTGGTACGACAATCCCCAATTCTCAGGCTCCCCTCTCACTACTATCCCTGCAGATTGGAAAGGTACGCTTTATGCACGTTGGGAAGACACTCCCACAGGGATAGGGACTACCGAGACTATGAATGGCGGGATGCGTATCTATGATATGACAGGGCATTACGTAGGAACTGACCTTCAAGAAGTCGGGAAAGGCGTGTTTATAGTGGTACAAGGCAACAAAGTTAAAAAAGTTATACAATAGAACTTGCTTTTCCTTATATTTCAGGCTGTTTAAGTGTAGTCTATCCCTTGCTCATCCTTTGCTTATCCCTTGCTGTTTGATACGAACAAAAACGGTATGAACAAGAGCCCCCATTATATTGATAAGGATTAAACAAAAAGCAGGATACCGTTTGCATATTTCAAAAAATAACACTATCTTTGCGAGATAATCGAATGTTTGAAACAAAAGCGTATGCGAAACCTCATTTTAATAGCCGAAGAAAGCGATATTATCGGCGAAAAGAAACTGATAGCCCAACACTTGAAAGGAGAGATGGCCGTGACGGCAGGTTTGTCAGATGGAAGAACAGCAAATCAATGGCGAATGGCGGACGGTTCGGTATGGGACATAATAGTGACGGGCGTTGGGGCACTGAATGTGCTGCAGGCGTTGCGTGATGTGCCACGCGATACGCGGTTGCTGAATATCGGCTATGCCGGCAGTGCCAACTTTGACATTGGCAGCACAGTAGAAGTGAGCGAGGTACGACTGAATCACCCGAATGTGAAGTATCCTGAGCCGATATTGGCATTGGAGCCGATGCAAAAGGCGTGGCTGTGCCATCCTGCTGCCGTGAAACGCGCTATTTGCTACAGCAATACCGATTTTATGATGCAATCTGATTACCACAATTGCGTGTTTGATATGGAATTGGCGTATATCGCAGGTATGGGATTTGAGCATGTGAGTGCGCTCAAGATAGTGAGCGACAACCTCAGTCTGCACGCCTATCGAGAGGTGGCAACAGGCATGAAATGAGCATATATAATTCACAATTTATACTTAAAGATATGAAAAAATACATTTTATTTATCGGAATTTTGGCAGCGGCACTCGGTCTCTCATCGTGTGCCACACAAAAGAAAATGAACAAGGATACAGAGCACTTCCGCTACGAATTAGAGTGTGCCGGCAATGCCTCGCAGGGCAGTTACATGGTGAAAGTGTGGAGTTATTCGCGCAATCCGAAGAAAGCCGCCGAACAATGCAAAAAGAATGCAGTGCATGGCGTGATTTTCAAGGGTTTTTCGGGACAAAACGGCTGTGTGGCGCAAGCCCCGTTGGCAAAAAAAACCGGTGTTGAGGTAGAATATCGGGAGTATTTTGACCGTTTTTTCTCGGATAGCAACGGCGAGTATCTGAAGTATGTGTCGATAACTTCTGCGGCTCAAGAAGTGGTGAGAGTTGGCAAAGACTACAAAGTAGGCATTGTGGTGATGGTGCAAAAAGACGCTTTGCGCAAGGCTTTGGAGCAGGCAGGCGTGATTCGCGGGCTGAACAATGGGTTTTAATGAATGTATCATACTATAAATGAGCGTATTATGAAAAGAATATGGATTGTGCTATCCTTGATTCCACTACTCGGATTGATGGGGTGCGGCGTGAAATCGTCGCAGGCATACTATAGTTACGATAGTAAAATCATTTCCTCGGAGAAAGACGGGACCTACAATATCCGCGCTTGCGGACGCGGGCGAAACGCCGTGGTTGCCTACGAGGAGGCGAAAAAACAGGCAGTGTATGATGTAGTGTTCAACGGCGTGGTATCGGGCAATGGTCAAATAAACAGCCTACGTCCATTGATGACAGACATGAATGCGAAGGAGAAATACGAGGACTATTTCAATGCTTTCTTCGCAGACAAAGGCGCATACGCACAATTTGCATCGCTGAAAGACAGGCGAATACTATCGTCCGATTGGAACAGGAACAAAATGCAGGTGTTAGCGCAAGTGTCGGTAACGGTGGACCGCGCTGCGCTGAAAAAGAAACTGATAGAAGACAACATCCTCAAAACAGAATGATATGCGAATGAAAACGATGACCGTCCTACTGGGTCTGATGATGGCAGTAGGGACTTTTGGACAAGCCAAGAAACCGACGCTGATGGTGGTGCCATCGGACGTTTGGTGCAACCAGAACGGCTATGTGGCAGAATACGACGACCAAGGGACAATAGTAAAAGTGCCTGATTATCAGCAGGCTTTACAAAACAATATGGATTTAAAACTTGCCATTGCCAAGATTAACGATGTGATGGCAGACCGTGGTTTTCCACTCAAAGACTTGGAGCAACAAATCAAACTGATTGCCCAGCAAAATGCGGAAATGAACATCACCTCCAGCAAAAACGGCAACCAAATGGCAGAGTCGCCCACCGACCGTTTGTGGCGCGTGGCAAAAGCAGATATTATCCTCGAACTGACATGGGATATAACCTCGCGTGGCCCCAAAAACACGCTGACGTTTGTGTTGGAGGGCAAGGATTCGTACACGGGCAAAAGCATTGGTGCCGCAACGGGAGTAAGTTCACCCTCATTCTCGGCAGAATTGCCCGCACTCCTAGAGGAGGCTGTGCTGGCGCATATTGACAACTTCAACAACCGCCTGCAGGCGTATTTCGATGACTTGTTTGCCAACGGTCGCGAAGTGAGGTTAGATATCCGCGTGTTCGAGGACAATGTTGCCGGCATTGACCTTGAAAGCGAGTTCGCCGGAGAAGAATTAGGCGAGATTATTGATGAATGGATGGCACAAAACACCGTACAAGGGCGTTTCTCGAAGCTGGGTTCATCGGAGAACTACGTGTCGTATGAGCAAGTACGTATTCCGCTCTACAAACCCAACGGAACGGCTATGGACACCGAGTCGTTTGCGCGCCAACTGCGCAAAGTACTGCAAAAAGAGCCATACAACATCCCAGTAAAAGTACTCAATCGCGGATTAGGACACACTATATTGGTGCTAGGCGAGAAATAAAAATAACCTGCTAAACAAAGGAAAAATATGAAACGTATATATATGAGCATGCTGGCATTCGCCTGCTGCGTGGCAAGTATGGCACAAAATGCCCCAATGACAAATATGGCAATCCTGGTGGTGGTAGAGGAGATGACAGAGCCCGTTCCCGCAGCCGCAAAAGTACAGATGGAGAACAAACTGACAGCACTTTTGACCCAAAACGGAATATCTTCGACAGCATGGCAGAATCAGTTTGTCATCACCGCTTTTGTAGTGCCACAAACAAAAGATATTTTGCCTGGAGCCCCTACTCGGATTGCAGAGACGATGGATGTAATGTTCTATATAGCAGATGTTTACAACCAGTTAGTATTTTCCACTGCCACCATTTCCGCCAAGGGCGTAGGCAATACCGAGGCCAAAAGTTATATGGATGCATTGCGCCATATCAACCTCAACTCGCCCAAGCTGACGACGTTTGTGGAGCAAGGCAAGGCCAAGATTGTGAACTACTACAACACACAAGCACCGATTATCATAGAGAAAGCCAACACATTGGCGCAACAAAAAGATTATCAACAGGCCTTGTACCTGCTCGCCACTATTCCTGCAGAATGCAGTTATTTCACGCAAGCAAATCAGCGCGGATTGGAGGTGTATCAGATGTACATCGACTACGATTGCCAGCGCAATCTGGCATCGGCACGTGCCGCTTGGGCAACCGAACAGAATGCCCAAGGTGCTGCGGCTGCAGGCGAATATTTGCAACTGATTTACCCTGATGCCAAGTGCTATCAAGAGGCCATAGACCTGTATAAGGAGATAAAAAGCAAGGTGTTAGACGACTGGAAGTTTGAGATGAAGATGTATCAGGACCAAGTGGACCTTGAAGGGAAACGCATCAACGCATGGCGCGAAGTGGGTGTGGCTTATGGCCAGAATCAGCAGCCTCAAACCACGAACATCGGTTTCTTGCGCTGATGAAAAAGCATTTTCTACTTATCTGCATATCCTTTTCCGCCCTGTTCGCCGTGGCTCAAACCAATGGCGAGTTGGCAGAGTATAGGCGCAATTCGCTGGCAACAATGATGATATATCACTCTGAGGACCAGTTTGGCGACAGCATCTACCGCGCCTTCGAAAGTATGCCCATTCCCGATAAATACGATGATCATAGTTTCGGGTTCAACGTTATCCTAAACGACAGCATTCGTGGTGTACAACGCAACCAATCGGGACTTATCAAGGCACAGTTGGGCAAGAATCTTACGCGCCAAGATATTGAGCAAAACGGGCGGGCATTGGAGACCTTACTCAACGACGCACAATGCGCCAAATTACTGGTTGCCAGATGGTTCGGATTAAATATTAGTGGAGGTGATGAGGCTTTATTTGAAGGATTTAATATGCGCTTGATACAAGAGCGCGGGCAATATAATGCTTCGGATATTGATGTGGAGACAGCACTCCTGACTCCGCGCGGTGTTGCCACCCTGTCGGACGCTGGAGAAGAACTGATAAACAATACCTTTATTCTGGTCAACGACATCACCTATGTTACTGCGGAAGAGAAAGCAGCAGTGGCCAAAACGGTGATGAATGTGTTGGGCGGTCTGTTGGATGCCTTTCTGGGCGGGAGTACGGGAAGCGACTTGGCAAGCATGGGAGGCGCGATTGCCGATTCGTTCACGGGATTCACCGTAAAGACACACTCCTACCTATTCCAGTTGGTGTGGAACGATTCTATTGCAAACACTTTCTACAACGACTATTACACGGATTTGCCGCACGTTGACTCTGCCAAAATCATGGCATTTTTGCAGGATGACAGCCTTTTCCGCCTGCGCTATGTGGCACACGAATATGAATACGATGCCAAATCGGTACTCAAGGGAGAGTATTCGCGCGAGGAACTAATCAAGACTGTCTGCACCAAATCAATGGATAAAAATATCGCTGCATTGCAATTAGCGTATGAAGATTTCAAGGTAAAAACGCCTGTATATGAAGTGGTTACGGATAGCAGGGGACGCGCAACAGGATATACGGCTAAAGTCGGAATGAAAGAGGGAATCACAGAAACATCGAAATTTCAGGTGATTGAGCGCGTGATTGACCCCGCCACCAATCGTACTTCGTACCGCTATGTGGCTTCTCTCAAACCTGTTAGGGGCAAAATTTGGGACAACCGCTACAATGCCGTCACAGAAGGAGACCCCGGCTCGGAACTCTCTGCCACACTATTCAAAAAAACAACCGGCGGCGAGATTGTTCCAGGAATGCTTATTATTGAAGGAAAGTACCGTAAAGTGACAAAGTAGCCCTCTAAAAACGGAATATCACTGCTTTAATTTGTGGATATAAAAATAAAGTAGTACCTTTGTCAATCTATTATGACGATGAAGGTCAATACCATGAAAACTAAGGAATTACGCACATATATCTGTTGTGTGTTTCTCTTGGTTTCTACAATATGGGCAAAAAGTCACGCCTCCGTTGTCTATCCATCCTCGGTACCTGCCGAACCTGCTTTCTATTCTACTTCCGGTATGTTGAATCAACAAACTGCCCTTCCATCTGCTGCATGGGACGGAGTATCTTTGGCAGATGACAATCCTTTTCCCACTCAACCACGGTGCATTCAGATGTACAACGACCCCGAAGAAACAGAAGAAGGAAATGGTGATATCGACACCACGGTGAAAGACCAAAATGAGGTGAACAATGGTGTACCTATCGGCGATATGCCGTTTGGATTTCTGTGTATCCTATTGATGTTGACCGTATTGCGTCAATACCGTCTGCAGAAACAAGATTAGAAACTCACACCTGTTTTTAGGGTTGCCTGCCAACCGAAAGTAGCAGATGGAATCGGCATTGCAGCGGAAGAAAGATAATGGGTGTAGGTTGCAGCAGGTTCAAAGAACCATGAATAGCGGGCTTTTATGGGGAACGTGTAGCGGATAGAGAAGTGTGCATTCACATAAGAAGCCGAAAGATAGGCCGCCAAAGCGTCAAAACGCGTTTCTTCTGCCATTCTGGACGTAAACTTGTGCAAATATCCGATATTGGCAGCAAAGGTCATATATCCGATAGGAAGGTCCGTGCTATAATCACCTTTTGCCACTACGTGCAACTGCTGTTCGTGGTAATTGTTTGATTTCATAAGCAGGTGATAGTAGTTGCCTGTCACATCGCCGTAGATATATTGAGTACCTAAACGCATAGTATAATCAGCCTGCAATATGGCACGCCATTCCGGTGCCGCATATCCCCAATTCATTGCCATAGTATGGGTACATAATTGAGCAATAGGCGTGAATGTAGAATTGTTTAATTCCTTGGTGATGAACACATAGCGATATTCGGCTCCCGCCAACCACCCGTGCTGAAAAGGTTGAATCTGCAGCCCTCCGCCAACATTCAGACCATGGTAGTAAGACGAGGTAAAACCTCCTGCGAAACGCATATAGTCCTGATTGGGCTGAACAAGATGATAAACCATGGCATTGCCGAGTTCGGAGTAGAAAGAAATGTCATTGTTTTGCTTGTAACGCCCCACGTATCCCACAGCAGAATAGGCATAACGGTCATCAAAATAGCCGACAGACCCCTCCACACACAGGTCTGCCACCTTGTTTTTGGGTCGGGGATCGATACTCCGGTAACTCTGCAAGGCACGGTATTGGAGAGCCAAGTGCCAAATGATATGGTTCTTTGCCATGCGGTAGCCTCCGCGGAACCAATACTGCTCCGAGCGCATACCTCCGCCGATAGTGTCACAAGTGAGATAAGGATATAGCAACTCATAGTCGGCGTTCTCCACCCAACGGTTGCCCTCACTCTGCCCCCAGGTATAGCCCGCTTCGCCGAAGACACGACTGACATCGTTGATGTCATACACTGAGTGCGCCTGCACACTGAAACCACCGTCCTGCACACCCCCGATGGGCATAGTGGACTGACCAAAATGCCCTTGCACATACGCCTCCGTGAAAGTCGTATCAAGGAGCAATGATGTTACTATGGCAATAAGAATATTCAATTTGACAGCAAAATTATTAGTTCCTGAAATAGAATGGATTAGCCTCTTGAGCGGGCAGAAAATCCATGGTCGAATTGTTGGAATCCTGCAACACACGACGCCCGTTATCCATGCTCTCACGCCTACGCACCGACTTGCCGAAACGCGCTTTGTCAGAACCTATCTCGCCGATGTAAGTCCAACCACCGTCCAAGGCGGGCGAGGTCACCAACCATTGGTACGCCGAATGCGGACAGGTATTCACACAGTCCAATATCCACTCATTCGGGAATAGGAAACACGTATTCGACATATTGAATGTTCCCGCATTCGTGATGAGCAGATAATCGTAGGTACAACGATAATCCGCCAAATAAGCACTATCGGTCAATCCCGCAGGCATACGCCCGAGGGCAAACGAGGTGTTCCCCTGCCTATTGGGAAGCCAGATTGTCAGTGTGTAGCAATACACCTTCTCCAGATTGGGCACATCAGGATTGTCTATATCAGTCACCGAAGCATTGGTGGATTGGTCGTACCACTCAAAATCAGCACCACGCAAATCAAACGACTGCGGACTTGCCTGCCGATGGTCCTGGGCGTTGTCCACCAAGAGGATGGTGCCACCGGGTTCTACGGGGTGCTCGGTACCATTTCCAGGAATACGGTAGATGGCATCTGCTCCGAAATAGTCGGATATGAAATACGGCGTCAGGTTTCCGAACTTCTGTGAGTTCTTCAATTTCGACTCCAACAGCACCACGCCATCTGCATATAGCACATGCTCTGTGTTGTTGTAAAGCACAAAGTAACTGTCACCGATATAGTTTTTACCTTGCGGTGTTTGAGTGCCCGCCGAAAAAATCTCGGCAAAGATAAAGTCCGAACTGCCTTCCTGCACCACGTGCGCCGCCATTGCCAGCACTGGAGGTGCTGTATCTATTGTTTGTGCACTCAGCACTACATTTTTCAAATACGCACGTGTTCGCACCATGGAACTATCCATCACAATATCTATGGACGCCTCAATATCATAATAGCCTGCGGGAGCATTCACATAAGACACAATATGCGTGCTGTCTTCCATCGACTCAACAGCGGGCGAATAAGTGTGCTTCTTACCCATATTCAAATCGTTGAATACGAAACTAATTTTCTGAATAGCAACCGAATGTGCCGTATCAACGCCGATAGGGAGATTGATATTAAACCCTATTGTGCATATGGGTTCTTCAACAACCACCGGCTGGCAAGATAACATCGCTACACACAGTGCCGTTATCCACAAACAGATATGACTTTTCTTTATCATAGTTTCAAATTGATTTCCATACCGAAGTAGGGACTGGCACTGCGGTGAATGGTAATGCCATCTACTTGGTAGTCAGGAAGGTAGTCTAACAATTTATTTACAAAGAATGCCAAGTCGGCATACTTGGTGATGCTCTTTTGTACGCGCAGGTTGAGATAGCCTGCAAAGGGCACAGTCTTGCGGCGGAACTGGTCGGCATTGTAGGTGAAGACGAGCGCACGGAGGTAGGGATTGGATTTGTCCTCCTCGCGATAGGGTTTGAGTTCGCCGCTGAGGTCCATATAGGCAACAGGGGTGCCGTCCTTGTAGAGCGTCTGCGAAGCGGTGTACCAATTGAGTTCGAAAGTGGCACTCACCGTAAGTCCGAGCGGCTTGATATAGACATCGGCAATCAGGTTGGTGTTGAGGTTTTCGCGGATAGTGCCCTCCGTCCAATCGTAGTAGCCGATATACATATCGCGTACGGCAATGCCATTGATGACTTCGGACAGTTTGTCGGTGGAGAAGACCGCCTGCGAGTTCTGGTAGGTGGTGCGCAACCACGCGCCGTTGATGGTGAAGCGCGTGCAGATAGCGGGGATACGCGGTGAGGAATACTGCCACTCCACCCCCTGCTTGAATATCTCGCTGCCGTTGGTGGTCATGGAATAGGTAAGCAACTTGCTGTAGGTCAGCGGTGTGCGGTCGCCATTGGGCGCAATAGAATCCACCGTGTAGGTGTAGGGGGCGCAGTTCTTCCATGAGCGGAAGCCGTCGTTCATGCGCTCTTGGAAATAGGTGACCGAGAAGCGGTGCTGGTGTATCTCGAGCCCTGCGCGTACCTCCCACTTGAGGTTGCGTGCGGGGGTGAGTTGGTAGTTGGTCGGGTCGATGATGTGCGTGTAGATGTTCATGATGCTGTCCGGCGAGATAGTGACATTGCGCACCTTGAGGTCCTCGTAGATGAGGTTCGGGTACAGTTGCAGCAGCGTCGGCATCTTGGTGTGCTGTCCGATTGCCGCTGCGATATAGACCTTGCCGCCCTTGACGGGGATATTGTACATAAGGTTGGCGCGGGGGTCGAGGTAGCATTTGCCGTGCATGGCGTAGTCCTTGTCCAACCCTAATAGCGATGTGCCGCGCAGACCTATCTCAAGGTCGAAAGAGGTCTTGCGCAGGGGGATGTTGATATTGTCCTGCACATACCACGCCAGTTGGTTGGAGGCGGGAATGTCGTTGTACGCGCGCGGACGCATATAAGAGGAGTAGTTGAGCGGGCGCGTCAAATCGTACACCTGTCCGCGACCGAAGTTCTTATCGTACTTCCACTCAATGCCCACAGCCGCCTTGTGCTCCAACGTCCATGTGTGGAAGAAGAAGTTGGCTTTGGGACGGATAAAGACGTTCATCGGCTTGCCGTCCACAAGGTGGTGCGCGATATACTGATACGGAAGCAAGCCCACGTCGGCGTTACCCTCCTGCATATTGTCAATGGCAGGTTGGATAGGGGTGGTGAGTTGGGTGAACTTGGTTTGCGTGATTTGGTCGAGCGAATAACTGATGTTGGTCGTCATAGCAAAGGACCAGAACTGCCGGTTCTTGTTGCTCACGTTGAGGGTGTTGCCCCACGTAATATGGTGGTACTCACTGCGGTAGGAGTCTTCCTTGTTGTGGTTGATATCGGGGTCGAGTTTGTCGTTGTCAATGCTGCCCGTGTAGTCGAAGTTGGTCTGCCAACGGATATTGGTGTCGTCCACGCGCCATCGGTTCTGCAGTCGCACGGAACCCGTGATGCGCTGGTAGTTCTCCAAGGTGTTGGTCGGGTCGTTCTTGGCATTGAGATAGTCCACGCCTACGTTGAGTACCGTTTGGTCGTTGTTCCACCCTACTCCCTTGCCCACATAGAAGAGTTTGCTGAAGCCATCGGCTTTGAAACGTGCCCTCCACGGGGTGGGCTTCATGGTGCGTTCTATCTTGACCACACCACTGGTGACATCACCATACTCCGCACCTGCGATACCGCGGATAATCTCCACTTTCTCAATGTCGTCCGTCGAGATGGTACGCATGTCCACGCCTTTGTTCACCACCTGCCGCTGGTCGTCCTGCCCGCTGCTGCCGCCCTGCACGTACTGCATGTTGGCATCGGTGGAGATGGGGGCACCGTCCACCACAAAACTGGTGCCGAGAGAGGCGGCATCGTAGTCGCTGCTCGTCGAGCCGTTGCTTGCTTCGCGCAGTTTGATGGTGTTCGCCGATGTCAGATTGGGGGCTTGTGTGGAGGCTCCGGGGAGCATACTCACAATGTCTGCAAAACTGGAAGGCTGCAGGTGCTGCATAGCCTCCTTGCCCACCACCGAAGCAGATGATGCGCCCGATGACTCACTGGCTGTAACCACCACTTCCTCAATCACTTGCGTCTGCTGTACAAGGCGTATGCGTATGGTCTGTTTGGGGTCCTTGACCTCCACGGGGAGCAGCACTTCGCGGTAACTGAGATGGGTGATATCCAAGGTGTAGGCACCCTTGGCAAGGCTCAGTCGCGCCACACCCTGCGGGTTGCTGATGCTGCCCTGCCCTGTCTCTAATGCCAAGACGGACACATCACCAATGCGCTCGCCGGTGACAGAATCTGTAAATACAATGTCCACTTGCGCACACATCGCACACACCATCAAACATCCAACTGCTATCGCCCAGATTCTTTTCATCAATGGAAGAACATCATTTGTTTTGATTTAGAGCGCAAAATTACTATTTTTTCTCAATATAACAAATACCTAAAAGTAGGTAAAGCCACCCACTGGCATATTTAATAATAACACTCTTGGCACATCGCCACCACATCTCGTTTGAAGAGAATAGTCCCGCGGAAAGTATTGGCTGTAGCAGAGTGCCATAGGGTTTGCAAATGGGTGGTGAGGCAGTTGCCGAGGGGGTGGGAGGAAGATTTGTCGTAGCAGCAGGGGAGGACGGTACCGTCGGCGGTGATGACGCAGCCGGACCAGAGACGGTAACAGGAACGGCGGCGGGGACGATGGAGATGGTAAAGTCCATCCTTGCCCAAGCGGTAGCGGCTGTAACGGGGAGAAGACGGCATGAGCGGGTGACCGTGCTCATAACCATAGAGTTGCGCCGTCTTGAAAGTAAGGCATGTGGCGCCCAAGGTGCGGTAATGGCGGCGTATCCATGTCCATTCGGATTCGTTGGTGGAGAGGCGGAGTACCTGCAACTCTATGCGAATGTGCGAGCGGTGCCGCCGCTTTGCCTCGCTGAGGTAGCGCAAGCCCGCGAGTGCCAATGGCAGATGTCCGCCTACACGGTAGGCAGCATACGACTCAGGTGTGAAGCCGTCTATGGAAACGATAATGCGGCTCAAGCCCGAAGCCACGAGACGCTCTGCCATATCCGAGGTGAGTGCCTGCGCATTGGTGGAGACAATGGTGTACATGCCTGCCCGATGGGCAAGGGCAACCATGTCGGGCAATGCGGGGTTGAGCAACGGTTCCCCCTGGAAATAAAACTGCAAGGTATGCGCCGTGGATTGTATCTGCGTGAGAATGGTGCGGAAAGCGTCCACCGACAGGAGTTGTCGGGGACGCTTTTCTTTTGGCGAGCCGGGCGTATCGGGCAGGGAAGCCCTTTGTCCGACCGGACATTCGGGACAGCGAAGTTGGCAGAAGTCTGCGGGTTCGATACTCACAAAGGCGGGCATGTGCCGCACACGCACTACCCCAAAGAGCGATAATGCGTAACTGAACCAACAACGGAGTTGGTTGATACTTCTACTTGCAAGGTATCTTGTTGACACGACGCTCGTGGCGACCTCCCTCGAAGTCCGTGGAGAAGAATATCTGTACCAAGTGCAAAGCCTTCTCTTCGGTAATGAAATTGGCGGGCAGACCGAGGACATTGGCATTGTTGTGCTGACGGGCAAGTTCGGCAAGGCGGTCGTCCCAGCATAGTGCGGCACGGATACCCTGATGCTTGTTCGCCGTCATGCAGATGCCGTTGCCCGTGGAGCAGATGGCGATACCCATGTCCGCCTTGCCCTCTTCGATGGCAGCAGCCATGGGGTGGGCATAGTCGGGGTAGTCGCAACTCTCGGTGGAGTAGCAGCCATAGTCGGTGACCTGTGCACCTTGCTCTGTGAGCCAAGCGTGCACTTTCTGCTTGAGGGCATAGCCTGCGTGGTCAGACGCAAGGGCGATATGCAATTCACGTAACGGTTTCATTATAAGGACAATTGATTTGACAATTCAGACAATAATGGGTGGTGTAGGCTATGCACACACGTGCATCCCATACGGGGTTGCGCAGGGCACCTGTGGGGCATGCGTCCAAGCAGCGTCTGCAATCGCCACAGCCTGCAAACACAGGGCGCGGGGGTGCGGGGACGGATACGTTGAGCACCAGTTCGCCCGGGTGCACCATACTGCCGAGGGTAGGGTGAATCAACTGACGGTTGCGCCCGATGAAACCCAAGCCCGCCTCTACACACCAACGACGCTCCAGCACAGGTGCGGAATCGCAAAAGATATGCTGGTGGTCGGGTGAGACGAGGTCTCCGCCGAACTGCTCCACCAATCGCGCCTGGAGGTTGTAGAGGTGCGACTTGACCGTGCGGTGATAGTCGCGCCCCGAGTGCGCGTAGGTGAGCAGGCATACGACCACCGTCTTGGCTTCCGGCACAAGGGCTGCGGGATTGTAACGCTTGTCGCAGTTGCGCTCCAAGTAATCCATGTTGCCGTGCAGCCCCGCGGCTACCCACCCGTCCATGAAGGCTGCGTCAGCGTCCAGACGACGGACGGGCGCGAGTCCGCAGGCATCAAAGCCTACTTCGCGGGCGAGGTCACAGATATTTGCGTATGTCGGCGTCAAGTTGCTTGAAGTCGGTGTAGCGCCCCTGCACATTCCCCTTGCGGTCGAAGAGGAAGATGGTGGGGAGGCTTTGGACGTTGTAGGGCGCGACTGCGGTAGCGAAGTCCGATTGGTCGGCGCGGACTGTAGTCCAAGGTATGCTTTCCACCGCCTGCTCCCACAGAAGCCTGTTGCGGTCGAGCGACACGGAGTAGATTTCCATTCCGCGTTCGTGGTAGCGGTTGTAGAGTTCGCGTAACTCAAAGATGTAGCCCTTCGACTGCTCCATTTCGATAGCCGAGTACTCAAGTACGATAACCTTGCCGCGGAGGTCGGACAGCGTCTGCATATCGCCGTACTCGTCGGGCAGCGTGATGTCAAGAAAAGCATTCTCGGACTCCTCGATGAACTGCTGCATCGTGGCTTGGTTGCGCAACGCACGCTCGGCATTGATGGCGTCCAGCACCTGCCCGTACAACGCCTTTGTACGCTCATAATCAGGCATCCACGTGTGGAAGGATGTGGCTACTGCCTGATACATACGCCTGTCGGCGGGGTCGTTGATGTCCCAGATGTTGGTACCGTTCTGCTTGAGGAAGAGGGCATAGTAGGCAGCCATGGAGCGGGGATTGCTGATGATGACCTGCTGCGATAGGGCACGGAGGTCGGTGCGCGTGGCAGTACGTGCCGCCTGACGCAGGGTGGCAATCTGCAAGGACGCCTCGCTGCCGCTGATACGGGTGGTACAGGGCAGGCTGTCGAGGGAGGTGGTGACGCTGATGCTCTCGGTGGAGTCCACGGCGAGGAGCAAGGTGCGTTTGCCTACCCGCAGGCGGTATAGTTCGGGGTATGCGGGGCGTGCGCCATGGAGACGGAAATGCCCGTCGTCGTCCAAGGTGCAGGAGTCGATAGCCGTTGTGGATAATAAGGCGGTCTGTTCGAGATAGAGCGTCTGCCCGTCAGCATTGGTGAGGCTGCCCGATACCTCAAACTGCGGCGTGCGTTGGCAGCCGCAAAAGAAGGCTGCCGCGAGGGCATATATATATAAGGTGCGATGTTTCATCAGGATGCGAATACCTCTTTGAGAATGAGTGCAAGATTGCCGAACATAAGTTTGCACGATATGGCTAACACAATGATTCCGAAGAACTTACGCAATATGTACAAGGTTGTAGGTCCTACGTGTTTGGACAACCAGTGGGTGCCTTTTAGCACGAGATAGAGCACGATAGTGCAAAGTGTGACTGAGATGACCAGATTGAATGTGCTGTACTCGGCTGTGATAGAGAGCAGGGCTGTGAACGCGCCAGGACCCGCGTACATGGGGAATGCGAGGGGTACGATAGAGCCTTCGCCGCCGAGTGTATCGTTTTGGAAAATGGTAACGTCAAGCACCATCTCCAATGCCATCAGGAAGATTACAAAGCCACCCGCAATGGCGAAATACTCAATCCTGACACCAAAGAGTTTTAACACCCACTCACCAGCAAAGAGGAAAGTGACGAGAATGACGATAGTCGCCAGGCACACCTTGAATGGATGAATCTTGATGCCGCGTTTTTCCATGTTCATGGTGACGGGAATGTTGCCAAAGGGGTCGATGATGGCGAACATAAAGATGAAGGAGGACAAGACCTGCCAGATGTCGAAAGAGGCGAAAAATTCTTTCATACTACGAATCGGTTAAGTATCAATTATTTCTATTTTTGGGCTGCAAAGTTACTATTTTTCTGTGATATGTGCAAACGCCAAACGCGATATTCCGTGAAAGCAACCTCTTCTGCCCTCAGAGCAAATCCGTACACTTTGTTATAGGATAGTTATATGTTGGTTATAGGATGAGCAAGGGCTACCCGTTTTCCGGATAGCCCTTGCCAGTCTCTGCCCGAAGGTTCTTATCTCTATTCTCTAATCCCTAAGGCTCTAAACTCTAATTCCTAACCCCTACTTCCTCCAATTCATATTGAAGGTCAGTTTCACACCTGCGTCCAAGTAGCCCATCTTCGTGGCCTTGGCGTTGGTGAGGGTCTCGATGTCTATCACGGCCGTTTTCGCGCCATCGGGAGCGGTGAGGTTGAACACTTTCCCATCGCCGTTGCCCTTGAAAGCACTCCACAGACCGTAGTTCGCATACGCACCCAAGCCTATCGAATGACCCGACTGCAGACGGAACTCATACCCCAGTTCGGCACCCAAAAGGATATTCACCTTCAGGTTGTTTGCCGTCGTGGCTTTGATATCCTGCTGTGCGTCAGTCACCACACCCGTCACTGCCTCATTCACCACATGCACGCCCTCTTCTTCGAAGTAAGCGTCCACATTCGGATTGGTGACCGTTTGGTGCGACGGCGTATAGACGGGCAACAGGATGCGCGGACCGGCATTCAGGAAGAAACCTTTCGGCGTTATCATTGAGAACATCACCGGCACTTCCAACTGCACTTGCCCCGTCTTGTCCTTCACTTCGTCCGCCGTAACGGTGTAATGGATATTGCCGTCCGTGGTGTTGGCGATAAACTGCTCGTTGAGGGCTTGTTGCAGACCGCTTTGCAGGTAGCCTGCGCCTATGCCCACCAACAGACCCAATTGGCATTTGTCTTCCGACTTGGCCCAGTAGTGTGCATACTGCAGGTCCAGCATGGCGTCATACCCGAACGGGTGTTTGGCGTCCGTGGCCTTCGACATGTTGTTGGCATAGCCGCCACGCAAGCCGACAGTGAAACGGTGCATCGTCGGCTTCGACGAGACAACCTCCGTTTTTCCCGTAGTCTTCGTATTTTCCGTTGCTTCCGTTGCTTCCGTACTCTGTGTACTTTGCGGTGTCTGCGTAGTTTCAGTAGCCTCCGCTACTTGCTCATATTCCGTAGTGGGAGTTGCAGGCTGCTGCTCTTGGGCAGACACTTGTACAGGTTCTTCCTTTTGAGCGGGAACCTCTGTCTGAACCGTTTCCTGCGATGCCTGCTGCGGCTCTTGCCCTTTCACCTGTTCTTGGGCAGTGTTCTGCTCCTGTACAGGCTCTGCACTCCCCCTCTCTGAAGAGGGGGTGGGGAGAGGCTGGGACTCTGTCTGTACCACCTCCTTCTCCAAACTGCCGGGATATACCCACGAGTTGATACCCACCAAGAGAATGCCGTTCGGGTGATGCTTGCTGTTCACCTGACGGACCGTATGTTCCGCCTCGTACACCCATGTGGAAATCTTCTCACCCGTCATGTAACGGATACTGTCACGGCATATCGTCACTTTCTCGCCCACGGAAAAGACGCTTGCGTCCCCGTTCCGCTCGGAACGGGGAGCCGCTGCCTTTGCCGTCTCCGTCGCAGGCACCGTGTAAGGCGTCTGACGAGGATTCGAATTCAACGTCGCCTGGGTTTGCGTCTGAGCACTCACTAATGTGACCACCGTTAGCGCACTCACTATCGTAAGAACTATTCTTTTCGTTTTCATTGTCGTTCCTCCTATCACTTAACTATATAACGTAAGGTAACCTTTGATTCTGCAGTCTCTACCTCTACCATGTAATAACCGGACTGATAAGCCGCACGCAACTCATAATCCGTAGTAGCACTGGTGGTATGGCTGCTCAGCAACTCACCACTCATGCTGTAAACACGGATTTCGGTATCAACATCAGCATCTAAGTTCATCACATGGATAATCTCCTCGGGACGTACCACACTTGGCATCAACTGAGGCGACAAGGCTGCTCCTGTGCAAGTGAGCAACTCGGTACGAAGCATACCGGAGCATTCGTCTGCACTCGGCGCCACATGGGCAATCTGTGCATAGAACGTTCCGCTCAAGGCTGTACCCACTGTATAGTAATAGCCGCCCTCTTGTACCACGTCATCCTTTGCTGCATCAGGTGTAGCCCCTGCCTGCTTATACCACGTCACATCCTCTGTTGCCACTTCCCAACCAAACTGCTCACGAATAGCATTCAGGTTAATCATCAACAGCGAACCGTTGTACTTGCTGCTGGCAGGTATATTGTTCATGGTCACGTCATTGTCGGCATTCGGTTGCTCCACTGTCAGCGTCATAACATCGCTCATAACAATACCGCAACCGCTCTCTACTGCGCAGCGTACCACTATCGTGTTCACACTGCCCGCAATAGCCGCATCCGTCAAGGGTACCCATGTTCCGTTCTCTTGAATTTCCCATACCACCTTGGCATCTGGTGCATACAGCGGCTCACTGGCAATGGCAGCATTCACCATTTGCGTAGCCTTCTCCACATTCACCGCCTTACCGCATATCGCTTGCAGCAACGCAACGTCAATAGCAGGCATCGTCTGCACATAAGCAAGTACCGTGTACTTGTAG
The DNA here is from genome assembly GCA_934667275.1 of uncultured Bacteroidales bacterium. GTDB lineage: Bacteria > Bacteroidota > Bacteroidia > Bacteroidales > Paludibacteraceae > Colicola. Next base: position 33,465 of record CAKULK010000002.1, on the reverse strand, counting down.
ATAGAATCGGTAGGAGTACCGTCCACATCTACACGGACAGAATCGGTCCATATCGTCTTTTCTGTGATAGTCTTCGTGGTCAGACGGCCCTTGTATTCCGTACCGGCACATACCGTATCCGTGATAACAGCCTCTCCGCGTGCCAGACAACTTTTGGTCGTCAGTACTATCGTGTACTCCATACTGTCGCATTCAAAGCCGGCATATTTCTCTGTTGCCTTGTACGTATTGGCTTCTGTCAGGGTCAAACCATGCCACTCCATACTTGAACCCTCGCAGATAGTTTCATACTCAACTGGAGCCTGAGTCATACTCAGCACTTTCAGTTTCAATGTATAAACCACGCTGTCGCACTCGGTGCCGGCATATTTCTCCGCAAACGTAATATCCTTGGTAGCATCTGCGGCACTATAGGTCTTGCCGTCGCGTACCCATGTATAGGAGTCGCCGTCGCAGATAGTTACCTCTTCCGTCTTCGCAGTGGAGGTCAATACTGCAAACTCAATCTCATATACAATACTGTCGCATTGCATGCCGGCAAACTTCTCCGAAGCCTGATAAGTACCGCTGGCATTCAAGGTCTGACCATGCCAGTTCATCGTTTCGCCCTCACATACGCGCTGGGTCTCTTTCTGAGCATACTGCGTCTTCAATGCCTTCAGCGTATAGTGGTAAACCGAGTCAAATGTGGCCGCAGTCGTTGTCACGGTCACGGTATCGCTCCACACGGTATCATTGAGTACCACCACACTGCCGTTGCGGCCTTGATAACTGTCGCCGGCACAAATGCGGTCTTCTACATTCTTCTCCACATATGTATAGGCTTCTGGAGTAAATGTAAAGTCTTGGCTCGTCAAGATGTTGCCGCACGAAGTGGCTACCACATAACGGAGCACAATGCTTGTCTCATTCTTGCCCACATGTGCAGCCGACACGGCCTCATAGGTACCTGTTGTCGGGTCTTTGCGTTCCCACGATATAGCCGTCACACCCATAGTCAACTCATCCTTGTCGTTTGCAAAACGGGTCTGCAAAGCGGTGGTGGCATTCGACGTATTGATGGCACGCCCCTGACGGACAATCGGTTGTACGGTCAAATCGGTGTACAAAACGGGAGCCTTATACACCTTCAAATCAACCATTTTCACGGTATCCATCAAGCGATCCATATCCAATGTATCTTTCACCATCACATCGTGAATGGTATCCGTCACAATGGTGTCACGCATCACTATCACGCTCGGCAGCAAGGTCGATGCGCTACCGGGGCAAACGGTGTCTGCCTGTGTAGTCTGGGCATATTTCCATGCGCCTGTCATAAACGTGAACTCGGTAGCCAACTCGTTCTCGCACTCATCTTCAATCACTAAGTACAGCGTATAGGTGCTCACGCCCTTGGCGATATACTGCGTTGTGTCGGCTGCTGCATACCGGCCGCCATTCTTCGTAGCCCAATAGATATTGTTTGTCTTCGCCACGGTGTCCGTCTCTTGGCTCGTGTAATAAGCCTTGATGGCATTCAACGACGGCGTCAGCGACGGTTTCATACCTTGTATCAACAGCGGATTGGCATTCAGTGCAGTCAGGTCGGCTGTTGTCAGAGTCTTCACTGCCACACGCGGACGGACGATGAACGTAGTCACCGAGTCGCGGAACGATGTACCTTGGCGATAGCCCACCGTATCATTCCACATCCATGTCTCGCGGTCATCGGACATGATAGTGTGTATCTCGTTGGTGATGCTGTCCAAATAGTCCTCACCATCGCACACGATAGCGCGGATCGTGTCGTAGTCGTAAGCCTGCGGCTCTGCGGGCACCAACTCGGCATAAATCTTCGTGTTGTGGTCGGATGTGTAGTTAATCAGCATATCCGCCCATCCCATGTTCACTAACAAATCGCGGTCTATGGTACGGCTTGCCGTCTCGCCTGCGGCGAAATCGTATGACAGCGAATGGGTCTTCTTCTCGTTGCAGTCAAAATAGAGGTCGGCATTGGCCTTTGTGGAGTCGTTCTTATCCAAATTCACGATATACAACCGCATATCCATGTTCTCCGGAACCACCGTCGAATCCAATACCACCTGATACCACAGATATTCGCCTGCCGGATGGATATGCCCGTTCACCCAGTCAAAGAGAATCGCATTATCACACTCGTCACCGCGGCTCATCGCCAGGTCAAGGCGGAAACGGATCTGCTTGTCGGTCGTCACGCGGATATATGCCAGCGAGTCTTGCGTCGAGTTAATCGTCGCACGCGACAGCGTCGCCATCATCGAGTCCTTAGCCGCAATCACACGGGTCTTGCTTGTCATAGCATGCTCTACAGGGCATACCCACGACAACTCCACCTTGGTCGTTGCATCTGCATTCTCCTCGTTCACCACTTTCAACGTGCCGTCGCCCGTGGTGTTCGCACGCAGGTCTGCCATGTTCACCACATACCATGCCTCGCCGGCTGCCTGCTCGTAGTCTTGATTTGGCACAGCGGCAATAGCATCCTCGCAAGCCGTGATAGGCGTGATAGGCGTATGGTCAGCCAATTGGGTATAGAGTTTCAACTGCTGTGCAGCCGTAATCTCCAAATACAGATAGTCGCCTGCCAAACCGCTGAATACATCGCTCGCAAAGTCACGGCTGATAGTGGCATTCGCATTAATCGTGGTTCCACGGGTGTACAATGCAGCCGAGTCGCAACTCATATATGCACCCACCGTCACCGCACCGCGCTTGCCGTCGATATTCTGCATCGCAAACGTAATCATCTTATCCAATGCACGGGTGGCATTCAAGTCCAACTTGTACCACATCGTCGTGCCTGCCTCCTGCACATAGGTGCTGTCGTATGCCACTTGCACGGCGTGCACGCAGTCGTCACCCGTATTCGGGTCCACCAACTCTGCCGAGAACGTGAACGCCTCTTTGCCAATCAGTTGAACCAATATCGTATCCTTGCCGGCAATCATCTGCTCGGCGGTAGCACGCTCAATCAGTTTGTACAACTCTTGTCCGGCCTTCACGTTCACCGACTTCGACATCATCGCCGAAGTAATCGGGCAGTGGTATGCCACGTTTGCCGTAATCGTCTGTGCCTGCACGCCGTTTGTCAGGTGCAGACGCGGGGTCATATAAGTCTTGTTCAAGCTGTCCAATACGGTCTTGCTCAGGTAGTACCATGCCGTATCCTCTGTCTGGCTGTAGGTCTTGCCCCACTCAAATGCCACGGCGTTCTCGGGGCATGCTATCTCGTCAAACGGTTCGGGGTCCACCAACGCAGCCTCCACGTGCAATGCACCCGTAGCGTGCAGACGTACATATACGGTGTCGCCCACGGTCTCCAACAACGAGAACGGCAAGGTCTTCACTTTCGTCTCGCCGGCTTTGAACGTAGCCTTCTGTACTTGCGGTGCATCACAAGGGCAATCTAATGCCACACCTGCCGTAGCCGTGTTGGCAACACCGGCCTTGTTCACCACCGTCAGTTTGATATCTTTCTTCGCAGCCTTGGCAGCCTTCACGTCCACCATATACCACATCGTGGCGTCTGCCTCATGCTCGTTGCCGCTCACCCAGTTGAACAGCACAGCCGAACGGCAGGTTGCTCCCTCGTCCTCCTGCGTCATCTTCACCTCAAAGGCGATAGCCTCTGTGGAAACGATGCGGAAATACAAGGTGTCAATCGTAGCCGTGTCAATGCCGTTGAGCAGGTCACGCGCAATCGTCTTCTCGTAGGTGCCGCCTGCGGCAATCGACAAGGTGCGTTGCGTATTTGCAACATTGTCAGGGCATTCCATACTCATCTCGCCCTCAATCTTCGCTGCCTTGCTGCCCATATTGCGAATCACAACGGTCGGAAGCATCGTCGTGCCCGTGAGGTCGCGTGTTGCCACCTTGTACCATACCACGTCATTCGCATTCTGCTTGTGCCCGTAGGTCCAGTCGAAAGCCACTGCCTGCAGGCAAGCGTCGTCCGGCTCTTTCACGGGAGCGTCGCTCAGTTCTGCCGTGAGCATCACCTGCTCCGTGGTGGTCAAACCTACATAAATGGTGTTCGTAGCCAGCATGCCGAACAGCGCGTAGTCAATCACTTTCTCGCGCAACTCGCCCGCAGCCACACTGCGTGTAATCGTCTGCACGTCCGTGTAGGGACACTCGAATGCCACCTGTGCGGTCACAACGGCAGACTTGCCGCCCTTGTTCAGCAGACGCGCAGTGATATTCTTCTTGTCTGCCTTGGCAGCCGTGATGTCCACCGCATACCATGTGGTGGTGTTGCCCATCTGCAGGTTGCCTTTCTCCCAGTCGAAGGCGGTAGCCGTCTTGCAGGCATCGCCCTCATGCACACCCTTCAGGCGTCCCGAGAAGGTCAACGACTCGCTGGTCGTTAGGCGCACATACACATACTCCACATTCTCATCGATGGCGTCAATGAGGTTCTTCTGAATCTCCTTCACGGTCGTCGCACCTGCCCCCAGAAGGATATTCTTCTCCACCACAGTGGTTGTCGGGCACTCAAAGGCAACCTCGCCTTTTATCTGTGCTGCCTTGCTGCCGTTGTTCGTCAACGTCAGTTCGGGCTGTTGACGAACACCGCGCAATGCCGAGGTCTTCACCTTATATAAATAGGTGCCGGCAGCAATGGTGTATTCCTGCCCCATCGACATCTCTTGTGCCTCTGCGCAGTTGTCAATCACCGACGTAGCGGGGACATCCACCAGCACGGCACTAATCTGCAATGCCTGCGTGGTCGTCACTTTCACATACACCTCGTCCTGCGCCAGCATATTCAGGGTCGTACGCGCCAAAGTCTTGGTGCGTGTCTCGCCGGCTGCCAGCGTCATCGTATAGTCCGTGGTTCCCGTACTCGGGCAGTCCATACTCAGCGCACCCAGCACCGTCGCACTCTTGGCACTCGTGTTCTGCACGCGCACCTCAATCTGCTTGCCCGATGCCTTGGCGGCTGCCAGGTCCACCTTGTACCACTGTTCGCCTGCGGCTTGCACGTGACCTGCCGTCCAGTCAAAATCCTTGGCGTCCTTGCAACTCTCGTCCACATCGCCGCCGGCATACACCTTTGCGGACAATGCGGCTTTCCTGTTCGACTGCAGGGTCAGGAACACCTCTGTCTGCTTGGTCTTAATCAGCATCGAGGCAGCCACCGACCACACGCGGTTCTGCTTGCCGGAAATCACATAACTGCGGCTTTCCGTCTCACCCAGCAACGTAGCCTCCAAACGCACATTTGCGTCCTGAGACTCCAGATTTGTTAAATACAAGGCTAATGTCGGGTTCTCCTCCTCGTACAGAGGACTCAAATCCACACGGTACCAACGCGGGGCTTCACTCGCCTCGTGTACGTTACCATTAGCCCAATCAAAGTCAATTGCATTGGCTTTGGTACTGCCATCACCTCTACCTATACCGAACATCGATATAGACAGCAACACGGTGAAAGCACTAAATAGAAATCTTCGCATCACTTTGATTACATTAAATTGTTAATAGTATTGTATTTTTCTTTTTATCTCTCTCATTTCCGCATTCTCGCCCCGAATCTCCCTGCTGTCCCCATCGGTACTTCATCGGAACCTCATCGGTACTTCATCGGTACTTCGCGTATAGGATACCGCAGGCTTGCCTATACCATCGGCTATTCCCGCCACACTAATCTTCCATTCTCAATCACCACTCCTCGGTAGGATTCGCTCACTTTTTGTCCCAACAGATTATAGCGTACCACCGGCTTTTTTTCCTCCGCCACAGCCGTTCCCGTGGGCGTCATCGTATCTTCCAGCACCGTCAAGCGCACGCGGCGGGTACATTTGTTGCGTGCTGTCACGTCGTACTCTATATCGCCGTATGCCGTGATATACTGCATACTCTCGGCATGGTAGTAGCCATAGCCGTCCTCACCCTCCAACTGCGCAGCAGTCAGATACAGCGTATCGTACTCCAACTCGGGTTCCGTGAAAGTCACCCGCAAATCCACCACCGAGCGGGTGTCGGCATCGCTCCACACGGTATCTTGTATCTCCGTATTGGTCGTATAGTTTTTCCCCGCAAACGAATATATCTTTCCCTCGCACAGGGTAGTGTCTATCGTGGTCGTCGTAGTCTGCACGGCATGCTCCACGCACAGCAGATACCGTTCATCGCACATCCCCTCTTTCTGCTCGGTGTAATCGTAGTCGCCATAGCCGTTCTCCCTGATATACATCTTGTTGCGATATAGCATTGGCAAGTCGGTGGAGCGCACACGCAGCGTGTCGTAGTGCACAGGAGCGGGAGCAATGGTCAGGTGATAGGTGCGCAGGGCAACGGTATCTTTTAGCAGCCACACGGTATCATTCGGATACACTGTTGTTGCCGTCAGCAGCGTGTCTGCCAACTGCAATCCCATACCTTGGCACACCGTTGTGTCCACCCTTTCCGCCACGTACTTGGGCACGCGGAAACTGATTCTGCCAACGGCACTCTGCTCATGCTCAAAGCGGAAATACAGCGATTCGCCTGCCTTTTTCACTTGTTGCAGCAGCATCTTGTCGGGGAAGTAGAGTTTCGTGGAGTCCGACAACAGAGTGGTGGCAACCACCGCCCCCTCACAACCGCCACGATGCACCGACACCGTGCAAGGCTGATTGTCTTTCTGCTTCCATTGCACGAATAGTGTCCCGCTGCTCGGAATAGACTGCGGTTGCAGTTCATATACATCGTATGAGTGCGACGACACATAGGTCATCGAGGTGTACACCGGCAGCAGGTCATTGCACGTGGAGTGCGGACCCTCGTTGTAGGGATAGCACAACACCCTACCCGACCCCGTGCCTGTCGGATATACACGGATACGCGGCTTGATGTTCTTCAGTGCCTCACCCGCACTGCCCATGGCAGCCAACTTCTCATTGATACTGGTGGCATCCATCTCGCGCATCTGGTTCTTGCCCACGCGCAGTGTCATCGTAGGCTCTTTGCTCGCGCACATAGCGTACACGTCCATTTGCACACCGCAGTCCGCAAACCAATAAGCGGACATACCTTTCAATAAATCGGATATATCAGCCTTAAACCACACGGTATCCGTTATCAGCGCGTCAAGGGGGAATATGAATGTACTCGACTGCTCGCTGCAATCGCAATAGTAGTAGGGGTATCCCAACCGCTTGCGCATTATCTCGCAAGTTGGGCTGCCCTTGTACTCCATATCAAATGTCGGTTCCTGTTCCGGCTCCTGCGCACAGACTTCCCGAGAACTCGGCACAAGGAGCAACAGACAAAGGGCTATATAAAGATATGTTTTATCGGTTCGCGGCATATGATTGATGTTTATCCTGTTATGCATTTGCTATCTCACTTTCTGCCCTTGCATAGTGTACCACTCCACCCCGTCTTGGGTCCGGACTTCAATATAGATAACGCCCTCATACAGTACCAGACGGCGTTGAGGTGTCCCGTCTCTTCCCCATACATCATCCACGTCAGTCGTCTCGGGCACGATGTGCAGCCTCAGGGTTGCCGTCACAGTGTTGCCTTCCACCTCTGCCGTACCTTGCAGCACAGCGTCGCCGCCCACATTCTTAGGCAATGTGCTGACCGCCAAACCGCCCGTTCTGTCTGTCGTTTTGTCCAACGCAATCAGGTGCTTACCCTGCGTAATGCTGTAGGACAGCACGCGCGGACGAATGAACGTGGGCTCAAACTGCGCCATGATATGTATCGTGTCCGGACTATACAAGGTGTAACTGTCATCATCTGTATCACTTTCTTCCACCTCTATCCACATGCGCATATCCGCCGTATCCATCTGCACCTCTATCACGGCAGTATCCGAGAGCAGCGTCCCGTCTGTTGTAGTGGCTACCAGATGCACCTTGCCACCGGCACTGGCACCGCGCATACTCACCACGCAGGAAGAAGGCATTGTTTCCGTCACCTGTGTCGTCACAGTATCAACGAGTGTATTGCCGTATGCGTCTTGATTATTTAATAAGGTCCAAACCACTGCCTGCATCTTCGCATTGGCAGGAGTGATACTCACCGTGAACGTCTCTTGCGGAGTCGCAGCGGTTAGTTGTGCTGTCTCAGGTGCAATCGCAATACGCTCCACCGGCACAAACATCGGACGCACGGTGATAACCATGGTATCTGCCGCCTGGCTGCCGTCGTTGGCTGTAGCCACCACCTTCAATTCGCCGCCGTTGCCGTTCTCTTTGGCGGTAAGGGTATGTGTAGCCTCATTCCATACAGCAAGGCTCGCCGTATCGCCCGATACCGTCCATGTCAGGCTCTTGTCCACGGCATAATCGGGTTGCACATCGGCAACAATAGTAAGGTTGTGCTGGTTGCTGTCCAATATCGGAGCCTCACCGTTCGCGGTGGATAAAGTCACCTTTGTCACTTCTGCGGTATTCGGAATCGTAATAACTGCGGTATCCGACAAATCGGTTCCGTCCTTCGTACTCACTGCAATCTTGGCAGTACCGCCCTGTGTATTCATCACCATCGTGGCGGTACATGTAGTCGCATCCCATGTTATCAAATCCGCCCCTTCTGCCACACGCCACTCTACATCTTTGTTTTTCACATTCGTCGGCACAAGCGCAACGGAGAAAGTCTGTGCGGGAGCGGTAGCGGTCAGTTGTACAATCTTCGGACTGACAGCAATGCCGGTAGCCAATACCAGCGTCGGACGCACGGTAATCACCAATGTATCTGCCGCCTCACTGCCGTCATTGGCAGTCGCCACCACTTTCAGTTCCCCGCCGTCACCATTCTCTTTGGCAGTAAGAGTATGTGTCTTCTCGTCCCATACCGCAAGGCTCGCCGTATCACCTAACATCGTCCATGTCAGACTCTTGTCCATGGCGTAATCGGGTTGCACATCGGCAACAAAAGAAAGGCTGCGCTGGTTGCTGTCCAATATCGGAGCCTCGCCATTCGAGGTGGATAACGTTATTTTCGTCACCTTTGTGGTATTAGGCACAATCACGTAAGCGGTATCCGATACATCAGAGCCGTCTGTTGCTGTAGCCGCCACCTTCACCGTTCCACCACGTGTAGGCGAGAGCATCCCTACCACTACGCTGTCCGACCATTCTCCCATGGTAATCAGCACATTGCCATCTGCGTCTGCATTATTGACAAGTGACCACCGGATGGCTTTATTGTCTGCATCATCGGGCAACACTTTGGCGCGGATAGTGTCTTGTGTATGTTGTGCCGAGAGATATATCGTGTCAGGCGTAAGGGTTAGGTTGGCAACGGGAACAGGCATTGTCGGAATAACCGTGATATTCGCTTTCTCCCATGCACACACGGCTATCAGCACTTCTGTGGCAGGGCTGAGCGTCTGCAAGCGGGAGAGCAGGGTATCCGGTTGCGTAAACACATACTGCATACGGCAATCGGCGAACAATAATGTACGCGCCAAATCCATCGGGAGAGCAGAACCTGTCGTACAATTAAAATCCATATACGCTGTAGGCAACGGACCGAAAGCCGTATCTGGATAATAGATAACACTTAATGGCAGTTTATCCACCGTCGTGCGCAACCACGTAGTGTCGGCTTCCACCGCCATATCCAGCGTATCGCGCACCCATATCGCGTCCGCACACTTCATGGCGGAAACACCCACTGGACAAAGCACAACAAGCAAGCAGCAAAGAACAATCGCCTTTGCTCGCAACATACTAATATGTCCTTTCGCTTTTTCCATTTACTACACCAAAGACCGCGCAATACTGCGTACACCTGTTGGATATGACATTCATACAGGTAGCAACACGCAGGCACGCGCAGAGTTGCCTCTACGGAATCAGTTCATCGTTGCTTGTTTCTAATGCTTACAGAGATTTACCAGATTTCAGAATGCCTTAAAAACAAAACGTCTAAATGCCTTACTTGTCATACAATACCCCGCCTCTGCGCACATCTGCCAACCACCGTCGGCGACTGCCCCGCTATAGGGCTGCACGCAAAACGTGAAACACGTTGCAAAGATACTATAATTTTTGTAAACAACCAAATAAAGTAGTATTTTTATTGAAAGATTTTTCACAAAAGCCCAACTCTGTTAAAAATCAAGAGCAATAAAACGCGTATGACGCACAAAACGGGATAGACCAATAGACCGGCTGACCACCTCTTTCTATAATATATACACACACATACGCGCAGGCGGGGGTATATATTATAAATGGAGCCGGTCAGGTGGTCAAGTGGTCGCCCGGTAATTATAAATTAGAAGTTTCAGACGTGTGATTGCGCACGATGCGCAACAAAAGGGGCGAAAATGATGTACCTTTGCATCGTCTTTCGGAAAGATACCAGTCCCTGTCGCGAGTCTGTCGCGGGTCTCTCGCGGGGCACAAAAATCTTAATTTTCAAACAAAAACAAACCAATGAGCAAAACCCAATTCGAGTATCCCGTACGCAAACTCTGCGGCAAAATCAGCCGCCACAGCCGCGTCATCCACGCCTGCACGGCGGACGGACGCCAAATCACTTACCTCCAAGGCACGCGCGACCTCACAGCCCACCCCGTCACCGACAAGGAGAAAGCCAACCAAACCGCTTTCGCCGGGAAACAGAAGAAAGTCGCGGCACGTATGAACCCCGCCGCCTCCACCTATGCCGCCGATATGGCTGCCTACCGCGCACAGTACGACAAAGGCTGCAAAACCTTCCGCGCCTACATCTGGAGTATCGTGGAGTAAAGGTTTAGAGTTGAGAGTTTAGAGTTTTGCACGTACTACTCTCTACTAACAACTCTCCACTTCTTTCAACTTTCAACTATTATCTCTCAACTACTTCCCGTACATCTTCCAATACGTCACAGGCAAAATGGTAATTGTCAGCGGGAGGGTGAGGCATGGTATGCTCTGGCAGACTGACGTTAAGATAAACTTTTTCCATAATTTTGTAAGAGACGGAACGGATTTGTGGTGTACCTTTGCACCGCAAAACAAAAAGCACAAGATTATGGAACAATTTATCAATATGGTATGCGAGATGGCGCCGTATCTGCTGCTGGGGTTTCTATTAGCGGGGCTGATGCACGCCTTTATCCCGAGCCGTTTCTACCGCCGTTTCTTCTCAGCAAACCGTTTTCAGTCGGTAGTGAATGCCGCCCTGTTCGGTTACAACTCGCCCGCCCACCTGTCGGCGCAGTTCAAGCAGATAACGGGCATGTCCCCGAAGACCTTCCGCGAACAGAAACAGCACCACCGCATTGCATTATCGGAGATATGAATACCAAACTGACCCATTACATCCAACAAGTATGCTGCCTGTCGGCGTGCGTATTAGTGTTGGTGTCGCTGGCTGTCATTCAGTACGGCGAACTCTTCGGGCACAGCCTGCGCGGAGAGGATACCACTGCACCCGCAGATACACTGCGTACCCTCGCGGACGGCACCATCGTGGTCAATACCGCGCCTTTGGCAAACGACATCCTCGGCTACGGCGGCAGAGTGCCTTTGGAAATCACGGTCAAAGACTCCGTGATAACCGAAATCCGACCTTTGGGCAACGCCGAAAGCACGGATTTCTTTGCGCAAGCCGTAAACGTCCTAAATGCCTACAAAGGCAAAACCGTTTCGCAAGCCGCGGCTATGCACGTGGATGCCGTATCGGGAGCGACGCTGTCTTCCACGGCGCTTATCGGCAATATGTCACGCGGGCTGCAATACCTGCAGCAACAGCCTGCCGCGCAGCCGCAGCCAAAGCCATTCCCGCTGAAAACGGCGGTCGGTCTGGTGGTCGTTCTGATGGCTGCCGTCCTGCCGCTGTTTGTCAGGAACCGCACATATCTGCTTATCCAACAAGTGCTGAACATCATCGTACTCGGTTTCTGGTGCGGCACGGCATTGTCCTATTCGTCCATGACGGGCTACCTCGCCCACGGCGCGGCTATCGCGGCGTTTGCCATTCCCGCGGTAATGCTCATTACCGCTTTTGTCTATCCGCTCTTCGGCAAAAAATCGTACTATTGCACCTTTGTCTGCCCCTTCGGCGCATTGCAGCAGGTGGCGGGCAGGTGCGTGAAATACAAACTGCCTCTCCGCCCCAAGACGCTGCACTGTTTGGATATGTTCCGACAGGTGCTTTGGGCGGCACTGATGTGCTGTATATGGAGCGGCGTGTGGAGCCGCTGGACGGATTATGAGCCGTTCTCGGCATTCATTTTCCGCTCGGCATCGTGGGTAACCATCGCCATTGCGGTGGCGTTTATCGCGCTGTCCTTCGTCATCACGCGTCCCTACTGCCGCTTCGTCTGCCCCGTCGGCACCCTGCTGAAAACAAGTCAAACCTCCAAATAACTGCAACAATGAACTCATCCGTATTAAACATTATCTTAGCCATCGCCGTCGTAGTGCTATCCGTACGCTTGGTATGCGTGCAACACATAGGGAAAGCCACCGATACCGCCGATGTGGTATATCAGAATATACTCACCCGCACCTCGGTGCGTTCTTACCAAGACAAAGCCGTCGATTCCACCCAAGTGGAGCGGCTGCTGCGTGCCGGTATGGCGGCTCCGTCGGCAATGAATACGCAGCCGTGGCATTTTGTGGTGGTGCAAGACAAAGCCCTCCTGGAGCAAATAGCCGATGCAACGCCCAATGCGGGCATGGCAAAGAATGCCCCGTTAGCCATTGTGGTTTGCGGCGACCTGCAGAAAGAGAAAACGGGATGGGAACAGGCGTTTTGGATTCAGGACGTGTCGGCTGTAACGGAGAATATACTCTTGCAGGCACACGCTATGGGATTAGGTGCGGTGTGGACGGGTACCTATCCGTCAGAAGAGCGTTGTCAAGCCGTTTCGCGCCTGTTGCATCTGCCCGAACATATCATTCCGTTTAGCACGATAGTGATTGGTTACCCCCAAGGCGACCCCGTACCCAAAGACAAATGGAAGCCCGAAAACATATCGTATGAATACTTTGATGCAACCCAATCCATTGCGCAACAGCCTGCCGACAAGCCCTTTGAGGAGTTTGATGTAACGGAAGACTTCCACGGCAATCCGTTCACTTATTTCAAAGGCAAAGGACTGCTGCTGGCGGCAGGCGACTCCGCCGACTACAACGAGATGACTATCGGTTGGGGTGCCATGGGCAATATCTGGGAACGCGGGATGTCGATGCTCACGGTCTATGTAGCACCAGGGCGGCACACCTACCGATATATATATGGAGAAAGCGCGGTATTTTACGGTCATGGAATTCGACGAGGCACACAAGGATATTCTTGCCTATATGGGCAGCCACAGCGGTCGCGACGGCAACAAAGCCGAGGCGTTGGGACTGCACACGCTCTATACGGAGCACGGCACGCCCTATTTTGCGGAAGCCAAGACAGTCTTCGAGTGCGAGATGATTTACCACGCGCCTTTCGACCCGTCAGGTTTCGGCGATATGCCCGCTGCGCTCTATGCCGATTTCCCCGCAGGCATCCACTCGATGTATATGGGCAAAATCGTCAAAGCCCTGCGGAGATAATAATTTTACCTATATACCGCAAGCCCCTCTACAACATCCTATAATACCTTTTTAATGGAACTGCATGGGCGTTAATGGAGAATACCATGTAAGGAATTAACGGTTAATTATATGTTCCCAAAAATAGGATGTTTATTGGCGGAGCCGGTCGCACCATGTTTTCGGGGTGGTGCCGGTCTGGGTGCGGAAGAACTTGCCGAAGGTGGACGGGTCGGGGAAACCGAGTTCCTGGCTCACCTCCGCCACGGTCTTACGCCCCGAAGCGAGCATGCTCTGTGCCGACGAGAGTAGCCGCTTGGCGATACACTGCTTGGCGGACATACCCGTGGTGTGCACACGCAGCGCGAGAGGTACTTGGGCGTAACGTGGAGCAAAGCAGCGTAGTAGTTCACGCCGTGCTCCTGCTTGTAGTGGAAGCCCGCCTGATGGAGAAACGCCTGCGTGAGTTCCTACTCGCGCGAGACGGCGGCAACCGCCTGCTGCGAATGGAAATAGTAGTCGTAGGTAAGAAAATACGCCTGCGTGAGGTGTTGCAGAATCTTGAACGTGTGCGGGTTATCGGGCATCCGTAGCACGCCCGCATACATCTCATAGGCAACCAGCACACCCGCAAACGCCTCGCCCGACATAGGTGGCGAGTTCGGGTTCTTCCTCGACTTCAACGTTACCCGCCACTTTGTGATACAGACCGATTTCTTCCTGTCGGGCGAACACATGCGGCTACATAACGGCAGCGAACTCAACCAACTGTGGATATTCGGCTTGGAGATGCCGATTTACCTGCTCGGGCGGTGGGAGACCACGCCGCGCGGCAGTTACGTGCAGTTCGGCGGGGGACCGTTTGTGCATTTCGTCCTGCGCTCGATGATGAACAACGACGGGCACGACGATGTATTCAAGCGCGTCTATACGATAGACGACGTAACGGGCGAGAATGCACGGCTGTTGGGCGACAACTATTCGGGCTGGGGCGTGCTGCTCACCTACGAATGGTGGTTCGGGCTGCAGGTAAATGCAAGTTTCCACTACGCCATCAGCGATATACTGAACTACGAACACCCCCTCATCGTCCTTCGTCCGCCCGTACAAGTTCAGCGTGGGCGTGGGGTACAGGTGGTAAATCATAGAGAGATATGAACATCCTTTTCGTTATCGACGACTTTTTTGCGACCAACAACGGCACCTCGATTTCGGCGCAGCGTTTCACGGAGGAACTGCGCCGCCGCGGACACGAGGTGCGGGTACTGACATACGCACCCGAACAGAGCGTGTACAAGACCATATACTGCGTACCTGAGTGGCATATACCGTTCTTCGATGACCTGATTCATTCGTACGCCATTTGTCTCGCCAAGCCCGACAACGGGGTTATCACCCGTGCGCTGCAATGGGCGGACGTGGCGCATTGTATGATGCCGTTCCTGCTCGGGGCGCGTACCAAACAGATAGCCGACACGATGGGCGTGCCCACAACGGCGGCGTTTCATATCCAGCCCGAGAACATCAGTTCCGCCTTCGGATTGGGAAAGATAAAATGGATAAACAACCTTATTTACAGGCTGTTCCGCCGCTATGTATATGACCGCTACACCCACGTGCATACGCCGAGCCGCTTTATGAAAGATACGCTGAAAGTCCACCGCTACAAAGCGGATATACGGGCTATCTCCAACGGTATAGCCGCTGATTTTGTCTATCGCCGTGCCAACCGCAAGCGGGCGGAATGGACTGATAAAATCGTCATTACTATGGTGGGGCGTCTGTCCCGCGAGAAGCGGCAGGACGTGCTGATTGACGCCGTGGCGCAGTCACGCTACCGCGACCGCATACAACTTGTACTGGCGGGCAAGGGACCTCTGCGGGCACAATACGAGGCGCAAGCGGAGCGGCTCAATCTGCCCAACCGCCCCGTGTTCGGCTATTACAGCAAAGAGGAACTCCTGGATGTACTGGCGGAGACCGACCTCTACGTACACGCCAGCGATATGGAAAGCGAAGCCATCTCGTGTATCGAGGCGTTTTCCACGGGGCTGGTACCCGTCATCGCCAAAAGCGACGCTTCGGCAACGCCGCAGTTTGCCATAGACGGCAGGTCGCTCTTCCGCCCGGGCGACAGTAGGGACTTGGCGGCGCATATCGACTACTGGCTCGACCACCCCGAGGAGCGCGAGACGATGGGGCGGCGGTATGCCGCCATGGCGGAGCAGTACCGGTTGGAAACGTCCGTCTCGCAGTTTGAGACGATGCTGCAAGACGCTATTGCCACCCAATCCGCAAGATGAACGGATATGGCAAGATAGGTCTTGTGGCGGTCTGCTTATGGGTGAGCCTGTGGGCGTACGGAAAGACGGACACCCTGCGCATTATGGCGCACGACTCTGTGCCGCTCTATATGACCGTCTATACCCCACCCGACTACTCGCCCGACTCGGTTTATCCTGTCCTCTATCTGCTGCACGGCATACACGGAAACCAGTATGCGTGGGAGGAGAAAGGGTCTATCAGCACGCTTGCCGACAGCCTGATTACCTGCGACAGCATCCATCCCATTATCATCGTGATGCCGCTGTGCATGGTACACGACACGACCTACGCCACGCATATCCCCGATTATATCCGCTGTATGCACGACTATCTGCACCATATCAGAAAGGGGGAGTTTGAGGCATATTTCCCCGAGATAGAGGCTTATATCAGCGGGCATTATCCCGTCCGTACCAGCGGAAACGCCATTGCGGGCTTGTCCTCCGGCGCACGGCAAGCCGCCCTTATCAGTCAAACAGGCGGGTTTGGCGTGGTGGGGCTGTTCTCGCCCGTATTGGGCAAGCAGCAACTCCCATAACGAGGAGACCGACTGCGTGTACTGGATCCGTAGCGGCAGGGGCGACATCTTCTATCCGCGGGCACGAAAAGCGAACCGCTACCTCAACCGCAACGGTGTGGAACACGACTTCGAGCGCACGAGCGGGCGGCACAACTGGAAAGTATGGCGGCGGTATATCGGCGACTTCTTGATTTTTGCTTTTGGTAAATAACCCTTTTTGACCATTTCTCTGCGCAGTTTTTCATATCAATATATGTATAATATCCCCTTTTGCCTATGTAATACATCTTTCTTCCCTTTTACAGACAACCGGAAGGCTGTACTTTTGCAGCGATTTTCGGAACCAAAATGTTTAACCCTTTAATTGTAATGAAGGTATGAAGAAAAGTTTTTTAGCGGCAGCATTGCTCGTAGCAAGTACCTGCCTGTTTGCGCAAGACGCCAAACTGACCCCGTATTCGGAACACGCCACCCAACACCCGTCGTTTATGTACCGCACGGGCTACCGCGGCGACATTGAGTTGTCGGGCTCGTTTGACAAGCAGTTTCTTATCACCACCACGCACGGCAAGAGTTTCGGCAACGGTCTGTTTGCAGGTGCGGGTGTCGGTTTCGGAGCGGATATACTGCCAGACAAACACGTGCGCTACGTAACGCCGTTTTATGCCGCCATCAAGTACGATTCCTGAACTATATCTGCACGCCGTTTATCGGGCTCAAAGCGGGCGGTGTGGTGGATGTGGCACCGCAGTTGGGCTTGCGCGTAATGCTCAACCCGACCATCGGTGTGGATATCGACCGCGTCTCGCTCTATGTGGCGTACGACTGGCAGTACGGTGTAGTGCTGTCCGACGCACGCATGAGCCACGTCAAACTCGGCGTGTCCGTTGCATTCTAAACAATCTTCCGGACAACCCCGACAGGTTGTCCGGAAGATATTATTTGTATGCAATATGATTGAACAACTTACTGAGACGACTGCCCAAGACGGCACTTTCGTCATTACCGTAATCACCGACCGCGGCACTATCGCCACCGAGACCTACCGCTGCATTGTCGACCGGCAACGCGCCTACGAAACGGCACAACGGCGTGCCCGCTATCTTGCCGCCCGCAAAGCGGTGCTGACCTTGGGTTTCTCGGCAACACCCTTCGCCCGCGCCATACACACCGAAGACGACCGCCTGCCCCGCCCGTCGTGGCACCTCGCCGGCACGTTCCTTCTCTCCCTGCTCCAAGCCCCGTGGTATTGGCTGTGGAACATCTGCCGGTTGATAGACAGCAGCCTTTCTGCATAGCAGGACTAACCCGCGATAGACTCCCGATAGTCCCGCGATATTTTTATCTCTTTGTAACCCTTTCAACCTCACGTCAAACCGCCACCATTCAGCAAGGAATACGCAAGGGATGCGCAACCCTTAAGCAACCTTTAGCCTATAAGCACACCAACATTTTTTAGTATTTTGACGCCATAAAAACGACATATCTCCTACCGATACGCCACATTATCAGAATACCCCCTTCGACATACCCAATTCATGGCAATGGGCAAGGTTGGGAGAGATAACCCTAAATCGCGATGCAGAAAGAGTCCCTTTATCCTCAGCAGTACGCAAAAAACAAACCAATAAACGCTATAACTACTATGGTGCATCTGGCGTAATAGATAAGGTTGATAATTACCTTTTTGAAGATAGACTATTATTGGTCGGTGAAGACGGAGCAAATTTACTTTCAAGGAGTAAGGATAATGCTTTCTTTGCAGAAGGACGATATTGGGTAAATAATCATGCCCACGTGATAGATAGTACAGATAAATTGATTTTGGACTATGTTGCCATAGTGATAAACTCTACACCATTAGATAAATATATAACTGGGAGCGCACAGCCGAAGTTTACACAGGATAATCTAAATAATTTTCCGATCCCCCTTCCCCCTCTTGCGGAGCAAAGGCGCATCGTGGCGGAGGTGGAGAAGTGGTTTGCGTTGATAGACGATTTGGAGACAAACAAGCAGGATTTGCAAAGTGCGGTAAAGCAGGTGCGTGCCAAAGTGCTTGACCTTGCCATCCACGGCAAACTTGTATCCCAAGACCCCAACGACGAGTCTGCCATCGACCTTCTCCGCCGCATCAACCCGCACTACACCCCTTCCGATACCTCACATTATCAGAATATACCCGACGGGTGGGAGGTTTTGAAAGTGGGGGACGTGGCAGAATATATCAATGGTAGAGCGTTCAAACCTGAAGAATGGGAGCAGCAAGGATTACCCATTATTCGCATACAGAATTTGAATAACGAGAATGCAGCCTACAATTACTCAACTACTAATTTTGAAGATAAATATCTTGTACACAAAGGCGATTTGCTGTTTGCATGGGCTGCTTCATTAGGTACATACATTTGGAATAAAGGCGTTGCATGGCTTAATCAGCATATTTTCAAAGTTATACCCAAATCATTTATACAGAAAGAATATCTGTATTACTCGTTTATTGTGATGATTGGAGACTTTTATGCAGAAAGTCATGGTTCTGGTATGGTGCATATAACAAAAGGCAAATTTGAGAATAGACCTATACTTATTCCGCCAATAGCAGAGCAAAAGAGAATTATCAGTAAAATAGAGGAGATTCTCGCTGTTATAGACGCAATCAGCGCAGAACTATAATTCTGTGCTGATTGCTTGCAATATACTTAAAACATTTGCTATTTGTTTGGAGATACGTTTTTGTTCTTCTATAGGTGGCAATAAAACGAGTATATTACTCATATCTCCTTGTGTAAGTTTTAGGCGTGTAGTGCCTTTTGCATAGGGAGAGTACTCTATCGCATTTAGATAGTTCAGCAAATACTCAAAGTCTATTTTAGGCAATAGTATGTGTGCATGGTTATTAACCCAAATTTTGCCGTTCACGGCATAGGCTTTTGTAGCGTATCGGTCTAAAAACGGGGCACCGTCTTCACCCAATAGGATAAACTTCCCGTCTATTAAATACTCATCAATGTAACCCACAAAACCTGTCGCACCATAATATGGGTAAAGAGTTTTTTCCCCGTCTATACGCTTTGCACGTTCTTCTGCTCTTATCGGTTTGCGCTTATTATCAAGCACATCCACAATATCTTCCAACCTGCAAACCTCCCACCCTTTAGGCACGTTCTGATAATGTGAGATAGGTATAATAAAATAGCCCCGCGAGAGGGCTTTTTTGTTACCATTTGACCACCTTATCCACAATCTGCCGTTGTTCGCCGGCGGTGCGGCGGTAGATATGGGTGGTCTTTATGCTCTCGTGCCGTGATACATCGTTGTATGTTGGTACAAAACATTTCTGTATGCCTTATTCTTGTATAAAATAGCAGTCAGAAATGTCTTTTTTACTACAAAATTAGCAGTTGTAACTGCTTTTTCTTGCTGTGACTATTGTTTTATTCCGTATTTTGCAGTACCTTTGCAGCGGTTTGACGATACGTATCTATCTCTAATTCAGTAGTGTATGGCAATCAATGAGCAAGATTTTGAGGTACTGTACCTCTATTCCAACCGTTTGGTGAGTGCGGTATCAATGCAGTTGCACCGTTATCTGTACCGGCAAATCAATTGGAGCAACCGCCTTATCGGTATCAAAGGCAGCCGCGGTGTGGGCAAATCCACCTTGCTGCTGCAACATATCCGTGAGACGTTCTCTTCGTCACGCGAGGCGTTGTACGTGTCTATGGATAATCTTTGGTTTCGCACACACGATATTATGGACTTGGTGGAGTACCACTTTACCCACGGCGGCACACACATCTTCCTTGATGAAATACACTATCTGCCCCATTGGCAGACGGTGCTGAAGAATATCTACGATGCGTATCCGCAGTTGCATATCGTCTATACTGGTTCGTCTATGCTTGAGATTGATGCGCACGAGGGCGACCTCTCCCGACGCCAACGGCTCTATACGCTGTATGGGCTGTCTTTCCGTGAGTATCTGTTGTTTGAGGGGTATGAGGTTGGCGAAGCCCATACGTTGGAAGAACTATTGCAATCGCACGAGAGCATAGCCATGCCGCTGACGCAGAAGATGAAGGTATTGTCATTGTTCAGCGACTACTTGCGGCATGGTTATTATCCTTTCTACAAAGAAGAAGGCGACGGCTTTTATGAGCGGGTGCAAAGTATGATACGGCAAGTATTAGAGAACGACCTGCCCCATATAGAAGATGTGTCGTTTGTCAGCATACAGAAAATACAGCGTATGCTGATGATATTGGCGGAGCGGGTGCCTTTCACACCCAAGATGGCGGAACTTTATCGCGAGTTGGATACCAACCGTGAGTTGGGGCTGAAGATGCTCTATGCATTGGATAGGGCGGCTTTGCTGGCAATATACACCAACGAGATGAAGAATGTGAAATCGCTCAGCAAACCCGACAAGATATATCTGGACAATACCAACCTGATGTATTGTCTCTCCACACATATCGACATCGGCACGTTGCGCGAGACATTCTTTTTCAACCAGTTGCGTGCCACGCAGGAAGTGCTGTTGCCAAAAGACGGTGATTTTATGGTCAATCGCACCTACCTGTTTGAGGTGGGCGGGCGCAGCAAGACCTTCGACCAGATAAAGGATATACCCAATAGTTTCTTGGCGGTGGACGATTTGGAAATCGGACACCACAACCGTATTCCGCTGTGGATGTTCGGACTGTTGTACTGATATGCCGGATATGTATAATAAAAAAGCCCCCGCGAGGGGGCTTTGTATTTATTACCAGTTTACTATTTTGTCCACTATCTGCCGTTGCTCACTGGCGGTGCGGCGGAGATAGATACGGGTAGTCTCTATGCTCTCATGCCCCATCAGGTCTGCCAAAAGCGCAATATCGTTGAACCGCTCCAGAAAGTTCTTGGCATAGCGATGTCGGAACGAGTGCGGATAGACCACCTCCCGTTTGAGTCCGTACTTGTCGGCAAAGTGCTTGAGTTGCATAGCGATACCCCGTGCCGTGATACGCTCGCCAAAGCGGTTGAGGAAGATATAACCTGTCGTCAGTTGCCGTTCTTGCAACCATTGCAGGGCTTCCTGTTGCAAACTCTTCGGAATATAGATACGCCGCACTTTGCCGCCTTTGGTGTAGATGTCCAAATGCCCCGTCTGTACGTGTTCGGCTTTTATCTGTAGCAGTTCGCTCACACGTGCCCCTGTGGCGGTCATAAACCACACCACAAAATACCAGTCTTTGTACCCGTTGCGCAACAAACAGGCTTTGAGAAACTTGTAATCGGCATTGCTGATGACGTTTTCAAGAAAGTTCTTTTGCTGCACTTTCACGAAGCGCAGTTTCAGTTTGTCCTGCTTGGTGAACTCGAGGTATTTGTTTATGCCTTGCAAGCGCAGATTGACGGTCTGCGGTTTGAAATGCTCCACAAGGTAGCCCTTGTATGCAAGCAGGTTCTTTTTGTTGATTTCTCCGTACGTTTTCTGAAAATACTGTACCGTCCAAACATACGAACTGACGGTATTCTTCGCAAGGTCTAACCTCTGAAGAAAAGTTGCATAATCCGTTGCCATACCTAAAAAAAAGATTTAGTGTATGGTATAATATACAGGACTTGCAAGAGGGCTGTTGCCTAACGTATGTTCTCTTCGATGGTGTCTAAGACACCGAATATCCGCTCTATCTCCGATATGATACGCCGTTGCTCCGCAAGCGGGGGGAGGGGGAAAAGAAAACCCGCGACACTTTTAGCAGATAGATTTGGCTGAGCGGTTCCATTATTGTTTCTTTCAACATTTGCTGAAAAAAGAGGACTGTGAATATAATCAAAAACAAATTCCGTATCTGCTACATTCTTGGAGTTACGCAAAATAACTAATGATGAGGCTATGGCTCCACTGTCAAAAGGATATATCGCAGATTTTCCAAGCGAACCTCTGATACACAATACAATATCATTTAACTTAAGTTTCCCACTACCAAGGGCATCATATTGCTCTTGAGTAACATACAACAATCCGTCTTTAGATATAGAGCCATCTTTTATATTTATCGCACTTATGAATGGATGAGCCCCTAATTCTTGTAGTTTTTCTTTAGAAGGGTAGTTATTCCCCCTGTCTCCATTGATTAATTGAAAAACTATTCCCAATTGTACCCATTGCCACGAAGTTGGTATATCGAAGGGTATATTCTGATAATGTGAGGTATCGGAAGGGGTGTAGTGCGGGTTGATGCGGCGGAGAAGGTCGATGGCAGACTCGTCGTTGGGGTCTTGGGATACAAGTTTGCCGTGGATGGCAAGGTCAAGCACTTTGGCACGCACCTGCTTTACCGCACTTTGCAAATCCTGCTTGTTTGCATCCAATTCATCTATCAGTGCAAACCACTTTTCTATCTCCGCCACGATACGTTTTTGTTCCGCGAGAGGAGGAAGGGGGATAAGTAATGTATCTATCTCTTTGGATGAAAGTCCTTGTATTGTAGTGCCTTTGCTGGAAATACAATTTATTAGTTTATACTCATAAAAAACATAGTAATAAAACAAGTTGCATAGTTGCAGTTTTCCTCTTAGTCTGTGAATATGATTTTGAATACAAATATCATAGTCATAGTTCCAAATGGCAGCACGCCCGATGTCCCCACCTTCACAGACTAATAAATCGCCTTTTGTAACCACACAGCGTTCTAAATCTTTGTCTGTAAAGGGCATTTGCTTGATTACCTCCAATTCAAATCGATTCCAATAGAGATTAGAAGTTGTAATATAATCCATTAAACGTCCCTCTTTGTCTTTAGAATTTAGTGCCTTGCCTGTGTTATGATTGTATATCTCTCCCAATTTTACCCATTGCCATGAATTGGGTATGTCGAAGGGGGTATTCTGATAATGTGGCGTATCGGTAGTGGCAGGAGCCTTTGTTTTCTTGATTTTGCCCTGTTGTATGAGTTGTTCTTTTTCGGCACGGATACGCTCAAGCAGGACGGACGCAGGTTCGTCATTCGGGTCTTGCTTTACGAGTTTCCCTCGTATAGCCAAATCCAGTATCTGTTGCCGTAGTAGTTTGGTATTCATTATTTCAATTCATTTGCTTGTTTAATACTCACATTCTCTTTATCATCAGCACCAAAAATCGTCTACAATGGGGACGATTTTGAGCCTGACATTATTGTTACTATTACAAGATATAGAACCTGTTTTTTATCTTCATCTTATCTTTAAGACTACCGTTTTTATAGGGGTATTTGAAAGAAAAGAATGCACACATTATCAGTGTATTATCCGTTTTCTTCCATTCTTAACTATAAAAAATGCACCTATTTTTTTGTTTTTATAAGAGTAAATGAAACAAAAGGATGTAGTGCGGTAGTAGCCTTTCCTATTCTATTCCATAATTGGTTCAACGACCCGTTGAAATTTTGCACTTCTTATTCCTCTATATTCCCCAGCAGGGTTTGCAGTCGGGCAACGGCATCGGCTATTTTGTTGCTTTTGTCCTGTATGGTGTCAAGCAGTTCGGGCAAAGTAAGGTCGTCTTCGCCATTCTCGGCTTTTATCCATGTAACATCCATCAGCACCTTGTCGTTCTTGAGAAAATCCGCTGCGGCGTACTTGCGCCAACGTCCGTTTGGATTGGTCTCGGCGTTGTAGATCTCCTGCCGTTTGGTTAGGTCGTCGGCATGGTAGCAAGCCACAAAATCGTCCAAATCACTGCGTTTGAGCGGCTTCTGCTTGAGGGTATGATGTATATTGGTACGGTAGTCGTAGTACCATACATCGGTGGTGGGAGTACCTTTGGTGAAGAAAAGCACATTGGTCTTTACGCCCGGTTTGTAGAATATACCCGTGGGCATACGCAGGATGGTATGCAGGTTGAACTCCGTAAGCAGTTTCTGACGGATAATCTTTCCCGCATTTCCCTCAAAAAGCACATTATCGGGCAATACAATGGCAGCGCGTCCGCCGTTCTTAAGCAGGCGCATCATGTGTTGGAGGAAATTCAACTGGTTATTGCTGGTGGTGGCATAGAAATCGGGGCGGTCGATAGCCACAGCCCCACTCGGACGCGCACCGAAAGGCGGATTAGCCAAAATGACATCGTACAGTACATCGGGTTGCTTCTCCAACGAGTCGCCGCACGTGATAGGACTGCTGTCTTTGCCAATGCCGTGCAGATAGAGATTCATTGAACCGAGCGTCACCACCAATGGTGTGATGTCGGTGCCGTGAATGGCTTTGGTGTTGAGGAATTCGCGTTTCTGTTTGTCTTGCGACTGCTGTTTCATATAATCGTAAGCCGCCATCAGGAAACCGCCCGTACCGCAAGCGGGGTCGCAGACTGTCTCGGTGATTTTAGGACGGGTAACATCCACCATCGCTTGTATCAACGCACGCGGCGTGAAATACTCACCCGTACCACTCTTGGTATCCTGTCCCACCTCTTCAAGGATATTCTCATAGATAGCCCCTTTAACATCGCCGCTCATAATCAGCCATTGCTGCTCGTCAATCATCGAAATAACCTTGCGCAGATAGACAGGCTGTGTGATTTTGTTCTGTGCTTGCGTGAAGATAGTGCCGATGAGGTTGTCTTGTTTCTTGAGTGTAGCGAGGGTGTTCTCATATTGGCGGAGCAGGTCATCGCCCTCCTCTTTGACAAGGTCACACCACTGGTAGCCTTGCGGTATGTCGGATGGCTTGCCCAATATGTCCACACGCTCCCAGTCCATTTTCAGGAAAAGGAGGTAGGTGAGTTGGGTGAGATAATCGGTATTGCCGATGCCGTGCGCAGCCAGTACGTCTGCCATTTGCCAGACTTTCTGGGTCAGTTGTTCTACGGTGGGTTGTTGTATTTGTGCCATACTATGCTGTTTTTATGCGGTTCGTTGATAGACAATAAATTTTGCCAAAGTATTCAGGTGTTCTCGGAGTGCGCCCCTGCCGACGGTTTGCAACAGGAAAGCGGCTTCCGATTCGCAGTCTCCGTCCAATTCCATATACTCGTCTATGTCGCAACTGCCGTTGGCAACGATATAGTCTTTGATATGTCGGAAGATGTCTGTTTGTGCTTGTGTCAGACTGCGCTGTGCCTGTCCGCACCAAAGGTTGAAGTATTGGTTTGCGGTGGCGGATAGCGTGTCCAATCGGTTGATTTGCTTGTATGCAAAGCGTACCAACTGAATGATATTGGTCAGCAGGTTGCGCTGTTCGCGCTCGTCGTTTTTGAAATGTTTCACATTGTCGGGTTGCACCAAGGCGTAACTGTTCCACAGGCGGTGCGGCTCGAATTGCGCATTTGTATTCTGTAGCGTTGCTACCAGTTCTTCCAGCATCTCGCGGTTGAGCGGATTGCCCGAATAGATGATTTGCAGGGCTTCTATCTCGTCTTTGTGCGTTTGGACATACTGCTCAAATGCATCCACCGTCTGTTGCGCCTCTTCTATGGTAAAGCCCTTGGAGATAAGTGCATCTTCTCCTGGCTGGAGGGTGTTGATATAGCCCTTGTTCAGTTCGAGCAGGTAGTCGCGTGCCGCTTTATGTTGCACTATTTCTTGTACCAAGACTTTCCTCTCCGTGTTGGGTTGGTTGATGTCGGTATAGGGCGGCAGCGTGATATTTCCCTCGCCAGGCAACACTGCCTGCGCAATACGCAAAGCCAGTTTCTCCATACTGATACCTGCCAAGGCGCAGAACTTGTCCCGCTCTTTGTCCTCATAGCGGGCATTGATACGGCTGATGCGTTGGGACAAGAGCCACAGATTATCGTCAGACACATCGCCGTGCACAATCATTTCGAGCAGTTTTTCCAAAGAAGGCACCGGCGGTTGTCCGCCTTGCGGTTGCGGAATAGTATGCTCGCCCTCGGTAACGCCTACTGCATCCACCAAAAAGAACAGGTCTTTGGAGAAAGCATTCGGCGTTACATTGCGCAACACATCGTCACCGATAGTGCGCACACCGCGCCCTTTCATCTGTTCGTAGAGCAGTTGCGATTTTACATAACGCATAAACATCACCACCTCCAGCGGTTTGATGTCGATGCCCGTTGCCACAAGCGTTACCGTTACGGCAATACGGAAACGCTTCTCGTTGCAGAAATCTTTGATGAGTTGGTCTGTATTGCCTGCGCTATACGTGATTTTCTGCACAAAACCGTCGCTGTGTTCCCTGCCGAACACCTCCTCTGCAATGCGGACGATATTGTCTGCATGACGGTCGTTGAGGGCAAAGATAAGCGTCTTTGGGAGGTAGTTAAAGTCCGCCTCACGTTGCGGGTCGGTGAACATCTCCGTATAAACCGCGTCTTTGTAGGTCTGCAAAATCAGTTTGATTTGCGATGGATTGATGATGCTGCGGTTGAGTTCTTCTTTGGTATATTGCGTGGTATCCGTGCTGACCACCTCTTCGGTCTTGCCCGTATATACCGTTTCCTGTTTGGTTTTGTCCCCCTCGCGGATAGCCCCGCCGTTCTCGGTTACTTCAGTCTTGATACGATAAGTACGGTACCCCACGTTCACATGGTCGAGAATGGATTTTTCAAGTGTGTAGTTCACCACTCTGTTCTGCTCGAAATATGCCAACGTCTGCGGGGCGGGCGTAGCGGTCAGACCTACCTTGACGGCATTGCCGAAATAGTCCAATACCGCACGCCAACTGCTGTAGATAGAGCGGTGGCACTCGTCAATGATGATAAGGTCGAAATAGTCGCGCGGCAACTGCGGGGTACCCGGTAGTATTACCGCAGGGGTATTGTCCCTTTCGTCATCATCGTCCAACGGCGTTTCGTCGTCCTCGTTGTTGTCCGTCACAGGCTCGCCGCTCAAGAGGGAAAACAGACGCTGGATGGTGGAAATAACCACATTGGCACCCTGGTCTATCTGACCCGATTTCAGTCTGTCCACACCAAAGATAGTATTGAACGGGTCGCCCGATTCGGTAAGGCGGTACGAACCGAACTCGCGTTCTGCCTGACGTCCGAGGTTATTCCTGTCCACCAAAAACAGCACGCGGTGATACTGCGCATAGTTGAGCAGCCGATATGCCATGGTAATAGCTAGATAGGTCTTGCCTGCACCTGTAGCCAGTACCATCAAGGCACGTTCTTTGCCCGCTTTGAGACTTTGCTCCAGATTATATATACCCTCGTATTGGCAATCGCGCAGACCGCGTTTCTGTATCAGAGGCAACCCTGCATAACGGTCGGGGATTTGCAATAGTTTCACTACCTCTTTGGGTGAGAGAAAAACGCTCCACCTCGGTATATTCCGTTTGGTCGGTATCGCGCAAATCGCGGAAAAAATACTGCTTCCCGTTAGAGAGCCACACCAACGGCAATGGGTTTTGCCACGCCGCGCACCACGCAGGCAATTTATGCGTATAGCCCTCCGCCTGCGCAATCACCTTTGGCGTATTCACGTCCGTTTCCTCGCGTTTGGCTTCTACCACGCCTACTGCCTTTCCCATAAGGAAAAGCAGATAATCGGCTTCATCATTACCCTCCAACAGCCCTTCCGTAACGGCAACTGCCTCGTCGGGTACAAATTCCGCACGACTGACCACACGCCATCCGGCAGCCTCTAACTTTTCATCTATTTTTAGTCTTGCTTTTTCTTCGGGTGTCATAATCGGTATGATTTCAGGGTAATACGTTCCGTTCGATAATGCAAAATTATCGGAAGTTGGTTACCGGGTGCAAAGTTAATGATTTTTAGCGAATAAAACAAGTATCGGTAAAGAAAAAACATTGATTTAAGATGTCTTTGTATTGCCTCCATTTTGTCTCCGTATGGCGTTGCAATACCTAATGGCGCACTATTATTGGGGATTTCCTATGTATTGTCATTGCATACCCGTTGCACGTATGGCAACCTCTACTCTCGTACTACTCTGCACCGCACCTTCACTAACGAGGGTGCGGTTTCCTGTTTAAGTGCCTCTAATCATAAAAAACATCAAAAAACACACTCCCTGTTGCGTTATCTGTATTCTTTGGCATACTTATTGATATACTTTTGTAATCAACTAACAAAAAAGAACCCACATGAATGCGAAATGCGATATGGATTTTCAATCCTTGCAAGACACAATCGATATTATCGGAACCAAATGGAGAGTGCAGATCCTATGTTCCATTTGTGAATGTGGCAATACCCGATTTCGTGAGATAGAACGGAGTATTCCCAAACTGACGACACGCATGTTGTCCAAAGAACTCAAAGAAATGGAAGAATTAGGGCTGATTACACGGACGATAACAAACACCAGCCCCGTGACCGTGGTATACAAAGAGACGGCACTCTGCCATACGCTCATTCCGTTGTTTGACAAAATGCTGGAATGGGGAGAAAAATACGGGGCTGCAATCAAAGCACAAAGAGGCAATAACCGTTAAAAACAAAAATATGAACACAGAGGAACTACCAAGAATCACTCTTAGAAATGGGGTAGAAATGCCCGTTATCGGATACGGGACCATGCCTGCTGATTGGAGTGCGGGATATGGCGATGAGTTTATCGGTACCGTTAAAGAATGTATCAAGGCGGGATATCGCAACATTGATACGGCTATGGTGTACCATACGGAACGGCATGTAGGCAAGGCGGTACAAGAATGTATATCCGACGGCATAATAAGCAGGGAGGATGTCTTTGTCAGCACAAAGGTGTGGAATACAGACCGCGGCTATGACAATATGCTCAAAGCGTTTGACACCTCTATGGAACGCCTCGGACTGGAATATCTCGACTTGTATCTGATCCATACACCCGCTGTCGTCAAATGGCATAGTGATTGGAAGGAAATAAACCGTTCCACTTGGAAAGCATTTGAAAAATTGTACCGCGACGGACGCATTCGCGCGATAGGCGTGTGCAATTTTCTGCCTCATCATCTGCTGCCGCTGATGGGTATGGCAGACATCATGCCTATGGTCAATCAGATAGAAGTACATCCCGGATTCAATTCCGCCTCCACAATCCGTTTCTGCAAGGATAATAATATCGCAATGGAAGCATGGGGACCATTGGGCAACGGGCAGGTTCTCCAAAACGAAGTACTTGCTGCAATAGCCAAACAACACAACAGGAGTGTGGCACAAATTTGTTTGCGCTGGATTATACAACAAGGCATAGTGCCTATACCCAAATCCACCAACTTGCAACGCATCAAGGAAAACCTGGGTGTATTCGATTTTATGCTTTCCGAAGAGGATATGCAGACCATATCGGGACTTCCTGTATGTGGCGGTTTCTGCGTGGATGCAGACAACGCCCCCGAAGACGAATAAACAGGTCATCATTATCCTTTATCGGGTTTAGACACATACGATTGCTCCCCCGCACTTTTGCAAGAGCAGGGGAACAGATGTGTTCTCTGATAGCCCCTCCTGTTGCAGGGTCCCCACGAACAACGCGCAGTGGGGTGCTCCCGGAGGGGTGGGGGAGGTCATCGATTGTCCTTCAATGAGGCGGTGCGGTTGAGGACAAGATGGTCGGCGGTGGTGTCAGGATCGACCACAAAATAGCCCTGTTTGAGCAACTGGTAGTGGTTCTCTTGGGCAATGCCGTTCTTGATAACCGGCGCGTGGAGTTCGCTGCGGAGCGAGCCCTCGACCTTGATAGTCTTGATTTCGAGGCTGTTGGGGTTGAGCAGGTCTCGGAAATCGCCCTCTTCTGCAGACGGGTTCTCGCAAGCAAACAGACGGTCATAGAGGCGTGCTTCGGCATCGATACACGAATTGCACTCCACCCAGTTGATAGTCGATTTGGTCTTACGGTTGCCGCCTTCGGTACCCGACTTCGAGTTAGGGTCGTAGGTGGCATAGACGGTGGTGATATTGCCCTCGGCATCTTTCTCGCAGCCTGTGGCTTGGATGATATACGCCGATTTGAGCCGCACCTCACGCCCGCCGGGGCTGAGGCGGAAGAAGTTCTTGTCCGCCTGCTCGAGGAAATCGCCACGCTCAATATATAGTTCGCGGGCAAAATTCATCTCGCGTGTACCGAGTTCGGGATGCCCGTCAATATTCTCCGCAGTAATCGTTTCTCCGTTGCCCTCATAGTTGGTAATAACCAATTTTACAGGGTCGAAGATAGCGCAAACCCGCGGGGCAGTCTCCTTGAGGTTCTCGCGGACGGTATGCTCGAGCAGACTGACATCAATAATACCCTCCACTTTGGTGTACCCAATCTTGTCGATGAATGTGCGGATTGCCTCAGCGGTGTATCCGCGACGGCGCAGACCGCAGACTGTCGGCATGCGCGGGTCGTCCCAACCACGCACAAGTCCCTCTTTGACGAGTTGCAACATCTTGCGTTTCGACATCACGGTGTAGGTGATATTCAGGCGGTTGAACTCATACTGGTGCGGACGGTAGTCGCCCTCCACAAACTGGTCGAGAAAATAGTCGTACAACGGACGGTGAACGACAAACTCAAGGGTACAAATAGAATGAGTAACGCCCTCGAAATAGTCGCTTTGTCCGTGTGCAAAGTCGTACATCGGATATACATTCCACTTACGCCCTGTGCGGTGGTGCGGGTGGGTAGTGATGATACGATACATGATAGGGTCGCGGAAATGCATATTCGGGTTCGCCATATCAATCTTGGCGCGAAGTACCATCTTGCCGTCCTCTATCTCGCCTGCCTGCATAGCCTCGAATAGACGGAGGTTCTCCTCAATGGGGCGGTCGCGATAGGGCGACGCCACACCGGGTTCGGTAGGTGTACCTTTCTGCTCGGCAATCTGCTCGGCAGTCTGCTCATCTACGTATGCTTTTCCCTCTTTGATGAAACGGATAGCAAGGTCATAGAGTTGCTGGAAATAGTCGCTGGCGTAGTAGATATTTCCCCACTTGAACCCCAACCATGCGATGTCTTGTTGGATAGAATCTACATATTCCACGTCCTCTTTGACGGGGTTGGTATCATCGAAACGGAGGTTGCAGACGCCGTTGTAACGCTCTGCAATACCAAAGTCCATACAGATGGCCTTGACGTGTCCGATATGGAGGTATCCGTTGGGTTCGGGCGGGAAACGCGTTTGTATGCGTCCGTCGTTCTTGCCCTCTGCGAGGTCTTTCTCTACAATCTGCTCAATAAAATTGAGGCTTCTTTCTTCTTCCATAGTTGCTTGATATTAAACGTTAATTATCGTGTAATTAGACGTTAATTATTTTTGTAAGAACATATAATTAACCACGTATTAACCATTGTATTTTATTACGCTATGCATTGCGCATTAGTTTATTCCGCGTACGATACCGCGTGGTGAACCTTTGATAAAATCGATGATAGTGTCGCGCTCCGGAGTCTGTGGCACGGTCTCAAGAATTTGCTCGACAGCCTGCGACACATTGAGTCCCGACATATAGAGTGTGCGATAGGTGTCCTGGATAGAAGCAATCTGCTCGCGCGTGAAACCGCGGCGGTTGAGTCCAACCGAGTTGATACCGCAGTACGAAACCGGTTCGCGAGCGGCGATGACATAAGGCGGGATGTCTTTGTTTATCTTGGTACCACCCTGAATCATCACATGCGCACCGATATGCGTAAACTGGTGCACGAGCGTGCCGCCACCGATGATGGCCCAGTCGTCCACTACGACCTCGCCCGCCAACTGGGTGGCATTGGACATGATGATATGGTCGTGGAGCAGGCAGTCGTGTGCCACGTGGCAGTACGCCATAATCAGGCAGTTGTTGCCGACCACGGTCTTGCCCTTGCTGGCAGTACCGCGATGGACGGTGGCGCACTCGCGGATAGTGGTGTTGTCGCCGATGATGGCGTAGGTCTTCTCGCCTTTGAACTTCAGGTCCTGCGGGATAGCCCCCACTACAGCGGAGGGGAAGATATGGCAGTTCTTGCCGATACGCGTGCCCTCACAGATAGTGGCATTGGCATCGATGATGGTGCCTGCACCGATTTCCACATCTTTGTCGATAAAAACAAAGGGACCGATTTGCACGGAGGGGTCAATCTTCGCCTCCGGATGGATGTATGCTAATGGTTGAGTCATAGTCAATTTGTAATTAGTAATTTGTAATTTGTAAATTATTGGATTACCTTGTTTCTCAGTTGGCGGCAGCACTGGGTGTTGAAAGTGTGCCCCGGGCGCTCGGCAATGAGACGACCTTGGATATAGCACCCAAGAAGCGACATATCGCCGATGAGGTCGAGGAGTTTGTGACGGGCGGGCTCGTTCTGGTAGTTGAGCGGGGAGAGGTAGCCGAGTTTGGTGGCATCGAGGTGCGGTGCATCGAGTTTCTCGGTCATATAGTCCAAGCCCTCCTGCGACATCTGGGTCTCGTAAATAACGAGAGCGTTTTGCAGGTCGCCGCCTTTAATCAATCCCATACGCAGCAGCGGCTCAATCTCGCGCACGAAACAGAACGTACGTGCGGCGGCTATCTCGCGGGGATAGATGCTCAGGTCGTGCAGTTCGGCACGCTGCTCACGCAGCAGCACGCTCGGGAAAGAAATCATCACCTCCGCCTCGTACCGGTCGGAGGGCAGCAGCACCAACTTGTTGCCGCGCTCGGAGACATATTCGATACGCTCTTTGACGACAAACACCTTGCGTTCCGCCTGCTGCTCCTGCAAGCCTGCCGCCTGTATCGCCTTGACGAATAGTTTGGCACTGCCGTCGAGGATAGGCATTTCGGGACCGTCCAACTCGATAAGGCAGTTGTCCACGCCGAGGGCATAGAGCGCCGAGAGGGCATGTTCCACGGTGGATATTTTCCATGCGCCGTGTTCCAAGACCGTACCGCGCTCGGTGGCACTCACATAGTCGGCAAGCGCCTGATGGGTCGGTTTGCCTGGCAGGTCGATACGGCAGAGTTGCACGCCTGTATTCTCCGCTGCGGGGCGGAAAGTGGCGGTAATCTGAAGTCCTGTATGCAGTCCCTTACCCGAAAGGGTGAAGGAGGAGGAGAGAGTATGCTGTTTTGTATCCATATTCAATATATTCGCCTTAACGAGATAAACAATGTACTTTAACCGACAAAGGTACTGCTTTTTGTTGAAATACACAAATTACGTGCATATTTGGTCGAGGACGTAGATTCAACAAGCAAGTGCAAAGTTAGTGAAAATATTTGAAAAAGCAATCAAGAGGTGTCATGAAATTCAATT
>CAKULK010000001.1 GCA_934667275.1 uncultured Bacteroidales bacterium | reverse complement strand
ACAAGAGAGAACCCATGCTACTTATAAAACATATTCCTTTGAACCACTACTTTTGCACTTCCAAGTTGAACTTGCCAGGTTAAAATAAACCTGCGATTTTTTTGCCAATAAGAAATAAATTGTGTACCTTTGCAGACCACAAATCAACACCAAACAGACAAGACGATGAATATACGTGTAGGCATAATGACGGCTCCGCATATCGAATATGAACTGCGCGGCAATACGTTTTTATTGAAAAATGTGCGTATCGGTATCGGTTTCCATTGGGACCGCACCGAAGACCAATTGTTTGAAGGTCAATTGGAAATACGCCAAAACGAAGACGGGACAGAGACAGCCATCAACGTGATAGACGTGGAGGACTACTTGTCATCGGTGATTGCATCAGAGATGTCTGCCACCTCCTCGCTCGAACTACTGAAAGCACATGCCGTGATTTCACGCAGTTGGGTACTCCGCCCGATACTGAATAAGATGCAAAATACCGGTACTCATCCAATTGCAGAAGGAAATAAGCCTCATAAAGATGGCATAGAGCGTCATATTGTGTGGTATGAACGTGATGCACACATCGGATTTGATGTGTGTGCGGATGACCACTGCCAACGCTACGAAGGCATCACCCGCCGCGACCAACACAAAGAAGCCTCGGCACGCGTACGTGAGGCCATAGAGGCTACCCGCGGGCAAGTGCTGACATACGACGGGGATATCTGCGACACCCGTTTTTACAAGAGTTGCGGCGGGCGTACCGAACTATTTGAGAATGTATGGGCACCCATTCATTACCGCTACTTGGAGAGTGTAGAATGCCCCTACTGCAACACACAAGACCACAATGTGCTCTCCCAAGTACTCAACGACTACGATCTTGAGACCCAGGACTTCCATCATTGGACAATACGCTACACACAAGCCGAACTGTCGGAAATCGTGCGTGAACGCTCAGGAATAGACTTTGGCGACATACAGGAACTACGCCCTATCAAACGCGGTCCGTCGTACCGCATATACGAATTGGAAATTGTCGGCACAAAGCGCAGTATGGTGGTAGGCAAAGAGTTGGAAATACGCAAGTGGTTGAGCCGCAGCCACCTCTACAGCAGTGCATTCGACATCGAGTTTACACCCGCCCCTACCCCATCAGAAGCCACATTCACACTCCGCGGGCGCGGTTGGGGACACGGCGTAGGATTGTGCCAGATAGGGGCTGCCGTGATGGCAGACAAAGGTTTCACCTATGAACAGATATTAGCACACTACTTTCCCAACTCACGTTTGGAGACTAAGAAGATGTAAGCCTAACGGCTATGAATCCTCACGGTATCCTCAAGGCAATCTCCGCTGTCGTTGCCGTCTCGTTGCCGTGTCGTTGCCGTAATTAACCCGAAAAAGTCAGTGCCGTATTTCAGAATATACAGCACTAAATTCCGATATGTTCCATAGAAACATATGTACAAAAACGACAAAGCAACAGAGGAAATATATGGCTATAAAAAAACAGACAAGGGCGTCATCACGACGACCTTGTCCCAACATACAATCAAAAATTAGATTCCTATATAAAATCGGAATCCTCTAATGCTATCCACAATTTATCTTTACTTATACATAAATCTCTTGATACTGCGTTTCGGAGTCTTCTCAAACTCTTTGTCAACCAACTCAACAGCAACCACCTGGCTGTACTGGGGAAGGGACTTGTTGAGTCGTTGGCGGTTAGTCTCCATCACTTCAGCCAACGGCTTCTGCTGTTTGCCCGAATTGGCTGTGTCGGGATAAACCAACGCCACCAACTTACCATCACGCTCAACAACCACGGACTCAATGACTTGCGGGAGACTATTGAGTTTATCTTCAATCTCCTCAGGATAAATATTCTGCCCGCTGGGACCAAGCAACATATTCTTGCTACGTCCGCGGAGGAAGAGGTTGCCGTCCTTATCAATGATACCGAGGTCGCCCGTACACATCCAACCATCCTTGGTGAACGCCTGTTGAGTAGCCTCCTCATTCTTATAATACCCCATCATCACATTCACACCCCGTACTTGAAGTTCACCCTCTTTATGGGCAGGATTATCGGAGTCAATACGGAGTTCCATACCTACAATCGCCTTACCACAAGAACGATACGCATAACGGAACCAGTCTTCGTAGGTGATGAGGGGTGCGCACTCTGTCATGCCGTAACCCACGCAGTAAATGAAGTGCATATCGCGCATACATTTCTCCACCTCTTCGTTGAGAGCAGCACCGCCGATAATCAAGTAACGCAACTTGCCGCCGAAAGCTGCCATCAGTTTGTCACTGACTTTCTTGTGAAGAATCTTGTTGATGCCCGGCGTCTTCCACAGCACCTTGACTGCGGGTTTGTTGATGACGGGCAACACGCTCTTCTTGATAATCTTTTCAATGACCAACGGCACCGTCAGAATCATGAACGGATGCACCTCGGCAAACGCCTTCATCAGGGCACTCGGCGTGGGTGCTTTGGTGAGGAAATACACCTGCGCACCGTCGCAGACTTGATAGAGGAATTCGAACATCAGTCCGAACATGTGCGCGATAGGCAACATGGAAAGGACTGTATCACCCGACTTATGCGGGATACGCTTCAGCGCAAAGTCCACATTTCCGCTTAAGTTCAAGTGGCTGAGCATCACGCCCTTGGGCGAAGATGTAGTACCCGAAGTATAGTTGATGAGTGCGAGTTCGTGGAGATTATCCGTGGGATAGTGTACATCTTTGGCTGTAAAGCCTTTGGGATATGCCTGCGTAAAAGCACTATCAATCTTTGCGTAGGTCTGCTCTACGGCTTCGTCCTTGGTATAGAAAAGCGAGTAATCGTCCATAAAC
The DNA here is from genome assembly GCA_934667275.1 of uncultured Bacteroidales bacterium. Lineage (GTDB taxonomy): Bacteria > Bacteroidota > Bacteroidia > Bacteroidales > Paludibacteraceae > Colicola. The sequence goes on along the minus strand of CAKULK010000001.1, from coordinate 351,158 downwards.
ACGATACCCGTCAGTCCCGGCATTGCCACCGGATCGATTTTCTTCTTTACATTTGGTCCGACATACAGCAGTTTGGCATCAGAGTGATTGACCAAGTTCTGCACTCCTTCACCTGTAAAATCAGGTAAGATACTGACAGCCACTGCCTTATATGATTCAATTGCCAAGAAAGTGACCCCCCAATTAGCACAATTGCGACCACAGAGAGCAATTTTATCTCCCTCCTGAATACCTAACTCGCGAAACGTGATATGCAAACGCTCAATCTGCGTTGCCATCTCACCATACGTGTAGGCGTTCGTTCCATCTAAATCTTTCAAAGCCAACTCCGACCAACGTTTTACCACCGTTTTCTGGAGATACTCCAAGTAATGTTTCAATTCCATAAGTTATAATTTGCTTTGTCGCTCACGTGATTGATTCGTCGGCAAAGGTAGTATATTTATTTCGAATAAACGTTCAAAACACATCTTTTTGACCATTTGCGACATCTTTAAGGTCACTTTTTGCACTACACCTTATATAATAAGGCATATTACGACTCTTTTTTAATCAAATCGTAGAGATAATTGTACTGCTCCGGAAAGATGGTGAAATCCATCTGTACGCCCGTTCTCCCAGGGTCCCAACCGTCCTTGATGTGCAAAAACATACGCGCCGTGGTATCGATATGCACATTTCCCCGAATGTCGCCAGCACGCATGCTGTTTTTGATAGCATCAATCCAAAGATTGAGTTCCTGTTCATACAATCGTCTCGCCTTGCGATACAAATCAGGGAAGCGACTATAGGCTGTGTACATGACCATGACCACATTAGAAGTGTTGATATTCTTGTTCTCCACCATATCCAAGAACTCACGCAACCTATTGAGATACACCAACATGGCATCTATCATACCCGGTATTGTAACCGTATGCGGGACACGCGATAAAGCCTGTTGCTTGGGAATAATAAGATAGGTATTCACCACCTCTTCGAACAACTCGTCCTTGTCCTTGAAATAGTAGTACATCGTCCCGCGCCCCATGTTCAAAGCCGCCTGCAGGTCGGTGATAGAAACGTTGGCATAGCCCTCTATCATGTACAATTCCAATGCTTTGAGCAAAATTTGCTCTCGTCGATTTTCCACCATAGCGTACTTGTCTTTTCCAACTTCATACAAAAACCGCGCCAAACCGCTCCGGAATCATTCGAAAACTGAACGGATATTCAAAAATACCACATTATGGGGAGTCGAAATCAACTAAAGAAAAAGGGCACCGCTGTCGGGTGCCCTTTCTTTGATTTTGAAATAATCTAATTGTAAGCCTTATTTCAACAAGAACTTATGACCGTTTTGAATAACGATGCCTTTGTAGGTCTTATCCACTTGGCGACCCATGACATCGTACATAGGAGCATCTACGTCCAATTGAGCAGGAGCAGCCACCTCACCTACGTGGGTGCCAATGCCATTCTTGGATACGGTCAGTGCCTTGCGGGCAGGAATGATGGTGGTGTTGTCGGTCTTGGGCAGAGAGAAGATGTACATACCATTGTCGCCTGTGCAGACGAGGTTGCCTGCATAGTCGAAGTTCATCTGACGGAAGACAGATACTCCGTGCTCGTACTCGTAGCGGAGTGTGAGGACGGGTTTGTTGCCTTCCCAAGCGATGTCGAAGACATAGAACTGACTGCTACCACCTTGCAGCACGAGCATACTCTCGTCCGCCGATACGGCATAACCACTACCGTTGGAGCCTGTGATAATCTCCTTGTACTCATCACTTGCGGACGAGAATTGTGCGTCGCCATTGAAATCGTAGAACTTCAATGATGTGGCAGAAGCATTGTTATTGCCCTCTGTACGACTTTGGCTAACAAAGAAACCATGCGAGGTTCCCCACACATTGCCTTCGGTATTACCTTGTCCGGTCAGCGTGTACACAGCCGACGGAGCCTCACCCCATGTATGGAGGATAGAGCCATCGGACTGACCGATGTTGTAAACAACGGCACCATTCTTAGGTAATGTACCTGAAGCGTCCTCATTGTAAACGAGCAGTTTGGTGTCCGCACCATGACCAAAGATGTGGCAACCCGGCGTACTGGAGCCTACTGCTGTACCATTGTTGGTGAATACACCGCTGCCATTACGTGTACCTTGGAAGAACTGCGTAAACGGCTTACTCAAGTCTGCTGTATTGGCAACAAATATACCTGAATTACCGTCTGACCAGTCTGTAATATAAAGGTAACCGTTATCGTCAAGACTGACACGTCCGGGGTTACCAAAGGTCTTGACATCACCGCTATACCTTACAGAGTTGAGTTTGCTGTAGTTGTTGTCATACTCAAACACACCACTTGTCTCCCTAACAGCCATTGTTGCTTGGGTAGAACCTCCACGATGGAAGACATAGATATAGCCGAACTTGTCAGACTCAGGGTTGTTGTTGATAGCATTGAAGAGACGCGATGTGCTGCTTGCAATCAGCGACTTATCCTCATAGAGTTTGCCGATATTGCTGATGGACTGCCCCTGTAACTCTACTGCCCATGTCATAGCAATACCTACCTCACCGGGGAGTTCGCTCTTGGCAATGGTGAAGGAGTTGGCACCTTTCACTATATTAGCCAACTCGATAGCACCTGCTTCGGTATTATCTGTTGCATAGAAGATAAGGTTGGCACTTACTGCGTCCGAATTGGCGTTGAAGGTAAAGGTGTAGTTATCTCCGTTCTCTACTACATTGAGGTTGTACGCCATAATAGAAGCAATAGCCGGTTGGTCTACACCCACGGTAGTGAACTTGCTAATCGTGCTGTCACATACCAGATACAGGGTGATGTCTGCATTATTAACGACACCTGCAGCCATAGTATAGGTAGCGTCTGCAGCATCCAATGCGGTGTTGGTAGTCTTGACAAGAGCAGCCTTGTTGAGACCGTCGGTGATGTCATAGAGTGCAACCCCGATGTTCTTACCGTCTGCATCCTCGGCAGGACTAACCATCATATCACGATGAGCGTACTTGAAGTAGTTAGCCACGTTGGTATGGAAGGGCAATGTGCCCATTATCTTGGGTTCGGACTTTGTGGTGTTTACCACTTGCCACTCAATGGCGTTCTTGTTTGGCGATGAGAAGATGAAACTCTTGTCATCACGTGGCGATACCACCATCTGTACATCGTGACCATAGTCTGCCAAGGCAATGCCTGCAGGTTGGTTGCGTATTGCTCCTGCATAATTATTCTCATATATGGTGTAGATGACAAAGCGAACACTATGTGCTTCGGCACCTATAGAGTAGGTGGTAGAAACAATCATACCATCCTCCGTTGTTCCCGAATATGCCAACGTGGAACCGACCATGGCATTATAGTAGTTGCCGGCAGCCTCATTGTTGGTATTATTGAACCACAACGCACCTTTCCAACCTGTAGCATCATTCTCCCACTTGTAGATATTCCATGTGTTGGCGGGAGTATAGGTGGCATGCTCCATGTTGCAGCCTACCAGATAGCCATCTGCGGTAAAGGTGATGTCGCTCAGTTTGTAGCCATCGGCAGAGACGACAGAACAGAAGTCTGTGGGCAGGGTATTGAGTACGGTCTGTTTCTCGGCATCCACCTCAATGAGTGTAGGCTCTTTGGCAGCGTCCACAGCCAAAACATACATATTGCCATTGCGGTATAGCACACGGCGGACGGTCTTGTCTGCCAATACATCTGCCAACTTCTTGCCGACAAAGGACTGCTTCATCTCGTAGGTGCTTGCCAACTGCAAGTAAGCAGGTTGCTCAGGTTCGGGGTAGTTGTAGTAGGTTACCGTAGGCGCTACATACGAAGTATCTGACAGGTAAATCATCTGATAGGTGGTCTCGTTGGCTTTTACCGCGAACTTTACTTTCTGGTCATCGGTCAACGGGTAGTAGCCTTTGCAAGTGGCATCCAAGGTGTAGTCGTCACCAGGAACAAGGTTCTCGAAGACGAAAATACCGTTATACAGAGTGTCCACGTTGTATTTAGCCACCTCTACGCCACCTTTCAGCAAGGTAACCTCTGCGCCATTGCAAGGAATCCACTGGTCGTTGGTCTTGGGTGCATAGTTGAACAGCGGGTTGTTCATCTTGCGGTGCAGGTCCTTTACTGTACCCATGATATAGCCTGTCGTCTCTTTGTCGGCACCATAGTAGTCAATGATACCACGGTAGTATGCCAATCCTTCCTGGTGGCAGTAGTCATGGTTCAAAGCACGGTGACGTGCAGGCTGATAGGTATGGAAGAAGCCCTCAACAAGGAAACCACTGGCACCATGTTTCAGTACACCAAGGTAACCTCTATAGGTGATGCCTTGATGCGTCTTGTCTGTGCGGTTACTGCCACTCTTATAGAAGTCAAGGTCACCACGTACATTCATATTGGTCATAGAGTAGTAGGAATATGGGTCAATGCCACTTGCCATAATACCAAAACGGTGTGCCCAAATAGCCTCTGCCTTCTCACGGCTGCCCGCTACATACGTGTTACATTCCACTCCTTCAACCGTTTCTGAAGTCTTGGTAATATCATCATAACCACGATAAATAACCAGCGGGTAGTTGCTCGTTGAACCATCAGTAGCCGCATTGGAGTGTACGGAGATGAAGTAGTCAATGTTGTTTGCATCCACCTCTTCGCAAATCTCTGAGAGACTGCGGTTGTACTTGGTGTAATCGGGTAAAGCCTTGTACTTTTCGTATGTGTAATCAGGATATTGTCCGTTTACTTTCTCATATGGCCAAGGACCACATTCCGTACGCGAGTAGAATACCATAGCACCTGCTGCCTCCAGTTTCTTGCCGAGATAGAGACATTTCCATAAGTTGGTATTTGACTCATAGAAACCACATGTATCCGGCATGCCTGTGGAAGACAATGCGGGATATGGTATGGTGGCACAGGGACGGTCGTTGGGTCCGAATGAGCCGTGTCCGGGATTGACATAAATACGTTTGCCCGTGAGGTCGGCTGCGGATATGGACAGTGCCATCAAGGTGGTGGCAATAAGAAGGATATATCTTTTCATGGTCGTACTTATTTAACGTTCAACATATAGGTACTACCGTCCTCGGTACCGAAGACAATCAGGTTCTTTGCCACACTCGGATACATGGCAATCATGGTGTTGTCGGTCAGCACTTGGCGGCGTCCGTCCAGCGTGTAAGCCACGATAGCGGAAGCGGTAACGAACTCGCCGTTGTCCTCATCAGCCATAGCCACAAGGGTGTTGTCATTGTACCACTTGGCAGCACGGCAAGCGTGTGCAATGTACTGCGGATTGGTGCCATCGATATTGCTAACATAGCACCCTTCGCCGCATACGTAGTAGCAGAGTTTGGTGCCATCGGGCGATATGGATGCCCAGATGTAACTCTTGTCGGTGCCATTGGGTGCGAGAGTCTTGTCGGTGCCGTTTTGGTGGAGCACCATAAGGCGGTCGCTAATGGTAACGGTGGCTTTGGCATCGGTAGTCGCCATCTTCTCCATGTCGCGTTGTCCGCGGGCAATGACATTACGACGTTTGGCAGCAAAATTCTTGCGAATGATATTGCTACGACGCATGTGGTTCTTGTCCATTGAAGTCTCACGATACACGACCTCGTTGCCATTGGCACTGATTTGTACGTTGTAGCCTGCACCTTCGGCTTCGGACAGCATGGTAGTCGTCTTGGTAGCCACATCGTAACGCTGCAAACCTTTGTTGGAACCCGATGTCAGCAAGATATAGTCACCTTTCGGGCTAACACCTGCCACTTTAACATCCACATCGGATGAGGAAGTCAGTTTCTGCATAGATACCACCTCAAGTACCTGTGCATCAGCCGCTAAGGTTATCAAAACGGCTGCTACAAAAAGCATTATTTTCTTCATACGCTTTTGTTTTAAGGTTAATATTTAATTGTTTATTTATGTGTAGTTTCACTTGTATTTTGGTCGCAAAATTACGAAAACAAATTGGTTTATGCAAACATTTGCATAAAAAGGAATACTACAACGGATGGAAGATATCCATCTTGAATGCCGATGTGAAAGCGTTGCTCGTGCGGAGAGCGTTGGCTGTATCCAACTGAATGCCGCCTTCGGACATGAGCAAGATACGGTCGGAGAGTTGGAGTGCCAAGTCCAACTCATGGGTGGAGATGAGGATAGTCTTGTCCTGCTCATGCGCCAAATGACGGAGCAGTTGCAGTGTACGTATGCGGTTGGGAAGGTCGAGGTGCGCCGTGGGTTCGTCAAGCAGAATTACAGGTGTCTGCTGGGCAAGGGCTTTGGCTATTAAAATACGCTGTTTCTCACCGTCGCTGTGGGCGTTGAAATAAGTATCCGCCATGTTGAACAAGCCTACTTGTTGCAGAGAGTCCGCGATAACCGCCTCATCCTCAGCGGACAAGCCGCCCAAGAACGACGAATAGGGATAACGCCCCATCGCCACCACGTCATGCACGGTGGTGTGCTCCAAACTCAGCCGCTCCGTCAGCACCAATGCCAAGTGTTTGGCACGTTCCGCACTATTCTCCGAAGCCTTTTCCGAAGACAGCCCGTACACCTCGTACGTGCCTGCCAAGGGCGGTTGCAGCCCTGCCAGTGTGCGGAGCAAGGTGGACTTGCCGCACCCATTGGGACCCAACATGCACACCATCTCGCCTTCGTAAAGGGAGAACGTGAGCGACGACTGCACAGCGTGTGCGCCGTAGCCGATAGTGAGATTATTCGTAGAAATAGACACGCTGGACACGGCGGGAGACGGATGTAAGGATTTCATACGTGATAGTTCCTAACTTGTCGGCAAGTTCCTCAATAGGCAACCCGTCGCCGAAGATGGTAGCATAGTCTCCGGGCTGTGCGTCGGTGCCCGTGACATCCACCATGGCTTGGTCCATGCACACATTTCCCACCACAGGACAGCGTTTGCCGCGTATCAGCACCTCGCCCCCGTAGTTGGAGAAACGGCGGTCGAAACCGTCTGCGTATCCTATTGGTATCACCGCTATCTGTCGCGGCTCGTCCAACGTGGTGTGCCGCCCGTAACCAATCGTCTCGCCAGCCTGCACGGTCTTCACGCTCAAAATTGTGGTCTTGAGTGTGCAGACATTGCGCAGTTTCTTGCCCGCAAACGAGAAGCCGTAAAGTCCGATGCCGAGACGGCACATGTCAAACTGGTACTGCGTGAAGCGTTCAATGCCCGCCGTGTTGCATATATGCTTGATTATCGGATAGTTAAGTCCCGATTTGAGCGTCTCGGCACAGTCGTCAAAGTAGTGTATCTGCTGCAACGTGAACTCGTCAAACTGCGGTTCGTCACTCCCAGCGAGGTGTGAAAATACGCTCTTTACCTGCACTGCCGTCTGCGATTGCAGGCGTTCAATCAATCGCGGCAACTCTTCGCGGTAGAACCCCAGCCTGTGCATGCCCGAGTCTATCTTGATATGCACGGGATAATGCTCCAATCCCTTTGTGGATGCGGCTTCGATGACATTCTCCAACGACTGGAATGAATACACATTTGGCTCCAAGTTGTTCTCCAGAATGAGGTCCATCGCCGCCACTTCGGGGTCCATAATGATAATGGGCAGCGTGATACCCGCGCGCCGCAGTTCCACCCCCTCATCTGCCACCGCAACTGCGAGGTAATCCACCAGCCCGCATTGTTGTAGGGCTTGGCTCACCTCCACACTGCCCGCACCGTAAGCAAACGCCTTGACCATACATGTCAGTTTCGTGGTCGGCCGCAACAACGAACGGAAATAGCGCACGTTGTCCACCAACGCCGAAAGGTTGATTTGCAGCACCGTCTCATGCGTCTGGTGCAGGATTCGGTGGGTGATGGTCTCCTCGTCGTAGCCCAATGCTCGCATCACTGCCGCACACGTGCGCACATTCTGATGGGTGGGGTCTTCAATCACCACGGGACAATGCGCAAACAGCCGCATTTTCTCGGCACGTTTGGCCTCTAATGAGGGGAAGTTCTCCCCGTGTTCTGCCCCGATATATGTGACAACCCCGATTGTCGGACGAATGATTCGTTCCAACTTTTCCATCTCCCCGGGTTCGGATATACCCGCCTCAAAGATAGCGAGTTGCGTCTGTTCGTTCATCTGCCAGACCGACAGCGGCACGCCTATCTGCGAGTTGTACGATTTGGGCGAACGGGTGATGCGGTAGTCGTCTTTCAGCAACTGATACAGCCACTCTTTGACCACCGTCTTGCCGTTGCTGCCCGTGATGCCGATTACGGGACACGTGTACAACGACCGCTTGTATGCCGCCAAGTCCTGCAATGCCTGCAAAGGATTTGATACACAAAAAATTACGGCATTATGCCCATCCTTGGCAAGAGCGGACAAACCATATTCTGTAACACTATCTTCGGCGGAAACAAATACACGTACACCTTTTTTATATAGGTCGGGTATATATTTCGCCCCGTCATTTTTGCTTGTGCAAATAGCAAAAAACAAAGTTTTGTTAGGTTCGGAGCCTAATTGGCGACTATCTGTGAGCAGATCTCGAATATCTATAGCACCTGTACCACCCAATACGCGAAGCGGTCGGATAGCAGAAATAATTTCAGTAAGTTGCATTCAAATCAGTATTTCGAAATAGTACTTCCACCCACCATGATTTTTTGCTTAACAGAAGGGGTACCTTTGTACTGAATTTTGCTGGCACCCGTGGCTTGTGCCCACAAATCATTAGTCACATTGACCTCCGCCTTGCTGGCACCTGCACAATTGATGTGCATAGACTGCACCAACAAATCTTTGGCATCAATTTTCCCAGCCCCAGCCAGCGAGATGTCCGCTTTATCAGCAGAGCCTTCCAAGTCCAACTCGGTGGCACCGTTTACGGATACATTGAGCATCTGTACCGCCAAAGGCAGTTCAACTTTGGCAGCCCCTGCACACTCTATGGTGAAAGTCTGCTGCCGAATGACGTCTTCCGCCTCTATATCACAGGCTCCTACTGCATTAATGGCACGCAATTCGGGCAAAGTGACATCCAATTTCATAGCACTATAACGCGCAGAAGGTACCTCTACGTAAAGGATACTATCCCGTACCTCGGTGAGGACTTCGGAGAGGATATTGCTACGCACCGAAAGTTGTTGCTCGGGGGCAATATGAATGTCCACATCTGCTGCCCCGGAGACATTGACAGAGTGGAATGCCGACATATCGCGTACCTCAGATGCCATACCCTCGTCGTCACCATCCCAGTTGTCGAAAGCGACATTGATTAAAGAAGGAATATCCATATCCGATTGGATTGTTTTGACAAGCAAAGTACCCGTTCCAACCAGAGACAACACCCACAATATCAGCACAATCCACCAGAAACGCGGTTTAGGTCCCCGACGCGTACGCATGTAGGACACAATGGAGCAGATAATCATCACAACGGGTAAAGCGATGGCCGCCAAACCACAGACAATAAAAAGCGCAATCTGCCACACATTGCCACCAAAGAGTTCGATTCCCAATGCAGGAGCGGCTCCGAGGATGCCTATACTAGCCCCAAACAGGCCGATGATGACCGCCAAAAAGCCAGCCAACAACGGCAACAAGATGGGCAACGCGCACACCGCCAACAAGACGATGACCGTGATACCAAGAACGCGCCCACAACCAGAGTTTTGCGACTTGGCCTTTTTGACCTTCGGGCGTTTGTTCTCACCAAACTCGGACGGAGAGCCGATTTGCGCCTTAACGGTGTTGACAATAGTAAGGTCGATAACCTGTATGTTCTTGGCAAAGAGCGCTTTCTGGAACAATTCAGACATACGTGCCTCCAAATCGGACATCACATCGGCTTTTTCGTCCATCGGAAGACGAATTTCAATATCTTGAAGATAGTCGCGGAGCGACTGGTAGGCGTCGTAGTCGATGTTGAAGACGAGCCCATTGAGATTTATTGTACGAGTTTCTTTCATTGTTTAAGACGGATAAGGTGTGAATACAGGCGCATTGGCATCATCTGCCTGATTATCTGCGTGATAATCGGAATCGGAAGTCTGCGCCGATTGTTGAATAATAGTATTGATGGAGGTGGATATGGCCGTCCACTCAGCATCCAATTGCTCCAAGAGTTGAGCCCCTTCTTCGGTGAGATGGAAATACTTGCGCGGAGGTCCATCTTTCGACTCCTGCCAGCGGTATGCAAGCAGCCCATTGTTCTTCAACCGCGAGAGCAAGGGGTACAATGTTCCCTCGACCACAATCAGATTCGCCTGCTTGAGCACCTCCAAAATATCGGAAGTGTATGACTCGCGGCGGCTGATGATGGTCAGGATACAATACTCCAATACCCCTTTGCGCATCTGACTTTTGATGTTATCAATCATTCCGCATCTTGGTTAGGCATAATAATCATAAGGACCAAATACAACAACAATCCGGGGAAACCTGCCGTGAAGAGGCTCAAAGCCGCATAGATAACACGGACAATAGTCGGGTCGATGTCGCAATACTCTGCAATTCCGGCGCAGACACCCGCCAACATTTTGTTGGAAGAACGATACAATTTTTTCATATTCTTGTTTGTTTTCAATTATATTCTTGCAATATGCCCCTTGTATCCTATAAGGAATCACCTATTAATCACCTATTAATCACCTATTAATCACCTACTAATCACCTACTCTTAACCCGACAGGAACACGAGGCTTATCCGATGAAATTTTGTGCAAAGATACAATACATTACGGTACTATGCAAAACAAAATACCATTATCGGGAATAAAATTTCCATTTTGCAACATAGAAGTAGCAAAATGCGTGTAAAAAGGCAATAAAGTTTGTGTGTATCCAAATAAATTAGTACCTTTGTAGCGACTTTGTGCAAGAAGTTTCGGACGCGAAACCGCCCTGCTGACAAAGTGAAACCAATGCCACAAAAGGGGTGGAAAAACGAGGAATAAGACGGCAGAAAAAAGACAAAAATATAATAAACATATAGTTTAACTTATAAATCAATAAACAATGAAACCAACTCATATTGAGCATCTTGGAATCGCTGTGACAAGTTTGGAAGAGGCAATGCCGTTCTTCGAGTTCTTAACCGGTAGCAAATGCTACGCTATTGAAGAGGTTGCAGACCAAAAGGTTAAGACCGCGTTCTTCAAGGTGGGTCAAACAAAAATCGAGTTATTGGAGCCGACATGCCCTGAGTCCACTATCGCAAAATTCATTGAGAAAAACGGCGGTCGCGGCGGCGTTCACCACGTAGCATTCAACGTAGAGAGCGTTGAGGAGGCTCTGAAAGAGGCTGAGGCAGCAGGCATCCAACTGATTGACAAGGCTCCCCGCAAAGGCGCAGAGAACCTGATGATTGCATTCCTGCACCCGAAGAGCACGAAGGGGGTATTGACAGAGTTGTGCCAACAGCCCAAATAATTTTGCGTTTTTCTTGGCATCTTGCCGCTTGCTGCGCAGTCACAATGTCCACATTGCTCCTTTGCAGCGCACGCCAAACTGCTCAAGAAAACTCACAAAATTCACAAATGTAACTAACTACGCACAATTAGTGTAATTATGGATAACGTAAAATTGCAAAAACTGATTGACAATCGCGCAAAGGCAGCAGCCGGAGGCGGCGATGCAGCAATCGAAAAACATCACGCAAAAGGCAGTTATACTGCCCGTGAGCGTATCAATATGCTCCTCGACGAGGGGTCGTTTGAGGAAGTGAACATGTTCCTCACCCACCGTTGCCACGACTTCGGCATGGAGAAGAAAGTGTTCCTCGGTGACGGTGTGGCAGTAGGTTCGGGTACCATTGACGGCCGTCTGGTATTCGTATTCGCACAGGACGCAACCGTTATCGGCGGTTCGCTGAGCGAGACCATGGCGCAGAAAATCTGCAACGTCATGGATATGGCTATGAAACTGGGCGCACCTATCATCGGTCTGAACGACTCGGGTGGCGCGCGTATCCAAGAAGGTGCTTGCGCATTGGCAGGCTACGCAGAGATTTTCGAGCGTAACATCCTCGCCAGCGGTGTGGTACCCCAAATCAGTGTCATCTTTGGTCCGTGCGCCGGCGGTGCCGTTTACAGCCCCGCGTTGACCGACTTCATCATGATGACCGAGCAGAACTCGTATATGTTCATCACCGGTCCGAAGGTAGTGAAATCGGTTACAGGTGAGGACGTTAGCGTAGAAGACCTCGGCGGTGCAAAGGTACACGCAACGAAGTCGGGTGTCACCCACTTTGTGGCAGCCACAGAGGAAGAGGCTATCGCCCAAGTACGCCGTCTGGTAAGTTTCATCCCGCAAAACAACATGGAGGAGGCTCCTGTGCTGAAGTGCACCGACGACCCCATGCGTGTGGAGGAGAGCCTGAACGAGATTGTGCCTGACGACCCGAACAAACCTTATAATATGAAGGACATCATCAACCTGATTGTTGACAACGGCGACTTCATGGAGGTTCAGAAAGACTACGCGAAGAACATCATCTGCGGTTTTGCACGTTTCAACGGCCGCTCGACGGGTATCATCGCTAACCAGCCGAGTTGGCTGGCAGGTGTGCTGGACTGCGACGCCAGCCGCAAGGCAGCCCGCTTCGTGCGTTTCTGCGATGCGTTCAACATCCAGATTCTGACGTTGGTTGACGTGCCGGGCTTCTTGTGCGGTACAGGTCAAGAGTACGCAGGTATCATCGACCACGGAGCAAAACTGATGTTTGCTTACGGTGAGGCTACCGTTCCAAAGGTAACAATCACGGTTCGCAAGTCGTACGGCGGAAGCCATATCGTGATGAGTTGCAAGCAGTTGCGCGGCGATATGTGCTATGCATGGCCCAATGCGGAGATTGCCGTCATGGGTGCCAGTGGTGCAGTGGGCGTGCTTCAAGCCAAGGCTATCAAGGCTATCGAAGACCCCGAAGAGAAGAAAAAATTCATTGCTGAGAAAGAGGCAGAGTACAAAGACTTGTTCGCAAGCCCGTATCAGGCTGCTAACCGCGGCTACATCGACGACATCATCGAGCCGCGCAACACCCGTAAGCGTATTATCCACGCTTTCGAGAACCTGCAGACCAAGCGCCTGACGAACCCTCTGAAGAAGCATTCAAATATCCCATTGTAGTATGATTTTCCTTGAAGTAAACTCATTCATTTGGATGGTGACAGGACTGGGCTTCTGCTTAGTACTGCTGTTGCTGTTCGTGTTTGTGTATGTTCTGAAACTGATGGGCTGGATTATGCAACCCCGCGTAAAGCCCAAGAAACAAGCAGAACCACAGCACTCACAGACCGTGGCACACACGCAAAAAGAGGACAAGGAGCGCATCACCCTGACCGCCGACAGCACGGCAGCCATCGCATTGGCACTGCACCTCTACTACAACGGCGTGCACGATGAGGAATCCACCAAAACTATTGTTCAACCCCACCGTACACAATGGAACAACAAGATGTACGGCATGAATAATCTTCACAGATAAGATGAAATCATTTCAATTTACCATCGACGGCCGCAAATACGACACGACCGTCAACGAGATAGACGGCGGTATGGCTGAGGTAACAGTCAACGGTACCGTTTTCCATGTAGGCATCGACCAGATGAAGAACGCCACCTCTATCAAACCTGCCGTACCACGCGCTGCCGCTGCTCCTGCAGCCGCTCCGAAAGTGGCTCAAGCCGCAGGCGCCACCGTAGTCAAGAGTCCGCTGCCGGGTAGCATCGTAAAGGTGGTAGCCGCTGCAGGTCAAGCCGTTAAGCGCGGAGACTTGCTCCTGACCATGGAGAGTATGAAGATGGAGAACCAAGTGCTCAGCGAGGTTGAGGGTACCGTGAAGGCAGTGCTCGTACAGCCCGGTCAGAACGTGATGCAGGACGACAAATTAGTTGAGATTGAGACGGTTGCCATTGCAGCCGCACCTGCCGCTGCTCCAGCAGCACCGAAAGCAGCACCGGCTCCAAAGCCCGCTGCTGCTCCTGCACCTGCTGCCCCGAAGGCTGCAGATGTGCCCGCCGGCGGAAAAAAAGTAGAATCTCCCCTCCCCGGCTCTATCATCAAGGTGGTAGTGACGGAAGGTCAGGCTGTGAAGAAAGGCGACCTGCTGCTCACCCTCGAGAGCATGAAGATGGAGAACTCCGTATTGGCAGAGTGCGACGGCACCGTAACGAAGATTGCCGTGGCTGCCGGTCAGAACGTAATGCAGGGCGACTTGCTTGTAGTACTCGGATAATCATTGCCTGATATGGAGCAAGTATTAGAGTTCTTCCAGACAATGGGATTTATGAATATGGACTGGCGTCAAGGCGTGATGCTGCTCATATCGTTCTTCCTGTTGTATCTGGCCATCAAGAAGCAGTACGAACCGTTGCTGCTCTTGCCTATCGCGTTTGGTATGTTGCTCACCAACCTGCCCAACGCCAATATGTTCAACCAAGAGTTGTGGGACTTGTTCCTTGCCAAGGACCTGTTCTATGACCCTGCTGTGGTGAATCCCGATGCCATCACCGATGTGTTGGACGCGTTCCGTCACGGCGTATTGGTGGACGCTGCCCATAGCACAAGCGACATGCTGGCGATTGCCAACCCGTCGTATCACAGTTATGGTGCGGTGATGAAGAATGCCGGTCTGCTTGATGTTCTGTATATAGGCGTCAAGGCTGGTCTGTACCCTTGCTTGATTTTCATCGGTGTAGGTGCGATGACCGACTTCGGTCCGCTGATTGCCAACCCGAAATCGTTAATGTTGGGGGCGGCTGCCCAGATTGGTATCTTCATTACGTTCCTGTGCGCGAATGCTATCGGCTTTACACCCGCAGAGGCAGGTTCTATCGGTATCATCGGCGGTGCTGACGGTCCTACGTCCATCTACCTGACATCCAAACTGGCTCCGCATTTGCTCGGTCCTATTGCTATCGCGGCTTACTCGTATATGGCACTCGTGCCTGTTATCCAACCGCCTATCATGAAGACCCTGACCACCAAGAAAGAGCGTCAAATCAAGATGAAGCAACTCCGCTCGGTGAGCAAAGTGGAGAAGATTGTCTTCCCAGTTGTCATCACCGCTATCGTGGCACTAGTATTGCCTGATGCTGCTCCGCTGATTGGATGCCTTATGTTGGGTAACCTGATGAAGGAGTGCGGCGTGGTTGACCGTCTGAGCAAAACCGCGCAGAACGAGTTGATGAACATCGTTGTTATCTTCCTCGGCTTGTCGGTAGGTGCTACGGCTACGGGTGCTACTTTCTTGAATGCCAAGACGATTGCTATCCTCTGCATGGGTATTGTGGCATTCAGTTTGAGTACCGCAGGTGGCGTGCTGCTTGCTAAGTTGATGAACCTCTTCTCGAAAGAGAAAATCAACCCGCTTATCGGTTCGGCTGGTGTCAGTGCAGTGCCTATGGCAGCGCGTGTCAGCCAGATAGAGGGTCAGAAAGCAGACCCGACCAACTTCCTGCTCATGCACGCCATGGGTCCGAACGTTGCCGGTGTCATCGGTTCCGCTGTTGCAGCCGGTATCCTGCTCTCCATGCTCGGATAACATTCTTATTCTGATACAAGAAAGGGGCTACCTAAAAATTAGGTAGCCCCTTTTTATTGGCGTTCAAAGAAACAGATTGGCTATTGTCCGATACCGAAGCATCAACAGCCGTTGATAAGACTGTTCTAACGCTCACCTCTGACCAAATATATCAACCCCATAATATCCTTCGTACAAATTAAACTTTACGGTTAAGCAGTCTCACGGAACTCAATCCGCCGGATATACCTACTCTATAACAACCCAACACGCTTCCACTTCGCGTCAGTTGGTCTAACAGCAGAATCTCACCCACAATAAACACGCGGCACAAAAACGTATCTCCGCAAGCAAGCCCTTGCGAGTTTTTAACCATTATGATTCTGAATATCGCATTGCCACTATACTCCGCTATACATTCCCTATCCGGCAGCCACGTGAACTCTACCCTATCCCCTATTTGCAATTCTTCAATTCCGATTCTTTGCATATACGTATGCAGGTCAGATTCCACACCTGCCTCACTCTGATAGGTTTGCACAAAATCATCCCAGTCTTTTGCACCCACATATTGACTCAGAATATCCAACGTAGAGCGGCGCACAGTGGCATATGCATCTTTGCGTTGTCCCCACAAACGACGTATGGTATCCTCATTCAGTTGATGATGTATTACTTCAATAAAATCCCAGATATTGCTTTGGCTCTGTAGGTTGTGCCCGAAGGTGTTTTCTACAGCCTTGCGCAGTTGGGGCAATACGGGATGAGATAAAGAAATCCGTGTCGGCATATTAATAGAAATAATTAGCGTTTTTGTATCTGTTTTTGCAAGTCTTCCACCGAGAAGAAACTATCCACCTCCGCCTTATAGGCAGCCAGTGAATCTTTTAGATGGGCGAGTTGTGCATCTATTTGTTCCTTGTCCGTTTCGTATAGGCGTGAGTCATATACCGATGCCAAAGAACAAAAAACATCCCCCGCTGCTTTTTTCTCCCGGAGTATTCCCTGATACTCAATTTTTAATCTAATGCTAACATCATGATCCTTCCCTTTTAGGCATTCACCTACTATTTTACGGAAATCTGCTTCATAGAACCCCCATATCAAATCGGTAAATTCGACATAATGAGGATAAGTATAATCTCTATATAATTGTTTATAACGATAGTACAATCTTTCCTGACGAGCATCAATAGTATCGCCGATAGCACTATTCTCTTTCCTTTTCTTTTCTCGCAATGCCTGTTTCCGTTCCCAATTGTTCCAAAACACAGCCTCAGCCGAATCTAATGAAGCCCGCCGTCTCTGACGTTCTTCCGGCGAGATAGTAAGTTGTTGCTGTACTATTTGAGCAATCATATCCCGTGTAACCACAGCGGAGTCACCAATACTATCCTGCTGCATCCTGCGTTCTTCTGTTGGGACAGCAAGTGGTTGATGTATTATCTGAACAACTGTGTCACGTACGACCACAATGGATTCACGAATACTATCCTGTTGTATGCTTGCCGAATAAGTATCTGCAGAAAAGCGGCTTTGCGTATAGCGATAAAAAACAAGAAAAAGCAAGGATATTGCTATTAGTATGCCTATCAATTTGCTCAAAACAGAACGCAATGTAATGGCACGGTGTAATGATGCAATGGAACTATAGCGACGTTCTTTGCGGGAACGGGTACATTTATGGACGATACAAAGATATTGATGCGGGAACAACAGACGGATAATTGCACCCAAAGCAAATATATCCGTCCTGCCATCAATGTTTTCTCCCTTAATTTGTTCAGGGGCGGCATATCGCTTGGTACAACCGAGATTGGTCTGCGCAAACTCATCTTTATCTGCAAGTCCAAGATCTAACAGTTTGATATGATTTCCACCATTGGTAATCAGGATATTCCCAGGTTTCAAGTCTCCATGGATAATCTGTTTGCTATGAAGATATTGTATAGTATCCAATATCTCGTTTAGAATCTGATGCTTTTGCCGCAGAGACGGCTTGGAACGTAGCCAACTATCCAATGGTTGTCCGTCTATGTATTCCATCACAATGCAAAATCCCACTTTCGGGTCTTTGCGCAGTTCCCATACTCTTACTATAAAAGGAGACTCTAATTGTGTCAGAATAGTATATTCGCGTTGTAACAGACACTCCTGCCTTGCCTTATCTTGTACTGTTGGGCGAATACCCTTTAAGACATATCGCCGCCCACCAACAATAATACTATAGATACAATGATAAGTCGTTTCGTAGAGCAAATGATAACGGATGTCCGACTTATCATTTGTCGTACCAGCGGGTATCAATTCTGAGGATTGACCTATTTCTTGCAACACGATCTCATTAAATTATTAAAACGGGTGCAAATGTATAAATCTTTATTGAATTATACAAATGCATTTTGTGTATTTCGCATCATTCTCACTATATTTCCATTCCGCAATAGTTTTTTTTCATCTTAAGCCTAAATAAGCCCTTGTGTGCATAAAGCCGTTGCAATACCTTTGCACTCGCATTATGCAAAAGTAGCACGTTGGGGCAAAATACCGCAATAGCAAAATAGAACAAGATTTTTCTTATTTTTATTTTGCAGTATTAAAAAATATACGTATCTTTGCGGTCGGATTGTCGGCGGATAATCCATAGCGTTCTATCTATACGGGGAATTCCCGTAGTGAGCAAATCCAACGCTATACATATTTTGTACCATAAGTACTGACACGTCAATCTCGTCTGTGGAAATGTAGCAGTTTACCGGATAACGAA
The DNA here is from genome assembly GCA_934667275.1 of uncultured Bacteroidales bacterium. GTDB lineage: Bacteria > Bacteroidota > Bacteroidia > Bacteroidales > Paludibacteraceae > Colicola. Next base: position 332,880 of record CAKULK010000001.1, on the reverse strand, counting down.
CAATTGGCAGTTGTTAGCGCGTTTTTGACGTGCTACTTTTGCATATTTTCGTTATAGGTTCTGCTACAACCTCCACAGAGATATGCAAGAGTAGTATTTTTTTGTATATATGTCAAACCAAATAAATTAAATATATGAACCATACAAACACATCCATCAAGCAAGCGGGCATCAGTATTGCCTTTTTGCCATCCGAGCAAGTTTCCAGAGCCTGCAAACAATGGTAGCGTTAATATAGCAAGGCCGATACAAAAGATATACCGCAACATCGCAGGATATTTGCAAGATTGGGGTATCGGAGCGTGCAATACAATATCAAATCAATTAAGGAATATGCCAAAAAACGACAATATAATTATAAGAGTAGAAGAGGTTTACTACTTACTGGATGGTTCTACACATACGGCTTCTGCAGTAGCACCACTTAATGGTAAATATCAGGGTGATATAACAATAGTCCCCCAGGTGCATCATAACGGTGAAACATTTACCGTGACAAGCATAGCAGAGAAGGCTTTTGAAAATTGTGCAAGCCTATCGTCTATTAATATTCCTGATAGCGTGACAAGCATTGGAGAATGGGCTTTTAGTAATTGCACAGGGATCACTTCTATTACTATTCCCGATAATGTAACAAATATCGGGGGAAGGGCATTTGATGATTGTATCGGTATTACATCTGTAGTTATCGGCAAAAGCGCAACAGATATTGGAGAATGCGCATTTCAAGGTTGTACAGGACTTATTTCCATCGTAGTTAGCAATGATAATATTACCTATGATAGTTGTGATGGCTGCAATGTGATAGTTGAAAAAGCCACAGGAACATTGATAGCAGGCTGTCGAGAAAGTATTATCCCTAATGGCGTAACTTGCATTGGTTGGAATGCTTTTTGTTATGGTAATATCACTTCTATTGTTATTCCTGATAGTGTAACAAGTATTGAGTATTCTGCATTTGAAGGCTGCAGCGAACTGAGTTCCATTGTTATTGGAAAAAACGTAGCAAAAATTGATTTTTCTGCGTTTCTCTGGTGTACAGGGCTTATGTCCATCATAGTTGACAAAGATAATGCCACTTATGATAGTTGCGATGGTTGTAATGTGATTGTAGAAAAGGCTACGAAAACATTAGCCCTTGGCTGCCAGAAAAGTATTATCCCTAATAGCGTAACAAACATTGGAGAAGGGGCTTTTAGTAACTGCACTGGGATCACTTCTATTACTATTCCCGATAGTGTAACTGAGATTAGAGAACGTGCTTTTGTTTGTTGCGAAGGGCTTAAATCTGTGATTATAGGCAGTAGTGTAACGAGTATTGGAGGGAGTGCCTTTGCTGGTTGCAGTAGCCTTTCTTCTGTTACGCTTCCGGATGGTTTGTGGAGTATTGATGAGTGTGCTTTTGAGGACTGTCGTAGTCTTTCATCCATCATTATTCCCGAAAGTGTCAGTTTTATTGGTTATATGGCTTTCAAAGGTTGTACAACCCTATCATCCATAACTCTTCCAGATGACATAGGCGCTATTTGGTCTGGTGTTTTTCAAGATTGCAAAAGTTTGTTTTCCATTGTTATTCCTAATAGTGTGGGTCTTATTGCAGACTATGCGTTTGCCGGTTGTATAAATCTCACTTCTGTTGTGATACCAGATAGTGTAACAGAGATTGAAGATTATGCGTTTTCTGATTGTACCAGCCTTACGTCTATCTCCATACCAAGTCTGCGATTTGCAGGAAAACTTGTATTTCAAGGATGTACCAATCTAACTTCGGTAGTATGGAATATTGAAGAATATGATGAAACAGGGGAGAGCGGTGATATCTTTAGTGGTATTTGGGGGCAGATTACATCCATTATTCTTGTCTCTAAACGCAAGACATACCTCTCTGACCATCTCTTTTCCGGAATGAAAAACCTCAGGAATGTCATTATTCCCGATAGCGTAACAGATATTAGATGGGCTGCCTTTGAAGATTGTATAGGTTTGACCTCTGTATCTATTCCCAATAGTGTAACAGAGATTGGAGAGAGAACTTTCAGCGGTTGTACAGGTTTGACCATTGTATCTATTCCCGATGGCGTAACAAGTATTGAGCCAGGAACTTTCAGCGGTTGTACAAGTTTAACTTCTATATCTATTCCCAATAGTGTGACAACTATTGGGTATGGAGCATTCTGTGGTTGCAGTGGTCTAACTTCCATATCTATACCCGATAGTGTAACAAGTATTGGGGATTGTGCCTTCTCAGAATGTACAGAACTGACAAGCATATCTATTCCCGATAGTGTAACACGTATTGGAAATAAGGCTTTTTATGGGTGTAGCAATCTTGTTTCAATACTTATTCCTGAAAATATAACAGAGATGGGGGAGCATATCTTTGATTATTGCGAAAGTTTACGAACTATTTACGTGCCTAAAGGTATGATAAATATTTTCTGCGAAAGGGGTTTAGAACCATGGCATGATAAGATAATCGAGATTTAGACGAATTAGATAGATTGCGATATTCTTATCGTAAAACTACACAAAGGGACAGAATTTTTTATTAGAAGTGTAATTGATTTATACAAAAACAACAAACAATACGAGTATGGCAAATAATATGACAACCAATAGGAAAAATATCAACGGAATATGCTACATATTGGATGAAGAAAACAAAACAGCATCTGTTTGTAGTTTGGATAATGACGAACACTATGAAGGCTATATAAAAATCCCTTCATCTGTAACATACCAAGAACGTTATCGCGTTTGTAGTATTTTTGACTATGCTTTCGCAGAATGTGAAGACCTTACGGATATTATTATTCCCGATAGTGTAACAAGTATTGAAGAGGGAACTTTCTATGGTTGTACAGGACTAACCTCCATCAATATCCCCAATAATGTAAAGTGTATTGGGCTCTCCGCTTTTCAAGGATGCTACCACCTAACAAGCATTACTATGCCTAATAGTGTTACAAGTATTGAGGCTGTGGCTTTCAGGGATTGCAGACGTCTCACTTCCATTACTATTCCTGATGGTGTAACAAGTATTAAGAACATGGCTTTTACAGATTGTAAAAGTCTTACCTCGTTTATTATCCCCGATAACGTAATGAGTATTGGAAACTTGGCTTTCATGGGTTGCACAGGGCTAACTTCTATTAATATTCCAAATAGTGTAACAAGTATTGGTGTTAATGCTTTCCGAGAATGTACTAATTTGACAAGCATTACAATACCCAATAATATACAATATATCGGAAGTGGTGCTTTTGCAGATACCCCATGGTATAATGCCCAACCTAATGGGCTAATATACATTGGTAAGGTTTTATATGCCTATAAAGGAAAAATGCCACACAATACCACCGTTGTTGTAGAAGACGGAACTATCCAAATAAGCGATTCTGCATTTGAAAGTTGCACTGGTCTAATCTCCATCATTATCCCTGATAGCGTAAATAGTATTGGAAACGAGGCTTTTAAGGGGTGCGAGAACTTACAGACCATTTACATACCACATGGTATGACAGACGTATTCTGCAAAATGGGTTTAGAGGATTGGCGTGACAAGATGGTTGAAGTTTAATTTCTTTATACGGATAGAAACAATCTGTAAATCACAAAATATGGAGAATAACTTATCTCTTTTTATAGAGCAACATCCTGATTGGGAGACTCAACTTTTTCTATATCATTATGGCTGGAAAATAGAATATCGCGAAGATTTTATTATGGATGTGGCTTGCTCTGAAGAAGATGCTAAGGCTCGCGTCAACTTCTACCAATCAAGAGGCTATAAATTGGTTGATAACAATTATTTTGGCCAAGGGTACACCATAGTGGGTATTGCTCAATGTTATCGTAAATCAAATAATCCAAACATTGAAGCAGATGAATAAGATACATAAGATAATCCCTGTCACTTGCAAGTATGGCGAGATAAACATCGTATATGAAGATGTGTATGAGGGTGAATGTGTATATCTGCTTTATAATGAAGGGGATTACACAAACCCTATCGGAGGGCTGACAGAGGAAGAGGTAGAGGGAGCAAGTATGGAGCAGTTGGTGGCTTTGGTAGAAAAATCACAATCACAAGAAAATCCATTTTTGAGATGATTATGAATGATGATATACAGATTCTTGAAAACGAAGTATGCTATTTGTTAGACAACGTGTCACATACAGCCTCCGTGGTGGCATCAGCAGATGGCAAGTACAAAGGCAATGTAGTGATAGCACCACAAGTATGCTATAGAGGGGAAACTTTTATAGTAACTCACATAGCCCCAAATGCGTTTGCGCAATGTGAGGAGTTATTGTCTGTAGGTATTCCTGATTCTATAGACAGCATAGGATGGGAGGCCTTCAATGGTTGCACAGGACTGACTGCCATATATATTCCCGGTAGCATAAAAGATATGGGTTGGGGAGCATTTCAAGGCTGCACAGGTCTCTCTGACGTTACTATAGAAGAAGGCGTGCAAACAATAGGAGTATCAGCCTTTGTTCAATGCACAAATCTCACCACTATTACGCTTCCTAACAGCGTCAAGGAGATTTTCCCATGGGCATTTGCAGAATGTAGTCGTTTGGAAACTGTATATATGGGCAGCCACATAGAAAGTGTGGATATGACAGCCTTTGACGAATGTTCTGCACTACAAGCCGTCTATGTGCCTAAAGGTTGTAGAGATCGGTTGTGCAAGACAGATTTTGCGCTTTGTGACAAGGTCGTGGAAATATAATACAAAATATGAGTATAAATTTATAAAAATCATAATGTTATGGGGCTATTGAGTAGGATCTTTGGCGATGAAAATGGTGTTCGCAGCAACGGACATCCATATGTAGATTTGGGTCTAAGTGTCTATTGGGCAACCATGAATGTAGGTGCTCGTTTTAACTATGAATATGGTATTGTTCGCAAATGGGGCGAAACCCATGCTCCACAAGGGGAATATAAGTTTGAATATTCTCGTTTTCGCTATACTCGTTATACAACAGACCCAGGCCATGCATCCAAAGGCAAGCCTGATTATCAGACGACTCTCCTTCGTCGAGACGATGTGGCTCATCGGCGCATGCGAGGTGATTGGCGTATGCCTACTATTGATGAGATGGAAGAACTCTTGTATGCGTGTCAATGGGATGCTATTCTTTACAATCGTACTATTCGGGCATATCGCATTACAGGACCCAATGGAAATTCCATTGTGCTCCCACAAATGCATATATGGACATCGTCTTTGTCTGAATTTAACGGTAATGCTTATTGTTTGTATTTCGATAAGAGCCCGGAAATAAGACAGTTTAGTAGAGAAGATGCATACTATATCCGTGCCGTTTTATCCAAATGACCAACATATAATTATTAAGATATGAAACGTTTATCCAACGGCACCCGTGTGCCTCTTTCTAATGGTACAACTGCCATTGTCAAAGCCTTTCTCGGCGAGGGTGGACAGGGGGCTGTCTATCGTTGTGAAGTAAATGGCGAGGAATATGCCCTCAAGGTTTATACCCGCTGTCCATCGCCTGCATTTCTGCGCAATATGGCAGACAATGTCAGTCAGGGTGCACCTACAGAGCATTTTCTATGGCCTTTAGCCCTTATACAAAGTTCTAATTATAAAGGCTATCTTATGGCACTACGTCCCAAGGACTATGTTGATTTCTCTCGTTTCCTCGTGGCTAAAGCGCGTTTTGCCTCATGGTCGGCTATGCTTAATGCGGCGTTGCAGATAACACTTGCTTTTCGAGAGTTGCACCGCCGTGGGTTGTCCTATCAAGACCTGAATGACGGTAATTTTTTCTTCAATCCGACTACGGGTGATGTACGTATTTGTGATAACGATAATGTGTGTCCTGCTGACGTTAATCTCGGTATCAAGGGTAAGTGCCGCTATATGGCTCCAGAGGTAGTGTTGAGTAAAAGCAATCCCAATAACCTAAGCGATTATTTCTCGCTTTCCGTCATCCTATTTATGCTACTGATGAACAACCATCCCCTTGATGGCAAGCGTGTTGCTTCTGTTCCTTGTCTCAATGATGAGATAGAGCGCAATGTATATGGAGAACACCCTGTGTTTATTTATGATCCGAAGGATGATTGTAATCGCCCGGTACAGGGAATTCATACCAATGTGCTTGTGCGTTGGCCACTTTTCCCTAATTTTGTACAAGAGGCGTTTGTACATGCTTTTTCTAAAGATGTGATGCAAAATCCTAATCTTCGGTGGTCAGATAATGACTGGTTGCGTTTGCTTTTACAACTGCGCAATCAGATAGTCTGTTGCTCGTGCGGGCATGAAACATTTTTCCACTTGGACAAACCGGTCTCTGTATGCTTTAACTGTAATAGCCCATTGCCTACACCTTTGTTGCTATGTACGGATAAACAAAATCTGGTACTTAGTTTGGGACAATATTTGTATGAAAATCATACTAAAAAGAATGGTGATTTTTTCAAAAAAGCAGGTAAGGTTGCCGCCAGCAAAAACAATCCTGCAATATGGGGGATTGTCAACTATTCAGAACAGATATGGCGATACACATTGCCGGATAAGCGCTCTATTGAGTTCGGAAAAAACAAGGCTGTGGCTATTTTCCGCGGTGCGACACTTGACTTCGGCACCCAGCAAGCCACTATAGAGAAGATAAACTCAAAACAATAATTTATTACCAATATGAATCCATTAGAATCAGTAGAAATCGCACGTCGTACTATGACATTGTTTTTTGTAGTGGACGCATCTTCTTCTATGGCAGGTGCCAAGATAGGTGCTGTCAATACTGCCATTCGTGAAGTACTTCCAGAATTATCAGACATATCTTCAGAAAACGCAGATGCCAGCATTCAATTAGCTTGCCTGGAGTTCGCATCTGATTGCTGCTGGCTCATCACGCCATCGCCTGTGGAAGAAGTTACGTGGAATGATTTGCAAGCCAATGGTATGACTTCTATGGGAATGGCCTTTGAAGTTCTCAATCAAAAACTTTCCCGCAAGGAATTTCTTAATTCACCGACAGGCTGTTTTGCCCCGGTGATATTTCTGATGTCAGACGGTTACCCGACAGATGAATATGAATCTGCACTTGGCAGACTGAAAAGCAACAAATGGTTCAAATATGCCATCCGGGTTGCTGTCGCTATTGGTGATGATGCTGACAAAGGTTTGCTTGCAGAGTTTACCGGTAATCCGGAATTGGTACTGACAGCCCACACTCCGGAGGCTCTTAAAGCTATGATACGCTTTGTTAGTGTTACCAGTTCAAAAATAGGTTCACAGAGTAGTGGAATTGGCATTGGACAGAAAAACGGTACTCAGGTGAAACAGGTACAAATGGTAGAGCAAGTTCAGGAGTTTAATACCGAAAATACAGATCTGGCTGATTTAACGAATGGTTTCTGATATGATGCGCACATTCTCTGTGACCCAAACAGGTGCTTCACATACAGCCGTCAACCGCCCATGCCAAGACTATAGTCTGTCGGTTTTCTGCCCGGGCTATGCCATTGCCATTGTGGCAGACGGACATGGTGGAGATGCATATTTCCGCAGCGATCGTGGATCACGTTTTGCAGCGGAATCTGCAAGAGATGTACTTGCCCAATTTCTATCTGCTACGAAAAATATGACGGCTCTTCCTGAGGGTGGTTGGCAACGGCAATTGGCATCTGCAATCATCTCGGAGTGGCAACAGCGTATATCGAAGGATTATCAACAAGAACCATTTGATACTTCTACACGTTGGCAAAAAGCCTATGGCACTACACTCATTGCGGCGGTACGTACAGAACGCTCATTTATGGGTATGCAGATAGGGGACGGACGATGTGTTGCTATTGATGCACAAGGTGCAGCAACACAACCTATCCCGTGGGACAACCGTTGTTTCCTAAATCGCACGACCTCATTGTGCGATGCCGATGCACTCAATGAGTTCCGTTTCTGTCTCAAAAAGAAGAAATTGCCCTGTAGTATATTTGTAGGCACTGACGGGGTAGAAGATTGTTTTGCAGGGATACAGGGATTGTATGAATTCTACCAACTCTTATATAGCAATCTTGTGTCGGACTTCGATGCGTCTGTCAATGAGTTGGAACATTATTTGCCTTCGCTCACCGAACAAGGATCCAAAGACGATATTTCCATTGCAGGTATACTATTATGAACATTTCAATAAATGACATAGAGACCGTTGTAAAACGATATGGCAGAAAGACTGTGAAAGATCCACGACGAGTATATGCTATTTTAGCCGATTTGCATCCGCGTGAGTCATTGTGTTTCAAAGATGTGGAAACATATTGCCAACAATGGCGGCACGGAGTGCGTCCCGAGAGAAACAAACCATTCTCCAGCAGACATATAGCATCTCTATTTTCGTTGTTTAAGTCAAATGCGCTACATGAAGTGCCTTTAGAATCACTCAACGCAACCAACGCACCGGATGTTTTGGATTCACGAACATCCTCAACAGGTTCACCTATAACTTCTGCTACGCCCTTCAAGCCCCATATAAATACGACTCCTATCAAAATGCAAATAGATACCTCAAAATCATTTCGCCGATAATTATATATCGGCATAATGAAATATAACCATCAACAAGAAAATAGATAATCCCAACATAAAAGAAAATGAATAAGATACATAAGATCATTCCTGTAACTTGCAAGTTTGGCAAAATAGATATCGTGTACAAAGAAGTAGAAGGCACGTGTATGTACTTGCTTTATAACGAGGGAGACTATATGAACCCTGTTGGGACTTTGTCCGAAGAGGAAGTGGACGGGGCAAGTATGGAGCAGTTGGTGGCTCTGGTAGAGAAATCGCAATCTGAAGAAAACCCGCTTTTGAGATGATCATGAATGATGATATATATATCCTTGAAAATGGTGTCCGCTATTTGTTAGACAAGGTGTCACACACCGCATCAGTAGCGGCATCAGCAGATGGCGAATACAAAGGCAACGTGGTTATCGAACCGCAAATCTGCTATAATGGCAAATTGTTTTCGGTAACTAACATAGAAGATTATGCGTTTTCAGAATGCAAGGAATTGATCTCGGTACTTATTCCTGATTCTATACAAACTATTGGGTTTCAAGCATTTTATGATTGTTCTACACTAACAACCATTGCTATTCCTGATAGTGTAACGAGTATTGGGTATAAAGCTTTCCATAATACACCTTGGCATGATAATCAAGCGGATGGAGTGATTTACTGCAACAAGGTACTATATGCCTACAAAGGCAAGATGCCATCCAATACCGACATTATAGTGAAACAGGGAATAGTCTCCATCAGTGCCGTGGCTTTTCAAGATTGTACAGGATTAAACACCATTGCTATACCCGACAGCGTCACTATGATTGGATATCATGCTTTCGCAGGTTGTACAAACTTACTCTCCATTACCATGCCGGCTAATTTAACAAGCATAGGATTATGTGCATTTGCAGGTTGTACCAGTCTGAACTCTATTATCATACCATATGGCATAACCGAAATCGAAGATTATGTTTTTTTCGACTGCAATAGATTATCCTCTATTACTATCCCCGATAGTGTAACGTGTATCGCAGAAGGGGCTTTCTACAGTTGCTCAGCACTAACCCATATCGTCATCCCCAATAGTGTAACAGATATCGGAGAAAATGCATTTAGAGATTGTAGCGGACTTATTTCCATCACTATCCCTAATAGCGTAACGACTATCGGATTCCGCGCTTTCGAAGATTGCACCGGGCTTACCTCTATTGTTCTTTCCAATAGTATCACAGAGCTCGATGGTGAAACTTTTCATAACACCGCTTGGTATAACAATCAGCCGAACGGAGCGGTTTATCTCAATAATGTTTTATATGCCTACAAAGGGGAAATTCCACCAAAGACAACTATTGCGATCAAACACGGAACTACATGTATTGGTGGTCGCGCTTTCTATCATCAGACCGGTTTGACTGCCATCAGCATACCGGACGGTGTAATGCATATCGGTAGCAGCGCATTCTTTGGTTGTTCAAACCTAACCTCCATCATTATCTCTAATGGCATAACAAGTATAGGAGCTTATGCTTTTTCCGATTGCACAGGGCTTACCTCTATTACTATCCCTAATAGTGTAACAAAGATTGGAGAAGGTGCATTTTATGGATGTACGGGACTAACCTCCATCTCTCTTCCTGACAGTGTGACAAGTATTGAAGTGGATGCTTTCGAGAATTGCACCGGTCTCGTTTCTATCACTTTACCCCAAACGCCGCCTTTTACAGATTACGATTTTTCGTCATGCAATAATTTGCAAACCATCTACATCCCGCGTGGTATGACAGAGACTTACTGCCAAATGGGCTTGGAGAAATTGCGGGACAATATAGTTGAAGTTTAATTTTTTCTACAAACAAAATAATAAATCTATGCAAAACAACCTGTCTCATTTTATAGAGCAACATCCGGATTGGGAGACGCAACTTTTTCTGTACTATTGTGGTTGGAAAATGGAATATGGCGAAGATTTTATCATGGATGTGGCTTGCTCTGAAGAAGATGCCGAGGCTCGCGTCAACTTCTACCAATCAAGAGGCTATACATTGGTTGATAACAATTATTTTGGTCAAGGGTACACCATAGTGGGTATTGCCCAATGCTATCGTAAATCAGATAATCCAAACATAAAAGAAAATGAATAAGATACATAAGATAATCCCTGTAACTTGCAAGTTTGGCAAAATAGATATCGTGTACAAAGGAGTAGAAGGCACGTGTATGTACTTGCTCTATAACGAGGGAGATTATACGAACCCTGTCGGAACTTTGTCCGAAGAAGAAGTGGACGGGGCAAGTATGGAGCAGTTGGTGGCTCTGGTAGAGAAATCGCAATCTGAAGAAAACCCGTTTTTGAGATGATTATGAATGATTATATATATATCCTTGAAAACGGAGTCCGCTATTTGTTAGACCAAGCATCAAACACCGCATCGGTGGTGGCATCAGCAGATGGCGAATACAAAGGCAACGTGGTGATAGCGCCCAAAGTATGCCACGGAGAGGAGACTTTTACCGTAATGTTCATAGCAGAGAAGGCGTTTGCACAATGCAAGGAGTTGCGATCCGTGGATATTCCTAATACTATGGAGTGTATCGGGTGGTATGCGTTCCATGTTTGCACGGGGCTGACTGCCATACACATCCCCGGCAGCATAAAAGATATGGGTTGGGGAGCATTTGAAGGTTGTACAAACCTGTCCGCTGTAACCATTGCAGAAGGTGTGCAGACAATAGGTGTGTCCGCCTTTGCGCACTGCGCCAATCTCAAAACGATTACGCTTCCTGACAGCGTCCGGAAGATCTTCCCATGGGCATTTGCCGGATGTAGTAGGTTGGAAACCATATATTTAGGCAGCCAAACAGAAAGCATTGATATGACATCTTTTGAAGACTGTCCTGCATTGCGAACCATCTATGTTCCAAAGGGCTGCAAAGAGCGGCTATACCAAACCGGAATACAGATACCACAGAATGTGTTAATCGTAGAAAGATAATAATTACAGGATTATTATGAAAAAGGCATTGAAATTGGGGATCTATGTGTGTTTGTTTTTGCTTACCAGTATAACTTTGTTTATCGTAGGCTCTGTTACGTGGGGGACTCCAGGGATGACATCTTGCAGAGATATGATATTAGAAGGATTAGATCTGGGATGGGAAAATTTGCATGATACACTCCCATATAATGGAGGACGATTCGCGGACACCAATCCACACTTGAAAGAGCAAAAATTGGTAGAGCAATTGCCTAATGGTGGTGCGCAATATACTGCTGTGTGGGAGACAGACCTTGAATGTACCACAGACACGATTGTTTATTACAGAGATAGAAACGGATGTTGCTTGGCAGAGTGTCAATGGATTTTTTGCAATTATGTTCTGGCTCGTCAATGCTCTTGTTGGTACACAACATCAGATGATGGATTGGTCATAATAAACACATATTATTTGCTCTGTTACATCAGTTTAGCCTTTTCCACCTTTGTTTTGCCATTGATAGTATGGCTGTATTCGTTGTATAAGATTATCTTCTATATTGTCCAATTATGGCATACACATGGGCACCATTCTCATTGACAATATCGTTTATACTCTTGATAAAACAACGCATACAGCCATTGTAGAAAAGAATGTAGAGGCGGGGTATTGCGGCGATGTGGTCATACCAGAATATGTGTACTATCAAGGAGAAACCTATCGTGTTACTGCTGTAGGTTTTGAGGCGTTTTTGGATTGCTTGCGCCTTACCTCTGTGGTGATACCGTATTCGGTGACAGAATTGTATGATAGGGCCTTTGAAGGGTGTACGGGGCTGACATCTGTTCGTATTCCACATAGTATCAGAGACATCGGCTGGAATACTTTTGCCCGATGTGATGGTCTTACATCAGCCGTCATAGAACAAGGAGTGCCATATATGGGAGCAGATATGTTTCGTGAGTGTGAATCACTACGTTCCGTGGTTCTTCCTGATAGTATTGTAGAGATTGGTGCTTTTGCTTTCGCCGGTGATAAGAGTCTGACTTCGATCACATTGCCGCCCTGTGTAAGGCTCATTAACGATATGGCTTTTCTTGGTTGCGCAGCCTTAACCACAATCAATATCCCGGATACGCTAACCTTTATCGGTGATCAGGCTTTTTGTGGTGCCATAGGACTTGAGCATATCACCATTCCGTCCAGTGTAACTGCTATCGGATTAGATGCTTTCGGGTCATGCTGTGGCTTGACGTCATTGGTCATCCCCGATAGTGTTACGGAAATTGGTGAGGATGCTTTCGAGGATTGTGCGGGATTGAAGTCAGTGGTTTTGCCAAACACCATCACGAGAATAGCGAAAAATTTATTCGATCATTGTTTATCGTTAGAGTCTATCTCTATTCCGAATGGGGTACGTGAAATAGACGGTCATGCTTTTTATGATTGCGATAGTCTGACAACCATATCGTTGCCTGCAACATTGGAACGTATATCATCAGGCGCCTTTATCGGGTGCGAGCACATAGAAACCATATTGGTGCCACATGGTATGCGTAGTAAATTCCGTAAAATACGTGCTTTGAAACCATGGCGGGATAAAATCGTGGAGGTGAATGCTTTCTGACTATAGGAGAAAAACACAGCAACAATTCTCAGAAAATTTTATCGTCTTTATACCGCGAGATATTGCAATTTCCATTATTTGGCAGTAACTTTGCGGTGTTTTTTGCATACAAATAGGAAAATATGGCGACACAACAGGAGACAGATGAGCGGTATATGGAGATGGCGATCCATGAGGCGGAACTGGCATACGAGCAGGACGAGGTACCTGTAGGGTGCGTGATAGTGGCCAACGGACGGATTCTCGGGCGGGGGCATAATCTGACCGAGACGCTGCAGGACGTTACCGCCCATGCCGAGATGCAGGCACTCACCGCTGCCGCCCAAACCGTAGGGGGCAAGTATTTGCCCGATGCAACGCTGTATGTTACAGTGGAACCCTGCGTGATGTGCGCAGGGGCTATCGGTTGGGCGCAGATAGGACGTGTAGTATATGGTTGCGACGACAGCAAACGCGGGTTCCGCCAATTAGCACCGCAAGCCCTTCATCCCAAGACCACCCTCACCGCGGGTGTGCTCTCCGCTCGCACCCGCACGCTAATGCAGAACTTTTTTCAGGCACACCGATGAGACAATGCACAATGCATAATGCGTAATACGCAATGGCTTATCCACCTTATATCTACCTTATATCCACCTTACTTTTACGCATTATCCTATAACAAACCTATAACGATCCTATAACAAAGCGAGCCTAAAATTTATTTCTTCCGCACAGGTTCGCAGGTGATCTGTATTCCAAGGCGGCGGAAGGTCTTCTGATCGACATCGGACAGCATTACTGTGGAGTGCGCCTGGCAGCCGTTGAGGTGCGGCAGTTGCGCCAATGCCTGCGCACAGCGTTTATCGCTCTGGCTCAACACCGACAATGCGACCAACACCTCGTCGGTATGCAAGCGCGGATTATGCCCCTGCAAGTACGCAATCTTGGTATGCTGAATCGGCGCAATCATCTCCTGTGGCAGCAGTCGCACCGAGTGGTCGATATGCGCCAAATGTTTCGTGGCATTGATAAGCAACGCCGCCGAGCAGCCCAACAAATCGCCCGTGTGGGCGGTGATGATAGTTCCGTCTTCCAACTCAATCGCCGTTGCCGAAGCGTTCTCCCTGTCGCGGCATGCCTTAGCCGCCACCGTGGTACGACGATAATCGGGTGTGATACCCAGTTGGCGCATGAGAAGAGTTATCTTGTTGATTTCCTTTTCGGCGTCGTGTCCGTCGGCAAAAGCGTTGAGCGCGGCATAATACCGGCGAATCACCTCCTGCTTGCTTGCCTCGTTGCAGACCTCGTCGTCGGAGATACAGAACCCCACCATATTCACGCCCATGTCGGTAGGCGACTTATAGGGATTATGCCCGTATATACCTGTAAACAAGGCGTCTAAGACCGGAAAAATCTCAATGTCCCGATTGTAGTTGATAGCGATGTTTCCGTATGCCTCCAGATGGAAGGGGTCAATCATATTCACATCGTTCAGGTCTGCCGTAGCCGCCTCGTATGCCACGTTCACCGGATTCTTGAGGGGCAGATTCCAAACGGGGAATGTCTCAAACTTGGCATATCCTGCCTCTATGCCTCGCTGATGTTCGTTGTAGAGTTGCGAAAGGCAAACCGCCATCTTACCACTTCCCGGTCCCGGGGCGGTAACAATCACCAGCGGGCGCGTTGTCTCCACATAATCGTTCTTGCCAAAACCGTCCGGCGAAGCAATCAGCGACACATTGGTGGGATAGCCGTCTATCAGGCGATGATAATACACGCGCACGCCCAAGTTCTCCAAACGGCGGCGATAAGCGTCGGCGGAAGGCTGCCCGTTGTAGTGGGTAACCACCACGCTGCCCACATAGAACCCGCGGTGCTGAAACTCATCGCGCAGGCGCAGCACGTCCTCATCATAGGTGATACCCAAGTCCTGACGCACTTTGTTGCGCTCGATGTCCATCGCCGATATAACTATCAGAATCTCAATACGGTCGGCGAGTTGCGAGAGCATTTGCAACTTCGAATCGGGCTGAAAACCGGGCAGAATACGCGAGGCATGATTGTCGTCAAACAGTTTGCCACCAAGTTCGAGATAGAGTTTGTTGCCGAAAGCGGCAATACGTTCACGAATATGCTCCGACTGGATACGGATATACTTGTCGTTGTCAAAACCGAGTTTCATAGATTATTCAATTTGCGTACAAAGGTACTACAAAAATCGGTATTACGCAAATTGGTACGGTTTTTGTACCAAGGTCATAAAAAACAACCAAATCTATTAACGTTATGAATAAAACTATTGTCGGAGCCAGTATTCTGGCAGCAGGAATGGCACTCTGCGGGTTGTTCGTGGAGTTGGGCATTCACCAATTCGCGCACAAAGATAGAACAGTTACCGTGAAGGGACTTTCCACACAAGAAGTAAAAGCAGACCATGTGGTTTGGCCACTGAATTTCAGTATTAATGGCAATAACCTGCCCACTTTGTACAACAACTTGGCAGAAGTGCAAAAGACCGTCACCGATTTTTTTGTACGAAAAGGTTTCGCCCCGGAGGACATCCAAATGGGAAATACAAGCACCAATGACAATTGGGCAAACTATTATGACCGTCGTCCTGACAACCATTACACACTCAATTCATCGGTGATTATTTCCACTGACAAAGTGGATTTAGTGATTGCCAGCCAAGGTTCTATCAGCGAATTGTTGAATGAGGGCATTATCCTCAATTCGTACGATTGGTCTATTGATTATCAATATAACAGCCTCAACGACCTCAAACCCGCTATGATTGAAGAGGCGACCAAAAACGCGCGTGCCGTGGCACAGAAGTTTGCCGATGATGCCAACTGCACATTAGGCAGTATCCGCCGCGCCAATCAAGGGCAATTTTCAGTTGAATCCGACCAATATCGCCCGTGGATTAAACACGTGCGCGTGGTGACAACAGTGGACTATTATCTCAACTGATATCCATAATTATGACTTACACAAAAAGCACATCCAAACAACAGAAGCGGACACCTATTTGATGTCCGCTTCTGTTACTACATATTTGAAATTTTCGTGTACCTTTCATTTTGCCGATTATAGATACCGAACAATCCATAATGAACCACTAATAATTACCTTCCAACATCTCTTCGCCTGTAAGGGTATAGGTTTTCCCCTCTCGCAGGATATACACCTGCCCGTCACGGAATACTTTGCGGGGAGCATCCTCGTTCAAAGAGGTACCTGCTGTAACGTCCTCCACATCAGTAGGCGTACCATTGACGGTGGTAGTGAAAGTACCCTTGTACATATTGAGGGAAGCACCTGCCTTGTCCTTCACATCAATGGCGTAGGCATATTGGGTACCACTACTGAGCCCTGTAACCGTGAAGCGATACCCGCTCTGCGTGAGCACGGCAGCAGGAGCATGATGCCCCGCCCCGTTGCGCGAGGGAGCCGCAAAGGCTATGCGCATCAGTTGCCCATTGCTGTTGAAGATAAGGGTGCATACCTCTTTGCCATCTTGCGCGATAACAAGGCTGTATGTGTCGGCATTGCCATCGGACGGCCATGTTATCTCCACCTCATTGTCACTCGGTGTAACAATCACTTTGCCGTCAGTGTCCACATTGTCCGCGCCTATGCACTCCAAGTACTTGAACGAACCCCATACGGCATCTGTCTCATAGGCTTCAAGGTTGTCACACGGTACCTGCACATGGATATTGTAGTTATAGAAACTACCATTAGACCACCCATTTTGCACTTGTGCCACTGGTGGCTCTACGGCATAGCATACAATCCTTTTCAACTTCTGCGCATCATAGAGTGCCCCATAACCAATATACTTTACTCCACTACCTAACTGCAAATAAGTAATGCCGCTACATCCCTCAAATTGGTCATAAATAGAATCAACTCCATTGCCGATAATCAATGTGTCAATACCTGAACAACCATAGAAAGTCATTGTACCAAGCGATGTGATATTATGCGGGATATTTAGATTTTCAATCCTTGTAGAGTAGAAGGCTCCTTCTCCAATTGTTTTTAGCGTATTCGGGAAATGAACTTGCTGCAAACCCTTGTATCTCAAAAATGCACAACGTTTGATTTCCGTTACTCCATTGGGGAGAGTAAGTTCTGTGATGTACTTATTGTCAATCCATAGGCTATCTGCATACTCTAACGGATTAGCCCCTACTCGATAGCAGTTGTAGGAATTACAAAAATTATATCCAAAATCTATATCCACCCAATCTGCCAGCGTACCACGATAATGTACAGACTTAAGAGAATCGCATCCAGAGAAAGTTTCGGCACCAATGCTTTTTACCCCTTTGCCAATGGTAATAGAGGTAAGATGTGTACAATTAGCGAAGGCTCCATCGCGGGGATAATCTTCATGACCTGTGCTGCCTTCAATAGTTGTTACACTATCACCAATGGTAACAGAAATCAAACCGGTACAATCTTTAAATGCACCATATCCAATGTTCTTCACGCCATCAGGAATAGTAATAGACGTAAGACTTGTACAGTGGTTGAAAGCAGATCCTCCAATACTTGTTACACGATATGTTTTGCCCTTATTAATCGCAACTTCAGGAATAGAGGCAGAAGAAAGTCCCTGATAGTTGTAATAAGGGTATTCATAAGTTACTTCAACCGTACTATCGCTTGTGATAATGTAATACAAGTCGCCGTACTTAAAATCGTAATAGTAGGCATATAGCCCCATTGCAGGCAACAAGGCTAACAAAAGATATAAAACACGTTTCATATTTGTACAATATCCATTCTACTTTATCATGTCCATTCTACTCATCAACTGCTTACTTTTCTCCAATACTTCATTCAAGTGTTGCTCGCGAAGAGTTTTATCTTTCTCTAACTTACTGATTAGTTCTTCTTGAGAACGATATTCAACACCCTCATATATTACAACCTTACTAATACGGAGAAATTCTCTCACAATTAATGGACTAATTAGATAGTCCTCTAAACGAATCTTCATCTTTGAATGCGACATTTCATTCAAGAATGTTGCCAATTCTTCTGCAGATTCTTTGGTCTCGCATTGTTCCACCACCTGCTTCTGTTGTTGGGATTGCAGAACTACATTCCATTTGTCTTTAAACGGTTCTACCATAAATTGTATTTTACACATAATTTTTATACCCTATAAGTATCGGGTGCACTTTTTGTTTGCTATGGGCACTCGCATAAATAATAAATTGTTTTTCAGACATTTGCCCACCATGCCTGTTGTTTGGTTGCTTTGTATGATGTGCCGTAAAACGACACCTACGGACATAAAGAAAGCGCAGACCTCCGTTGTTTTATTCACAAACGGAGGCCTTGCAATGCCTATCAAGTCAAATAAAAACAACAGGAAACCTACGCTGATATGACGACATACCACACCCAAACGGGCGTAGTACAGGTATGTCATACCCATAGGCATCTATTGCTACTTTGATTTTGACTTGATAAAGAAAGTTTGCAAGTTTCCGTCTGTCAAACACAAAGCGTCAATAAACGCTATTCAATATGTCAGAATCCACCGCTAAACAAGGACATATCCCCTCCAGCGTAGATTCGGGTGCAAAGATACGGCAAAAAATATAAATTCGCAAGGAAAGTTTTATAATTATCCAGAAGAACTTTGATAAAGATACGGCAAGACTATGGTATGGGCACTATCGGAGTCGCAGAATAAACCGTGTATCAACCGTATATCTACCGTGTATGTACCGTAATTAGCAGAGGAAGGACAGAGGAAATATACAATTTACAAATTTACGATGTACGATTTATTTTGGGATTGGGAAAAATGTACGATTTTTGGAAAACGGGCGGTGACATCGCCCTGTTAAGAAACAATCTTCCCTGTATAATGTGAGTTCGATATAATGCACCTTATCAACCCCAAGTTTGCAGAGCCACACACGCCGCGCTTACGACAAATACGAGACAGGTTTTGAACGGACGGCTGCGCCGTATTACCATCAATTAACAATTAATTTTATATTTCTAATTATATTGAACTAACGTTATATAAGATGGATTTTAATGGTAAATTAACACATATTAACAGATAAAAACAACACTTCCCCACTCTATTCAAGGGCGGGGGAGTGTTTACCTATTACCGATTACCTGTTTTCTCAAATGGTTTTGAGGTAGGCGGAGACGTTGGACTCGATGCGGGCAGCGAGGGCGGCGGGAGTAAGAGAGTCCGATTTGACGAATTTCTCGCCGGTGATATGCTCGTAGAGTTCGATATAACGGTCGGTGATACCATTGACAATGGCGGGTGTCATCTCAGGCACTTGCTGACCTTCTTTTCCTTGGAAACCCTCGGACATCAGCCACTCGCGGACAAACTCCTTAGAGAGTTGGCGTTGGGGTTCGCCATTGCGGAAACGCTCCTCGTAGCCTTCGGCGTAGAAATAACGGCTGGAGTCGGGCGTATGCACTTCGTCCATGAGCAGAATCTTGCCGTTGTACTTGCCGAACTCATACTTGGTATCCACCAGAATCAAGCCGTGCTTGGCAGCAATCTCCTGACCACGTTGGAAAAGAGCAAGGGCGTACTGCTCGATTTGTGCATACTCGTCGGCAGGCACCAGTCCGCGGGCGATAATCTCCTCGCGCGAGATGTCCTCGTCGTGGGTACCGATTTCGGCTTTGGTGGTAGGGGTGATGACAGGCGTGGGGAAAGCCTCGTTCTCACGCATACCCTCCGGCAGACGGACACCACAGATTTCGCGTACACCCGACTTATAGGCACGCCATGCACTCCCGCAGAGGTAGCCGCGGACAATCATCTCCACAGGATAGCCCTCACAGCGAAGACCTATCGACACCATCGGGTCGGGCGTAGCCAACAGCCAGTTGGGTACAATATCCGCCGTGTCGCGAAGGAACTTAGCGGCTATCTGATTGAGTATCTGCCCCTTATAAGGAATACCCTCCGGCAGAATAACATCGAAAGCCGAGATACGGTCGGTAGCCACCATGCAGAGCAGGTTCTGACCAAGAAAATAGACATCGCGTACCTTACCATGATACACGCCCGTTTGACCAAGAAACGAGAAAGAAGTTTGAGTTAATGCGTTCATTATATGATTATTTAGAGGACCTCCCCTAACCCCTCCTTCTGAGGAGGGGAATTCAGAGTATCTGAACCCTCCCCCTTTGAAGGGGGAGTCGGAGGGGGTCTTGTTTATTATTTATATTCATCCCACGAGCGGATATCAAGGTCGTCGAGCGAAATGGTGCAGAAAGCGTTGATAAATGCTGCCGCCAGACGGGGGTTGGTGAGCAGAGGGATATTCAAATCGACAGCCGCACGCCGAACCGGATAAGACTTATCCTGCAACGGGTCGGAGACAATCGCCTTGGGGACAGAGACCACCATATCAATCTCGTGCGCGTGCATGAGGTCGAGTGCCTGAGGCTGCATATCCTTGTCGTGAGGGTGATAGACGAGCGTTACAGGCACACCTATCTCATCGAAGAAACGCTTTGTGCCCGGCGTAGCATACAGGGTATAACCTTTCTCCACCAACTGACGGGCAGCATCTTGCAGAGCCACTTTGTTCTTCGCGCCGCCGATGGTGAACAACACCGATTTCTTCGGGATACGCTGTCCGACAGAAAGCATCGACTGCAACAAAGCATGGTTGGCATCCTCGCCGAGACAACCTACCTCACCCGTCGAAGCCATGTCCACACCCAGCACGGGGTCGGCATTCTGGAGACGGTTGAAGGAGAATTGCGAAGCCTTCACGCCCACATAATCGAAGTCGAAAAGCGACTTGGCAGGTTTCTCTACCGGCAAATGGAGCATAATACGTGTGGCTATATCAATCAAGTTGATTTTCAGCACCTTACTTACAAACGGGAAAGAACGGGAAGCACGGAGGTTGCACTCGATGACCTTAATCTCGTTGTCGCGGGCAAGGAACTGGATATTGAACGGCCCCGAAATCTTGAGTTCGCGGGCGATATTACCCGAAATCTTCTTGATACGACGGACAGTCTCCACATAGAGTTTTTGGGCGGGGAACATAATCGTGGCATCGCCCGAATGGACTCCGGCAAACTCCACATGCTCCGAGATGGCGTAGGCAATGATTTCGCCATCGCGTGCCACAGCGTCCATCTCCACCTCCTTGGTATTGAGCATAAACTTGGAGATGACCACGGGGTGCTGCTTGGAAACATTGGCGGCGAGTTGGAGGAACTTGGTGAGTTGCTCATTGTCGAAACATACATTCATCGCTGCACCGGAAAGCACATACGACGGACGCACCAAGACGGGGAAACCGACCTCATCGATGAAACGTTGCACATCGTCCATCGAAGTGAGGGCACTCCATTCCGGCTGATCCACGCCAATACGGTCGAGCATGGCGGAGAACTTATCACGGTCCTCGGCATTATCAATACTTTGCGCCGAAGTACCCAAAATAGGCACACGTTGTGCATCCAATTTGAGAGCCAAGTTATTGGGTATCTGGCCGCCTGTGGACACAATGACACCATAAGGGTTCTCCAATTCGATAATATCCATCACGCGCTCAAACGTGAGTTCATCGAAATAGAGGCGGTCGCACATATCGTAGTCGGTAGAAACGGTCTCGGGGTTGTAGTTTATCATCACCGAGCGATAGCCGTTGTTGCGGATAGTCTGCAATGCCTGCACACCACACCAGTCAAACTCCACCGACGAACCAATACGGTAAGCCCCCGAACCGAGCACAATGATAGAACGATGGTCGCCGACATACTGCACGTCTGACTGAGTGCCGGAGTAGGTCAGATAGAGATAGTTGGTCTGCGCCGGATATTCGGCAGCGAGGGTATCAATCTGTTTGACCACAGGCAGGACACCTATTGACTTGCGGTAGGTGCGGAGCATCAGGACAGCAGAGTCCATATCCATCTTCTGCCCCAACCCGATAGCGCGGGCGATTTGGAAATCGGAGAAACCGTGTTGCTTGGCACGGCGGAGGAGGTCGGCATCCAATTTGTCCAACGACTCCACCCGACGCAGACGCGCATCGGTCTGAATGATATTTTCCAGACGCTGCAAGAACCAACGGTCGATACGCGTGAGGGCATGAATACGGTCGATAGAATAGCCCTCGTACATAGCCTGCGCGATAGCAAAGATACGTTTGTCGGTAGGTGCGGAGAGGGCCGCATCCAAGTCATCCACGTGGAGGGCTTTGTTCTCTGTGAAGCCATGCATACCCTGACCAATCATACGCAAACCTTTCTGGATAGCGTCCTCGAAAGTGCGACCGATAGCCATCACTTCGCCGACCGACTTCATCGACGAACCGAGTTCACGATTAACGCCACGGAACTTGGACAAGTCCCAACGAGGAATCTTGCAGACTACATAGTCGAGCGCAGGTTCAAAGAAAGCAGGGGTGGTCTTGGTAACGCTGTTGTTGAGTTCAAAAAGACCATATCCCATACCGAGTTTGGCAGCCACAAAAGCCAACGGATAGCCTGTCGCCTTAGACGCCAAAGCAGAAGAACGACTGAGACGGGCATTGACCTCGATGACACGATAGTCCTCACTCTCGGGGTCGAAAGCATATTGCACATTACACTCGCCCACGATACCGATATGGCGAATAATCTTGATAGCCAACGCACGCAGTTTATGATATTCCGCATTGGTGAGCGTCTGCGAAGGAGCGATGACGATTGACTCACCCGTATGGATACCAAGCGGGTCGAAGTTCTCCATATTGCAGACCGTGATACAGTTGTCGTAACGGTCGCGAACCACCTCATATTCAATCTCTTTCCATCCTTTGAGCGATTTCTCGACCAACACTTGCGGCGAGAAAGAGAAGGCTTTTTCAGCCAATGCATTGAGTTCCTCCTCGTTGTCGCAGAAGCCCGAACCAAGTCCGCCGAGAGCATACGCGGCACGGATGATGACGGGGTAGCCGAGGTCGGACGCCGCCTTTCGCGCCGCCTCTATCGACTCACAAGCCTCTGATTTGATGGTCTTTACATCAATCTCGTTGAGTCGCTCGACAAAGAGTTCGCGGTCCTCGGTGTCGATAATCGCCTGCACAGGCGTACCCAACACCTGCACACCATATTTCTCCAACACACCTGTGCGATAGAGTTCCACGCCACAGTTGAGGGCCGTCTGCCCACCAAACGAGAGCAAGATTCCGTCGGGACGCTCTTTGGCGATGACTTTCTCCACGAAATAGGGCGATACGGGCTCAAAATAAATCTTGTCCGCGACGCCTTCGCTGGTCTGCACAGTAGCAATGTTGGGGTTGATAAGCACCGTGGTTACCCCCTCTTCACGAAGGGCTTTGAGTGCCTGCGAACCCGAATAATCGAACTCGCCCGCCTCACCAATCTTGAGTGCCCCCGAACCGAGAACAAGCACCTTTTTTATATTGTCTAATTTCATATAGCAAATTGTGTATTTCTAGAGATTCCAGAAGATATAGACATTCTAGTATTTTTAATGGAGTAGTTTGACAAATTCATCGAAGAGGAACTCGGTATCCACCGGACCGGAACATGCTTCGGGGTGGAACTGCGCCGAGAACCAAGGCAACGACTTATGACGAATGCCCTCGTTGGAGCCATCGTTCATATTGATGAAAAGCGGTTCCCAATCTGGCGAAAGCGTTGTGGTATCAACGGCATAACCATGGTTCTGCGAAGTGATAAAACAACGGTCGGTACCCACTTGGCGCACAGGCTGGTTGTGAGAACGATGACCGTATTTGAGTTTGTAGATAGTAGCCCCTGCAGCCTTGCCGAGAAGTTGGTTTCCCATACAAATACCCATCAGCGGACGCACTGTGGCGGGGTCGGTTTTCGCCTGCTCCGAAGTCATAAACCGGCGGATATTCTCCACCGCCGCGGAACAAGTATCGGGGTCGCCCGGTCCATTGGAGAGGAAAAGACCATCGAAATCCAATGTATTAAAATCGTAGTCCCACGGTACACGAATCACCTCTACACCACGACGGATAAGGCAACGAATGATGTTGTGCTTCACCCCACAATCCACCAGCACCACTTTCTTCGGTTTGCCTTCCACCGGCACAATGGGGGCATAATGCACTATCTCTTCGGTGGAGACCCGGTCCACAAAATTGACTCCCTCGTATTGTGCTTCGGGAGCGTCCTCGCAACCCTCGATAGAGATAGTACCCATCATCACACCATGCTCGCGGAGCAGTTTGGTCAGTGCGCGCGTGTCGATACCCGTGATTCCGGGGATATGCTCGCGGCGAAGCCAGTCGCCCAACGACTCTTGGGCATTCCAATGAGAATATTCGCCACTATATTCCGACACGATAATAGCGGACGCATAGATATGGTCTGACTCCATAAATGTGGCGAGACCATTGTTTTCCATCGTGAACGGTGGCACACCGTAGTTGCCGATTAGCGGATAGGTAAGTACCATCAATTGCCCTGCATAAGAGGGGTCTGTGAGCGACTCCGGATAACCCGACATGGCTGTGTTGAATACGACTTCCCCCGATACCGATGCCTCGTAACCAAACGAGGTACCGACAAACGTGGAGCCATCCGAAAGACGCAGAATTGCTTTACTCATTATATATTATTTGCTGTTTAATTGATTCTTAGAATTGAGATACAGATTCTTCTACATAGTCAATAAATGCCTGATTAAGGCGACGAAGACCTCCCGGAGTGGGATAGTTGCCCGAGAAATACCAGTCGCCCGGATGGTTGGGGCATGCCTCATGCAAACCGTCGATAGTCTGGAAGACAATCTCCACCGGACTTGTTACTTCGGGGCTACGGAGCAGTTGTGCCATCTTGGCAGACACTTCCTCATCGGTGAAGGGTTCGTAAATCATACGCACATAGTTCTGATATTGGTCTTTGGGCAGTCCGTTTTCCATTGCCTCGCGCTGACGGAGACAAAGACGATATACTTCGTCAATACGGCTCTGCATACCGCGGTCACGCAATAGCGCAATAGCCGCCTTGAAGGCAATAAACTCCGAGAAACGCGCCATATCAATACCATAATAATCTGGATAGCGAATCTGCGGCGAGGACGATACAAAGACTATTTTTTTAGGTTGCAGACGGTCGAGAATACGAATAATCGATTCGCGCAATGTGGTACCACGGACAATGGAATCGTCGATGACGACCAGATTGTCGATATGCGGACGAACCGTGCCATACGTGATGTCATAGACATGTGCGGCAAGGTCGTTTCGGGAGTTTGACTCGGTGATGAACGTGCGCAGTTTGATATCTTTCCAGACCACTTTCTCTCGACGGACAGGCTTTCCCGAAAGTCGTTGCACCTCATCAGTCATACCATAGTATGCAACTTCCGCAGTATTAGGAATAAACGAGAAGACCGTATTTTCCACATCATTGCCGATACTCTCCAAAACTCTCGGTACAAGACTGGCCCCCAGTTGCTTACGCTCGAGATAGATGTCTCGGTCTGACCCGCGCGAGAAATAGATTCGCTCAAACGAACAAGCCTGCAAACGGCGTGGCTCGAGTATCTGTTGGAGACGTATATCGCCGTCTTTTGAGACGAAAATCGCCTGTCCGGGAAGGAGTTCGTGCACTTCTTCGATTGGCACATTAAAGGCGGTCTGCAACACAGGACGCTCGCTCGCCAGCACCATCATCTCGTCGTTGCAGAAATAAAAGGCGGAACGTATGCCCCAAGGGTCGCGCATAGAGAAACACTCGCCGCTACCTGTCATACCGCACATCACATAACCACCATCCCATAGCGGACTGCAGTCAGAGAGAATATTTGCCACATTGATATGTTGCTCGATATACTGCGTTATCGCCATCCCCGTTAAGCCCTCACTTTTTGCTTCAGCATAGACCCGTTCGGACTCACGATCAAGACGATGCCCGAGTTGCTCAAGCAAGACATAAGTATCAGAGTTGATACGCGGATGCTGCCCAAGCGATTTGAGGTGCGCAAAAACCTCGTCGGCATTGGTCATATTGAAATTACCACACATGACAAGATTACGCGCGCGCCAATTGTTGCGCCGCAGGAAGGGGTGGACATACGAGATACCACTTTTGCCTGTAGTGGAATAGCGGAGGTGCCCCATATACATCTCGCCTGCGTACGGTACGTAGCGCGCGGCATAGTCGGCATCACGCAACATAGCGGAATCGAACTCCGCCAACTGCTTTTGCACATTGGCAAATATCTCCGTAATAGCCCCGCTCCCCAAAGCACGCTCACGAAAAATAAATTCCTCGCCAGCCTCGGCTTGCATTTTCACACACGCCAAGCCCGCACCCTCCTGACCACGATTGTGCTGTTTCTCCATAAGCAAGTACAACTTATTCAAGCCATACTGCCATGTGCCATATTTCTGCTGATAAAAAGAAAGCGGTTTGAGCAGGCGCACCATCGCCACACCGCACTCGTGTTTTAGTGGTTCCATCAAACAATAGTTTTATTATCGTAAAATAGTTGCTTCGCGGTCGGGACCAACCGAGATGATTTTGATTGGCGTTTGTAGTTCACGCTCCAAGAAATCCACATAGTCGCGGAACGCCTTTGGCAGTTCTTCCTCGTGGCGGCAGGCGGTGAGATCCTGCTTCCACCCCGGCAACTCGACATAGACAGGTTCTACCCCACTCTCGATGGAGAAAGGAAACTCGCGGGTTTCCACACCGTTTATCTTGTATGCCGTACAAGCCTTGATGGTCTCAAACGAGTCGAGGACATCGGATTTCATCATAATGAGTTGAGTTACGCCATTGAGCATGATGGTGTAGCGGAGAGCGACCAAGTCGATCCAGCCGCAGCGGCGTTCACGCCCCGTAACGGCACCAAACTCGTGTCCGACAGAACGCATTTTGGCACCGGTCTCGTCGAACAACTCCGTGGGGAAAGGTCCAGACCCGACGCGGGTGCAATAGGCTTTGAAGATACCATAGACCTCGCCAATACGGCTAGGCGCGAGACCGAGACCCGTACAAGCCCCCGCACAGATAGTATTGGAGGAAGTAACGAAAGGATAAGAGCCGAAATCGACATCCAAGAGCGAACCCTGTGCGCCCTCGCAAAGGATGGATTTGTCTTCATTCAAACAGCGATTTACAAAATGCTCACTGTCGATAAAGCGGAAACGGCGGAGGTACTCCACGCCCTGCATCCACTCGGCTTCGAGGGCTTCCAAGCCCTCGAGAGATACCGGTTCGCCGCCTTTCTCGAGGGCGGTATGATTGAGCGCCTCGATCATCTCGATATGACGCTGACGCGCTACGGCATATTTCTCGTCGAAGTTATCCAGAATGTCGCCCACGCGCAGCCCGTTGCGGCTTACCTTGTCGGTGTAAGCAGGACCGATACCCTTTCCCGTTGTGCCAATCTTGGCTTTGCCTTTTGCCGCCTCGTTGGCTTGGTCCAACAGGCGATGGGTGGGCAGGATAAGGTGGGCTTTCTTGGAGATAAACAGACGCTCGGTGAGCGGGTGTCCCGACTGTGCCAATTCCTCCGCCTCCTTCATAAACAACAGAGGATCAAGCACTACGCCATTTCCGATGATATTGATTTTGCCGCCTTGGAAAATACCCGACGGGATACTGCGAAGCACATACTTCTGACCATCGAACTCAAGGGTATGCCCAGCATTGGGTCCGCCTTGGAAACGGGCAATCACATCATAACGCGGGGTAAGCACATCGACCACTTTGCCTTTGCCCTCATCGCCCCACTGAAGTCCTAAAAGAATATCTGCTTTTTTCATAATCGAAAATTAAATACCTACTTTGTTGAAGATATAATCCACATTTTTCATATAATAGTCCAGCGTGAAGCAGTTGTCAATTTCTGCCTCGGTGAGGTGTGCGACCACCTCCGGCGTCTTCTTGAGATTGTCCTGCATTTCGCCGCCCTCCATCAAGGTGCGCATTGCCACCGGTTGCACCAAGTCGTATGCCTGCTCGCGCACAAAACCTTTCTCAATGAGTGCGTTCATCACACGCTGCGCAAAGATTGCACCATGCGTGAGACCGATATTGCGGAGCATATTCTCCGGATAAACGACCAAGTTGTCCAACACGCCCTCGAAGCGCGACAACATATAATCGAGAAGCATGGTAGCGTCTGGCAAGACGATACGCTCGGTGGACGAATGTGAGATGTCGCGTTCGTGCCAAAGGGCGATATTTTCCGACGCGGTACACATATATCCACGCATGACGCGCGCGCAACCACAGATATTCTCTGATGAAATCGGATTGCGCTTGTGGGGCATAGCCGAAGAGCCTTTTTGCCCTTTGCGGAACGCTTCTTCCACTTCGCGCACCTCCTGACGTTGCATATTGCGTACCTCCAATGCCATCTGCTCGAGTGTGCCAGCGATGATAGCCAATGTGGCGATATAGAACGCATGACGGTCGCGCCCCAAGACCTGTGTGGCAATCGCCGCCGACTCGATACCGAGATGTTGGCACACATATTCCTGTATCTCGGGCGGGATATTGGCATAGTTGCCCACCGCGCCTGACAGTTTACCAGCCTCCACGCCACGTGCTGCCATCTCGAAACGCGCAAGATTACGCTTCATCTCCTCGTACCACAACGCCCATTTCAAGCCGAAAGAGGTTACATCGGCGTGCATACCGTGTGTACGCCCGATGACGGGCGTGTATTTGAACTCGTTGGCACGGCGGCGGAGCACCTCCATAAACGACTGCAGGTCCTTGTAAAGGATAGCGTTTGCCTGCTTGAGGAGGTAGCCGTTGGCGGTATCGACCACATCGGTGGAGGTCAAGCCGTAGTGCACCCATTTGCGTTCCTCTCCCAAAGACTCACTCACGGCACGCGTGAAAGCCACCACGTCGTGGCGCGTGATTTCCTCTATCTCGTGGATACGATTTACATCAAATTTGGCTTTTTCGCGCAGCAAAGCGACGTCCTCTTTGGGTACAACCCCCAGTGTGGACCAAGCCTCGGCTGCCAGTATTTCCACTTCGAGATAAGCGTTAAACTTATTCTCTTCTGTCCAGATTTTGCGCATCTGTGGGCGCGAATAACGATCTATCATTATGGTTGGTTTGTTATGTTCTTGGTTTTGAGGGTTTCATTCCGCGGGCGGGGCGCCCGCGTCCCCTGCCACTCTTATGGTATCCTCAGGGGAATCACCTATCAATCACCTATCAATCACCTATCAATCTCCTATACTTTCTATATACATCCTATATGAGTGGTAGGGCAGTGGTAGGGCGATTGCCCCGACACGGAAGGCTGCTACTTGACAGTATAAGTGATTTCGCTGTAGGCTTGTTCGGCTTTGGCGAGGGCTTGCCCGACGGTAGCGGCGGTAGCGAGAATGACACCGTAGCGGCGGTGTCCGCTGACCTCGGGTTTGCCGAAGAGACGCACCTGCACACCGGGGACGGAAAGGGCTTTCTCCAAGCCTGAGAAGACGACCTCGGTGCCGTTGCCCTCGATGACAATCGCCTTGGACGCCGACGCACCGAAGAAACGCACTTCGGGTATCGGCAAGCCGAGTACCGCACGCGCATGGAGCGCAAACTCGGAGAGGTCCTGGCTGATCATCGTCACCATACCCGTATCGTGCGGACGCGGGCTGACCTCGGAGAAGATGACCTCGTCGCCACAGACGAACATCTCCACACCGAAGATACCATAGCCGCCGAGGGCATCGGTGATCTTGCGGGCGATGTCCTGCGCCTGCGCCAATGCCGCTTCGGACATAGCCTGCGGCTGCCACGACTCGCGGTAGTCGCCGTCCACCTGGTGGTGTCCTATCGGTTGCAGGAAGAGCGTGCCGCCCGCGTGGCGCACGGTAAGGAGCGTTATCTCATAGTCGAAACGCACAAAGCCCTCGACAATCACACGCCCTGCACCTGCTCGACCGCCTTCCTGACTCACATGCCATGCGGGTTCGATGTCCGCCTCTGTCTTGACAGTGGATTGACCGTGCCCCGACGAGGACATAATAGGCTTGACCACGCACGGCAGACCGATATGCTCCACGGCGGCAAGGAACTGCGCATGGTCGTCGGCGAACTCGTAGCGTGCGGTAGGGATATGCAGTTCTTCGGCTGCCAGACGGCGTATTGCCTCACGGTTCATTGTGAGGAAAGCCGCATGGGCGGTAGGGATGACGCGGTAGCCCTCTTTCTCAAGTTTCACCAAGGTGGGTGTGGCTATCGCCTCCACCTCGGGGATGATTAGGGCGGGTTGCTCCTGCTCCACCACACGGCGGAGGGCATCACCGTCGAGCATATTGAAGACATGGCTGCGGTGCGCTACCTGCATAGCGGGGGCATTGGCGTACTTGTCGCACGCAATGACTTCCACACCGTAGCGTTGCAGTTCGATGGTTATTTCTTTGCCGAGTTCGCCCGACCCGAGCAACAAAGCACGGGTGGCGACGGGAGTGAGGGGAGTGGAGATGGTCATCTTTTGGGTTGAGGAGTTTAGGAGTTGAAAAGTTAAAAAGAAGTTTAATCCGTTTATAGGGTTGATTGGTTTAACCCGTTCTGTCCGCCCCTCCTCAAAAGGAGGGGACGGGGAAGGTCTGGTTAGCGTGTCATTCTTTTCTTGAAACACTCGATGGTGTTGCGCATGAGCATGGTGATGGTCATAGGACCTACGCCGCCGGGGACGGGGGTGATACAGCCCGCGATATCTTTGACCGCCTCGAAATCCACATCACCGACAAGGTGTCCGTCTTCGGTGCGATTGATACCTACATCCATCACCGCCGCGCCCGGTTTGACATAGTCGGCAGTAATCATCTTGGCACGCCCTACAGCCGCCACAAGGATATCCGCCTCGCGACACAATGCAGGCAGATTCTGTGTACGTGAGTGCGCTATGGTTACCGTGCAGTTCTTATCCAGCAGCAGTTTGGCAACGGGCTTGCCCACAATGTTGCTGCGCCCGACAACCACCGCATGTTTGCCTGCTAATTGCACACCTGCTTTCTCGAGTAGTACGATGATACCTTTCGGCGTACAAGGCAGGATACAATCCTGGTTGAGCCACAAGCGTGCCACGTTCTCGGGGTGAAAACCGTCCACATCTTTCTCGGGCGAGATTGCGTCAATCACCTTCTGTTCGTCAATATGATGCGGGAGGGGCAGTTGTACGAGTATTCCGTCCACACCGTTGTCGCGGTTGAGGCGGTCTATCTCGCTAAGCAATACGCTCTCCTGCACATCCTCTGGCAGTTCGATGAGTTCACCGTCAAAGCCGCAGTACTCGGTCGCCTTAATCTTCCCGCGCACATACGACCGCGAGGCGGGGTTATTCCCCACGATAATGACCTCCAAGCGAGGACACCTGCCGTATTGTGCTTTGAGGCGAGCCACCTCTTCTTTCATCTCATCTTTCAGAGCCTGAGAAATCTGTTTTCCGTCTATAATCATAATGCTTGATAGGCTATATCTTTTCTGTAAAACAAGTTATCACAATGTATTTTTTCTATCTCCTGATAGACTTTGTGCTGTGCTTCGGCGATGTCTTTGCCTGTGGCAATGCACATCATCACACGCCCGCCGTTGGTGAGCAGTTGCCGGTCTGCGCGCTTGGTTCCCATGTGGAAGACAGGTCCGTTGTAGTCCTCCACGCCCGTGATAGGAAAGCCCTTTTCGTAGTGCGCGGGGTAGCCTTTCGACGCCAACACCACGCCCACCGTGGCTTTCTCATGCCAACGCACTTCCGCCAATTCGCCACCGGTGGCGATAGCGTAGAAGACATCATAGGCATCGGTTTCAAGCAAGGGGAGTATCACCTCGGTCTCGGGGTCTCCGAAACGGGCGTTAAATTCTATGACTTTGATACCTTGCGGGGTTTTCATCAGTCCGCCATACAGCACCCCAGACAGGGGCAGTCCCTCTTTCGCCATGCCAGTGGCAGTGGCTTGCAACACATATTCAAGGGCAAACGCCTCGTCGTCTTTGGTGATGAACGGCAGCGGCGTATATGCTCCCATACCGCCAGTATTCGGACCTTTGTCGCCATCGTATGCCCGCTTGTGGTCCTGCGCCAGAGGCATAGGATAGACACGCTCGCCCGACACAAAACACATGAACGAGAACTCGGGTCCGGTCAGGTAGTCCTCGACCAACACACGCCCTTTTCCAAACTCCTCGTCCACCAACATATCGCGCAAAGTGCGCTCTGCCTCGTCATAGTCTTGGGCTATGACCACCCCCTTTCCGGCAGCCAATCCATCGTATTTCAACACCACCGGAAATGTCCCCTTGGCGATATACGCGCGCGCCTCCTCGTAGTCGGAAAACGACTGATAACCTGCCGTAGGAACATTGTAGCGGGTCATTATCTGCTTGGCAAACTCCTTGGACGACTCAATCTGTGTCGCTGCACGGGTGTGTCCGAAGATGGGTATGCCTGCTGCGCGGAAAGTGTCCACTATACCTGCTGCCAAAGCCGCCTCGGGACCGACAACCGCCAAATCCACGTTGTGCGATTGGGCAAACGCCAGCAGACCTTCGACATCGGTATCCTTGAGAGATACACACTCCGCCAAGTCTGCTATCCCTGCATTGCCCGGGGCACAGTATATCTTCTCAACTTGCTTGCTACGACTGAGCGCATACACTATCGCATGCTCACGCCCGCCGCCACCTACTACTAAAACGCGCTTCATTGGAGAATCTACAAAATTAGACATTAGTGTTTGAAGTGTCTCATTCCAGTGAACAACATAGGTATCTTGTGCTTGTTGGCCGCCACGATACTCTCCTCGTCGCGGACACTTCCGCCCGGTTGCACAATCGCCGCAATGCCATATTCGGCTGCGCTCTCTACACTATCGCCAAATGGGAAGAAACCATCGGAACCCATCACCAATCCTTCTTTGCGAATATCTTTTCCCTCTGCCGCAAGTGCCTCCTCCGCCTGACGGAGTGCGATACCAGCCGAACCGACACGGTTCATCTGACCGGCTCCCACACCATAGGTGCGACCATTCTTCACCACCACAATCGCATTTGATTTCACATGCTTTACGATACGCCAAGCGAACTGTAAATCGGTCATTTGCTCATCGGAAGGTTGGGTCTCGGTAACGCACATTTCTTTTGTCAGCGCAACCGTTGTGGTGTCTTGGTGCTGCGCCAACAGGCCTCCATTGACAGACACATATTGCATAGGTTGCTTGGTGTCGGCGTCCATATTCACCTCCAACAGACGCAGATTTTTCTTTGTGCAGAGTACTTCGAGCGCGCCCTGAGAGAACTTAGGAGCCATAATAATCTCAAGGAAGACAGGTTTCATCAGTTCTGCTGCCTCGCGAGTCAATTCGCAGTTGGTAGCCACGATGCCTCCGAAGATAGACACTTTGTCTGCCTCGTAGGCTTTTGTCCACGCCTCAACCACATCTTTTCCTATGGCTGCGCCACATGGATTCATGTGCTTGAGTCCTACACAGAAAGGCGTGTCGCCAAACTCGCGAACGATGTTAAGGGCCGCGTTGGCGTCTTGTATGTTGTTGTATGACAATTCTTTGCCGTTGAGTTGTTTTGCAGTTGCCAAAGAGAAAGGCACAGGCTCCAAAGCAGCATAGAATTTGGCATCCTGATGCGGGTTCTCGCCGTAGCGCAGACTCTGCTTGAGGTCGTATTCGAGGAATAGTTTCTCGTTCAGCCCTGCCGCCTTGCGCATGTAGGTGGCAATACACATATCGTATTCTGCAGTGTGTGTATATGCCTTGGCAGACAACTGCAAACGCGTATCGCGGGTGGTGTTCCCCGTAGCGTGGATTTCTTCCAGAATACGCTGATAATCAGCGGGGTCGCATACCACAGTAACATCATTCCAGTTCTTAGCCGCCGAGCGCAACATTGACGGACCGCCTATGTCTATTTTCTCGATAGCCTCAGCCATAGTTGTCCCCTCTTTGGCAATCGTCTCGCGGAACGGATAGAGGTTTACACAAACCATATCGATGAACTCGATACCGTTCTCTTTGAGTGCCTGCAAGTGGGAAGGTTCGTCGCGTCGTGCCAACAGTGCGCCATGCACTTTGGGGTGCAAGGTCTTGACACGACCGTCGCATATCTCAGGAAAACCTGTTACCTCGGAGATACCAATCGTGTGTACGCCCGCGTCTTCCAACAGACGTTGGGTACCGCCTGTGGCGATAATCTCCCACCCATGTTGTTGCAAACCCTGTACGAACTCTACTAATCCTGTCTTGTCGCTTACGCTTACTAATGCTCTCATATTTTGTTTTCTGCTATTAGTTTGTTTATCACATTTATATATAATTCATGTTCCAATGCGTGTAACATCATCTCCAATTCGGCAATGTCGCGTCCCTCGTAGGGTATCGCCTGCTGTGCGATGATACGCCCGCCGTCCATGGTGGCGTCCACATAGTGAATCGTTACGCCGTATATCTTCACCCCATACTCAAACGCCTGTTCTATGGCATGTGCGCCCTTGAAGGCGGGCAGCAACGACGGGTGGATATTGATGATTCTTCCTTCGTAACGATTGAGCAGTACCTCCGACAACAGTCGCATATAGCCTGCCAAGCAGATGAGTTCCACTCCGTTCTGCTCCAACAGCCCGATTATCTCGCTCTCGTAGTCGGCTTTGGCGGAATAGTCTTTTGGGGAGAAGGCAAAACACTTCACACGGTGTGCCTCTGCGCGCGAGATGACTTCCGCACCCGGTCGGTCACAAACCAACAGCGCCACTTCTGCGTTGATTCGCCCGCTCTCGCATGCCGACACTATCGCCTCGAAATTCGACCCCCGTCCGCTTGCAAACACTGCCAAACGCTTCATTTTCACGTCCTTATCGAATAGTTACACCTTCGCCCGATACAATGCTACCGATGACGGTGGCGTGGAGATTGTGCTTTGCCAAGATGTCGATGGTCTGTTGTGCCTCGCTCTCGTCCATAGCCAGCACCATACCGATACCCATATTGAAGATGTTGTACATCTCACGATGGGGGATATTGCCCCATT
Organism: uncultured Bacteroidales bacterium; assembly: GCA_934667275.1. Taxonomy (GTDB): domain Bacteria; phylum Bacteroidota; class Bacteroidia; order Bacteroidales; family Paludibacteraceae; genus Colicola. The sequence continues at coordinate 297,705 of CAKULK010000001.1, read as the reverse complement.
TCTCCAAGCAACGGAACACCGGCAGAATAGTCCAACTGCCCTCGTTGATGACGATACCCTGTCCTTCACCAAGGATACGCGGGATATTCTCGTCGAAACCACCACCCGTGATATGCGCCACGCCGTGTACATCCAATTGGTGTATCACGTCGAGCACCTGCTTCACATAAATCTGTGTCGGGGTGAGCAACACCTCGCCGAGCGTCTTGTCTGCGCTCAATTCGGGATATACGCGGCGCAAGTCGAGTCCTGCGTCTGCCACAATCTTACGTACAAGACTGAATCCGTTGGAGTGTACGCCCGTAGAAGGAATACCCACCAACACATCGCCTGCTTTCACCTTGCTGCCGTCGATGAGTTTCGATTTCTCCACTACGCCGGTGGTGTAGCCGGCGATGTCGTACTCGCCATTGCCGTACATACCCGGCATTTCGGCGGTTTCACCTCCGACCAGCGCGCAACCTGCTTGGCGGCAGCCCTCTGCCACACCAGCCACGATAGCCTCCACTTTGGCGGGGATATTATGCCCGATAGCCACATAATCGAGGAAGATAAGTGGCTCTGCACCCTGTGCCAACACATCGTTGACACACATCGCCACGGCGTCGATACCGATGGTGTCGTGCTTGTCTAACTCGAAAGCGAGTTTCAGTTTCGTCCCCACACCGTCTGTACCCGAAACGAGTACCGGTTCTTTGATGTTGAGCGCACTCAGGTCGAACATACCTCCGAATGAGCCGATACCGCCCATCGAACCTTTGCGGGCAGTCGATTTCACATGCGATTTGATACGGCTTACTACCTCGTATCCTGCTTCGAGGTTCACGCCGGCTGCTTCATAATGTTGTGCCATTATTGATGGTTTATTAGTTTATGCGTTTATCAGTTTATGCGTTTTGTCCTGCTATCCTCAGGGTATCCACAGGGAAACCACAGGGAAAATACAGCGATTATTTCTTGCGGAAATAACGCACAGCATTGTCGAACAAGGTCTGGCGTTTCTGTCCGCTGATATTCTTGAAAACATTGTCCTCGTATCGCTCGGAGTGCGCCATCTTACCCAATATCTGTCCGTTTGGCGAGATGATACCCTCGATAGCATAGTAAGAACCGTTGGGGTTTGCCGGCGACTGCATGGTCGGTTGCAAAGTAACGGGGTCGGCATAACGGAACGCCACTTGCCCATTGCGGAACAACTCGGCTGCCAATGCCTCCGACACAACAAACTTACCCTCGCCATGACTGACGGCTATCGTGTGTGCGTCGCCCTGTTGCATATTGCTCAACCAAGGGCTGTTGGTGGAAGCGACGACGGTCGTTACCATTTGCGATACGTGGCGATTGATGTCGTTGCGGAAGAGAGTCGGCGACTGCGTAGTAACACTGCCTGTCTTGCCATAGGGCAGAAGACCGCTCTTGACAAGTGCCTGGAAACCATTGCAGATACCCAAAATAAGTCCGCCGCGTGCGATAAGCGACTCTATTGCCGCCGACACCTTTATATTATTGATAACCGACGCGATGAACTTGCCACTTCCGTCCGGCTCATCACCTGCCGAGAAACCACCCACGAACATCAATATATGTGCGCGATTGATATGCTCTACCATCTCGTCGATGGAGGCGAGTACATCTGCTCCCGTCAGGTTACGGAAGACGGTGGTCTCCACCACAGCCCCCGCGTTGCGCCATGCTTTGGCACTATCGTAGTCGCAGTTGGTCCCCGGGAAGACAGGAATATACACTGTAGGATGTTCCACCGCCTCGCCCGCATACACCAACGGTGCCTTCTTTGGTGCCTGAGCCTCTACGCCCGCAGGCAGCAGGGCTTGATGTTTCGCCGGCACGGCAGCGGGATAGACCCGTGTATAAGGTGCGCAACAAGCCTCGTGCAAATGCTCACGCGACATTGCTTCGCCGTTGATAGTCAGCATATTACCCTCTACAACATGTCCCAACAGGATAGCATTTTCCATATCCAGCGGGCAGGTTGCTTCCACAAGGATAGAACCGTATTGGTAGTCGAAGAGTTCGTTCTCATCTATCTGTATCTCAACGCCGAGGGCATTACCGAACGACATTTTTGCGACAGCCTCTGCCACACCTCCGAAGCCAATGGCGTATGCTGCACAAATTTTCCCCGCAGCAATCGCCTCGGTCGTGGCTTTCCAGTTGGCAGTCAGACACGGAACAGAGGGCATATAGTTGCTCTCGGGGGTATGTTTGATGAGATAAAGTGCATGCCCTGCCTGTTTCAACTCCGGCGAGATGACACGGTCTGCGCCCATAGTGGTGATACCGAACGCTATCAGCGTGGGCGGCACGGAGATATGCTCAAACGTACCCGACATAGAGTCTTTTCCTCCGATAGACGGCAGCCCGAGCAAGACTTGCATCTTCAATGCACCCAGCAATGCCGAGAGAGGTTTGCCATAGGTGTGCGGGTCGTGGGTCATGCGCTCAAAATACTCCTGATAGGAGAAACGCATACGACTATAGTCCGCGCCTGCTGCCACCACTTTTGTGCATGCCTCGACTACAGCGTATGCTGCACCGTGGTACGGGCTCCACTCTGAGATGAACGGGTTGTAACCAAACGCCATAATCGATGCCGTGTTGGTATATCCGTCGGTAGGCAGTTTCTGTACCGACACTTGGGTCTCGGTCTGCTGCAGGCGTCCGCCAAAAGGCATCAAAACCGTGCTACGGCCAATCGTGGCATCGAACTCCTCAATCAGTCCCTTTTGCGAAGTTACGTTGGGGTCTGCCAAGGCGTTCTCCATACGCGCGGTGAGGGTCTTGCCTGCTATCTCGCGACGGAAAGGATTGCGCTGCTCCACTGCGCCGATAGTGGCGTCGGCATAGTGCTTTGCACCTGCGCTGTCGATGAACTCGCGCGTCAGGTCTGCGACAATCCCGCCTTTGTAGAACTGGCGCATACGACCTGTGGCGGTAACATCTGCCACATAAGTAACCTCTATATTATCACGCTGACAAAGGCGTTCCATCTCCTCGCGGTCTTTGGCTTCCACCACAACCGCCATACGCTCCTGTGATTCGGAAATTGCCAGTTCGGTGGGATTAAGACCTGCATATTTGGTAGGCACGCGGTCGAGATAGATATCCAACCCGTCTGCCAACTCGCCGATAGCGACACTCACACCGCCTGCGCCAAAGTCATTCGATTTTTTGATGAGCCGGGTAGCCTCCGGACGGCGCATCAGTCGTTGCAGTTTGCGTTCCTCCGGTGCGTTTCCTTTCTGCACCTCGGAGCCACACGATTCGAGCGACGCCTCGGTATGCTCTTTGCTACTACCCGTGGCACCACCTATACCGTCGCGCCCTGTGCGTCCGCCGAGCAACAGGATAACATCTCCCGCAGCAGGGGACTCACGACGCACAGCGTCAGCACGCACTGCCCCCACCACAGCACCTACCTCCAAGCGTTTTGCCACATAGGCGGGGTGGTAAATCTCACGCACATGGGTAGTAGCCAGACCTATCTGATTACCATAGGACGAGTAGCCGGCCGCCGCCTTGCGGGAGATAATCTGTTGTGGCAGTTTGCCCGCCATGGTCTCTGATACAGGCTTGTAGATGTCGCCTGCACCGGTTACGCGCATAGCCTGATAGACATACGCGCGCCCCGACAACGGGTCTCGTATTGCACCACCGAGACAGGTACTTGCGCCACCAAAAGGCTCAATCTCCGTGGGGTGGTTGTGTGTCTCGTTCTTAAACTGAAGGAGCCATTTCTCGGTTTTGCCATCAACATCCACGTCAATGAAAACCGAACAAGCGTTGTTCTCTTCACTCTGCTCCATATCGTCGAGCAAGCCCTTGCTACGCAAATAGCGTGCGCCGATAGTGGCTAACTCCATGAGGCACAGCGGTTTATGAGTACGGCCAAGTTCAGTGCGAATATCGTGGAACATACCCAGTGTACTCTCTATCTCGTCGTGAACAAAGGACTCATCTATCTTGATAGTCTCCAACACGGTTGTGAACGTGGTGTGTCGGCAGTGGTCAGACCAATAGGTGTCGAGGATACGCAATTCGGTCTCTGTGGGGTTGCGTTGCTCTTTGGTGAAATAGTGCAACACCTCACGCAAGTCGTCGGCGTTCATCGCCAGCCCCCATTGCTTGCAGAACGGTGCCAAGTCCTCCTCTTTGAGGTTGAGGAAACCGTCTAATTGTGCCAACGGTTTGACGTCGGTGTGTTGTATCTGCTCCAACTGTGAGAGGTCTTTCTCGCGCGACTCCACCGCATTGATGTAGTAGTGGCGAATACGTGCGAGGTCCGCGTCGTTCACGGTGTCGTCGAAGATGAGCAGGCGTGCGCTGCGTATCTCGATGTCCACATTCGGGTCGATGAGATGCACACAATCCACTGCCGACGAAGCACGTTGGTCGAACTGACCGGGTATGTACTCCACAGCCAAGCAGCGTTTGCCTGCAAGGTCGCAAGTATCTGATACTATGTCAGTTACCACCTCTCCGAAGACGCTGTAACGACTCTGCTCAAGCAGTTCGGGAGTGAACCCGAACAAGTCATAGACATTGATGTAGCGCAATTGCGCGATATGGAGTTGCAAGTTCTCGTTCAACTCCTGTCGCAGACTCTCCGCCTCCACACGAAAGGCTTCGCGCTTCTCTACATATATGCGATAATTTGCCATGTTGTTGGTTTTATCTGTTTTCTTTGGGGCAAATATGCGCCATTTGGAACATTATCATTGCCCGTACATTTGTTATAGGATAGTTATAGGTTGCTTATCCCTTGCTCATCCCTTGCTATTTGACGCGATTGGAATTATGGAACATTCCTTAAATAGTTGCGCTCAGTACTTTCTCGGTTTGCTTGCGACGGAATTCCTCCAATCGGGCAAGCAGGTCGGCATCGTTGAGCGCAAGCATCTGGATAGCCAGCAAGGCTGCGTTCTTCGCACCGTTGATAGCCACGCATGCCACCGGAATACCACTCGGCATCTGCACCATGCTCAACAGGCTGTCAAGTCCGTCGAGGGTCTTGGAACGTACCGGCACACCTATGACGGGAAGGGTGGTCAGACCGGCTATGACACCTGCGAGGTGGGCGGCTCCGCCTGCACCGGCAATGATAACGCTCAGTCCGCGCTCGCGTGCGCTCTCTGTCCACTCCATGAGTGCGTGCGGCGCACGGTGAGCACTGATAACGCGCTTATCTACCTCAATACCAAACTCTTCCAGGGTTTGGATAGCGGGCATCATCACGTCCAAATCGGACGTACTGCCCATAATTACTCCTACTTTCATTATTGTTTATTGGTTTAGAAATTTATGAGTTTATGCGTAGTTGAACAGGTTTAATCCGTTTATGCGTTCAACTCCCCATTTCATTCATAATTCTTCATTCATAATTCATAAATACCTCTTATTCCCACTCGATAGTTGCGGGCGGTTTGGAGGAGATGTCGTAGCATACGCGATTGACCCCCTGCACCTTGTTGATAATCTCGTTGCTGACCTTTGCCAAGACCTCATACGGGATATGTGCCCAGTCGGCAGTCATGGCGTCGGAGGATGTTACGGCACGGAGTGCCACCGGATTCTCATAGGTGCGCTCATCGCCCATCACACCTACCGAACGCACCTCACTGAGGAGGATTGCACCCGCCTGCCAAATCTCATCGTAGAGACCCGCCTCGCGGAGGTTGCGAATAAATATATCGTCGGCGTCTTGCAGAATACGCACTTTCTCGCGTGTGATGTCGCCCAGAATACGCACCGCCAGCCCCGGTCCGGGGAACGGATGGCGTGTGATGAGGTGCTCGGGCATACCCATGGAACGACCTACACGACGTACCTCGTCCTTGAAAAGCCATTTGAGCGGCTCACAGAGTTGCAGGTGCATTTCCTCGGGCAGACCACCCACATTGTGGTGGCTCTTGATGACCTTGCCCGTAATGTTCAGACTCTCAATGCGGTCGGGGTAGATAGTTCCCTGCGCGAGCCACTTGGCATCGGTGATTTTCTTCGCCTCGGCGTTGAAGACCTCCACAAAGTCGCGGCCGATAATCTTGCGTTTGCGCTCCGGCTCTTTCACTCCCGCGAGGTCTGCGAGGAATTTCTCGCTTGCGTCCACGCCGATGACGTTGAGTCCGAGGCACTCATAGTCGCGCATGACATCGTGGAACTCGTTTTTGCGGAGCATGCCATGGTCCACAAAGATACACGTGAGTTGGTCGCCAATCGCCTTGTTGAGCAATACGGCTACCACCGATGAGTCCACGCCGCCCGACAGACCGAGAATCACACGGTCGGTGCCAATCTGCGCTTTGAGTTCGCGCACCGTGCTCTCCACAAATGCGTCCGCGCTCCATTCCTGCTTGCTGCCGCATACGTCCACCACGAAATTTCGCAGCAAGAGTGTCCCCTGCAAAGAATGGAACACCTCGGGGTGGAACTGTGTGCCGAAGATAGGTGCGTTGGCATTGCCCTCCGGCGCGGGAAGATAGTAAGCAGCGTTTTTGACAGTCTCGGTAGAAGCCACCACCTCTGCCCCCTCCGGAACACGGGTGATACTGTCGCCATGCGACATCCATACCTGCGAGTTGTCGTCGAAACCACGGAAAAGCGGACACTCCTTATTTATATATAGGAGATTCTGGCGTCCGTACTCACGCGTGCCTGCGCTCTCCACTTTGCCGCCATAGATGTGGCTCATGTATTGTGCGCCATAGCAGATACCGAGTATCGGCAACCGCCCGCGGATATGCGACAAGTCCGCGTGAAACGCATCGTCGGCATACACGCTCAGCGGCGAACCCGAGAGGATAACGCCGATCACATCGGAGTCATCCTCGGGATATTTGTTGTAGGGCAGTATCTCGCAGAATGTATCGAGTTCGCGTACCCGCCGCCCGATCAGTTGCGTGGTCTGACTGCCAAAGTCAAGTATTATGATTTTCTGCATTGTAAAAATTATCTGACACTATCGGTAATTAAAATTTTGCTTTTTTGTTCGGCAGATTTTTGTTTTGTGTGAGGGAGTTATGTGGTTCATAACGACCGAGCACAAGGCGAAAAGATGCCAACAAAAAACAAAATTATTTCGTGCTGTAGTTGGGGGCTTCGGATGTAATGGTAATATCGTGCGGGTGGCTTTCGCTCATACCTGCGGCGGTGATCTTCACAAACTTCGCCGTCTGCAGTTCCGCCAGATTGTGTGCACCTACATAACCCATACCCGAGCGCAGACCGCCCAGCAGTTGGTAGATCGTCTCCGACACCGTCCCTTTGTACGGCACGCGTCCCACGATACCTTCGGGCACGAGTTTCGATATATTCTTCTCCGCGCCTTGGAAATAGCGGTCAGCCGAACCGGCTTTCATTGCGTCTATCGACCCCATACCGCGGTAGGTCTTGAACTTACGTCCGTTGTAGATAATCGTCTCGCCCGGTGCCTCGTCCGTACCTGCGAACATTGACCCGCACATCACGCAGTTGCCGCCCGCAGCCAGTGCCTTGACCACATCACCCGAGTAGCGCAAACCGCCGTCGGCAATCATCGGCACACCCGTGCCGCGCAACGCTTCCGCTACATTGAAGATAGCCGTCAGTTGCGGTACGCCTACCCCCGCGATGATACGCGTCGTGCATATAGACCCCGGACCGATACCTACTTTTACGCCGTCTGCCCCGTTATCAACCAAGTATTGGGCAGCCTCAGCCGTAGCGATATTGCCCACTACCACGTCCAAGTCGGGATATTTGGCTTTGATCGTGCGCAGCGCATTGACGATGTTCTTACTATGTCCGTGTGCCGAATCGAGCACCACCGCATCCACGCTCTCTGCCACGAGGGCATCCACACGATCCATAAAATCGGCGGTGATACCTACCCCCGCCGCGCAGCGCAAACGTCCCAACTCGTCCTTGCACGCATTCGGATAGTCTTTCAGTTTGGTGATGTCGCGGTAGGTTACCAACCCGCGCAGTTTGCCGTCAGCGGTTACGACGGGCAGTTTCTCCACCTTGTGCGTCTCAAACGCCTCCATGATCACATCGTGGTCGGTCGATTGGATAGTGATCAGGTTCTCGCTTGTCATCACCTCGCGAACCGTGCGATCCATATGTGTCTCAAAACGCAGGTCGCGGTTCGTCACGATACCTACGAGGTTGTTCTCTGCGTCCACTACGGGAATACCGCCGATATGGTTCTCTGCCATCAGTTGCAGCGCATCGCCCACCGTCTGCTCTGCCGTAATCGTGATAGGGTCGGCAATCAAGCCGTTCTCGGCACGTTTTACCCGACGCACTTGAGCCGCCTGCTGCGCAATCGACATATTCTTGTGTATCACGCCTATACCGCCTTCGCGGGCTACCGCAATCGCCATCGGGGCTTCGGTTACAGTATCCATCGCCGCCGATACCACGGGGATATTCAGCGTTATATGACGGGAGAATTGCCCTTGCAGGGACACCTCGCGAGGCAGCACCTCCGAGTAAGCGGGAATGAGCAGTACATCGTCGAAGGTCAATCCCTCCATCTGTACACGTTCGGTTAGTTGAGACATATTGTTGTGAGTTTTTAGTTTAATGGGGTTTATCTTTCCTGTTCCCTTGATGCCCTAGATTTACTAGTTCTTCTAGGATTTCTAGTCCGATTTTCTAAATCAAATGATCGCAATAGAAACACCTCGTATTGCCTTCGCCGTCCACATACACTTTGTGTGGTACGGGCTCGGTGGTTACGATACAGCGGTCGTTGTGACAGAGCGTCTCCGTCAGGTGCGCTGCGGGTTGCGCCTGCTGCTCGTTTTTCCATTGCAGCAGCGTATAGATCAACGCCATACGCACATACTTGCCGTTCTCCACCTGACGGAAATACGCGGCACGCGGGTCGTTATCCACGTCCACCGTTATCTCGTTTACGCGGGGCAGCGGGTGCAGCACAATCATATCCTTTTTCGCCAGCGCCATCTTCTCCGTATCGAGGATAAACGCGTCTTTCAGCCGCTCGTACTCGTCTTGATCGGCAAAACGCTCCTGCTGCACGCGCGTCATATAGAGCACGTCCACCATCGGCATCGCCTCCTCCAAGGTGTGCACCTCGGTATAGTGGTCGCCGAGTTCCTGCTTCATATAGTCGGGCAGACGCAGTTCGGCGGGCGAAATCAGCACGAAATGCGTCCCCTCGTAGCGGCGCATCGCCTTGATAAGCGAATGGACGGTGCGTCCGTATTTCAGGTCGCCGCAAAGACCGATGGTCAAGTGGTCGAAACGTCCGAGTTCACGGCGTATGGTCAGCAGGTCGGTCATGGTCTGCGTAGGGTGAGAGTGTCCGCCGTCGCCCGCGTTGATGACGGGTATGCGGCTGTACTCGCTCGCCACACGCGGTGCGCCCTCTTTGTAGTGGCGCATGGCGATGATGTCGGCAAACGACGAGATGACGCGCACCGTGTCGGCTACCGTCTCGCCTTTGCTTACCGAACTCGACTTGGCGTCGGAAAACCCCAGCACGTTGCCGCCGAGTTCCATCATAGCGGCAGTAAAACTCAGTCGGGTACGGGTACTCGGCTCATAGAAAAGCGTTGCCAACTTCTTGCCGCGGCAAGCGTCCGCGTACTTGGCGGGGTGGGCAATGATGTCCAATGCGCGATTGATTATATTGTCAATCTCCGCGGTGGTCAAATCGGTCGGGTCTAAAAGATGACGCATATTTTTGGTTTGTTTGTTCGTTAAAAACAGGGTAAGGTCTCGGTATCCTCCGCTGTCGTTGCCGTCTCGTTGCCGTGTCGTTGCCGTAATTGACCCGACAAAGGCACGAGATTTACCGCTTCATCCAACTCTCGTCGCTCGGGTTGTTGCGGAATTGTATCAGGCGCGCCTTGTCCTCGTTGCGGATATAGCCCTCTTGTGCGGCTACTTCCACCAAGGTATCGAGGCACGAGAGACTGTGGTTCTCCACGTGCGCTTCCGCCAGACGGTCAAGCCCTTTCTGCATACCGTAGGTGAAGATCGACACCACGCCGAGCACCTCTGCACCCGCCTCACACAGCACGTTCACCACCTCGATACAACTGCCTGCGGTGGAAATCAAGTCCTCTACCACCACCACTTTCTGTCCTTTTTCCAATCGCCCTTCGATCTGGTTCTGGCGGCCGTGGTCTTTCGCACCCGAGCGCACATACCCCATCGGCAGGTTCAGTTTGGTGGCTGTGATAGCCGCATGCGCAATCCCCGCGGTGGACGTACCCATCAGCACCTCCGCTTCGGGGTAGTAGGTGCGTATCGTCTCCGCCAGACCGTTCTCCACGTCCTCGCGCACCGCACAGTCAGAGAGCGTCAGACGGTTGTCGCAATAGATAGGGCTCTTGATGCCGCTCGCCCATGTAAACGGCTCCTCGGGACGCAAAAAGACTGCCCGTATCTTCAGCAAATCCTTGGCTATTTGTTCACTCAGTTTCATATCCGATTTACAAATTTACAAATTTACACATTTACAAATTCCTCCACACACCGCCGGTATGCTGCCACGGGGCCTTCCGCCGCCGTAATCGGTCGCCCTACCACTATATAGTCACTGCCAATCTCTTTCGCATGGGCGGGCGTGGTGATTCGTACCTGGTCGCCCGTCTGTCCGTCGGCAAAACGGATACCCGGTGTTACGGTCAGGAAATCCTGCCCGCATGCGGCTTTCACCATTCCCGCCTCAAGCGGCGAGCAGACTACACCGTCCAAACCCGCTTCTTTGGCGCATTGTGCGTAGTGCACCACCACTTCGCCTATCTTGCCTGGTATCAGCAAATCTTCGTGCATACGCTCCTCGCTGGTGGAGGTCAGTTGCGTTACGGCGAGCAGAATAGGACGGGTACCGTCCTCGCGGGTCAGCCCTTCCAACGCGGCACGCATCATCTCTTTCGTTCCCGCGGCGTGCAGGTTCACCATATCCACATCCAGGCGCGAGAGCACCGCCATCGCTTTCTTCACCGTGTTGGGTATGTCATGCAGTTTGAGGTCAAGGAATATCTTGTGCCCGCGTGCTTTCAGTTCGCGCACGATAGCCGGTCCCTCGGCATAATAGAGTTCCATACCGATTTTTACAAACGGCTTCTCCTCCGTAAACTTGTCCAAGAATGCGTACGTTGCCTCCGCACTCGCAAAATCACACGCTATAATTACATCTCTTTTCATATTCTGCTTTCTCTGGATATTCTAGTTCATCTGTTTTTTCTAGAATTTCTAGATTTTCTATTTATTAACTATGCCTATAATATCCTCAATCCTCTCTATCCCCAGTTCGTCCATCAGCCCCGGTAACTCCTCAATAATCTCTTTGCACGCCATCGGATTAACCAGATTGGCAGCCCCTATCTCTACCGCCGTAGCCCCTGCCATCATCATCTCTATCACATCTTCCGCCCTGCTCACACCGCCGCAACCGATCACCGGCACCTTGCACGCTTGCGCCACCTGGTTCACCATTCGGAGTGCCACGGGGAAAATCCCGTTTCCCGAATACCCGCCGTACCGGTTTGCCAGCACGGGGCGGCGACGGCGGATATCTATCCGCATACCGAGCATCGTATTGATCAAGCACAACCCGTCCGCCCCCGCGTCCTCGCACGCCCGCGCTATCGAGACGATGTCCGTTACATTCGGACTGAGTTTCATATATACCGGCTTCTTGGTTACGGCTTTTACAGCACGTGTCACATCCGCTGCCGCCTCCGCACTCGTACCAAACGCCATACCGCCGTTGTGCACGTTGGGGCAACTGATATTCACCTCCAATATCGCCGTGTCGGTCTCCTTGTCTATCCGCTCGCACGTGTAGGCGTAGTCGTCTATCGAAAAACCGCTGATGTTCGCTATTATCGGACCGCTGTATATCTTTCGCAGTGCGGGCAACTCGTGCTGTATCACCTCGTCCACACCGGGGTTCTGCAATCCCACGGCGTTAATCATTCCATAGTTGCCGCACTCGGCGATACGCGGCAGCGGATTGCCGTAGCGTGCCTCGCGGGTCGTGCCTTTGCACGAGATAGCCCCCAGTATATTCAGGTCGTAGCACTCGCCCAATTCCTGCCCGAAACCGCACGTCCCCGACGCTGGTATGACAGGGTTCTTCATCTCCACCCCCGAAAGCGATATATTCAGTCTGTTGCTCATTCTTTGTTGGTTAAGCAGTTGAATCGTTGATCCGTTAAGAAGAAATTTAATTCGTTCAATTTGTTTAGAAGTTAAAACTAAACTACTTACTTAACTATATCAACTTTTTCAACTTCTCCTAAACTTCTAAACTATTCAACTCATCAACTCTAAACACCGGTCCCTCTTTGCACACCCGCTTGATACCGGTCTTCGTTTGAATACTGCACCCCACGCATATCCCGAAACCGCAACCCATCCGTTCCTCCATACTCACCTCGCCATTCGTTCCCGCTGCTTGCACTAGCGCACGCAGCATTGGCAATGGTCCACAGGCGTAGTAGTAGCGAGACCCCTCCGGCTCCCATTCTAAGGGGAGAGCAGCAGTTACAAAACCTTTTATTCCATAAGAGCCGTCTGCCGTAGTAACCTGTACCTCGCAGCCTAATTGACGGAACTCGTCCTCAAAGAACACTTCCTCCCGCGTATTGAAACCCAATATCACCCGCACAGTTTTTCCCTTTGCCCGCAGTTGTTTTGCCAGATAGTAGAGCGGCGGCACCCCTACCCCGCCCCCGACCAGCAGCGGTTGTTCTCCCGCTTTGTCAAGATTATACCCGTTTCCCAATCCCGTCAGCACGTTGAGCGTTGCGCCTGTTTGTAACTGCGACATCTTGCGCGTCCCGTCGCCCACCACCTTATATATAAGGGTCAGCACATCACCTTCCACATTGCATACTGAGATCGGTCGGCGCAGGAACTGCCCGGGTACGGCTATATCCACAAACTGCCCCGCCCTGATGCCGTCGGTCGCTCCGCGCAGGCACATCTTATAGACGCGGCTCGCAATCATTTCGTTGGAGAGAAGGACAAAAACGGCAGTTTGCATATTAATTATTAACTATTACTTATTACTTGTTTGAAAAACAACTTTCCCGTTATACACGGTCTCCACACATCGTCCATAGACCGTCCAGCCCGCAAAAGGCGTGGAGTGTCCTTGGGAGAGAAATGTATCGGGATTGATTTCGTACGGGGTCTCCACCTCAAACGTCGCCCACGAAGTGCCTTGCGGCAAGCCCGTTATCTCTCGTGCACGGGTAGACATCAGTTCCACTAACCGCTCCAGCGAAATAAACCCCGTACGCACCAAGTAAGTGTACATAAGCGGGAAAGCGCACTCTATCCCCACAATACCGAACGCGCTCCCCTTCAGACCGCGGCTTTTCTCCTCGGCGGTATGCGGTGCATGATCGGTGGCAATCACATCGATTGTGCCGTCCTGTATGCCCGCAAGAAGTGCCATACGGTCGTCAACACCCCGCAAGGGCGGGTTCATCTTCCAGCAGCCGTCCTCGCCCATACAACGCTCGTCCAAAAGCAGGTAATGCGGTGCCGTCTCGCAGGTTACTTTCGCCCCGCGCGCTTTCGCCTCGCGGATGAGTTGCACGCTCTCTTTGGTCGATATATGGCAGATATGCAGGCGGCAGCCCGTCTCCTCGCTCAATCGGATATTCCGCTCCACCTCGCGCCACTCGCTCTCGGAGCATATACCCCGATGCTCGTGCGCACGTGCATACGCGCCTGCGTGTATATATCCATTGTGCAGCAGATCGTTCACCTCGCAATGCTCCACAATCATACTCCCCACCCGCGCACATTCTTCCATTGCACGGCGCATCAGTTCTTCGCTCTGTACGCCGCATCCGTCATCGGAAAACCCCGCCACATACGGCGCGAGTTCACCCATATTAACGAGTTCACCCTCGCCTTTACGGCCGAGGGTGATACTGGCATAGGGGTGCACGCCAATGAGGCTGTCACGGGCAATAATCCCTTGTTGTATGCGCAAATGATCTAAATTGTCGGGAGCGGGATTGAGATTCGGCATTGTAAACACATCGGAGTAGCCGACGCACATAGCGGCATTGCTGCCACTACGGATAGTCTCTTTTTGAGGGTAACCCGGCTCTCGGAAATGCACGTGCATATCCACCAAGGCGGGAATACGTATTACACTTTTCTGCACCATTACTACCTGTTTTGCGAGTGAGGTTCTCGGCGGGTTACAAGGTCCTCGTTGTTTTGTCCGTGGCACGCCACTCAAACCAATACAAAGTCCCCTAAATCGAGTGCAAAGGTACTGCTTTTTTTCGGAACATACAAGCGGTATCTGCAGAAAAAACAATTATTAATCTATCATCTTTCCCGCCCCTGTTCGCTAACCAAATTACTGCTTTTTGATATAAATATTAGCAATCTCTCCCACGAACAAATGATGCCTCGACGCATCCTTGGCATAGCATGATGCCAATATATCTTCCTTGAACGCGGCCGTAAAATTCTGTGTATCCATCAGTTGCTCAAACATCGTGCGGCATTCCACCACCAAATGTGCTTCGCCGAACGCCATCATTCCCGAAGGCAGTGGCATGGGTGTCAGTCCTGCTTCTGCCACTTTATCGGTATCACGTCCCGATTTTGTGCCGCAGATATTCAGCGCATGACGGTATTTTTCTTCAAAAACGCTCAACGTAAAACTCTGTTCGCGTTGCAGAAATTGGAATGTATAGCGCGATTCGCGTACCAAAATAAATGCCGCAGGGTGCTTCCATACAAAGCCAATCGCCCCCCACGAAGCGGTCATTGTGTTGAACGACTCGGCAGTTCCCGAGGTTATCAGCATCCATTGTCTGCTTATCATATCCACCACATTGTCTGTCAGTTGTTCCGGGCGGATGATTGTGTAATCTGCTATATTCATGATTCTATTAGTTAATTGCTAAGTAATGAGTAGGTGATTAATAGGTGATTCCTAATAGGATACCATACTTTCATCGGGTGATTATCGGGTAGTTGCTATCAGATTCAGTAATGCCTCTACAGCCTCCTCTTGCGGGATATTCTTCAGTACGCACTCTTTGCTGCGATAGAGGCTGACACGTCCGCGCCCCGCACCCACATAGCCGTAATCGGCATCCGCCATCTCACCGGGACCGTTCACGATACAGCCCATCACGCCTATCTTCAGTCCCTGTATAGGTTTGCCTGTTTTGGAATCAATGATATGTTGCGTAGCGGCTTTCACTTCTGCAATAGTCTTTTCGAGGTCGAACAAGGTACGCCCGCACCCGGGGCAAGAAATGTACTCCGTTTTATATACGCGCACGCGCGAGGCTTGAAGAATATCCTTACCCAGTCGCTCCAATTGCTCTGCACTGAAATTCGGGTTGTGCAACACAAGATTAGCGGCTTGATACTTCCACAGCAGACGTCCGCACTCTGCGGCAGCATGCAGTTGGAAAAGAGCCCAATCGGTATCTTCATCAGCGTAGCAAACCGTGCCGTTCTCCACTGAAATCCGAGTACTGCCCGCATAGCGGACACTTTGCGGATTGACGAAATAATCCACAAAAGCGCGGGCAACGGGTATCTCGTTTTCAGGGGCTTCGCTCAGACTCACACGCACCGTATCGCCTATTCCTTCTGCCAGTAGTGCACCAATACCGACTGCCGATTTGATACGCCCGTCTTCACCTTCACCCGCTTCTGTCACACCCAAATGCAACGGAAATGCCATCCCCTCTTTGTCCATCTCACGCACAAGCAGACGTACCGTTTCTACCATCACGCGCGTATTGCTTGCTTTGACAGAGATGACGATATTCATAAACTGCTCGCTCATCGCCACGCGCAGGAACTCCATCACGCTCTCCACCATCCCTGCAGGCGTGTCGCCGTAGCGTGACATAATACGGTCGCTCAGACTGCCATGGTTCACACCCAAACGGATAGCGGTATGATGCGTTTTGCATATATTGAGCAGACGCGTGAAACGCTCACGCAACCGCGCGAGTTCGGTTTGGTATTCCTCATCAGTATAGTCAATATGCTTGAACTTCCGTGCAGGATCAATGTAGTTTCCCGGATTGATACGCACTTTCTCCACCACTTGCGCAGCCGCATCTGCCACATCGGCTTGAAAATGCACATCGGCAACAAGCGGAACCAGCGAGTTGAGTTGCCGGTGTATTTCCTTCAGCGACTCCACCTCTCGCAAACCCTGTGTAGTGAAGCGCACTAACTCTGCACCGGCAGCAATACAGAGTTGCGCCTGTGCCACACTACCCTCTATATCATTGGTTGAGGTATTCGCCATAGTTTGAATACGGATAGGATAATCACTACCAATGTAGATGTTTCCGACCTTTGTTTGTGTTGTTTTTCGGCGCGAATATGTCTTGTCTATGTCCATTTGTAGTATGATTTCTCTGTTAAAAACAAAAATAATGCACTAATTATTTGCATGGTTCAAAAAAAAGCAGTACCTTTGCACCTGCTTTTGAGAAAAAGCATGAATCAGTAGCTCAGCAGGTAGAGCACATCCCTTTTAAGGATGGGGTCCTGGGTTCGAGCCCCAGCTGGTTCACAGGGAGAGTAGTAATGCTCTCCTCTTTTGTTTGTATATACATTTTCTCTCTCATTGCGACTGCAAAGGTACATAAAAACCCACACTTCTGCAACATACATTGCACAAAAAACGCCTGCTTTTCATCACGCTATTGCATATCTCACAGGAAATGTGTAACTTTGCAGGGTTATTCAACTCATCAACAAACAATATGAGAACCAATAGTATGAAAAAGTATCTTGTTTTCTTTTTAGCAGTTGCCGCAACCTTTGTCAGTTGCGACTACAGCACCACAACCATTGTGGGTAGCACACAGAAGATTGTGAATGTAACAGTCAAGGCACGAGAGTGGCAATACACAGAATTTTCTGATACCACTTATTTTGCCAACAACTATTTCTATGCAGGTGTAGATGTACCCGAGATTACAGAGAACGTATTCGACAACGGAGAAGTGAAAGCGTATGCCGTCTTTGACAACAACTCTACGGAATATGCACGCCAACACTTGTTGCCTTTTGTGACACCCGCAGAGGTACAATTGGAGAATGGCACATGGGTTTACTACACAGAGGTTTACGATTTCACCTATGGCATCAAGTGGGCTGAGTTTAATTATCGTGTTAGCGACTTTGCTTACGAGGAAGATAGAAAATTCACACCACCCACTATGAACTTCCGCATTGTCATCACCACGCCATCCAAATAGTGGCACATGATAGATGTGGAGCAATTGGCTTTGCAGCGTAGTCGGTATCCCGAATTGTCGGATGCCGACTTTCGTTTTATGCTCCAACAGGTGGACGGACGGCAGCGTACCGCCCACAAACTCCCTACGTTTGCGGCGTTAGAGGATTGGTGGTACCCCGTGCGCCTGTCGTGCGAGCAATGCTCGTCGGAAGCCACTGCGCGCTACAAGGCTGCGATAGTGAAAGCGCATCCTACCCTATGCGGCTACCCATTCGGAAAGGTACGTTGCGCAGACCTTACGGGTGGATATGGTGTAGATGCGTACTTCATGGCGCAGACGTTCGGGCACGTGGACTACATAGAGCAGAACGTGGAACTATGCCGTATCGCGGAGCATAACTTCGGGCTGTACGCACCCAATATCCATATTCACAATACCACCGCGGAAGCGTATTTGCAGGATATGCCACCCGTGGATGTGCTATGCGTGGACCCCGCGCGACGGGACAAGAATGGCGGCAAGGTATTTCGCTTAGAGGATTGCGAACCCGATCTGATAAAACTATTACCCACCCTTCGCACCAAAACCAAGGTCTTGTTATTCAAACTCAGCCCGATGCTTGACATCACCGCAGCCCTGCGGGCGTTGCCCGATATGGTATGGGACACCCATGTGGTGGCAGTGGATAACGAAGTGAAAGAGGTTCTTTTGATATCTGCCGAAAATGAGGAAAGCCGCTTGATTGCCATAGACATACCTGCCCAATGGCAGGACGGAGACCCATACAAGGCTTTGGCAGTAGGCAGACAAGACGAGCAGAATGCCGTTGCCACCATGGCGCAAAAGATAGGCAAATACCTCTATGAGCCTAATGCCGCTATCTTGAAAGCGGGCTTGTACAACTACGTAAGTGCACATTTCAGGTTGGCAAAGTTAGCCCCCAACACCCACCTCTATACCGCAGACTTTCTGCACCCCTCCTTCCCCGGGCGGGTATGGGAAGTGTGTGAACCCGACACCCCGTTGCGACAATGCAACATCGTGACGCGCAACTATCCCCTCAGCCCCGACCAACTCAAGCGCAAACTCAAAGTCCGCGATGGCGGAGAGTGGTACATCATCGGCACCCGCCTTGGCAAAAAGCCCGTCACCCTCACGGCAAAGCGGGTGCAATAGCGGCATAAACAATTAATATACAGAATACTGTGCAGTGGATTTCTTTGATAATATGGGGATTATGCACCTTGACCATGTTTGTGTTTGGATGCATATTCGGCAACAAAAGTTTGCATAACGGCTCCAAAGCATTGACAAAAGACTCCAAAGCATCCAAATTCATTCGCTTGAGTGTACTTTGGATTCTTGTCTTTTTGGTGGCATTGGTACCCCTTACTTATTGCTGGATATTCCCGTACTACAAAGGCGAAAGTGAATATCCACTGCATATAACGGTATTTGTAATATCCTTACTATCAGTTATTTCGTGCATTATCCTGTATATTACTGAGTTTATTGTAGCCCTGAAATATAAGCAATATGCTACTGCCTCAGGGCATGCACTATTGGGCAGTCTCGCCTGCCTTGTGGGACCGGTGCTCTTTATCATCTTTTGTATGCTTTATAACCAACAGGATGATTTCGGCAAACGGCACCCCATCCAAGCAGGAGTAGCGTATGAAGTACCTTTACCAGACATCGAAATGCCTAAGTTTGATACCCAATATATAAATAGTGAGACTCCCCGCTATTGCTACAGATGGTACAAGGACACCGAAGACAAAAGCGCATTGGTGGATAGTGCACAAATCGGAACATTTGAGGTCTATGCATCACCCTATATCGGGGACTATTTTTATGCCGCCTATCTGAAGGACTTCCCCAAAGGAGTCCTTTTCCTAAAGGCGTATGAGGTGACATCCAACATTGAACTGTCACTCTATTTCGATGCAACCAATGTACCTGAATTCAAGGGAGTACGCGGTTTCAGCAAAGAGTTTCGTATTGATACAGGCAGTTGGGGTGACCCGTATGCAGCCCGAATAGAACTATGGTTTGCCCCTGATGGCAAGCCTAAAAAGGCAATGAAACTCGCAGAAAAGGTTTACAAAGTAGAGGGCTGGAGCCGATAGTCAGATTGACAAACAAACTCTAACTACGTAGGCTATGGAGCCTGAATGCATGCCCACTACAGATGTGATGGAGTGTGCTCGTGAGCACTATCACTGTGGTGGTGAGGCATTCGGACAGGGCAAGGGCAAGCCATATCCCTTTGATTCCCAGCACTTCAGGCAGCAACAGGAAGCACGGCACGAGGAAGACCACTCCGCGCAATAAGGCAAAGGTGGTGGCAGGTAGTACGCGCTCCACACTCTGGTAGTAGCCAATAGCGGCGAGGTTCACAACGAAGAACACGAAGCCCGTGCAGTAGTAGGGGAAGCCTTCTATCGCCCTTTGTGCGGCGGGCATTGTGGTGTCGAGAAACAGTGCCACGAGCCATTGCGGGAAGAACATAAACAGCAGCGTCGGCAGTACGCCGCATACGATGGCGGTCTCCAGCGACACGCGCAGTGTCTCGCGGAC
This sequence comes from uncultured Bacteroidales bacterium, assembly GCA_934667275.1. Lineage (GTDB taxonomy): Bacteria > Bacteroidota > Bacteroidia > Bacteroidales > Paludibacteraceae > Colicola. The sequence continues at coordinate 277,888 of CAKULK010000001.1, read as the reverse complement.
ACGTGAGGTCTGCCCCAAGCCGAAATTGTAACTGATGATGGGTTGTGCGGACTGCGCAATGGCGTTGCCAATCATAAAGACGAAGGGCATGTAGTAGCAACTGATGCCGAATGCGCCTACGCCGTCGTCGCCGAGATAGCGCATAAACACATGATTACCAACAAAGAACAGCATTGCCATAGTCATCTGGTTGAGCAATGTGGAGAAGCCCACCTTGCATTGTTCGGCGAGGTCGCGGGTAAAGAAAGACAGCCCTCTGCGGCTCAGGTGCAAGGGGTGCAGACGCATCTTGCGGGCATGGAACAGCATATACACCACGGCTATCATTGCCCCTACGAAACAGCATATCGAGGTAGCCAAAGCGGCTCCCATGACGCCCATGCCGAGCGGGAAGATGAAAAGCCAGTCCAGTACCGCGTTGAGCACGGCACTCGTGATGCTGCACCACATGGCAAGGCGCGGGGCACTGTCCAAGCGTATGGAGAAGAGCGAGACCTCCGTCCACATCTGGAAGAGCAGCGAGGGCGCGAACCATATCAGGTAGTCCTTGACCAGCGGCAAGAGGTGCTCCGACGAGCCCAAGATGTACGCCATACGTGTCGGGAAGAGCATTATCGCCATGATGGCAATGACTGCGATGACGGTGACGAAGACCATTGCCTGTGTCAGACGGGCGCGTGCCATACGTACACGCCCCTGCGAGAGGTCGATGGACGCCAGTACCGAGCAGCCTGCACCTATCATAAGTCCTGTGCCATGCAGAATCATCAGTAGCGGGATGCAGATATTCACCGCTGCGATGCCGTCGCTGCCCGCACCGTGTCCGACAAAGATACCGTCAATCATGGTGACTGCCGAGAGGCTCAGCATGCCGAACAGGGTCGGCACAAACACCTGCCGGAAGAGTGTGCTCACTTTGCCTGAGCCGTAATCAATCTGGTTGTTTGTCATAATTTATCCGTTTTTTGTACTTATATATCCTCCGCACACAAAAAGCCGAACAAGATTCGATGGTTTTACCCAGTCATCTTATCCGGCTTTCGATGCCTCCGATGAGGATTACAAAACGCTTGTTTGTATTCGTCTTTTATTTTGCAGTGCAAAGGTACGATCTTTTCCGCATCTGTGCAAATTTTCGCCTAAAAATAATAAATTATTGTGCCAAAACAGCAGAATAAACAGTCTGCAATGCACGTACCACCTGGAAATTGGTTAGTCCCATCTCCTGCAAATGACGGCGCGCCGCAGTACGCCCCATACAAGCAGAAGTATGGCTCTTTATTTCTTGAAAGTTAGAAAAAGAGAGGGCTCGTGTTAAGAAATTGGCAATTTCCTGCGGATTACGAGTTGGGACCACATAATAACCATCTATGCCCGCTATACGCTCTGCCACATCACCCACATCTACAGAAACAATCGGACAACCGCACGCCATAGCCTCCTTGATGACCTGCGGACTACCCTCTCGTTTACTCGTAAGCAGCAGACAATCAGCAGCACACATCAGTTTATTCACCTCCTCTCGTGTATATCCGCGCAGTTCTATCAACTGCGCATGGACTGCTGCATTTTGAGCATTGAGTGCATCAACAGCCTTTTGAGCAAGTGCCGCATCTTTTACTGCATTATCAAAAGCACCTGCAAAAAGGATAAGGGCAGTATCTTGGATATCCCTGAAAGAGCATTTCTTTTGCTCTTCTCCATTCCAAATCACGCATTGTACATCATGCAAGGCACATTGTTGCCGCGCTTCCTCACGTGTAAGCAATTGGTCATCAGTCAAATTTACGCCACAAGGAATCAATGAGTAGTTTTTTAGGGTACACACCTTGGTGGCTGTGTCCACATTGCGCTGCGATACAAAGATATTCCACGCCGAGAGACGCATCGCCCAACGCGAAAGTCGCAACACTTTCGGTTCGTTGATATCACTACCATGATAGGTAGTGACAACAGGAATTCTTCGTACATGTCTAAACGGAATTGAGACAAACGCAGCCAACCCTGCCAATAGTCCACTCAAACCATAGTGCGCGTGAATAATGTCCGGTTTAACCTCTTTGATAACACGGCACAACCGTGGCATCTCCATCAAGTATCCGACAGCCCCTTTCCGCATCACGCCGAAACGTTCCACCTCCACCCCATCTTGCATCAATGCCACTATCTGCTCCTCTATGAAAGGAGTAAAGTGACCGCCTTTATCCGATGCCACTATCAATATCTTCATAAATTTGTATCCGTTCTTTTTCTCATTCTAATCACTTTAGCAGGATTGCCACCGACAATGGCATAGTCGGGTACATCGTGAGTAACGACCGCTCCCGCACCAACAATACTGTGCGCCCCTATACGTTTGCACCCGGGCAAAATAATCACTCGTGAACCAATCCATACATCACCACATATCTCCAATGGCGTTGTGGGGTTCATCTCCGACTCTGAGCCTATTGGTACATCAGGGTTTGCGAATGAATGCCCCCCCCTAAAAGTAGGACATCTTCGCCCATGAGCAACCCGTCACGAATCACTAACGGACGATTATGGGAACAGAAATCTTTTCCTATGCCCACATTGTTGCCCACTCGGAAATGCTTGCCATTGCCGATATACGCCCCCTGCTCCACATTCACAGAAATACCACATTCCATAAACAAATGTTTGGCACAACGGTAACGTAACCGATATGCCATCTTTCCTAATATAGGAATCGTGGATTTGGGCAACTTTCGTGCAAAAGCGTAATAAACTATCAACCAAAATGTTCGCATACTTTGCGGTATTCAAAACCTTGCAAAGTTACAAAAAAAAAGCAACATATACAAATGTTTCACCTATTTGCCATAAGAAAAACCGGTCCATTTGTGCAAATCAGAAAAAAGCAGTAACTTTGCAAAATATTGTTTAGCAGCAATAAGATGTCAAGAATACGGTTCACGAAGATGCACGGGTTGGGGAATGACTATATATATATATATATGGTCACGCAACAGGTGCCGGAGAATGAGGATTGGAGTGCGCTGGCACGCCGATGGAACGACCGACACACGGGCATCGGGGGCGACGGGATTGTGCTTATCCTGCCAAGTGAAACGTGCGACTTCCGTATGCGCATCTTCAATGCCGACGGTTCGGAGGCGCAGATGTGCGGCAACGCCTCACGCTGCATCGCCCGATATGTGTATGAACGAGGGTTGACCCGCAAGACCGACATCACCCTCGAAACGCTGGCGGGAGTGAAGACCCTGCACCTCATGCTGATGGGCAATAAAGTGCAAAGCGTGCAGGTGGATATGGGCAAACCGCAGAATATAAGCGACTTACATCTGTCCATACACAGGCAGGACATCAACCTGACCGCCGTCAATGTGGGTAACCCGCACGCCATACTCTTCTACGATACGCTGGACGGCGTGCCTGTGGAGCAGTTGGGTCCGATAATCGAATGTGCCCCACCCTTTCCCGAGCGCACCAACGTGGAGTTCGCCGCCGTGCGCAACCGGCAGGAGATAGACATGCGGGTGTGGGAACGCGGCAGCAGGGAGACGATGGCTTGCGGCACGGGGGCTTGTGCCACCGCGGTGGCAGCCATACACCACCACCTGACGGACCGCGAGGTGACGGTTCACCTCCGCGGAGGCGACCTGCGGATAGCCCTCAACGAGCAGGGACACATACTGATGACGGGCACCGCCGATTTCGTGTTCGATGGCGAGATAGAACTATGACGTAATCACGTAACGCAATGAATATCAATACAAACTTCTGCAAACTTCGTGCGACCTACCTCTTCACGGAGGTTGTGAATCGCACAAAGGCATACGAACAAAAACACCCCGACAAGCGCATTATCCGCCTCGGCATCGGCGATGTGCAAGGTCCGCTGGCACCTGTGGTGATAGAAGCACTCCACAAGGCGGTGAATGACCAGGCGGACACCCGCACATTCCACGGCTACGGGCTGGAGGAGGGTCCCGAATGGCTGCGCCAACGGATTGCCGACTTCGACTATAAGCTGCACGGCATACCCATGGAGGCGGACGAAGTCTTCATCTCGGACGGTGCGGGCAGCGACATTGGCAATATCGGAGACATCCTGTCACAACACAACCGCGTGGCGATACCCGACCCCGTCTATCCCGCCTACGTGGATACGAATGTGATGGACGGGCGCGCGGGCGACTGGTTGGGCGACCGCTGGAGCGACCTCATCATGTTGCCCTGCACGCCCGACAATGACTTTTGCCCCGAACTGCCTGAGCAACAGGCAGATATAATCTATCTCTGTTCGCCCAATAACCCCACGGGGACAGCCCTCAACCGAGAGCAACTGACGCGCTGGGTGAACTATGCACGCGAGCACCATAGTCTGATTATCTTCGACGGGGCTTACGAGGCGTTTATCCAAACGCCCGATGTGCCGCACTCTATCTACGAGATAGAGGATGCGCGGGAGGTGGCGATAGAGATTCGCAGTTTCAGCAAGACGGCTGGTTTCACGGGCGTGAGGTGCGGCTATACCATTGTGCCTAAGGCACTTATGAGCACCAACGGGCAGGGCGAACCCGTCAGTCTGAACGCGATGTGGTACCGCCGAGTTTGCACCAAGTACAACGGCACCAGTTATATCTCCGAGCGGGCCGCCGAGGCAGTACTCACCAACGAAGGCTACCGCCAGACGCGGGCGCAGATAGATGTGTATCGTGCTAATGCACAGGCGATTAAGCGCGGTCTGCAAGCCATCGGCATGGAGGTGTACGGCGGACAGGACAGCCCTTATGTATGGGTGCGCGCCCAGCACAATATGGGCTCGTGGGAGTTCTTCGACCTGCTGCTTGACCGTTGTCAGGTTGTCTGCACCCCGGGCGAAGGTTTCGGGCATTGGGGCAAGGGCTTTATACGCTTCTCGGGCTTTGGCAACCCCGACAATATCGCCGAGGCGATGCAACGTATCAGCACACTCAAACTGTAGAATATCAACACATTAAGCCATTGCTATGAACATAAAAAGTTTTCTCCGCTCTATCCTGAGCATGACCGACTACATTGATGTCGATGCCGCCTACCAGAGTGTGCGCAACAACGTGCCTTTCCGCGGACCGACAGTGTACATTCTGTTCATCGCCATCATCATTGCCAGTATCGGACTCAACGTGAACTCCATACCGGTTATCATTGGCGCGATGCTTATCTCGCCGCTCATGAGCCCGATTATCGGCTTTGGGCTCGGCTTGGGAACCAACGACCGTCAGTTGGTGTTGTCGTCACTGAAGAACTTGGGCATCATGGTGGCTATCAGTCTGTTAGCCTCCACACTCTATTTCGTGCTCACCCCGTTGGAGGTGGATAACCCGACCGAACTCTTGGCGCGTACCAAGCCCACCATTTACGATGTGATGATTGCGCTCTTTGGCGGTCTGGCGGGTGTGCTGGAGATTTCGCGCAAGGAGAAGGGCACCGTGCTGTCGGGCGTAGCCATTGCCACAGCCCTCATGCCGCCGCTCTGCACCGTGGGCTACGGGCTCGCCAACCTCAACTGGCAGAATGCCGTGGGCGCACTCTATCTGTTCTTCATCAACAGCGTGTTCATCGCGCTGGCTGCCTACATCACCGCCCAATACCTCCACTTCCCGAAAGTGCAGGACACCAACGGCAAACACGGACACCGCGTCATCATGACCACGGTTCTGGTGCTCATACTGATTGTGCCGAGCGTATTCACCGCCTACAACGTGATACGGGAAAACAATTTCAGCAAGAATGCCACGCGCTTTATCAAGAAGAACCAGTCCATCGGCAAGACCTATATCTATGACTATCAGGTGAATACCAACCAGACTCCTTACACCATCGACCTGCGTTTGGCGGGTGAGAGTCTCACCGACGAGACGCGCGAAATGATGTACCGCGAGGCGGAGAGTGTCGGGCTGTTGCGCTCACAAATCATCTTCCACGAGGACGCCACTATCCGCTTCAACGAGTTGAATGAGACGGAGATAGTGAAGAACCTGATTGCCACCAACGAGCAGAACATCAAGCAGCGCGACGACTCTATCCGCATATTGCAGGCACGTCTCGCGCAATATGAGCAACAGCAACTGCCCTCTGCCCAAATCGCTGCCGAGATACAATCGCAACTGCCTGCTGCTCAGTCGGTAACATTGGCAAAAGGCGCGCGTATTGCTGGCAGTGCGACAGAGCGGGAAGAGGTGGTGGTGCTGATAGAGAGCAAACATCCGCTCTCCAAAGAAGAGACCACGCGCGTCACCAATTGGCTGCGGGTGCGCCTCAGCACAGAAAATATCGTCCTCGTTAACCGCTAACCATATGCCCGAAATTCTGCTCCACTACATTTGGCAACACCGTCTCTGGGCGGGCTTTGCTCAGCACACCACCGATGGGCGTGAGGTGGAAATCATCTCCGTGGGGCAGCACAACCGCGATGCGGGACCCGACTTCACGAATGTGCACCTGCGTATCGGCGGGCAGGACTGGTTCGGCAACGTGGAACTGCACATTCACGCCTCCGACTGGTACAAGCACCGCCACCAGACGGACACCGCATACGACAACATCATTCTCCACGTGGTCTGCGATGCGGACAAGAAGGTCTATAACAGCCACGGCGAGACTGTTGCGCAATGCGAACTGCGTTATCCGCAGGGTGTGGACTATCTTTCGCAGATGTTGCAGCCCGCCACGCAGATGGATTCTGCTTTCGGCAGCATTGAGTGCAGCCGGCAACTGCTGAGCGACCCCACCCTACTCTCTGAAGGTTGGCGCAAGGCGCTGCTGAACAAACGTATGGAGTGCAAGCATCAGTCTATCAAACAGTTGCTGACTATCACGCAACAGAGTTGGGCGCACGCTTTCTACATCACTTTGGCACACAATTTCGGTTTTCACACCAACGGCATACCCTTCGAGACCCTCGCCCTGCAAACGCCGCTCTCGTGTCTGCAGAAACACCGGAACAGCCTGTTCCAAGTAACAGCCATTCTCCTCGGACAATCAGGCCTGCTCACCACGGAGACCGCTACCGATGCCGAAAGCCTGGCGTTGCTATCCGAATACCGGTTCCTTAACAAGAAGTTCTCCCTCACGCCGATGGACGCACACCTGTGGAAACGTGCCCGACTGCGCCCGCAGAACTTTCCTGAGGTGCGCATTCGACAATTCGCACAACTGCTCTATCAGTCCGAATTCCTGTTCGCAGACCTTATGGAGGAAACCGACATCTCACGCCTGCACACGTTGCTCGAACTCCGCACACCGCCCGCAGAGGCTACCGCACGTATTGCACCCGCTACGCCATTGGGCAGCAAGTCGATTGATATCCTGCTGATTAACACCATTATCCCCTACAAGTACGCCTATGCACTTGCCCGCGAGGACACGCACGGGGCGGCGCAAGCCTTGCAGTTGCTGCAGCACATTGCCCCCGAGGACAACACCATCATTCGCCAGTGGAAACTGCTCGGGCAGAGTATCCGTAATGCGGCGGACACTCAGGCACTCATTCACCTTTTCCAAAACTACTGCCAGCCCCACCGCTGTATCCACTGCGAGGTCGGGCACCTTGTTTTTGAACGCCCACACCCCGCTGTACAACCATAAATTATAGCGTGAACATCTTTACCCCCGCAGAGAGAAACAACGCTCCCTCCCCTATCCTCATCGGATAGTATTCACACTTCAAAGAACAATCTCTAAAAGACACCCGTTTGTTGGTAATTGGTTATAGGATAGCACCCTTCTCGCGGGTCTGTCGTTGGTCTATCGCGAGTCCGTCACAGGTCTGTCATGGGACAGTCTTGAATCTGTCTTGATTGTTCCGCAATCTTGCTAATATCTTCTCCTAATTCTTATGCAAAGATAATACAAAATCGTCCGAAATCCAAATTTATTTTCATTTTTTCGTCAAAATGGCTTATTTTGCATTTTCGGCTTGTAACTCGCTGACATTCAATGCCAAAAAATATTCTTTTTTTGCCCCTTTCCCTACACTTTTCCAAAAACGGCGTTTTTAATAAAAGTTATATTTCAATGCCTATCAAAACGGCAAACGGACCATTTGCCAAATAGCAGAACAAAACCACCTGAGTACCTCCTCCATCAAACGCAGACTACGCAAGATAGAATGTGTTTCGACACAGCCGGATTGGAGCGGACAAACAGGATATGTCCATTTGGATGTAACCTATTGGGGGCATAATCGGGGTGTGATGTTGGCATTGGATGATACAACAAACAAGCCCCTGTATGTAGCCTTTGTCAAGAGCGAAACCACCCAAGACTATCGGACGGCTATTGACACAATCACAGCAGCCGGTTACACGATAAAAGGTATCATTATAGATGGTAAAAAGGCTCTGTTCAAGGAGTTCAAAGACTACCCCTTGCAGATGTGCCAATTCCATATGTTACAGATAGTTAGGCGTTATCTGACAGGCAATCAGAAGATGAAAGCGTCGATTGATTGGATGCTGCTTATGCGCGAGATGAAGCACCTGACAAAGGAGGTCTTTGAAGCAGAATATGCCGCTTGGAAAGAGCGATATGCGGAGTTCCTGAACAAGCGCGTTACGCACAAAGACGGCAAGAGTTGTTACCTCCACAGAAAGGTGCGAACGGTGGTACACAGTATTGATTTTTACTTGCCTTACTTGTTCACTTTTCTGCGTCCCGAATGTGCAGGAATGCCCAAGACGAACAACAAGATTGAAGGCACTTTTACGGATCTGAAAAAGTCCTTGAACAATCACACGGGAATGTCTCAGCAGAACAGGAAGCGATTTATAAGCGGCTTTTTCCTGCAATGGTTGAACTGATTTTCCTTTCTTTTTTACCCTCAACGGATGTTTTTTTTAGACTATTGCGCGCTCCCCAAGCCGCATACTACGCAATCCCCAACAGGGAGATTTTTAGGGGCAATTCATACCACCATTTTTCCAGCCTGCAAAATGACCTATAGAGACATACTACCCACTTTTCAGCCTGCAATTTGACCCATAGACCCTTTTTCTTGTATGTTAAGTTGTTGTTTCCCTTATATATTTGTCTATATTTGGCTTCATTTTCTATTTTTGTTTTGCTCCGATGGATATGCAGAAATCTTTTCCCTCAATGCTATAAATAAACAAAAGGGAACGACCAGCGCTCCCTTTTGAATAACTTTGCTCTTTTTGCTTATTTCACTTTTTGTCCCATCACGGTGAATACTTGGTTGCCGCGAATGATAAACACTTGTCCACCGTAAACTATTTTGCGTACTTGCGTCTCCGCTGAGGCATCAGTTTGCTTAACAGCGGTGTGCGGGGCTTCCCGTATAGCACGTACAGAGATACCCGACTTTCTCAGATAGTCAGTTACTTGGGCAGTTGCGCCGGTTCCTGCATTGAAAGTGAGTTTGTATGCTTTGGTTTTATCGGTACTCAAGGTGCTCGACCAGAAGAAACCGCTTGTGTTGCCGAATGAGAGACTATTATCCAAGTAAGCACCGCCTGCGGGTAGGAATATGGCATGGCTATTGGTCCGAGAGGCAACGATATTACCCATTATGCCCGTACCCTGGTAGTCATCGGTCCATGTCCAATCGCAGTTGTCGATAAGTTCTTGCCAATTTGCTTGAGTCGGCATACACCACGGTGCACCCCATTGTTGTGTGGCAGCGTCATCATCGCTGTCAAGTTGGGTCTTGCCATCGGTGGCGTTATATTTGTTAATCACGCTACCGTCGTCGTTGGAGTAAGTGTAGTTGGTCCAATCGAAACCGGTTGTTCGTGGAGCGGTCTCGCCCCATGCAAAGTAGTCGCCGTATTCGTATGGAGTGTTTGCACCGATATTGGTAGTTGCCCAAAGCACCTTGCTCGGCAAATCGAGGTCCACATATTCGAGGATGAATGTAACGCTCACTTCCACATTGCCGGCAGGCATCGTGAACTGATACTTGTTTTCTTCGCCTGCCACGGGAGTAGGGGTAATGGCGGTGGTACCAAATATGACGGAGAGGGTCGCCATCTTATAGGTCTCATCAGGTGTAATGGTGATGGTAACCACTTCGCCTGCTGCGGCTTTTGTTTTGTCAGCACTGATTGTCCCGTTTGTGGTTGGTTGGATGATGATGGTAGGCATATACTCTTGTGCCAAACGGACCGAATAGCCGGAGGGTCGGTCGGTGGAAAGCATCGGACTTAGAATCGAATTGTTGAAGTTCATACACAATGCAGCGTTTGTGACAAATGAAGCCGACCAATAGTTGCCTGAGGCATTTATCTCCGACAGGTTAAGACCATTGCGTTCACCTCCGGCGGGTAGAAATACTGCTCCGGCTTGCTCCATCAGCGCCCATTCGTAGATGGTGTAGGTGTTGTGTGTATAATTGTCATTATCCTCGTTTTCGTATCCGCTTCCCATATCGTTTAACGGGATGTTCTTTGTGGCCGCCGAGTTGAATGTAATGCCGGCAGGCGTGGTCCATGCGTCGGGCAGAATAATAAGTCCGTTTATGCCATTTACAGAACCAAAGCCGAATAGTTGGTCGGCATTGGTACGTTCCATAAAGATATAGTTCCATTCTTCGGAACTTAAAGTGTACCATTCGTCGGCAGGCTCGGTACCGATGATGTTCTCTCCCCAATCCAAAAACTCGTTGGCGGCATAGTCTGCTCTGTCGGTAGATGGGATAGTGCCAAACAAGGTGTTTGCTTGGTCTGCACTCCAACCCAAGAGGTCTATCTTATCGCTCAGTGCTTTCTGGAATTTTAGGGGTTTTATACTTATTTGAACGAACATCGTATTGCCGGTTCCTACTATGTCATATTGATACTCCGCAAATGCCCAGGTCATTGGGGTTGCGTTGCGGTCGGTGCATTGTAGGTTGCCGGGGGCAAAACGTACTTTCTTGTTTTTTGCCACGGAGATAGGTTGTGGTTGGTAGGATGGGGCTATAGGCAAATCCTGTACCAAGCGCACAGGATTGCCACCCCAACGTTCGGCAGATGAAGTGCCGGCAGAACTACCGGGGCTGAATGCGGCATAACAGGCATGGGTGGAATAAGTACCGTAATTAGTGCTCAACCAATATCCGGCACGCCCTTCACCTGCATAGAAAATATTTTTTTCGATGCGTACATGTGTCCGTGGCAGGAATACGGCACCCATTTGTTCTAATTGTTTCCATTGTGCAGCCGTATAGGTGTTGGTGGCGTAGTCGGTGGCTTTGGGAGTCCAAGGGAGGGTGGACGGCATTTGGAATGCGTCCGGCAAAATAATCATACCATTGATATCATTCACCGTGCCAATAGAGTGAAGTTGGTCTGCGTTGGTACGTCCGCTCATGATGTGGCTCCATTCCGTGTGAGTCAGGGTACGCCACTGCTTAGGTTGGTTGCCACCGTTGCTGATGGCATTATATACACCCCAGTCGTAGTTCGCACTGCTGCCTGCCATATCGCGGTCGGGCATATTTCCGGACGGACCATAGCCATACGGGTTGTTGGTGTTTGCAGCGTTTTTGGTTTTGCTGCTTGCCCATGGTTGATAATTGACAGCCAACGGGTCTTGGGTGGTGTTGTCGTAGCCGCTGGTACCCCAACCGAAGAGGTCGATGTAGCCGTCGTAGGTGGCAGACAGGTTTCTATTGTCTCCTCCAATCTCATCGTATTGGTTTTCGGCGAAACGCCATGTGCCTTGCTGTGTCTTGCCATCGGCACATTTGTGGGTGCCCTGTACGGCATTGAATTGTAAGTTTCCCGGTGAGAAATATACTTGGTGGTTCAGTCCCACCGAGATAGGTTGCGGCTTGTAGTCGGATAGGCGGAAGAAAGTAGCCTTCACTTCTACGCCGGTCCCTGACGGCATGATGAATGTATATTGCCCGTCTTGTCCCACAACGGGTGTGAGCTCGATGGCGGTTGTTTCTTGTTGTACAGCCAATCCCTGCAGTGTGTACCCAGCGTCGGGGGTGGCTGTGATGGTGATGGTCTCGCCGGCGAGAGCGTATGTCTTGTCTGCGCTGATAGTACCATGCTCCGCATCTACAATGGTTATGGCAGAGATTTCTTGTACCAGGCGTACGGCAATACCCGTATGGCGAATGAAATAACTATTGCTAACTTCCGAATCCCATATTTCTGTGCATAATGCACTATTGATGGCTTCGGATGTGCTAGACCAATAGAATCCGGCTATTTCTAAAATGTCTTCATCTATTTCAATAAAGCCGGAAGTGGTATTTTTTTCGCGGGCACCGGTAGTGGGTAGGAATACGGCTCCCGCTTGTTCCATAGTTTCCCATTCGGTAATGGTATAGGTGTTGGTCGATTTTGGGGTAAACGTAACCGTGGAGGGGCAGACAAATGCGTCCGGTAGCACTACTATACCATTGATATTGTTCACCGTAGCCGCCGAGTAGAGATTATCGGCGTTGGCTCTACCTGAAAACAGATATATCCATTCTGCTTGTGAGAGTGTGCGCCAAAGGTTAGGCTGGTTGCCACCGTTGGTAATGGCATTGGTACCCCAATCCACGAAGTCGCCGGCATAGTCAGCGGCATCCTGCGAAAGGCTGATACCGAAGGGAGCGGTGGTGTTGTTCGCGCTCCAACCGAAAAGGTCGATAGTGCCGCCCAATATGACTCCTATTTTCGTGTTTTGCAGATTGGCAGTGCCGATACGGTCGTATTGATGTTCGGCGAAAGCCCATGTGCGCGTGGCAGCGTTGTTCGGATTGTTGCATTGCAAGTTACCTTGTGAGAAATACACTTGCTTGTCTGTCGCAACAGAGAAGCGACCATCGATAGCCCCAACGGGCGGCTCTACTTGGGCTATTGCGCCTATGGTGGTGGCGATAGCCATTGCAGTAAGAAGTAATTTTTTCATCATAGGTATTCTATATTATTAGGTTAGTATTTAGGGTTGATTTTGTATTGGGGTGTGTTGGTGGATTTGGAGCAATATGTCCTTAACCGCCGCAAAGGTACAATAAAATTTATAGATGTGCAAATAAAATATTGTATTTTCTATGCATAATACACATAAAGGGGCATTAATAGGCTTAAAAGCAACAATTATAACCCATCCCTAAAAATGGGTATTGTATATTTCTGCATTTTGTCGTACCTCCGCCGCCGAAAATGGGGTGTGTCATTTTTTTATATGCCCTCACTACTGTCCCATTAAAACAGGGAATTGTTCTTTGATTGGAATCATCTGCTTGTAATGATATTCGGGCAACTTTGCAACCGTGAAAGCCTGCGCGATTTGGTCAATGTGGTGTCTGCTCACAAAAACAAAAGTTACCATCTCGGCTTTGGAAAAATGTTTCAAAAACCAATTTGGCATATGCCAACAATCAGCGGGATTACCACATCTTTGAGGATTATGCCTACTACTTGATGGAGCAGGCACGCAGAAAACGGGCAACAGATATTTTTCAACTTGGTGGCAATGTCTATGCTTTCGATTCTACAACCATAGACCTATGCTTGAGCATCTTTGGATGGGCAACATTCCGCACACATAAAGGTGGCATCAAAGTGCATACTCTCTATGATATAGAAACTCAAGTACCGGCATTCTTTCACATTACAGAGGCGGCTATACACGATTCTAAAGCAATGAGTGTAATTCCTTATGAAACAGGTGCTTATTATGTTTTCGACAGAGGTTACAATGACTTTAAGCAACTTTATCACATCCAAGAAATCGGCTCTTTTTTCGGGTCTATGGGTCAAATTGCAGGCTGAAAAGTGGGTTTATGTCCGATGAATAGGGCGTTGCAGGATTCAAAAGGTTCAGACTAAAAATCGACGTTTGGAACCGCCCTATGGGTCATTTTGCAGGCTGATTTCTTTGTATATCGCTAATATATAGTATCTTTGTGGCATTCAAAATCCCTAAAAATGCCGCAAATGAACAAGAAAAAATGCCCTCTGTGCGGGGCGGTCAAAACAAAGAAAACGAATGGTGTTTTTAGACTATTACGCGGCTCCCCAAGCCGCATACTACGCAATCCCCCACAGGGAGATTTTTAGGGGCAATTCATACCGCCATTTTTCCAGCCTGCAAAATGACCCATACGCCGTAAAATAGAGCAAGCCCTTCGTGAGAATGTTACTTTTATGTGGTTATAGGGTATGCGTTGCCCAAACTGGCGCACCATCAATTATTTCCGCGGCAAACGGCTGAAAGCCCACTTTGACACTCTGTCCACCCAAGTGGTGGTTCTCTTGTCCGAACAAGGTTTCGTCAGTTTGAAGGTGCAGTATGTGGATGGTACAAAAGTGGAATCCTGTGCCAACAAGTACACCTTCGTCTGGCACAAGAGTGTGGAGAAAAACCAACCCAAACTCAAAGCCCGTTTGGCTGCTTTGTTGCAAAAGATATATAATCGCCAAAACGAATTGTACATCTTTTCAAAACGAACGATACATTTTTCCAAGAAAAAAGAGTGCTACGTTTTATGTAAAATCGGCTGTCTGACAACCAAGTCAGACAGCCGATTCCGATAGAGATAGTTGTGTTTATCTGAAGAATACAGAACACCTATGTCGTACTACGGACATTTGCTCCTTGCTTATGCCGTATTTACTCCGTCTCAATTCCCATTAGGGTGTATGTCCTGCCACCACGCAGAATCAGCACTTGTCCGTCGCGGAGTATCTTGCGGACAGCGGGGGTGTCGTTGGTTGCAGGGTTGCAGATGGCGGTTTCGAGGATTGCGAAGGTTCCGTACACTGTCTCCGACAGGGGTTTGCTGTCATTGGACAATGCCTGTACGCTCCAGCGGTACTCGCCCGTCTCCGTCAGGGTCTCCGTGATGCTCATACTGCCCGACCACAAGGTGTTTATAACCTGTGTGTTGGTAGCAAGGTGGGTCGCGGTAATATGATACATCGGTGCCATCGTTTGTGCTGACCATGTCAGGGTAACGGTCTTCCCGTTGACGCTGCTTCGCAGGTCGGTAACGGAATAGTCGGTAGTGATACCGCCGCTGACAGCCGCTATCTGTATCTGTCGTGTCGCCGTCAGGTTGGTGCCGTCGGTAGTGGTGGCACGGACGGTAACCGTGCCGCCTGCATTGGGGGTGCGGGCAGTGAGCAGTCCGTTGTCGTCAATAGCCGCCAGATTGCTGCCGCTGATGATGTCCCAGCGCACCGTCCTGTAGGTGGTGTTGGTGGGGAATATCTCCACGTAGAGGAAGAGCGAGGTCTTGTCGGTGGTAGTGGTATAGGAGTTGTTTGCCGACAGGACGGATATTCGTTCTGCATAGACCACCTTGCGTGCCTCATTGCTGCTGACCACGTTTGATGTGCCTCGCGGAGCCGCCGTCAGGTGCTGCACTATACGGCGCGGCGCACTCTGTGCGGCAGCGTTGTCCAGCACATACTCAATGGCATAGAGCGGTGCGGAAGCATCGGGAGTACGGTCGGTATAGGACGTGTTGCCGCCGCTGAGGGAGATTATCTGTGCGAGGGTCTCGGGAGAAGCACCGCGCAGGATGTTGTATGTGGCTATATCGGCTCCCGTATAGTCGTTCCAGAGCAGGTTCCACGTGTTGTCTTGCATACCCCTGTTGATAGTGAGATGCAGCGTGCGGTGCGGTGTGCTTTGCGGCGTGAGTGTGCCGTCGGGCAGCACGCCTGCTATGCAGTACCGCTCGGCTTTGGTAGAGGCGTCGGAAGTGCGGTCGGTATAGGTGCCTGCGCTTGCCGGTACGGCAGACAGTTCGACAAACTGATTGCGGCGGTTGGTCTCTTTGTATATACGCACCTCGGTCAGATAGGTCAGCGGGGCAGCATCCCACGTCAGTACATTCCTGCCGTCCGCATCGGGGGTAACGATGGTGAGTTGCGGCAGTTGGTCCTGCCCGATGACGTGCATACGCTGCTCCTGTGTGGTCTGACACCCGTTGCCGTTGGTGAGCGTGAGTTGCAGATAGAGGTCTTTGCTCCCCGCGGGGTGGCGGAGGGTCAGTTGGTCGCCTGTAATCTCTATGACGCCTGCAAAAGCACTGAGGGGTGCGAAGTCGGTATCGTCTTCGTACCGTGCCGCCCATGAGCAAACAGCATCGGCGGGCAGGTGGAGAGCGGTGGTGCCGTCGTTGATGTAGTAAGCGGGCAGCGTGTAGTCGGAAGCGAAATCTTCCACATAAATCATACGCTCGCCGGTCTCGCCGTTGATAGTGAGGCGGACGGTCTTGGTGCCTGCCGTTGTCCAGTGTACCTGATAGGGACCATAGCCGCTGCCGGAGTCTGTGATACCGCCGTCAAAATCCCAAACGGGCGTAGCGGTCTGCTGGGTACCCGTGTAGGTAAATGTGGCGTTGTCATTCAGGCAGACGGATGTGGGCGCAGAGAAACGGCTGACGGCAGAGACACTCACCGTAACAGGGTCTGCAAACAGACTCATAGCGTTCTGCAGGTCGATTGACTGGAGGCTTATCTCGTATTCGCCCACCTCTATCTCCGATTGCGGGATGAGGAAACGTGTGGCGGACTGGTAGTGGTAGCGCGGCATATAGGCGGCATTGGCGTTGCCTCCGTTCTGCGGCGAGATGAGGTAGGCACCGTTGCCGGTCTGTCCTGCACGCTTAACCGACAGGTTGTAGCGCATCTGTGCGGCAGGGGTGCGGTCGTCCTGTGCGGCGTTCCATTCGATGAGCAGACCTTCGTCGGTCTGTACGGCACGCAGTCCGGTCGGAGCAGCGGGGCGTTGGTTGTCGATGCCGGTAATGGGATAGAGACAATGATTACTCGTGTTGTCTGTGGCATTGGACATTATAGCCATACCTCCGGCAGCCATATTGAGCAGTCGGAAATAACCGAACGAAGTAGCGGATTGGAGCAGGAACCCTTGTTGGATAACGCCTTTTTCGCCCATATAATGCACATAGATATTGTATATATTCTCCCCCATCTTCGGGTTGGGTTGGAGCGAAATGATGTCTGTGTAGCCGTTGTTGTCCAAGTCGGCAAACTGATAAGGGGCTATTCTGTGTAGGCCTGTCATGAACGCAGACAGGTCGCCGAGCGGCAGTAGGTCGGGCGCAGAGAACGATTGATTTTGGTTGTTCCACAGGATATACGGTGCGCCATCGGCATAGCGGGCGGCAAAGATGTCGTAGTACCCGTCGTTGTTCAGGTCGATGAGTTGCGCATTTTGCATATCGTCGTGCACCGTACCGGGGCTGGCTATCTCTTGAGCAAAAGGAATGATGAGTTGCTCGAAATACAGATTGCCTTTGTTGAGCATCACCGCCAGGTCGCTGTACGGAGACTCGTAGTAGTGCAGTATAGCCCCATCCATAAAGCCGTCGTGGTCAATATCCGCAATAAATCGGGTGTTTCTATTATCAATATATCCTAATGCACCTGCTAATAGATAGGGGTCGGCATTGCTTTGTATCTCCCGCTCAACGAAGGAGCCGTTTTGATATACCGCAAACGAACTGGTAGGCGGCTGGTTGTCAGCAACATATCGGTACCTATAGACATCATAGTAGCCGTTGTGTGTCCAGTCAACGGGGGCTACCCTCCATCCCGGTGCAGAGTAACTTGCCGAATAGAACCAATACATATCTATATTGGCATCCGATTTCTTGGCGGTCATATTGTTGGTGCCGTTGTGGGGCAGGTAGTAACCGCCTTGCTTGTAGTCAATATGGGTCAGCAGGTCTGCGGCGCCATTGTGCGTCCAGTCGTACCAGAAACATTCATTGCTATACATCTCCAGCCCCGTATTCCATATTCCGCTTGCCTTGCTGAACGTATAGTTCTCGCCTCCCTTGCTCACAACATTGTTATACACCATATCCAAATAGCCGTCGAAGTTGTAGTCGAACAGGTTGGCATATTGGTTGTTACTATCTGAACCTATCAGGGAATAGTATATATCATTGGTTATCGGGACAGGGGTGCCTATACCGTTTGGATTCACCATAACCGATTGGGTCGCCTGTACCACACGTCCGTCGGGAGCGGTGAGGGTATGGGTAATGGTCTTCTCGCCTGCGGCGGAGAACACAATCTGCACAGTGCTTTCATCGGTCGTGGTACATACGCCGTCTTGGGCTGTCCACAGGTGGGTATAGCCGTCCGCCGTGGGAGTGAAGGTAACGGTGATAGGCTGCCCCTTGTTGGCAGAGGTGCTGCTCAGGTTGAAACTGACGGGCAATACATAGTGCCGTACCACCGCTTCCTCGCTCCATACCGACCCGAGATGTTGGGCATCGATGGCTTGGACTGCCACATAGATACTGTCCGCTATATACGAAGTGAGGTCTATCGTATAGGTGTGGTATCTGCCCATATTGCCGTCCAGGTAGTTGCGGCGTGTGCCGTCGGCATTGGCGTGTGCGTGCAGGATATCCTGTTTGCCGCTTGCCGTTCCGATACGCAAGGCGTAAGTGAGGTCTGCTGTGGCCGTCTTGCTGTCCGTACCGTTGCCCCAGTTGACGGTCAGGATACCGTCGCTGTACGACAGTTCGGGCTTGGCGGGCGGTGTGGGAGCCGTGTTGGCAGCGGCATCGGGCTTATAGATAATGAACCGGTCGGCTACGAAGTCGTTCAGTCCGCTGACCCATATCTCCGTCTTGCCGTCGTTATCCAGGTCTTCGGCATTGATTTTTACTCCTTCAAGGTCTATGTTTGTACTGTTCCCGTTGTTATCGGTCTTTGATATGGAATACAACACCTCCGGTTGGGCAAAGGTCATATCGGCTTGTCCGCGCAACAAGACAACCTCCTTGGCAGGCGATGTCATAGTGCAACCGTAGCGGGTGCAACTGTAGGTACTGCGGAAAGCGAGCAGGTCGTAATATCCGTCGCCGTCGATGTCCTGGCAGTTGGAGAAAGCCAATTGGCTGTCTCCGTAATCCTGTTCTTCCGACTGGGTGAAGTTGCCGTTGCCGTCATTGCGGAAAAACATCGTATAGGCATAACCGGTGTTGTTGTAGGGAGCGGAGAAAGTAACGAGTATATCCACATCGCCGTCGTTGTCAAAGTCGTAGCAGTAGATGTCGTTATCCACTTGTATGTTCTCATACAGTGTTTTCACTTGGAATACACCGTTGCCCTGATAGATTGCGGTCTGCAGTTTGCTTCCGGGGAAGATGAAATCCATAATGCCGTCGCCGTTGAAATCGGCTGTAAAGACTGCGCCGTTGGTGGCGGTATGTACCCATTTGCCATCCCCCATGTTGTAGAAGATGTCGCCCGTGTTCTCGTTGATAAGGTCGAGCAGACCGTCCGCATTGAGGTCCAGCACCTTGGTGGGGAACGGGACTTGCTGCCCTATACCCTGTGCGCGTTGCGGGTGGGTGTCCTTGCGCGGAGCCTTTGCCAGCGATGCGCCGCTGAATATGGGACCGATATTCGGGGTAACGCCTATCAATCCGTTCCATTCCTGATGCACGGTGGAACCCCATGCGTCGGGGTCGAACTGCGCCTCGTACTGATCCTTGGTCATTATCTGCATAGCCTGCTCGCGGAAAGACCCGTCAGGCTGCTGCAGGGCGATATAGTAACTGACGGTTTTGTTCGCGCTGCTCCAACGGATATAGTCGATACGCCCGTCGCCGTTGATGTCCATATTGGTGGCACAGACACTTTTGTCCTGTTGTGTATAGGTGCCGTCGGGTTGGGACAGAGTGATATTGGAATAGGATTTTTGGGCGGTAACATAATCCATAACGCCGTCGTGGTTGATGTCCTCGATGAACTGGATAGGATTGTTGAAAGATGTTTTGATTTTCTCCTTCACTTGGAAACCGGCAAGTTGGTTGTCTGTGATACAGAAATAACCGTTGTCAGAGAATGCCGCCTCTTTGTAGCCGTCGCCGTCGAAGTCGTAGAAGGTGTTGGCTATCGGCAGGTAGGTCGCTGCCGGTTCCTGCTGACCGCCGCTTTCTTCGCAGTCGGCAGTCAACGCAAAGTCTTTTATCTCCCAATAGTAGGCGTGGGGCTTGTCGTTAGGGTCGGAAGTGTAGTGGAAAGCAAAGCGTACGCTGTCTGTCAGGTAGGCTTCGGGAAGTGTGATTTCCACACGCACAAAACCGCTACCCGAGAAAGTACTGATAGGCAGTTCTTCGCAGTCGATACTTACTTCTCCGTTCATCCATTGGTTGATGATGTCGGAGCCGAAATCACACACCTTCAGTTTGAGATAGTCTGCTGCTTTGCTCAGGTCGGTGCCTTTGTAGCAAGTGTGGTAGAACGACAGCGTGGCGGACTTGTAGCCGGACAGGGCAAAGGCGGGCGAGATAAGCCAGTCGCTCTCGGCATCGCTGCTGTTATAGCCGTTGAGTACGGCACCATACTGGTTGGCAGACCATCTGTAGTAGTTGCCTGCCTCGCTGAAGATTGTGAACTCACCCTCCGAGCGGTCTGTGAACGCGCGGGTGTAGATAAGCGGAGTACATTCCGCAGCCACCGCCCTGTTGCCGGCAAAGAGCAAAGCGGTAAGTGCAAATGTCAGAAAAAGGGAGCGAATGTTCAACAGACTGCTGCTGAAATTGCTGAAACAGTTATTAAACTTCTTGTGGGGGGGGGTAAAAATACATTAACTTCATAGTAATAAGTATTAATAGTTAGTATTGATACGGGTGCTATTGCTGATTATTTTGCCTCCCGATACGTATCGTCGGCAAAGATAAGAAAAAAAAACGAATTATACAACAATATACGACATTTTTAGGGAAATGGGAGTTCGATTGTCATCGTTCCACGTTTTAAGGCCTTCGCATTGCCTTGAATGAATAGAACTGACAACACGAATCCCACGCCGATATAAGCTAGCATCTCATTAAGAAAGCAATCAAAGCCATATAAACATACATATGATTGCTCCCGAATGTAGTCACAAGAAAGCCCCCCTATAACCACACAATGACGATGCGAGCCGCATCGTCCTCTATGAGACGGAATACACTTATATTCCGAGGACATCTATTGTTGCTAAGCCTTTATTCATTCAAATGAAAGTTGCGAAGTTTCAAAACATCAGAACAAAGCGCAATAAACGCCTTTTAATATGTCAAGAATTCCCATACCACGCATTGCAGTATGAGGTATTCCCAATACCTATATTTTCACCACTTATCGACCGCAAAATTACACTTTTTCATTTAATTATGTAAATGAGTCATGTAAAATATCAAGTTTAAGAAAAATACAACAAAGATTACAGCCAGACACCGAGGCCGAGGGAGACGAACTCGACTTTGGTCAAGTGGGCTTTCATTGTACCCTGGATAAACAAATGCCACGGAAGACGGTAGCGAAGGGCTATTTGGGTATAAAGCCAGCCGTCCGGGTTGCCTGCAGAACCCGCACGGAGCAGGTCGTATTTATAGAATATACCTTTATTGAGCCGACCGCTTTCCGCCAGACGGGCTTCGTCGGCGGGTTCAAGGTTCTTAACAGGGTCAAGCAAATAAACACCAAAATGAAAACCTGCCGTAAACTGTCCGACGACGAACTCGGGTTGCAGGCTGACACCCAAACGCCAGCAGTCGGCACCGTTGGTACGAGCCGCAGCCAGATTGGTTTTATCAAAATAGGTACTGCGATAGATATACGCCCCATCGTAGAACACGTCCACTCCCCCACCCAACCGGAAGATTTGGTGCGCACGCCAATAAGCAGCAAGTTGCATTTCGCAGGCGAAGAAAGTTTGTTGGTCCCGATAATAGACCTGCCTGCCGCCTGCCGCGAAAGCGAACTCCAGTTCCCAACGTTTCTTGAGTTCGGTTTTCCCCGTAGTTGTCGGTTGTATATTATGTTGCGGGGTATAGCGCACGCCTATGTCGCCCGCAAACATATTGTAGCCCGAATTGGGCTGCACCATACTGCCATTGCTGATATGGTACCACCCCGCAGAAACAGGAATACTCCACCCATGGCGGATAGGAAACTCCATATAAAATGCTTCGGGGAAATAGAAATTGAATACGCTGCCGATGCTCTTGTTGGCATTATTCAAGTCTTGGAAGAGGTGTTCCTTCGGGATGGTATTGCGATAGGTCTTAGTAACGAATGCGGCACCTATCCCAGGACGGAGTCCAAAGACAAAATGCGGGAGACGCACAAGCGGAATATCCATAAAAGCGTATGGCGTAACGGCACTACCAAGGAGCGTTTGATTACCCAAATACCAATAGCCGACCGCCACACCGAGCGAGGCATTATTCCAATCATGCAAGGCACGCCAATCGGGGCGAAAAGCCACAGCGAACTCACCGCCCATAGACGGGCCCACCCATTGCCCTTTCTGAGCGAGCATATCGTCCACTTTGCCATCGGGCATGATTGCCCCCGCCCGAAAAGACAGACGATAGTCGGTATCCAACGCAAATAGCGAAAGACAGCCAAATAAGCAAGCCCATATCACGATATGCCGTTTCATACGGAGGGCAAAGGTACTGCTTTTTTGCGAGATACACAACTATCCGCCAAACATCCGTGGCATCAATTGCGACATGCCATTTTGATGCGGATTCCCTGAAAAAGCCATATACTATTGCATATCTCAAGAAAAAGTATTACCTTTGCGCGATTTTGTGGTGCCCGTTAAATAGGGTGTTTGGTTCCATTAAAAACCATGTAAAAAGCCATTAAAAGGCATTGGAAGCATATATGCGGATAGCGTTGATAGGATACGGAAAGATGGGGCATACCATCGAGGAGGTGGCGCGGGAACGCGGGCATCAGGTGGTGTGCGTGATTGACAAAGATAACCAAGAAGCGTTTGACTGTGAGGCATTTGCATCGGCAGATGTCGCTATCGAGTTCACCACCCCCGCTACAGCAGAAGCCAACATACGCCGCGCGTGGAGCAAAGGGAAGCCCGTAGTGTGCGGGACAACCGGTTGGGCTATAGAGCAATTAGCCGTGAACGACGAGCCACTGCTTCATAACCGCAGGGCATTGGTATGGTCGAGCAACTACAGCATCGGGGTGAACATATTGTTTGCACTCAACAGGCGGTTGGCGGAGATAATGAGCAAGTACCCTGAGTATCAGCCCAGTATCACCGAAGTGCATCATGTGCATAAGTTGGACGCTCCGAGCGGGACAGCGAAGGCATTGGCATGGGCAATAGAGACTCCCCCTACCCCCTCAAAGAGGGGGGAAGCAGTATCGGGTGAAGGTACGGTGGAGTTTTTTCACAATGTCCCTATCACTTCTATACGCGAAGGGGAAGTGTCGGGGATACATACCGTGACATGGGACAGCGAGGTGGATACGATTAGCATCAGCCACTCCGCCAAGTCGCGCAAGGGCTTTGCATTGGGTGCCGTACTCGCTGCCGAATGGATAGTAGGGAAAAGGGGATTCCATACGATGGAGGAAGTGCTGTTTAATGAAGAATTAAGAATGAAGAATTAAGAATTGATAGTCAGGATGCCAAAAGATGCGGGGCGTCTTAATGATGAATTAGGAATGAAGAATTAAGAGATTGCAGAATGAAAAGTTTTAAGGATAGAATCGGTGAGGTAAAGGTGAAAGGTTGGGTGGCAGCAGGTGTATGGAGTGCTGTGTTTGTGGCGTTTATCGTATGGTGCGCGTGGGACGACAGCAAGAGCCTGTGGTGGCTGCTGCTGTTGCCTGTCATCGTGGACATGTTCACAACCAAATACATTCCGTGGAACTGGTGGCGCAAATACAAACCGCTGACCAAAGAGGAACGTGAGGCAGGCAAAGTGAATCCGCACGAGAGTGGGTGGAAATACACGGTTTGTTCGTGGGTGGACGCTATCCTGTTTGCCTTGATAGCGGTGTATTTCATCAACCTGTATGTATTCCAGAACTACCAGATACCCTCGTCATCGTTGGAGAAGACCTTACGCGTGGGAGACTTTCTGTACGTGAGCAAGATGAGTTACGGTGCGCGTGTGCCCAACACCCCGCTCTCGATGCCGTTGGTACAGCATACGTTCCCGAACTGGTTGGGAGGGGGAAAGAGTTATATTGACAAACCACAGTGGGCGTACAAGCGTCTGCGCGGTTGGGACACCCCCGAGAAAGGCGACATTGTGGTATTCAATTTCCCTGCGGGTGATACGGTATGCACCAAGATGCAGAATCCCGACTATTACACACTGTGCCACTACTACGGCAGGCGGGTTGTGGAGAACCGAAAGGACGTGTTCGGCGACATCGTGGTGCGCCCTGTGGACCGGCGCGAGAACTATGTGAAGAGATGTGTGGGTACTGCTGGCGACACTCTGCAAATCATTGACAATGTGGTGTATATCAACGGCGTGGCGGAACCGCGTCACGAGGAGTTGCAGTACAACTACATTGTGCATACCGACGGACACGTGTTGGGTAACTCGTACCTAAGCAAGATAGGCGTATCGAAAGACGACCGCGAGAGCAACGGTGCGGGCGTATATCACCTGCCGCTGACCCAGGCGATGAAAGCAGAATTAGAGAAGAACTCTCACATTGTGAGCATTGAGATAGAGCCCGAGACGATGGGCGGGGAAGTGTATCCGTTGGGGCATAATGACTGGACGCGGGACAACTATGGTCCTATCTATATCCCGCGGAAAGGCGACACGGTGATGATAACCGAGGAGAACTACTGGCTGTACAAGCGTATCGGCGACGCATACGAACACCAACCCATGCGTATCGGTGAGCCGTACACTTTCGCCATGGACTACTACTGGATGATGGGCGATAACCGACACAAGTCGGCAGACTCGCGCTACTGGGGTTTCGTGCCAGAAGACCATATCGTGGGAAGACCCGTATTTATATGGCTGAGCATCGAGAAGGATAATCCGTGGGGAAAAGGGCATATACGTTGGCGCAGGATAGGACAACCTGCCGCCAAGTAATAGGTAATAGTTAATAATTAATACTCCATGGTAATACCTACTGCATACTTGGCACCGATATCGTATTACAGTGCGATAGTGCGTGCGGGGGAGAAAGGGGAAGGCTGGAACAGCGTGGCGGATGGTCGGGGGGATAGTATCGTGGAGGTGGAGCAATGGGAGTCGTTTCCGAAGCAGACGTACCGGAACCGATGCGTGATAGCGGGGACAAACGGTGTGCAAATGTTGAGTATCCCTGTGGGGAAGTGTGAGCGAAAGCAATACACACGTGACGTGAAGATAACGTATCAGGACAAGTGGCAGCACCGCCACTGGATGGCATTGGTAAGTGCCTACCAGCATACGCCGTACTTCGCGTACTACGAGGACTTGTTCCGTCCGTTCTATGAACAGCGGTATGAGTACCTGATGGACTACAACGAAGCACTGCATGACGTGGTGATGCGGTTGCTTGGGCGCGCGCAAGTGAAGATGACCCGCACCAAGGACTGGGCACAAGAGGAGTTGGAGCAATACTGGGAGGGAGCGACAAAGCCTTACTACCAGATATTTGCCGACCGACACGGGTTTGAGAACAATTTGAGTATCGTGGACGTACTCTTCAATATGGGTCCCGAAGCGATACTATACTTATAAAAGAGCAATCTCGTAGAGATGACAGATAGCAAGCACATAGACTGGAGTCAGTTGAGTTTCCACTACACGGAGACGGACTACATAGTGCGCGCCACATGCCGCAACGGTGTGTGGGAGAAGCCTTACGCCACGAAGGACAAATACATGAGCGTGCACGTGGCATCGACGGGCATTCAGTACGGGCAGGGTCTGTTTGAAGGACTGAAAGCCTTTCGCGGTGTGGACGGCAACGTGCGCATCTTCCGTATGCACGACAACGCCAAGCGTATGCAACGCTCCGCCGAGGGACTGCGTATGACACCCGTACCCGAGGAGTTGTTTTGCGAAGCGATACTGCTGGCATTGGAGAAGAACATGGATTTCGTACCGCCTTACGAGACGGGTGCCACCCTGTACTTCCGCCCTGTGCTGTTCGCCACTACCCCCGAGATAAGCGTTGAGCCCGGGAAAGACTGCGAGTTTATCGTGATACCCACTCCGATAGGTTCGTACTTCGCAGGGGGCTTCCATTGTACGCCTTTCATTGTGAACAGGACTATCGACCGTGCCGCTCCGCTCGGCACAGGGCAATGGAAAGTGGGCGGCAACTACGGGGCATCGTTCCGCGCAAGCGAGGCAGCCCATGCACTGGGGTATGACTGCATGTTCACCGACGCCAAGACACACCACTATATAGACGAGTGCAGTGCCGCGAACTTCATAGGTATACAGAAGACCGAGAAGGGCATCACCTACCTGACTCCCCGCTCTACGGCTATCCTGCCAAGTATCACCAATGATTCGCTGATGACGATAGCCCAAGAGATGGGTATGCACGTGGTGCGCCGGCATATTCGCGTGGAAGAGTTGGCTGATATGCAAGAGGCTGCTGCGTGCGGTACGGCATGTGTGGTGTCGCCTATAAACAAGGTGTATGACCCTGACAAGGAAGTAACGTATCGGTTCGGCGAGGTGCCCGGTCCGGTGATGACAAGCCTGTATGAGGCGTTGCAAGATATACAATACGGTCGTGCAGAAGACAGGCACGGCTGGTGCACCGTAACAGGAACAAATAAATAACCCTAATATAAACCATTAAAAAACAATTTTTATGTTCAAAAATCACCCTAAAGGTTTAATTCCTGCGGCACTCGCGAACATGGGCGAGCGTTTCGGCTACTACATCATGAACGCCGTGCTGCTATTGTTCTTGGTATCCAAATTCGGTTTGCCAGATGCTACTGCAGGTGTCATCTACTCTGTGTTCTACTGCGGTATCTACGTGCTGAGCCTTGTCGGCGGTCTGATAGCCGATAAGACACAGAACTACAACAAGACTATCCAGTGGGGCTTAATCATTATGGCTCTCGGTTATGTGGCATTGTCAGTGCCTGTGTTTAGTTCGGTGGACGGTGACGGAAAGTGGTGGGGAATCTTGGTATTCACCTGCTTTGCGTTGCTGATGATTGCCTTCGGTAACGGTCTGTTCAAAGGCAACCTGCAAGCGATTGTAGGCAAGATGTACGACGAACTGGAGGCAGATGCTGCGAAGAAAGGTCCCGAGGCACTGGCAAAGGCAAGAGACAGCCGCGACTCGGGTTTCCAAATCTTCTACGTATTCATCAACATCGGCGGTCTGATTGCTCCGTTTGTGGCTCCGTTGCTCCGCCAATGGTGGCTGAAAGCGCATGACCTGGTTTACAATGCCGATATGCCTGCGTTGTGCCACCAGTATCTGGCTAACGGTGAAATCACCAACAAGTTTACGGAGACCATGCAGGCTGTGATTGGCAGCGGTTACAACTTCGCAGACACAGCATCGTTCTGCCATGAGTACATCGAAGTGTTCAACACCGGTATCCACTACTCGTTTATCGCGTCGGTGGCTGCCATGCTGATTTCGCTGATTATCTTCCTGTGCACGAAGAAGATGTTCCCGCAACCAGCCAAGAAAGAGGCAAATACCGTAGTGGAATACACGGCTGCCGAGAAGGCTGCGATGGCAAAAGAGATTAAGCAGCGTATGTATGCGTTGTTCGCAGTATTGGGTGTGGCTATCTTCTTCTGGCTCAGTTTCCACCAGAACGGTCAGTCGTTGTCGGTATTCGCACGTGACTTCGTGAAGACAGAGAGTATCGCTCCCGAGATTTGGCAAGCGCTGAACCCGTTCTTTGTGATAGTGCTGACTCCAGTTATCATGTGGATATTCTCGGCATTGACCCGCAAAGGCAAGAGCATCAGTACTCCCCGCAAGATTGCTATCGGTATGGCTATCGCAGGTTGCGCTTACCTGTTCCTGATGATATTCTCGGCTGTGAACAACTATCCTTCGGGTACTGCTTTCCGTGAGATGGACGCTGAGCAGATGGCTGCTGCCGGTTTGGCAAAAGCCGGTCCGTGGGTATTGGTAGTGACTTACTTCTTCCTGACAGTGGCAGAGTTGTTCATCTCTCCGCTGGGCTTGTCGTTTGTGAGCAAGGTGGCTCCGCGTCACATGGTAGGTCTGTGTCAGGGTCTGTGGTTAGGCGCAACGGCACTGGGCAACCTAATGATTTGGATTGGCCCCGTTATGTACAATGCTTGGCCGATTCAATACTGCTGGGCTGTATTCCTTGGCATCTGCTTAGTATCGATGAGCGTGATGCTGGGTATGGTGAAATGGTTGGAGCGCGTGGCGTGCTAAACGCAGTAATAAGTAATAGTTTATAATTAATCATTCGTTTATGAACGAAGAATTGATTCAATCACTGAATGCGTACACCAATGCTCTGGAGCAGAGACTATCTGCTCTGGAGCAGCGGGTGACGCTGTTGGAAAACCGTTTGTCTGCCAATTCGCAGACTGACCAGTCTGTGGCGGGTGTGTTGGAGCAGATGCAACAGCAGATAGCCCTGATACAAGCCACCAATAACACAATCGAGGAGAATATCCAACTGATACAGGACTTATCGAAGGCAGTAGAGACCGTAAAGAATGAGCCCGAAGTAGAGGTGGAGTTGATAGTGGGTGAGGACGAAGATGCAGAGGCAGAGCCGGCGGCAACGACATTGGTAGAGGAGGATATTGAGGAAGAGACCACACCCGAGGCAGAGGATATGCCCGAAGTGCATGAGGAAGCGGCTCAACCGCAAGAGGAGGTACGCGAGGAGGCAGCAGCACCCGCAGAGACGGAGAGTGCGCCCGCAGCGGAGCCTCAAAAGAAAGCAGAAAAAGAGGTCGTGCAACCCCATGCAGAGGACCCAAAGCCCGCAGCGGAAACACACCAAGAAACAAAGACAGAGGTAAAGACGGCACCGACACAGACATCGCTGTTCGGTTCGCCCGTGAAGGATATACGTCAGGCTATCTCGTTGGGAGACCGTTTTCTGTTTCAACGCGAGTTGTTTGCAGGCAACGGCGAGAAGATGCAACGCGCATTGGACGAGTTGAATGCCCTTGACACATTGGATGAGGCGTTGGAGTATGTGCGTGAGCACTTCGATTGGGATAAGGAGAGTACCGCTGCGCAGTTGTTTGAGAATGTGCTGAGGAGAAGGTTCTGATTTAGAGATTAGAGGTTAGGGATTAGAGGTTAGAGAGAGGTTAGAGAGATGCTGTACGTAGTGCCGACCCCGGTGGGGAACTTGGAAGATATAACGCTAAGGGCGTTGCGCGTGTTGAAAGAGGCGGATTTGATTTTGGCTGAGGACACACGCACTTCGTCGGTGCTGCTGAAGCATTATGATATTCACACACCGCTGAAGAGCCACCATAAGTTCAACGAACATGAGACATCGGACGAGATGGCATCGCGCATCGCGGCGGGAGAGAATGTGGCACTGATTTCGGATGCCGGCACACCGTGTATCTCCGACCCCGGCTTCATGCTCGTGCGCGCGTGCGTAGATAAAGGTGTGGAGGTGCAATGCCTGCCCGGTGCCACCGCTTTCGTGCCGGCATTGGTGGATTCGGGACTGCCCAACGACCGCTTTTACTTCGAGGGGTTCCTGCCGCAGAAGAAAGGACGGCAAACACGACTGAAAGAGTTGGCTACGCTAACCCATTCGATAATCATTTATGAGTCGCCGTTCCGCCTTCAAAAGACGTTAGAACAATTAGCGGAATACCTTGGGAAAGACCGCAGAGCAAGTGTCAGCAGGGAGATTAGCAAGAAGTTTGAGGAGACCCGCCGTGGTACTCTTTCCGAGTTAGTTGCCTCATTCAAAGAGCGGGAAGGCAAAGGCGAGATTGTAATTATTATAGCGGGTAAGGATTGTAAGCCTGAGAAAGATGAGTGATACAAGACAGATGAAGGTGTTGGCGAAAGAGACAGCGATATACGGCGTGTCTTCGATAGTGGGCAAGTTTCTGAACTGGCTCCTTGTGCCGCTATATACCTACGTGCTGGCACAACAGGCTGATTACGGGATTGTGACCAACCTGTACGCATGGACGGCCTTGCTGCTCGTGATACTGACCTACGGCATGGAGACGGGCTTCTTCCGCTTTGCCAACAAGGAAGGGGAGAACCCGAATACGGTATATACAACGGCGATGATTAGTCTGCTGACGACATCGGTGCTGTTTGCCGTGCTGTGCTGCGTGTTCCGCCAACCGATAGCCAACGTATTGGGCTACCCTACCCATGCGGAGTTCATTGCGCTGCTGAGCGTGGTGGTGGCAATGGACGCCTTTGCGAGTATCCCGTTTGCGTACCTAAGATACAAGAAACGTCCGCTGCAGTTCGCGGGACTGAAACTGCTGTTTGTCTTTCTGAATATACTGCTCAACCTGTTCTTCTTAGTACTCTGCCCAAAGATACAGGACTGGAGTATCATTGCGCCGTGGTATAACCCCGATTACGGTGTGGGGTATGTGTTCGTGGCGAATATCATTGCGACGGGCATCCAGACGCTCTGCCTGCTGCCCGCTATTCTGGAGCCAAGAATAAAGAATAAGGAACAAAGACAAAACACTACGGATGACGCCCTGTTCTCGTGGGCACTGCTCAAACGTATGTTGCGGTACTCGTTGCCATTGCTGGTATTGGGCGTGTGCGGGATAATGAACCAGACATTGGACAGGATAATGTTCCCGTTCTTCTATGCGGGTGATGACGCGCAGACACAGTTGGGAATCTATGGAGCATGCTTCAAGGTGGCTATGGTGATGATGATGTTTACCCAAGCATTCCGCTACGCATACGAGCCGTTTGTGTTCGCGAAACATAAGGACAGGAAGTCGGTGGAAGCCTACGCGGACGCGATGAAATACTACATCATCTTCTCGTATTTGATACTCCTCGGCATGGTGTTCTACCTTGATTTGCTGAAGTTTATCATCGCGCCAAGTTATTGGGAAGGCTTGAAGATTGTGCCCGTAGTGCTGTGGACGTACATCTTCCAAGGGGTGTATTTCAATCTGAGTTTCTGGTACAAACTGACGGACAAGACGCAGTGGGGCGCGTATTTCTCGCTGATAGGAGTGGTGATAACGTTCACTTTGCAGGCGATATTCGTGCCAAAGATAGGGTATATGGCATCCGCCGCGAGCAGCACGGTGTGCTATTTCGTGATTATGCTACTGTCGTATTTCGTGGGGCGCAAGTACCTGACCATTCCTTATGACCTGAAACGCATCGGGGCGTACACGCTGGTGACAATAGGTCTGCTGGCAGTGTATTACGGGGTGTACGACCTCGGGATGTGGGCGCGAATGGGGATAGGGACGGCTCTCCTTGTTGTATATTGTGTTATACTTATAAAATTTGATTTCAATGTTTTCAGGAATCGTAGAGACAATGGCTCAAGTCGTTAAGATTGAGCAAGAACTTGGTAACAAGCATTTTACGCTGCGCAACCCGTATAAGGACGCGCTCAGCATCGACCAGTCGATTGCCCACAACGGGGTGTGCCTGACCGTGGTGAAGATTGAGGGTGATTTGTACACCGTTACCGCGATGCAGGAGACGCTGGTGCGGAGCAATCTGGGTCTGTTGCGCGAGGGTGATTGGGTGAATGTGGAGCGTTCGATGCTGCTCAACGAGCGGTTGGACGGACATATCGTGCAGGGTCACGTGGACCAAACGGCGCGTTGCATCGAGGTACGTGAAACCGAAGGGAGTTGGTATTACAGGTTTGAATACGAGACAAGCAAAGAGATGGCACGGCGCGGCTATCTGGCTGTGGATAAGGGTTCTATCTGCATCAACGGGGTGAGCCTGACCGTGTGCGAACCCGACGTACAGGGCGAGAAAGGGTACGTGAGCGTATGCATCATCCCCTACACCCACGAGGAGACCAACTTCAAATATATTGAGGTGGGGAGCGTGGTGAATCTGGAGTTTGATATTATAGGGAAGTATATTGCCCGTATGCAAGCACTTTGTTAAGTGCTTGCATAGTAATAAGTAATAGTTAATGGTTAATATGCATTAAAGAAATCCGGTTTGTATCCCTTGCGTAAGGGTTGCGCATCCCTTGCCTATCCCTTGCTGTTTGACACGGGAAAGACGGGGCGAAGATATTATCGGATTTTAAGAATTGCAGCATATAGGATTGACTTTGGCAGCCTACGGAATTTGCTTCAGCAGCCTACGGGATACGCCATTGACGGAAAAAAGACAATAAACAAATAAACAAGATATGGATAAGATTAGTTATGCACTCGGACTCTCGATGGGTCAGCAGTTGCTCAGCAGCGGTGTTGAGAACCTCAACTATGCAGACCTTGCAAAGGGTATTGAGCACGTTTTAGAGAAACAAAAGCCCGAAATTACGTATTCGGAAGCACAACAGTTGCTGAACCAATTCTTCACGGAACTGGAACAGAAGATTGCCGGTCAGGCAAAGGCCGACGGGGAGAAGTTCCTCGCCGAGAACGCGAAACGCGAAGGCGTGAAGGTAACGCCGAGCGGATTGCAATACGAGGTGCTGGAGGCTACGCTGGGTCAGAAGCCGAAAGCCACGGACACCGTGAAGGTGCACTATGAGGGCACACTGGTGGATGGCACAGTTTTTGATAGTTCGTATAAGCGCGGCGAGCCTATCTCGTTTGGGCTGAACCAAGTGATAAAGGGCTGGACCGAGGGGTTGCAACTGATGTCGATCGGCAGCAAATACAAACTGTATATCCCCTATCAGTTGGGCTACGGCGCACAAGGTGCGGCAGGAAGCATTCCGCCATACGCTGCGCTGATATTCACGGTGGAGTTGCTGGGAATCAATTAAACAATTTGAAAATGTGTAAATTTGAAAAATTTTGAGATATGAAGAAAGCATCTATTCTCGTCGTTGCCGCCATGGCAATGATTTCGTGCGGCAATACGTACGAGGCAAAGACGGTTGCACTGAACAACCAAAATGATAGTATGAACTACGCGCTGGGACTGGTGAACGGCAGCCAGATGAAGATGTACCAGTTGCGCAACGATTCGTCGAAAGAGACTGTGAATGAGTTTATTGACGCATTGCAGCGCGGCTACGACGGCAAGATTGAGGAACTGAGCGAGGCTGCCAGTGTGGGCAGAAACATCGGTCAGGCGATTAAGAGTTCGGAAAGCACCGGTTTGGCAGACAACGAGGCATGGACACTGAACGAGAAAGTGTTCTTCCAAGGGCTGGTAAACGGTCTGAATCACGACACCGTGATGATGCAAGGCGACGAGGCGCGTGACTATTTCCAGAGCCAATATCAGGCATCGCGCACGGCTGAGGACGGCGCAAAGGCTGGCAAGGCTATCAAAGCAAAGTGCGGCAAGACAGTGAAAGTAATCGCTCTGAACAACCAAAACGACAGTCTGAACTACGCTTTCGGCTACCTGAACGGCGACGAAGTGGCACGTTATATCCTCGCCACGGACACCACGGGCGAGCAGAAGAAAGAGTTTATCGAGAACATCAACAAGGGCTTGAAGAGCAACGTGAAGAACCCGCAAATCGTGAACATGGGCGAACAGATAGGCAAGAACATCAAGGAGCAAGAGGCCGGCGGTCTGATTGGCGAGCCGAGCCTGAGCACCGACTTTGCGCTTATCAAACAAGGCTTTATCAACGGCTTGCTCGGCTACACGGAGGAGATGACCGGTGAGGAAGCAGGCGAATATATCCAGAACACGATGAACACCATCAAGTACGGCACCGTGAAGGAAGACGGCGAGAAGTTCCTTGCTGAGAACGGTCTGCGCGAGGGTGTCATCACCACCGAGAGCGGTCTGCAATACGAGGTCATCAAGATGGGCAAGGGCAAAAAGCCGAGTGCAACCGACCGTGTGAAGGTACATTATCACGGCACGCTGATTGACGGAACCGTGTTCGACAGCAGCGTTGACCGCGGCGAGCCTATCACATTCGGCTTGAACCAAGTCATCAAGGGCTGGACGGAAGGCGTGCAACTGATGCCCGTAGGCAGCAAGTTCAAGTTCTATATCCCGCAGGAGTTGGGCTACGGCGCACAACAGGCAGGGAACATTCCCCCCTACTCTACGCTGATTTTTGAGGTAGAGTTGCTGGATATTGAGAAGTAAAATGATTGCCCTATTGGTCCAATTAGTCTTATATGGCTAATTGGACCAATAATATCTCCCTTATGGGCATTATCGCAAGGCAGAGCATCAAAGGCACCATCGTGACGTATCTGGGCGTTGCGGTGGGCTTTGTTACTACGTTCTTCGTGCTGACCCGTTTCCTCACCGCCGAGGAAATCGGGTTGGCACGAGTGCTTATTGACGCTGCCACGCTGTTCGTGAGCCTTGCACAGTTGGGGACATCATCGTCCATTATCCGTTTTTACCCGTATTTCCGTGACAAGGAGCACAAGGATAACGGCTTCTTTTTCTGGACGTTAGTGGTGCCGTTAGTGGGATTTGTGGTGTTTGCGCTCATCTATTGGGCGTGCCATGTGCCGCTGAGTCAATGGTTCGGCGAGAAGTCGCCCGAGTTCGTGGACTACTACTATTTTGTGCTACCGTTGGCGTTCTTCCTGCTCTACCAGACCATCTTCGAGACCAACGCCAATGTGCGCATGCGCATCGTGGTGCCGAGGGCGGTCAGGGAGTTGGTGACCCGGGTGGGACTATTGGCGGTGTACCTACTATACGCCTTCCGGGTGCTGACGATGGACGGGTTCGTGGTGGCACTATGCGGCGTGTATGCGCTAGCGGCATTGTGCAACATCGTGTATCTGTTCTCGATGGGCGATGTGTCACTCCGCCCCGATTGGACGTTCATGCGCACGCACAAACCGCTGGTGCGGCAATACCTCTTCTATACTGGGTTTTTGATTATCTCGGCGCTGGCATCGGCACTCGCCCCTACCCTGTCGTCGTTCTTCATCACCGCCAAGATGGGGCTCAACTTCACGGGCATCTACGCCATCGCCACTTACATCGCGGTGATGGTGAGTATCCCCTACCGCTCCGTGACGGCGATTGCGGCACCCCAGTTGGCGGCGTCCATCAAGGAGCGGAACCGCCCCGAGACTGCCCACCTGATGCAACAGGTGAGCCAAAACCTGCTGTTGGTCGGGGGACTGATATTCTGCCTGATTTGGCTGAATATCGACCTGATATTCCATATCCTACCCAACGGCGACACCTACGCCACGGCGCGCATGGTGGTGCTCATACTCGGCATCACCCAAATGCTGACCGCGACATTCAGTTTCTGTCTGTCCGCCATCAGTTACTCGCGCTACTATGTATTCTCGCTCATCTTGTCTTTTATCCTGACAATCAGCGCAATCGCACTCAACAACTACCTCATTCCGCACTACGGAATGAACGGCGCAGCCGTCAGCACGTTGCTGTCGAATGTGCTCTATTTCGCCTTGGCGACCCTCACGGTGCGTGTGGCATTGCGCATACAAATCTTCTCCCGCCAGCACCTCAAGACGCTGCTTCTATTGGGGGGAATTCTGCTTTTGAACTACCTGTGGCAGCACTATCTGCCTACATTCAATATATGGCTCAGCAGCATCGTCCGCACATTGGTGCTGGTAGGTGCAGGTTGCGCCGCGGCATGGTTCGGGAAACTCAGCCCAGAAATCAACGAGCAGGTCAAGAATTTCATGCAACAGACACTGCGAAAAATACAAAAATAATGCGGCATAGCCGCAAAATCGTACATAAATAGTACATCGTAAATTCGTAAATCGTACATAGCATGCGTTACTTTGTTCGCTTTTCATATATGGGCACCCCTTTCCACGGCTCGCAACGGCAGAGCAGCGGGGCTGTGACGGTGCAGGAGGTGATGGAGCATGCCTTCTCCACTATCCTGCGGCGCGATGTGGTATTGACCTTTGCGGGGCGCACCGATGCCGGCGTGCATGCCCGTGAGATGTACGCCCACTTCAACGGACCCGCAGTGCCTCCGCAACAAGAAGGTTTTACAGGGGACGATTGGCAATACGCCGTGAATGGCGTCATCATGCGGCTTAACGGGCTACTGCCCTACTCTATTTCCGTGCATGCCATCGTGCCCGTAAAGGAAGACGCCCATGCCCGTTTCGATGCCCTC
The DNA here is from genome assembly GCA_934667275.1 of uncultured Bacteroidales bacterium. GTDB lineage: Bacteria > Bacteroidota > Bacteroidia > Bacteroidales > Paludibacteraceae > Colicola. The sequence goes on along the minus strand of CAKULK010000001.1, from coordinate 241,927 downwards.
AGCCGCACCTACGAGTACCATACCATCGACTACAAAGACCCCTTCTCGGTCAACCTCGCCACACTCATACGCCCCGGACTGGACTTCGACGCTATGAATCGCGCCGCCATGCATCTGCTTGGTCGTCAGGACTTTATGTCGTTCAGCCGAACCCACACCGATGTCCACACCACCTTCTGCGACATATCGCAAGCCGAGTGGTCTGTCAGCACAGACGGGCATCGTGCTGTTTTTACCATCACGGCAGACAGATTTTTGCGGAATATGGTGCGCGCCATCGTCGGAACGCTGTTCGATATTGGCAGGAGTCGTATCTCTGAGGACGATTTTATAGCCGTAATTGCAGACAAGAACCGTTGTAGTGCAGGAGAATCTGCCCCTGCACAAGGGTTATATCTCACCCATATTGCATATCCCCAAGACATTTGGATGCCATAAACATGGCATCGGCACGGCAAAATAGCGGTATGGTCTCAGCGAAGTACCGATGAGGTTCCGATGAAGTACCGATGAAGTACCGATGGAAACAGCCGGCGGACACGAGGCAAAATGCGCAAAATTCAGTATGTCTTCAAAACAGATTTGCAAGAGTAGAAAAAAAGTTGTAAATTTGCAGGTTAGAATTTGATAAACAGAGATATGGAAACAATGAAATATATGAGCCGCGAGGAACTGCGGAAACTGATTGCCATCTGGTTTGAAGAGGATATTCGCGACGGCGACCATACGTCGCTGAGTTGCATTCCACCGACACAGATGGGCTGTCAGCAACTGATTATCAAGGAGAAAGGCATATTGGCAGGCGTGGAGGTAGCCAAAGAAATCATCAACTACTTCGACCCCGAATGCAGAATGGAGCAACTGCTGGAAGACGGCGCAGAGGTGAAGCCCGGCGACATCGCGTTCCGCGTGTACGGCAAGGAGTTGAGCCTGCTGCAGATAGAGCGCACGATGCTCAACGTGATGCAGCGCATGTCGGGCGTAGCGACCACGGCGCACAAGTACCAGAGTCTGATTGCGGACACGGGTTGCCACGTGTTGGATACGCGCAAGACCACGCCCGGACTGCGGTACTTGGAGAAAGAGGCTGTGCGTATCGGCGGGGGAATGAACCACCGAATCGGGCTGTTTGACATGATTCTGCTGAAAGACAACCATGTGGACTTCTCGGGGGGTATCACGGCGGCTCTGACACGCGCACGGGACTACTGCCAAGAGAAAGGCAAAGACCTGCGCATTGAGATTGAGACGCGCAACGAGGAGGAGATACGCGAGGCGCTGGCGGCCCGTATTCCCGACCGAATCATGCTGGACAACTTCACGCCCGAGCGCACAACAAAGGCGGTAGAGTTGATACGCGCGTGGGAGAGAGAAAACGGCAAGCACATTGAGATAGAGTCGAGCGGCGGCATCACCATCGACACTATCCGCGAGTACGCGCTGTGCGGGGTGGACTTTGTGAGCGTGGGCGCACTGACGCACTCGGTGAAAAGCCTTGACATGAGTTTCAAAGCGGTGAAGGAAGGTAATAAGTAATAATTAATAGTTAAGATCCCTATGACTGTAATTGAGAAGTTGGCAGCGTTGCGTACGCTGATGAAGGAGCATGGTTTGAATGCCTATATTGTGCCGGGGACAGACCCGCACGCCAGTGAATATATGGCTCCGCACTGGATGGAGATGTCGTGGATTACAGGGTTCCTCGGCGAGACAGGAACAGCCGTCATCACGCTTGACAAGGCGTTGCTGTGGACCGACAGCCGCTACTACCTGCAGGCGAATGCCGAACTGGCAGGCAGCACGGTGGAGTTGATGCGCGAGAGCGATGTGGACTGCCCCACGATACCCGAATGGTTGTGCCAAAACGAGCACGGCACAGTGGGTGTGAACCCCGAGATGTACAGCGTGAACGGCTACCGCGCATTGCGTGAGGAGTTGGAAAACGGCGGTTTGGGATTGATGTCGATAGACCTGATTCGCCCGTTATGGACGGAAGGCAGACCCGCTATACCGACCTCACTGCTGTACGAATACGGCGAGGAGTTTGCAGGCGAGAGCGTGGCAAGCAAGTGGGCACGTGTGCGCGAGGCATTGCAGCAGAAGCGTTGCGAAGCCATCGTGATTTCGGCATTGGACGAGATAGCATGGCTGCTGAATATCCGCGGCAAGGACGTGGACTACACGCCGTGCCTTATCAGTTATGTGGTGCTGGAGATGGACCGTTGCACGCTGTTCGTAGCCCCCGAGAAGGTGGACGCGAAAGCACAGGCGTATCTGAACAGAATCGGCGTGACAGTACGCGGATACGAGGATGTGTTTGCATACCTCAACGGACTGAATATCAATAGCATCATGTTCGACGGCAGCAAGGTGAACGAGGCTCTCTACGAGGCGATTTCCGAGAAAGTGGGCAAGCGCATGAACGTGACGCCGAGCCCCGTGCTGAAGATGCAGAGCGTGAAGAACGCCACCGAGATTGCAGGCGAGCGGATTGCCATGCGCGAAGATGCGGTGGCACTGACGCATTTCTTCCACTGGCTGGAGACGGAGGCGTTGCAGACCCCGCAAACCGAGATAACGCTGGCGGACAAGTTGCACGAGTTCCGCGCAATGGGCAAACACTTCACCGACGAGAGTTTCTGCACCATCGCCGGTTGGAAGGGCAACGGAGCCATTGTGCACTACCATGCCGAGCGCGATAACTGCGCAGCCATTGATGGTAACGGTGTGCTGCTGTTGGACTCGGGCGGGCAGTATTTAGACGGCACCACCGACATCACCCGTACCGTATGGGTGGGCGATGCAGAGCAGATACCCGAGAACGTGAAACACGACTACACGCTGGTACTCAAGGGGCATATCGCCTTGGCTAATGCGCGTTTCCCGAAAGGGACAAGAGGCAATCAGTTGGACGTGCTGGCACACCAGTATATGTGGGCGGAGGGTATCACCTACGGTCACGGCACAGGGCACGGTGTGGGGCACTTTATGGGTTGCCACGAGGGTCCGCAGAACATACGCACCGACAACAACCCTAACCCGCTGCAGGTGGGGAATATATGCTCCGACGAGCCCGGTATCTACCGCACCAACGAGTACGGTATCCGTATTGAGAATCTCATCACCGTGCGCGAAGCGCAGCAGGTGAGTGCGCGCACCACGGGCGAGACGTACTATGAGTTCGAGACGCTCACATTGTGCTACTACGACACCCGCCTTATCGACCGCAATATGCTGACCGACAAAGAGATAGAATGGCTCAACCACTACCACCAGTGGGTGTACAGCGAGGTGGCTCCGCGCCTGAACGAGGCGGAAGCAGCATGGCTGAAGGAGAAATGCAAAGCGTTATAAGAATAAGGAATAAGGAGTAAAGAATAAGGACAAAAGAGAAGTATTAGTCTGATTATTATGACATTAGAGAATATATTGACAGAGAAGGTGCAAGAGGCGGTGAAGAACCTCTACGGCATCGAAGTGAGTGAACAGCAGGTGCAACTGCAAAAGACCCGTCCAGAGTTCGAGGGCGACATCACCCTCGTGGTGTTCCCGTTCGTAAAGGCGGCACGCAAAGCACCCGCACAAGTGGCAACCGAGATAGGCGAAGCGTTGCAGGGCGACCTCGTGGAGAAATTCAACGCCGTGCAGGGATTCCTCAATCTCAGCATTGCGCAGACCTACTGGCTGGAGCAGTTGCAAACCATTGCCAATACCGAGAACTACGGCTACCAGACCCGCACCAAAGCGGACGGCACACAGCCGCTGATGATGGTGGAATACAGTTCGCCGAATACCAATAAGCCCCTCCACCTCGGGCACGTGCGCAACAACCTGCTGGGCTACTCCATCGCGAAGATACAGGAGGCGAACGGCTGGAAAGTGGTGAAAACCAATATCGTGAACGACCGCGGTATCCATATCTGCAAGTCGATGCTCGCGTGGCTGAAATTCGGCAACGGCGAGACTCCCGAGTCGAGCGGCAAGAAAGGCGACCACCTGATCGGCGACTACTACGTGCGCTTCGATGTCGAATACAAGAAGCAAATCAAAGACTTGATGGCGCAGGGTATGGACGAGGAGACTGCCAAGAAAGAGGCACCGCTTATCAAAGAGGCGCAGGCGATGCTGCTCAAGTGGGAGCAAGGCGACCCCGAAGTACGTGCGCTCTGGCAAAAAATGAATAGTTGGGTCTATGCCGGCTTCGACGAGACCTACAAGCAGATGGGTGTCGGTTTCGACAAGATTTACTACGAGTCGAATACCTACCTCGAGGGCAAAAAAGAGGTGGAGCGCGGTCTGCAGGAGGGCTTGTTCTACCGCCGCGAGGACGGCTCCGTATGGGCTGACCTCACGCAGAACGGTTTGGACGAGAAACTGCTGCTCCGTTCCGACGGCACATCGGTCTATATGACGCAGGACATCGGTACTGCCAAACTGCGTTTCCAGGACTATCCTATCGACAAGATGGTCTATGTGGTGGGCAACGAGCAGGAGTACCATTTCAAGGTGCTGTCTATCCTCCTCGACCGCCTCGGGTTCCCCTTCGGCAAAGAGTTGGTGCATTTCAGTTACGGTATGGTCGAACTGCCCAACGGCAAGATGAAGAGCCGCGAGGGTACGGTGGTGGACGCCGACGACCTGATGGCGCAGATGATTGACGACGCGCGCGAAATCTCCAAGGACAAAGTAAATACCCTGCCCGACATCACTGCCGACGAGGCAAACGAGATAGCGCGTATCGTGGGCTTGGGTGCACTCAAGTACTTTATTCTCAAGGTCGATCCACGCAAGAATATGCTCTTCAACCCTGCCGAGAGTATTGACTTCAACGGCAACACGGGACCATTTATCCAATACACCTACGCGCGTATCCAGAGCGTCCTGCGCAAGGCAACAGCAGAGAACATCAAGAGCAATTTACAAATTTCCCAATTTGCACATTTACAAATTGCCCCGAAGGAGTTGTCTCTCATCCAGCGTCTTGCCGACTATCCCGCAGCGGTTCGTCAGGCGGGCAATGACTTCTCGCCGGCGGTGATTGCCAACTACGCATATTCGTTGGCGTGCGACTTCAACTCGTTCTACCACGACTACAGCATCCTCAACGAACTCGATACAACCGTCCGCGCCATGCGTCTGACGCTTTCCGCCACAGTGGCAAAGGTTATCCGCAGCGCGATGGCGTTATTAGGTATCGAGGTACCGGACAGAATGTAACAGGGCGAAACTTACGAACCGGATAAGGACTACTAACTTATTAAACCACTGATATTTATGAGCAAAAGGACAACATTGATGTATATTCTCCTTGGAATGTACGCAGTCGGTACATGGGCACAAACGAATGCCTACCAACCCAAACAAGGAGAAGAACAAAAGTCCCCCACTTTGTACTATGCCGTCAAAGGCGGAAATATCATGGCGCGCAAGTTGGCAGAGAATGTTATCGGTTCGTATGACTTGGGAGTTTCTGCAGGTGAGCATGCGTTTAATCTGCTATTCGACAATTCGACACTTTATATCATAGATGCAGGGAAGCAGTTTACACGTCTTCCTTTCGATATGGAATTCGAAGACAATACCTCCGGTGATGGGCTGATACGCACCATGACAGCCGATGGTTCGTCTGTGGATACGGTGCTCAGTAATGTCGGCGGACATACCTACCAAGACCCGTACTATGGATTCATTTGGGGCAATTACCTGTATTATGCAGACCGCAATACGGGCGTAGTCCGTATTCCATTGACAACGCGCAATGCACAATGGAACATCAAAGATTACCCATACTATTTCCAGAATCGGCAATTAGGTTATTATAGCAGAGGAATATCGTATGGTGCCATCAATAGTTGCATTGGGATAGTGGAGAAACTATGGTATTGGGGCAAGACATTCAATGGTGCAGGTATATGGCGATTTACAGATAGCGACATATTACCAGACACTGAGTCGTATATGACAGCCGAAAAACCTAAAGCAGGCGGAATACTAAATAGTAGTTATTGTAATTTATTTCCAAAATCGTTTGTATATGATTTCATACGTCATCTATTCTATTTCTCACTCTATGACGATGCTGCCGGTGTGTATAAAATAGCGCTGGATGATATTGAAAAGTTGCAGAATATCAATAGTATCAATGACTTAAAGCCATATCTACTAGACGCGGATGTGCAGATTAACCCCATTACAGAAGAAGATAAGGGCGAAGGTTCTGATGGAGAGTATATCGGCATTTGCCAAATGGCATTTGATATGGTAAGGGGTGATGTGTACTTTGGCTACCGTTCTGCAAACCCCGAAGAGACAGGTCTATATCGCTACAACGCTGAGACGGACAAGATAAGCCTTATCCCCGACACCAAAGGCGTGGAGATATATGGTGTAGCCATCGACAACAGATGGACATCTCTGTTTACAGCCGTTCAGTCACCTGAGGCAGGCACCAGTTTGTCGGTCTATCCCAACCCAACGACCAATGTCCTGTGGGTAGAGGGCGTACAAGAGGACAACTCCATGAATCTCTATTCTTTGAGCGGCAATATCGTGCTAACCCAAACTGCTCACACAGGTGTTAATAAGATAGATGTGACCTCCATACCCAACGGGCTTTACATTCTTCGCGTAGACAAAGAAGCATTCAAGGTCACAAAACGCTAAGAGGTTCCCTGCAAATTCGTCACCAAACTCGCCTGCCAATCCGAACGATTAGTAGGCGAGTTTCGTCAATGCCTTGCAAAACGGACAACTAATCCGGCAAATTGCATACAGGAGTATATCTTATCCTCAACGGACCATCCACTTCACGCAAATCGCTTACGCGCACATTGCGATCATAACGATGCCAATAATCCCTGTCACTTCCCGTGTAACGCTCTGCCAGAAAATCATGCAACTGTGCCAACGATAGTCCGGATTCTGCAAACCATCCCACCACAACAGCATACTGGAATCCATTGTAGTTGTCAAACACGTAGCGCGTCTCATAGTCATCTTTCGGAGTCCACGCATTTCCCGCATCTCCATAGACATACGCATAGCACAGGCTATCACGAATCACACTATCAGGCTGCCCCAGCGAATCCATCACCTCTTGCGGCGTCAAGAATCCGCCGAGCGGCTCCACATAGTACGAATAACGCGGACGAACCTCAATGGTGCAACCTCCGTAGTAGAGACCATAATTCCCTTTGTCACGCCCATATACCACCTGTGTAATGCCCACATGACGTGCCACTACCCACCCTGTTTCCGCGTTGACAGATGCCACAAACTGGCTGGTAGTGAAATATCCCGCAGCAACCACCTCGTCTTTCACCGTTACCTGTATGGAGTCACCCGCATACAGCACCACCGAATCGGGTACCAACGTTGTCGTAGGTGAGCATGCATACAGCACACACAACACACTGATAAACAGGTACTTTCTCAGTAATTTCATAGAATATCCTCTCTTTGAAAAGCCCTTTAGAACCGATATCCCAACGAGAACGACATTATCTTCGACAATATCTGACTATTCCCCGAAAACGAACCGCCGTTCAGCATACCCGCTTCGAACGCGCCAAAGAAATGGTTTCGTCCTACAGACACACCCAAGGCACAGAAATCAAAGGCAATACCACCGGCATAATCGCAACGACTTCCGGTCTGTTCAATGCCGCCATAGTAGCCCAACGCAACACTCGAATACAGATTCACCCACTCGTGGTGGAAGTAGGTAAATCGTACTGTCGGCATCACCTCGAAGTGTCCTTTTCTTCTTGTATTCCATTGATTGTCATTTTGTTTCTGCCATCCCATCCACATCGTATTCACTTGTACGCCAATCCCCAGCCAATGGTTAATCCGGTACTGGTATTCCGCGAACAAGTTGGGCAGGTAAAATTCATTGCGGTAAACGGGCTTCGGCTCTCCATAATAATACCCTGGTTGACCGTTAAACTCTTTGTCGGCAAAGGCATCGCCCACGCCAATCCGTACTTCGTGAGGTCTCTCCGCCCGAGCCTCTTTAGTCTCTGCCATGGCAGGCGCTGCCACGCACATCGCACCTGCAAACATCGTCATCATTAGTACATTCGTCTTCATAACACACTTATATTTAATAGTTTATAATATCAAACAAGAGGCTGCCCACACCCATGGGCAACCGCATTCATACATCCTTACTTTCCAAATATCATGCTCATCGCACGCCCAATCTTTTGTGCTGCCGGATGGGCACTATTGAGCACTATTTCATCTGACGGATAATACATAACCAACATGGCATTAGCCTCTGCCATCGTACCATCGCCACCGGGTTCCACTTCTATATATACCGTTGCATCATCCTCATTTTCCGCATTGATATACTCCAAATCATCGCCTTCTTCCCAACTGGGAATGAGTGCATATCGCTCGTCCAAAAACTCTTTTACCTGTGCCATGCTCATATTCTTATGTGCAACAAATATCTCTTCCATAGCACCATCAACAATATAATATACTGTCACATAGTCGTCTATGAAAGACAATTTCCCTGTTGTAGGATTGGTATTCACCTTGCCATATTGCAACATTACAACCCCATCATGGTTTTGTAGCATAGTCGGCTCACCCAACTTGGCAATCAATTCGTCTTTTGTGAGACTCCAATCCGTTATCGGCTCCGTGTAGTACTCGTGCCTTGGTTTGACCGTAACCTTGCATTTTGCTACATTTTCTGCCGCCGTACTATTGGCATCGTAGTCGCAATACACATTCGTCTCACCCGCGTGTCTGGCTTTTATCCAGCCGCTTGTCTCACCCATGGTTGCCACAAATGTGTTCTCTGACAGCAACTTAGGTGTAGCCACTGCGTTCTCTACGCTCACATAAATCGAGTCTCCCACATACAGCGTCACATTCTCGGGATTGAACTTCACTTGTTTCGTGCAGGCGCACAACGCCGCCATGCCCATCAATACCATTGAAATGTTCTTTTTCATAATGTAATTATTTTATTAGTCAAACATTTGTTAATTGTCTTCTCTCTTTCTTCCCCCGCACTCCCTCGTGTCAAACAGCAAGGGATAAGCAACCCATACGCAACCTATAAGTAAGGTATAACATTCCCTACCGCGACCTCTTTTGTAAACATATTTTTATCTTGCATTCATCCAACACAACCGCCAATATTGACACCACACCCATTCCTGCACACATTAGGCATACCTTATTAAAATCTATCGGTTTCATATCACTATCTGTTTTATTCGTATTCCCTATTTTTTCGTCTCTGTTTTCGAATGCAAAATTACTGCTATTACTGAATATACACAAATTCACGACTGATGCAGCACTTTGCAAACACAACAAATTCCCTATTGAAAATCAACAACTTACAAAATTATTATTGCTTAAAAATGATGCAGTACTATGCATACACCGCATAATCGTACAAACTTCATAGAAAAAACACGCCACCCGCTATCGTGGTAGCAGGTGGCGATACTCAAAAACAACATTCGGCGAACTATCAGAACCGACAACCTATCGACATACTGAAAATACGCGAGAAAGGCATCCATTCCACTTTATCCGAAGCAAAATACACAGAATTGTAAGCCCCCAGTTCTACACTTCCAAACACGTGTTGTCCCCCTACACTCACCCCAAGAAAAGTAGTGTTCACCCCTACACCTTGCTGTGTAAAACGTGCCTCGGCCCATGTGCCTGCGTAGCACGTATACCCCACACCCACAGCGGAATACAAACGCACATGTTCACGCTCAAAATAGGTAAAACGTACCATCGGCAGCAGGCTCACTACATACACATTGTTCTGAATCGACTCCACATAATGCGCATACCCGTCATACACAGCAGAACGCCCTAACAATGTTAGAAAATCTGCATCAAGCCCTACACCTATTAAAGGTGTCAGATGATACATATAGCCCACAAACAAATGCCCCGTAGTAGAAGCATCACTATGCACATAAGCACGATAACCCCGCAAATATGCGTCTGCATCCGATGCAGGCATTCCTTTTATCCATTCAGGCATAAAACTCAAATCTAAACGTCTGGGACCGGCATTGCGGAACCGTGAGGCAGAAATCATAGCATCTGCCACACCGATACGCAACTCGTGAGGAGAAGAAGATGCTGCATTGGAAGTCTGCGCATAAACGCCAACAGAACAAACAGCGGCAAGCAATATCGTCAGTATCTTATTGAACATAAGCATATTATGTTAATCGTTCCATCTGTTTATTGTTTCCACATCCAACACAATCGTCCCCCCGTCGTCATAATATTCAGATAAAGAATATGGCCATCCTTCCACCGACAGCGAGTCTCCCACGCAGAAAGGCTGCAACTGTTCGGCAGCAAAATGCCACAAAACAAATCGATTGGTTTCCGATACAGACGACGAAACGTGCGAAGCCAAAAAGTACATAGCGTTCTTGGTTTTCACCGAACAATAAAATTCCCTGTTACCAAACCACAAACGCTCCATAGTTAGTGTGCCGTGAATAGAAACAATGCTATCCTGCACTTCTTGGGCAGGAGGCGCGAACGGATTATTGGGAGGTGTGATGGTATCTGCCCAAATGGTTTGACGCTGTTCGTCACTCAAACGGGAGAGTGCCACTGTGTTGTCCCCATCTGAAGGAAACCTGGACGGGTCGTATCCATCGCCACCAGGTGACTCCGAGCAGGCTGTTGACAATATCACCAACAGCAGCAAAACATTCAACAGTTGAAACCTTTTCATACGCGCACGTTCTTTATATCAAAAACATTGCAAAGGTACTGCTTTTTCTTCAAACACACAAATGCGACACTTATGCAATGCGGCTTTTCTATGTCATAATACATACTGATTATTAACAATATACAGATGTGACTAAATTTAATACTGATGCAGACAAGGTTTGAGACTTGCACAAACAAGAAAAAAGCAGTACTTTCGCATTGTGAATCAAAAATCAGTCACATATCAGCCATCCTCACTTCGCCCGCACGGATATGTATGCGCGCGCTATTGTTTGTCGGTAGGCATTGCTGCTATATGTATTGCCTTACTGCTCTCATCATGTTCGTACCGCAATCGCATCAGCAACCCGATTTTACAGCAAAGCGTTGATTTGCTATGGTCTGCCACTGACACAGCCGCAGATATGCTCACGACCATAGAACCGCAACACTTGAACGACTACGACCGCCACCGATACGCTCTCACAGAGGCGCACTTGATGCTCAAACGCGCACAACATCTGCCGGAGCAAGCAGACTTGACGGCACTCGCTGAGTATTTCGCGCACCGACATGATGAAACCTCTGCAGGTGAAGCCCTATATATACAAGGTGCCTATGAGAACTGGATTGGCGACAATGCCCATGCTATGGAGCACTTGAAGCAGGCAGAACACTACACCACCACGCCTATCATCCAAGGTATGACCTATTATAAAATGGGACGTATCAGCGAGACGGAACAACTCTACGATGTAGCAGCACATTACTATGCTATGGCCCTGCCCTGTCTGACAAAAACGGGCTACCCGCTGTATATCGCCTCCGTGTACCGGGAATTAGGACGCACCGTGCGCGATACCACAGAAGGACAAGTTGTCCGCACCTCATATATAGATAGTGCCCTGGTATATGCCCGCCAAGTGGGCGATACCCTACTCTATCTGGATGTCCTTTATTCTGCAACCGTATTGCTGCACCCGCAATCACCTGAGGTTGCCGATATAAGCCGCTACCTATGCCTGCAAGCGGGACAAAAACGCTATGCTTACGACCTTGTGAAGTACTATATACGTCTCGGCGAACGCGATTCGGCACGCCATTATCTTGACATATTGGCGCAAGATAGCACCAATATGCTATGGAGCCGTGCCCAATACACATTATGGGATAGCCAATACATGCACCTGTGCGGAAAGGACACTGAGGCTTATCAGCAACTATTGTCACTCTACAACGAGCGCATCGGAAAAACCGACGAAGAGGGACAGTCACGCACTTTTGTCATTGCCCAACGCTATGACAATGAGGTGGAGCGGGCAAAGAACCTGCAACTGCAAATAGACAAACAACACCTCTATATCACTATGGCGTTTATCGTTATCGCTGTATTGGTGTTTATCATCATTATGACCATCTATCTTGCACGACGACGGACACAGATGCTGCTCCAACAAGAACGGGATGCAAAACAAATCGAACAACTGAATCGGGAACTCACACTTAAGCGCAGTGCTTTGCGACAGGTGTTAGAGCAACGGATTGCACTGAACAAGAATCTGCAAGAGGCAATCTTACATAAAAAAGAGAATGAGACTGTGCCGCAATGGGCGCAAGCATTCATTGAGACAAACATATTCTCTACCGACGAACAATGGCAGGATTTCCTCCATGAGTTCAATGGTTGCCACAACGACCTCTTGGTGCATTTGCAGCAATCCTACCCGCGTCTCACACGCATAGACTTGCAAGTGATAGCCCTTATTTTACTGGGATTAGACACACCCGACATCTGTCTGCTGTTGGGACTCACGCAACGCACAATCTGGAGTCGTCGCCAACGCATCAAATCGCGTATGGACATAAACGACGGACAATCATTGGAAACATATCTCCAATCACTTCTCTTTTAATACATTAACCTCGATAGAATATCCCCAAGACGGCATCTCGCGGGTCTATCGCGGGTCGGTCGCGGGTTGATTGCGAACCACCATTCCCGTTGTTGCTGGTTTATCAGCGGGCAAAAAGTTCCTTGGGATTATTGTCCGTAACGCGATGCAACGTATCGCAATGCGCCATCTCGGCACATTCGCCGCAGTGAGACACGCCGTGCGACAAGGCACACTGACGGATAGGGCAGAGACGGTCACAGAACGGGGTTTTGACACCGTCCACACGGCAGCCCATACAGTTGATGTCTTCGGGGCGTATCTCCACATGGTTGAGTGCGCTCCAGTCGTGTGCCACACGGGCACGAAGGGCGTCGTCGTTGTGTATGGTGGCGGCGCGTGCCTCGCACGAGGCGCAGTCGAGACCGCAAAAAGCAATAAGTGGGTTCATGATGATTTACAAAAATATAAAACCAAAACAGGCAAAACTTACAAAACTTGGTGTGCGCAACACGCGCACACTGTAAATGAAAAGAACATATAATTTACCGTATAATTAACCATAAATTTACTCTCCATTAAAGAGACATTTCTGCTCCATGCAGACCATTAAGAACATTGATAAACATATAATTACCCGCGAATTAACCATTAATTCTTTCTCCGTTAATGACCGTGAATTTATCATTAATGCATTGATGGACATATAATTATCGTGTAATTAACCATTCATTTCATCTCGGTGGGTGCTTCTATCGGCGGGGAGTTGCTTGTGCCAGTGCAAGGCGGCGAGACCCGTGAGGGTTTGGAGTATGCCGAAGATGAAATAGATAACGTCCATTGCGTTCAAGGGGAAGATGTAGAACTGGACCAATATCCACAACATCAGCGTGACACCAAACACTGTGCCAAGCACAAGTCCCAAATGGCGATGCCGGAGTATCAGCACCGAGGCGGTGAAGTTGGTGATACCGTTCACGCACAGCAAGGCAACGCCGCACCATACGAAGTCGCGGAAGAAGAAATCCGCAAAGGGCAACACCTGAAAGTACGGCAGCATGTCCGCCATGTTCCATACCTCACCATGCGGGTACGCCCAAAACAGGATAGCACTGCCTACCGCGCCGATACAGATAAAAATACACCAGAAAAGCAATGCCCCGCGGGCAAAGTTGAATTTCGTTTTTGTTTCCATATAATTTTCGTTTTTTCTCCATTAATGGCCATTAAAGGACCATTAAAACGTTGATAAACATATAATTATCCATGAATTAACCATTAATTTATTCTCCATTAATGACCATTAAATGACCATTAAAATACTGATAAACATATAATTATCCGTGAATTAACCATTAATTTGTTCTCCATTAAAGCCCATTAAAGGACCATTAAAACATTGATAAACATATAATTATCCACGAATTAGCCATTAATTTCTTCTCCGTTAAAGAGCCATTAAGACTCCCCCCTAACCCCCTCAAGAGCACCCCACTTCGCCTATATCGGCTCGTGAGGACCCCGCTAAGGAGGGGGAACTGGCTCCGTTAATTATCGTTAATTCATTGGTAAGCCATACAATTATCGTATAATTACTCATTAATTTCTTTCTGTTTAGGGACCGACAGGGTGTCGATTGCCTGCTGGATGCCGGCGAGGAAGCGGGCGGCGTGGGCACCGTCCATCTGCGTGTGGTGGAACTGAAAAGACACGCTAAGCGTCGTCCTAAACAGCCGCTTGCGGTACTTGCCCCAAATCAAGAAGGGGTTGTTGAATACACCGCTGTACATGCCCACTGCGCCGTCAATGTCGTATTGTGCGAGTGCCGAAGTGCCAATCACCATACTGTCGGTCAGGTCGTGGTTCGTACACGTATCTGCCACCTGCCGCATAAGGCGCATATAGTCGCGGTTGAACGCCGTCAGGTCATCGGAACAGGGTATGTCGCACGAACTGACCTCGCCCTGCCGATTGAGCACAATAGTATTCACGGCGAGGGTGTCGTATTGCATCAATTTGCCGTCCACGGGCAAGAGGTAGAACTCTTTGATACCGCTTGCCGCCTTGCCGATGCAATAGCACATCAGCATGTTGAACTTCAAGCCCGTCCTGCGGCTGAGGCGCACAAGGCGCGTCACGTCCAGCGTCTTGAAGAACGTGACCATCGGCATCGGTGCGCGCATCCACATCTCAAAGGCGTAGGCGCGAGTGGTGGTGTGTGGGTCAATTTCCTGCATAACATTTATATTTACATGTTTGCTCCATGAAACAGCCTTTATTCTCCATTAAAACCCATTGTATGTTCAAATTATCAGTATTATCTTCGCATAGATTAACATCAAAGTGTGGAAAAAAACCGAAAAGCCCATAGCAATTGAAACAGGTTTGTTTTGTCAGCAATGGTTCAATTATTTAGTTAATTATATGTTCTATGCTCATTAACGTTGATTATACGCCGACGAATGTTTCCCTCAAAGAGAATTAGCGTTCTGCATAAACACAGGATTTCCGTCAGCATCCACCAAGAACCGCCCTTCGATACCGAAGAAAGTCAGTTCCTCAGGATGGATAGCCTGAGAGCCCCACGAGCCATTTTCCTCGTCGTAGATACCGCGCTCAAAATAGAAATAGTCATTATAGCGTTTCGGCTCCAACGAGTGTATCTCTTTTTTGGGGTTGTTCCGGTCATTGGGCACCGAATCCGTCACCCATATTCGGGTAATGGTATTCGTGTCGGTATCCACCTCTATCGCCCACAATGTCCACGCGTGGTTGTTGTCGCGCAGTTCGGCAATATAGTTGCCCGTTGTGAAATAGTGCAGCAGCACATCCGTTATCCGGGTCTCGTCGGAGTTCAAATATCCCCGCGTGAAGAGGATAGGATTGTCGTAGTCGCCTTCGGCGAGGTAGTTCTGATAGAGTCCTGTCCGCGTGTAAGCGAGTGTCGGATGTGTGTTGCGCAGATACCAGTCGATGGCCTTATACACATAGTCGCCATTGTCGTTGAAGTAGGTGTTACGGTCAAACTCCCGGTTGATTTCCTCCGCGCCCCACCACTTCCCCGTGTAGGTGTATTGCTCCCTGATACGGTCCTGCCACCATGCAATCATATTGCTGCTCACAGCCGCCCAACAGCCGTTGCGAAACTGAAACGTGTTGTACCAACCGCCATCTGCGCTAACGCCTTTCGCCCAATACTGCACCCTCTCCGCCTTGGCGGTCGATATCGGCAAAACAAGTCCACAGCACGCCAATAGGAATATAATCGTTGCTTTCTTCATCTGTTTGCTGTTTTGATTAACATCTTTAGAACACCATCACTTTCTCTGTTTTCTCCCCCACTTGCACCATATACACGCCATTCGGCAAGGCACCGTTCTGCCGTGTTACGTCGCGCCCCGTTACGTCATAAATCCGAAACGCCTGCCCGCAACGTATAGTGCCTGCTTCCACACAGACTATCGGCGAAGCGGCGACAGACTCCACACCGGTGGGCTGCTGTTGCGGAACAAATACCCCGCGCACAGACGAACCGTAGTAGCGTGTGTGATTCCAATCCGGTTTGGCATACGCCTTCACAAACTGCATCTGATAGGCGGAGCCCCAATAGGCAGACACGTCGGATAGCGAACTCGACCAATAATATCCGTGAACGCCTTTCTCATTAACCCGATTGGCATACCTGCACCCCGCAGCAGGCAAAAACAGCGAGGCATCACCGCTTTGGCTTGCCACCTCATATCCCGCCACGCCGGTAGCGTTATAGTTGTCGGTCCATGTCCACACACAATGCGTTTTCAGTTCCGCCCATTCGTCTTTGGTCGGCATACGCCACGCCCCGCCCCATGTCTGCGATACCACATCATCGGCTTGGGCAAGCAGCATCAGCCCATCGGCTTGGGTGTATTTCGACAGCGCATTTTGCGACGCACCATGCAGATAGGTTGCCCAACGGAAATCCGTTTTTTGCGCCGTCTCGCCCCACGCATAGTAATCGCCGTCATCTTGGGGAGCAGCAGCGCCTATATTCACAGTCGCCCATTTAAGTCCGCTTGGCAAACCCAAATCCACCCAGTCATGCCCCGATTCCACGCCTGTGGTCTGCGCCATTACAGCACAAGAAACAGCCCCTACAATCAAAGGAAAAACCACCTTTTTCATTTCTTCATACATAAATACATTCAACAAGCGGGGACAAAGATACGCAAAAAAATCCAATGCAACAAACCAAGAAACATAACTCTGTTCCATTTCGTTGTAGGTTGAGGGCTTTTCTTTCTCTCATATTCTCCATTCAGCCACCCTGCTTGCCCGCTTTGTCGGTGGGGCGGAGAGTGTTTTATCCTCAAACAATTGCCTGAGGCAAGAGGACGGCAATGGTATGTTAGAACTGCAACGCCAGCCCGACGGTACCGGGAGAGGTGCAGATGCCAAGGGCAACGGTAGGGCGGGGCGTGTGGCGGGCATTGTAGGTGTCTGTACTGCGGTGCATACGCGAATAGCCGATGCACAGGGCGGGTATGGAGGCTATCTCGAATACGCCTCCTGCCGAATAACACGCGATACCAAATACTGCCATCATTGTGGCAGAAACCGCTGTGCCAAGCCCTTCGGAGAGGTCGGAAGAATTGTTGTTGGCTCCCTGCACCTGCGCGGCGATGAGCAGGCTCGAACCGATGATGTCGAGTGCGAATCCTCCGCCGAGGAGTCCCCAACCTACGTTAGAGACCACGAGACCGTTGCGGAACTGCTCGTAGGCAGGTACGTAGCGCGTGGCGAGGAAGTCGCGATACTGATACTTGTTCATCGCCTGCCCGTCGCAGATGTAGGTGTTGCCCGTGCGATAGACGTAGTCTGTCGGTTCGGGAACATAGCGGGGTGCGATGGTTTGCGCACCAAGGAAGATGGAAGTGATGGTCAGTGCCATAAAAAGAATGATACGTTTCATTGTTTAAATGTTTATTTATCTGTTATTTAGTGATTATTTGAATACCGCGGACGAGACGTCCGCGTCCCCGGAGAGGCTCCGCTAATTGCCGTTAATGGATCGTTAATATGGCAGCCTATTATTTGATGGCTATCCATATCTCGGTTACAAGGTCGGCGGGGGCGGTGGTGTAGGGGTCAGTGACGTATTTCTCCAGCGGGGCGGGGCGGTCGGGGTCCAAGTCCAAGGTGGGCATGATGGTGCCGTATATCTCCGCATAAGCAGTGCCAAGGGTGTCATAAGGTCCATGGTGTGTGAAGACCATCCAACGCCCAGCGGGCAAGGTGCTGAGACGTACGCCATTCCCAAGGGTCATGCCGCGGAGAGTGTCGGCAATCCTGTCCGTCAAAGCCGCGATACATACGTCACAACGACGCTCGGCAGCGGGAGTAGTGGTCGGGTCGTCCAAGTACGTACTCAAGTACTCCACATCATTGCAGCAACAACCTATTTGGTTGTCCTTGCAGCACTGCTCCATAGCATTCCAAGCCTCGTCGTAGTTGATAGCAGAGTAGTCGCCTACAAGGCGATATGTGAGAGCCACACGCGGCTCACGGGTTTCGATTCGTTGTTCCATAAAGATATTTACAATTTACAAATTTACGATGTACAATTTATGTACGATTGGCGGCTGCGCCGCAAATGGCTGCATTTTCGCTCCATGCGTCCCCTTAAAACGCGAACAGGTTCTCCGTTAATAGCCGTTAACGGGTCGTTACATACATTATCTATCCCTTGCTCATCCCTTGCTTATCCCTTGCTGAAAGGGTGCTACGTTTTTGCCGTTTTTCCCGAATCTGTATCGGGACCTGCGTAGAGGATAACCGATACATAACCGATACATAACCGATACATATGAATACTTTCGTAATACTTTCGAGCAACCCTGATGCTACCCTGACCGTACCCATGCTATGCCCTCGGCGTATCCTTCGGGCAGGCGCAGCGGCAGGGCAGGAAGCATAATCCGAGAAGGGCGGCACCGAGGGTGGAGGTCAGTTCGAGCAGGGTGAAGTCCGACAGCAGAACAACCAACCCGACCACGGCACGCAGCAGGAAGACTATACACGTGAACCACACCACCCATGTTTGCAAGGGCAGGCGACGGACAGCACCGCTATATGACAGTCCGTACATGCCCGCAATGGTGAAACACAGGGCGATACCCGCCGTGATGAGATACGGCAGCGGCTGCCACAACGAAGCGAGCGTATGCATCTGCGGCGCAATGCCGTAGATGTCGAATATCTGCCATAGAAAGCCCAAGCAAGCCAAGTGTCCGATGGCAAGGGCGAAACAGAGTGCCGCCCCCACGCGAAAGCGAATAACAAAAAGATTCTTGCACATATTTATTATCCTAATTTAGGCAGACCATTACTGCCCTACTCCACCGCCGCTACCGAGACGCGAAGACTCGTCGAGGTTGCCGACGTTGCGGTGTTTGACGTATTGCTGCTGACCGAACATCCACGTAAGGGAGAACATGACTTTCTGATTGCGATAGTCCGATGCGGTGTAACTTTTGTTGCCCTCTGCCAAGCCGAGCGACTCGCTGCTGCCGCGCATAGAGCGCATCAGGTCCTGCACCTGGAGGTTGAAAATCAAGCCCTTCTCACGCCACATCTTGCGCACACCGAAGTTCATGCTGTAGAATGCCGACTGACGTGTGTAACCGCTCACCATGGGCGCATTGTAGAAGCCGTCTATAGACAGCGTCCAGTCCTTGGGCAAGTAGGCATTGAGGTTTGCCGAGCCGTAGCCCCAATGGCTGCGGTTGACATACGTGCCGTCGTAGGAACGGTTGATGAAATAGTAGTAACCGCCATTGAGTGTGAGGGCAAGCCATGCGCCCTGCATGGTGCGTGAGCCGTCTTCGCCCGTAACAAACTTAGGCACGAGAGGCAGTTCGGTGAGCGACAGGTTGCCGCCGTGGGTGGTACAGGTACCGAAATTCTTCCACTTCATACGCCCGTCGCCGTTGGGCAGAATCTCCGTCCGCTGCGAGAACATATCCTGCGTGTGGGAGAAATTGAATGCCAACGATACATACTGCGAGTAGGAGAAATTCAAGTCCACTTGGTTGTTGAACTCCGGTGTGAGTTCGGGGTTACCTTCGGAGTAGTTGTGCGCATCGATATAGGTGCGGAACGGGTTGAGTTGGTAGTAACTCGGTCGTTTGATACGGCGGGTGTAGGACACGTTCATCGCCCACTTGTCGGTGGGGTTGTAGCCGAGGAAAGCAGTGGGAAAGAGGTTGAAATAGTCCTTTGTGGAGGTGCTGTCCGCCGAGCGCCAGTTACCGTTGGAGTGGGTGTACTCGCCGCGGAGTCCGAGTTTGGCATTGAAGTGCTGCCCGAACTGCTTTGCCAACGAGATGTACAGGGCTGCAACATGCTCCGAGTAGGAGAAGTCGGAGTGGGCGGTGGGGCGTTGACAGTCGTTCAAGAGGCTGTCGGTGGTCATGCGGTTGTCGGTGTTGGAGAGGGCATATTTGGCACCCGTCTCTATCATACCCGTCTGCCAGAAGCGTGTCTGGAAATCGAGTTTGGCGGAGTAGATGTCCACTATCTGGTTGGTATTGATATTCAGTCCCGTATGCAGCACCGAGTCGGGGCGCGTGGGATAGGTATAAGTGTTGCTCTGTTCGTTCTGCTGTTTCCAGCCGTTGCGGTTGTAGTCGATGTTGGCAGTCAGTTCACGCTCCAACGAATCGTTGAAGACATGGGTGTAGTTGAGGTTGGCGGTGTACTGCTGCGAGAACATCGGACCGCTGATAGAGAGCATGGAGTTCTCCGCGATGTCGTTGCCCACCTTGGTCCAGCCGTAGCCGTGCCCCTCGGGGACGTTCTGATTCATAATCATAAACGGCGCCTGAAAAATAAAACCGACGGTATTCTTATCATTGATAAACCAGTCGTTGCCGAGTTTGAGCATATAGTATTGGAAATCGCAATCGTATTCCGACTTGTCGTATCGCTCGGTGGTAGTATGGGTGAGCGTATCGAGATAGGTGGAGCCTGTCTCTACACCCACATTCTGATTGGTATAGACCTGCGTGAGGCTACCGAATGTGTAGGTCTTCTCCGTGCGGTAGTTGAGGTTGAGCGAGAACATCTCGGTGTTCATCCATGTGTCTATATCCTTGTAATACATTCCGCCGTAAGCGGCTGAGAGTGTACCGTTCAGCCCGCGCATCATATTGCGCTTGGTCTTGATATTGATAATACCACCCTGCCCCGAAGCGTCGTATTTGGCAGACGGGTTGGAGATAATCTCTATCTTTTCGATGGTGCTGCCGTCGGTTCCCTCAAGCATCGCCTTGAGTTGCTCCCCGCTGAGGTAGGAGGGACGCCCGTCGATATACACCTCTACGGATTTGCCGTTGACCGTAACGTTGCCGTCTTTGTCCACGTTCACGCCCGGGGCTTTCTTCAGCAGGTCTTTGCCGTTGCTGCCCATGGCAAAGGGCGAGTTGCTGACGTTGAGCACTATCTTGTCGAACTGACGCTCAATGAGTTGCTTCTTGGCTTTCACTTCCACCTCGCCGAGTTGCTTGCTCTCTTCGCTAAGCGTCAGCAAAAGATTTACATCGCCCGACTGCACCTTGCGGCAGACGGTCCGGTAGCCTATATAAGAGACTTGGAGAAGGTATTTGCCCGAGGGCGCGGAGAGTGCAAAGGCACCTGCATCGTCCGTGATAGTGCCCGTGACGAGGGTGCTGTCGGTGCGCAGAAGGCTGACGGTGGCGTAAGCAATCGGGGCGGATTGGGTGTCCTGCACCTTGCCCGCGAGATTGGATTGGGCAAAAGTAACCATGGCACATAGAAGTGCCACACAAAAAATGAATATACGTTTCATCTAACTAAATATAATAAGGAATGTAATTTATTGTTCGTTACTGCACATCCCCCTCTCTGAGGGGGCTTGGGGGAGTCTGAATTTTCTCCTCTATATTGCGTTTGCCCGACTTATAGTAAGCGAGTGTGGCGGAGAATTGCTCCAGCAATATCCGCTCCACCTCCCCCTGCGCAAATTGGCGCATACCGTTGGTAATGAGCGAACAGAGACCCATGTTGAATATCATCATGTGGTCGAAAAACGATTTGGCATCTTCGTCAGACAACTGATAATCCGTCTGATATTGCGTAGCCATGATACGGGACAGTTCTTCCACATCGAACATTTTTCTTCCCGTCCAGTGAATGAATTTGTACAGATTGGGTTCCGTCTGTGCATAACGAACAATGCACATTCCCATGCGTTTGGCTGCGGGACCGGCACTTTTCGCATCGCGGGCAGCACGCACACTATCGAGAAAACGCGCGGAGGCTTCCATACGCACGGCATCTATGAGTTCATCCATGTTGCGAAAAGCGGTGAAGAGCGGTCGGGAGGAGCAACCCATATAGTCGCCCAAGTCGCGGGCATTGATACACTCGGAACCTTTCTCCCGCACCATTTCGATAGCCGAATCGATAATCATCTCACGGCTGTATTGTACTTTACGAGGCATAGTTCTAATTAAGAATTACGAGTTAACACGCTGTTTATTTGTTAGTTACAAAAGGAAGCACTTGTTATACAACCATTGTTATGCAACAAACGTTGCGCAAAAGTACTGCTTATTTTTGATATGGCAAAATAATGGGTGCATTTTTTATTAAAAAAGTGCATTTTATGACAAAATTAATTGCGAGCATTACCTTAATTACTGAAAAAATGACCTTAGTTACATTTTGCAAAACAGGTGTGTTGCAAAATCTTGTTTTTTGTAGTACCTTTGCGACGGAAATCAAATGCGATATTTATGGAAACAGAACAACATATCACTACGATTCAAGAATACAACGACATCTGCGGCTTCAAGACAATGCACCCGCAAGTGGCACTTGTGCATTTCACCGAAGACACCAGGCACCTGCCGACGGGCGTGCGCTATGTGTATGATTTTTACAGCCTGTGGCTCAAAGAGACTAAAGGTTGCATCCTCAATTACGGCAGGACACAATACGACTACGACTGCGAGACGATCGTGAGTATGGCACCCGGGCAGGAGATAGAAGTAGCCCCCAGCAACGTGGCACGACCGAAGTGTATTGGTGTGCTCTTCCACCCCGATTTTATTCACGGCACGTCGCTCGAAAAAAAGATACGCGATTACTCGTTCTTCTCGTATGCCAGTAACGAGGCGTTGCACTTGTCGGAAGACGAGGTGGTAGTCGTAAAAAACTGTATGCACATTATTGACATTGAGTTGCAGCACCCCATTGACAAATTCTCCCGCAGGCTGATTATCACCAACTTGGAACTGCTGTTAGACTATTGCCTGCGCTTCTACGAGCGGCAGTTCATCACCCGTCAGGATATGAACATCACGGCGATTTCGCGCTTCAGCGAGTTGCTAGACGAATATATCAATTCGGGAAAAACGGCACTCAACGGTATTCCAACGGTAAAGTATTTTGCCGACCGCGTACACCTGTCGCCCAACTATTTCGGCGATATGGTGAAAGCCGAGACGGGCAAGAGTGCACAGGAGTATATCGCGCTGCGCCTGTTCGAGTTCGCCAAACGGCAGTTGCAGCAACCCGAACTCACTATCAAAGAGGTGGCTATGCAGACCGGTTTCCAGCACCCGCAACACTTTGTGCGGTTCTTCAAACGGCATGCGGGAATTACGCCGACGGAATACAGAAAAATAGGTTAAGAGTTGAAAGTTTAGTGTTGAGAGAAGTTTAATAGTTAAGAAGTTAAAAGTTTATAATATGAAACGTTTTATTTTATCGATTTTGACAATTATGGCTATTGCAAATGTGAATGCAGCCGACAAAGTGCTGGTTGCCTATTTCTCTGCCACAGGCACGACGAAAGCCGTTGCCGAGCAGATTGCCCTCGCCTCGGACGGGGAACTGATGGAGATTGCGCCTGTAGAGCCTTACACCTCGGCAGACCTGAACTGGAACAACAAGAAATCGCGCAGCACCGTGGAGATGAATGACGAGAGCGCACGCCCCGCCATCAAAAAGACCAAAGAGAATTTGGACGGTTACAACGTGGTGTATGTGGGGTTCCCCGTATGGTGGTATGTAGCACCGCGCATTATCAACACGTTCCTTGAGGCGTACGATTTCACGGGCAAGACGATTATCCCCTTTGCCACCTCGGGCGGAAGCGGCATTGCAGGTTGCACCAAAGCCCTACGCAAGACCTACCCCGCCCTGCATATCGAGGACGGCAAACTGCTGAATTACACCTCATACGAGGATATTCAGGCGTGGGTGAAGAAATAATCAGCCACGGGCGACCCGCGACAAACCCGCGATAAACCCGCTTATTTTGAAGCAAAAAAGAAGAGTTAGCCTAAGCGAGATACGCGGGTTAACTCTTCTTCGTCCAATATCTTGATTTTGCGTCCGTCGATGCTAATCAGCCCTTCTCCTGCAAATTGTGAGAGGGTGCGAATGGCGTTTGAGGTGGTCATGTTGGACATGTTAGCCAAATCCTCGCGCGCCATATACATGGCAATAGTGGCTCCATCTTCATCGAAGCCATAGGTTTGACGGAGCGTGAGAAGCGTCTCTGCCAAACGCCCGCGAATATGCTTTTGAGTAAGATTAACGGTACGAGACTCGGAAATAGCAAGGTCCTTCGCCATATCCATCAAGACTGCGAAACAGAAAGGATTGTTGCGTTGCACCACCGCCAAAAACGCCTCACGACGTATGCGATAGACCACAGTAGGCTCCAAAGTGCTGGCACAAGACGAGTGCTTGTCACCCACAATGGCACTACGGTAGCCAAACATGTCATGCGGTTTGAGCAGGCGAATAATTTGCACACGCTGCCCCACCCCCTCTTTGGACAGGCGCACCGTACCCGAGACGACCATCATAATATGGGTGGGAGAATCCCCCTCGTGATGAATCATCTCGTTCTTGCGATACTTTCTAATTTCAGAATTGCTATCAATGAAAGATTTTTGTTCGGGTGTAAGCAAATCCCAAATCGGATTCAACTCCCACAGTTTGGCAAAATCCTCTTGACCCTTTCGCATACCGTACAATTTTTAGGCTGCAAAGATAATGTTTTTTCCTGATACGCACAAAAAAAAATGAGTTTATTGGGATATTCCGAATAATTTTCGTAACTTTGCAGCGGTAAAAAAGTTAATACATATCGGCATAATGAATATATCAGTAATAGTACCTCTATTCAACGAAGCGGAGAGCCTGCCCGTGCTTCACGAGTGGATAGTACGCGTGATGCAGGAGCATGGATTTACATACGAGATTGTGTTTGTGAATGATGGTTCAACCGACTCTTCATGGCAGGTAATCAAGCAGTTGCGAGAGAAAGACGAGCATGTACGCGGCATTTGTTTCCGGCGCAACTATGGCAAATCCGCTGCGTTGTACTGCGGTTTTCAAGCAGCAGAAGGTGACGTGGTGATTACGATGGATGCCGATTTACAAGACTCGCCCGATGAGATTCCAGAGTTGTACAGGATGATTACAGAAGACGGGTTTGACCTTGTAAGCGGTTGGAAACAAAAGCGTTATGACAACAAACTGACAAAGAACCTGCCCAGCAAACTGTTCAATGCCACCGCACGCCGCGTGACGGGAATCAAATTGCACGACATGAATTGCGGTCTGAAAGCCTACAAAAAGGATGTGGTGAAGAACATTGAGGTATTCTCGGAGATGCACCGATACATTCCCTATCTGGCAAAAAATGCCGGTTTTACAAAGATTGGCGAGAAAGTGGTACAACACCGCAAACGAGAGTTCGGCGTGAGCAAATTCGGTGTGAGCCGTTTTGTGAACGGATATTTGGACTTGATGACGCTATGGTTTTTGAATAAATTCGGCAAACAACCGATGCATTTCTTCGGATTAATAGGTAGCGTAATGTTTATTCTCGGCTTGATAGCCATCATTGTGGTGGGCAGTATGAAACTGTATGCCATTCACCATGGCGTACAAGCGATGCTGGTGGGTGTGAACCCGTATTTCCACCTGAGCATTCTGATGATGATATTGGGATGTATGCTGTTTTTGGCAGGTTTCTTGGGCGAACTGATTATCCGCAACTCAAGTGAGCGCAACAACTATTTGATACGAGAGGAAATAAAATGAGCGACAGCGAGATATTCGATTATTATCGCGCCAAACGCGCCCTGACGGAAGAAGATAAATTGGACTACCTGTCGTTGGTGTGCGACGCCCCCGATTTGGTAGCAGGTGCTATGGCGGTGGCGGGACTGACGCTATCATTGATAGAAAACGGCTGGGACAGGGAACGAATGCTGCTATTGGTGCAATCGGTGCGACTGGAAAATGCAGAAGATGAGATGGTGACACAAGAGCGTGCCATCATAGGGCTGTTGCTGGTGATGATTCAATATGATGTAGAGATTCGCTCCGACATGAACCTGTTGGAGCAGATACAAGAGGTATTGAGCAAAGATACGAATGCTGCCTTTGCAGCACTTTGCAACATCGCCCGCACCACGCAAGTAAAGAGAGTGATAGAATGCAACGCACAAATGACGAAAGAGTTGATGCCGTTCATTCAGAATCAGCAACACGCTGAAATGCAGGATGTTATAAAGAAATATCAGGCAGAGATTATAGCGATTGCGCAGTTGCAATTAGACCAGAACTACATCTTTTTCAAAGACCTGTACAAATTGCCATTCTTTTATCAAAGTCCGGCAAATTGGTTCCGTGTATGGGAAGAAGATTCACTAAAGAACGTGGCAGAGGAAGATCGCGAAGATTTTGACAGTATGCTGAATAAATGGCCTATCTGCGACAGCGATAAGTTTGCCCTCACCAATCATCAGACATACAAAATGCTAAAAGGTCTTGTGCAAGACCGTTTGCAAATGGATTCGTTGAGCGAGATTGGTCACGGCTCCAATATGGATGGGCTGGAACTATTTTCGAACCTCTATACGCAACAATTGTACCGCTATTTCACCTTGTCATCATTTACTCAAGCCAAGCCTTTTGAGAAAGTGCACCAATTACGTGCCACAATAGTGTATCGACTGATTGTGGTTGGAAGCGAGAAGCAGGCAACTATCTCTAAATTACTGAGTTAGGTTGTGCTATGTATGATTTTCATATTTATCATATCATTAAATTCTTAGTTTTTTATCCCGAAAAATTTGGAAATCTGATAAAAATGTAGTATCTTTGCACGGATTTTTCGTAAAATGTATTGGGGATGGATTTGACTGCTTGCAACCCCGTAACAAAATGCTAAAACTTGTGCCGCAAGTCCCAAACAGTCACTTGTGGCTTGTTTTTTTATCTAAACAACTAATGAACTATCTATTTACATCGGAGAGTGTCAGCGAAGGGCACCCCGACAAAGTGGCAGACCAAATCTCGGATGCCGTTCTGGACAACTTTCTGGCGCAGGACGCCAACTCGCACGTGGCGTGTGAGACACTCGTGACCACCGGTCAAGTGGTGGTAGCCGGCGAGGTGACGAGCAACGGCTATGTGGATGTGCAACACATTGTCCGTGAGACGATTAAGCATATCGGTTACACCAAGTCCGAGTACAAATTCGAGGCGGAGAGTTGCGGTATCCTGACGGCATTGCATGAGCAGAGCCCCGACATCGCACGCGGCGTGAACGGGCGCGGCACGGAGAACGAAGGCGAACAGGGTGCCGGTGACCAGGGCATGATGTTCGGCTACGCCACCAACGAGACGGACAACTATATGCCTCTCACCCTCGACCTCGCGCACACCTTGGTATATGCGCTCGCGCGTATCCGCAAGGAGGGCAAGGAGATGCAGTACCTGCGTCCCGACAGCAAAAGCCAAGTGACTATCGAATACAACGAACAGGGTGAGCCCCTGCGTATCGACACCATCGTGGTCAGCACGCAGCATGACGAGGACGTGACGCAAGCCCAGATACGTGACGACATACGCCGTGTGCTGTTGCCATTGGTAGCCAAGCGCGACGCACGCTATGCCCGTCTGCTGGAGGGCGACTACAAACTATTAGTCAATCCCACGGGTATGTTCGTGATTGGAGGGCCTGCAGGCGACACGGGCTTGACGGGACGCAAGATTATCGTGGACACCTACGGGGGACGCGGTGCACACGGCGGCGGAGCCTTCTCGGGCAAAGACCCGTCGAAAGTGGACCGTTCGGCAGCGTATGCGGCACGCTGGATAGCCAAGAACATGGTGGCTGCGGGCGTGGCACGCGAGATGCTGGTGCAGGTCAGTTACGCCATCGGCGTGGCAAAGCCCGTCAGTCTGTATGTGAACACCTACGGCACGGGCAAGGTGGGCAAGAGCGATGCAGAGATTGCGCAGATAATCAACGAGTTGTTCGACCTCCGTCCGCAAGCCATCATCGAGACCCTCAAACTGAAGCAGCCCATCTACGAGGAGACGGCACGCTACGGACACATGGGGCGTACCAACGAGGTAGTGACCAAGACCTTCATCGATGGCAACGGCAAACCGTTCACGCGCGAAGTGGAGTTGTTCACGTGGGAGAAACTGGACAAGGTGGATGCGATACGCAAAGCCTTCGGACTCTAATCCCTGGCCCCTACTCTCTAATCCCTATTCTATAACCCCTAATCGAGTATGACTAAAGTACAGCAATCGTGGTTGGTGACGGGCATTGTGGTGCTCGCTGTAGCGTTGGACCAGTGCCTGAAAGTGTATATCAAGACGCACTTTGACCTCGGCGAAGCACACGAAATCACTTCGTGGTTCTGGATATGTTTCGTGGAGAACAACGGCATGGCGTTTGGCATAGAGTGGTTCAGCAAGTTGCTGCTCACGCTGTTCCGCATCGTGGCTGTTGGGCTGTTGGGCTGGTATATGCACGTACTGATTCACAAGCAGCAAGCCCGCACATCGTACATCGCGATGATTGCTTTGGTCACTGCCGGCGCACTCGGCAACATCATCGACTGCGTGGCGTACGGCAAGATTTTCGGATACGCAGGTTGGTTCTACGGGCGGGTAGTGGACATGCTCTACTTCCCGCTCATCACCAACAGCGCGGGGGAATGTATCTTCTTCCGACCGGTGTTCAACCTCGCGGACTCGTGTATCACGGTGGCGGTGCTGCTGATAATCATCTTCTTCCGCAAGGACCTCGACAAGAGTCTGAACGGTTTCTCCAAGCGTAAGGACACGCAAGAATGATGCCCCGCAGAGCCACATACAATAAGCCGCACGCCCTTTTACGGAAGGGTGCGGTGGTGTGTGTGCTGCTGTTGGCATTGGCGGGTTGCCGTCCGCGAGGCGTGTTGTCAAGTCGCGAGATGCGCGATGTGCTGTACGACCTGCACCGTGCCGATGGTGCGATACAGGTGGCAGGATATAACTACTCGCACGACGAGGAGTTGGCATCGTACTACAAGTCGGTACTCGACAAACACGGCATCACCCAAGCCCAATTCGACTCCTCATTGGTATGGTACACGGATAACCCGCAGATATTTAACAAGATATACCCTCAAGTAGTAGCGCGCTTGGAGGCTGACTATTTGGCTGAAAGTGAGGAACACGATGCAGAAAATGAGATAACGACAGCCACTTCACTCTCCATTGATGCCCCAACAGATACGTGCCAGCGCAAACCTTTGGACCAGTTATTCCGAGAAAATATCTATGGTTTAGACAATCCTTGGCAAGTTTGGAAACCTGCACAATATACGGACAAATAACCCACTTTAACATTTCAAACAATGCTTCGTCAATACTGCTACCTTGCCCAATGGTTCATCCGTGCCCGTTTTTTCGGAAGGAAAGCGCCACTTCAAACCGTATTGTTCATCACCGATAAGTGTAATCTTCGTTGCAAACATTGTTCGGTGTATGGTAGTGCGGGCTATCGCCAACGTTCGTTCAAAGATATTTTGAACGACATGCACTATGCCTATTCGCAAGGATCCCGTTTCATTGATTTAGAGGGAGGCGAACCAACCCTATGGAAAGAAAATAACCTGACAATCAACGATATAATTGATGCTGCGAAGAAGATTGGTTTCTTTTCAGTAACGGTAACAACCAATGCCCAACAAGATTTTTCATGGATACATCCCCACTCTATTTGGGTGTCAATGGACGGCATTGGGCAATACCATGACAGCGTTCGCGGCGAAGGCACTTTTGCCCGTTTGGAGGAGAATATCCGCCGCTCGGGACAAAAGCACATCTGCGTCAATATGGTGGTGAATACGCTCAACTGTGACTCTTTGGATGCCGCTATGGAATACGTAAAAAACACACCTTTCATAGAGCAAATTTCCATCAATTTTCATACCCCCTATCCTGGTACAGAGTACTTGATGCTCCCACTTGACAAAAAAGCAAGCATCATTGACCGCGTGATTGCATACAAGCATCGTGGTTATCCGGTAATGAACAGTTACTCCGGACTCCAAAAAATGAAACTGAATGCATTAGGTCAAATACAATTGGGCGAAGAGTGTTTCGTCACCAATTTCATTTATCCTGACGGCGAACGCAGTTTGTGCGTAGGTTACGGCACCAACCAATGCCGAAACTGCGGTTTTTGCATGGCAGGAGAAATGGCATCGGTGTTTCATTTCTGCCCGGATACGCTGATGAGCGGTTTCAAATTGAGAATGTAATTGTCGGACAACAAAGTCTGTTATCTTGAAATTACTGCCAAATCCAACGTAAAGGGCAAAGTGGTATAGTTTTTGTGGCATAACAAAAAAGGCGATGAATGGCAGAACAGTCTGCAGCAAAGCCTTGTCATATTAATCTCATTAAACCAATTAACATTATGATTTCCAAACGTTTAGAAGAGGCTATCAATGCCCAAATCAATGCCGAAATGTGGTCGGCTTATCTGTATCTGAGTATGTCGTCATACTGCCAAAATGCAGGATATGTAGGTATGGCAAACTGGTTTGCCATCCAATTCAAAGAGGAACAGGATCATGCACAGATTTTCATCAACTACCTGCAGAGCCGTGGTGGTCGTGTGTTGCTTCGTGCCATTGATGCCGTAGATACAGAATGGACATCGCCATTGGCTGCTTTTGAGCATACTTTGAAACATGAAGAAAAGGTTACTTCGCTGATTAACAACCTGATGGCTATCGCCGTTGAAGAGCGGGACTTTGCTTCACAGAGCCGTATGCAATGGTTCATTGACGAGCAAGTGGAAGAAGAAGAGAACGCTACTGAAATTATCCAAAAACTCCGTATGTTGGAGGGAAACGGCTATGGAATGTACCAACTCGACCAAGAATTGGCAGCACGCGTATATACACAAGCCGCACCATTGGCAACCGCTAATTGATATGAAGCGTTTTATCATTCCTATATTGGCTGGATTGTGCCTTGTAGCATGCTCTCCTAAAAAAACAGCCTACGAACAATACCGAGAACTCAGCGACTCAGTAGTGGCGCAACTGCAAACCGTCTCGTCGAATGCACAAGCAGATTCTTTAGTATCTGACTTCATTGAGAATGGCTACAACCTGCTTATGCAGCACATGGATGAACCCACCAGCGACTCCATTATCTTTGAACTCTACTATATGCTCACCACCGAGCAGAAAGAGAGCATTTTCAAGGCTCTGCCCGAAGAGCGTCTGCAAGGCGAGACGATGCAAGAGTACTACCGCAGTTTTCAAGCCGAACTGATGGGTGCGCCAGGCCATCCGTACACCGACATAGTGTCGTTGCAGCCGGATGGTGAGCCACTTGCGCTCAGCCAACTCATCGGTACTGCCGACTATGTGTTAGTGGATTTCTGGGCTTCGTGGTGTGGTCCGTGCCGCCGTTTATTGCCGGTACTTAAAGAGATTTATACCTCCTATCACCCATCGGGACGCTTAGAGATATTAGGTGTCAGTTGCGACCGCGATGAAGCAGAGTGGCTCAAAGCCATCGCCGATGAAGAGTTGCCTTGGCGACAGATTCGCGACCAACGTGAGGCTCCCTACAATCCTTGTGACATCTATGGCATCACCTCCATTCCTACGACCCTGCTCATCGACCGCACTGGTACTATTGTACTACGCAACCCCGATGAGGCTGAGTTGGAGACCGTGCTGGCCGCACAATAAGAATTGGTACAAAAAGAATGAATACAAAAATTATCAATTGTTTGCAAACCGTCGTATGTGTTGTTGTTGCAATCTCATTCACGGCTTGCAAACAAGGCAAAGGACATACACTGACCTCAGCAACGGGGTCAGTGTATGAGTGTTTGGCAGTAGCACCTAATAACCCTCTCACTCAGTCTGAACGTGACGAAGTCGGCAATTTCTCGCTGCAAGACAAAGCGTCGGGCTATACGGAGCCCATTGCCACCACCTATGACCTTGTCAGTGCGGTGATGGCGGCACCAATGCCTTGTATGCCGCAAGTGGAACCCTATTTCAAACTGACGCAGGTGGCTCCAACGGCTTTCGACGATATGTTCAAGCCTACGCGCAACATTCTTTTTATTGACATTGATGCCAATCGCTACACCCAAACCAAGGCAAAAGTGAGCACCAACTATTGGTCTAAGCCGCAAGCCATATACCGCATTCAGACCCCGTCACAAGAGGAGTTCGTGGCATATTGGCTGGCACATGGCACAGAGGTTCGCGAGTGGTTTGTCCGTCAAGAGATTGAACGCCAGACACGTTTCTATCGTGCAAGCACCAACAAAGACGCACGCACAATCCTCAATCGTGATTTTCATTGCGATATGCTTATTCCTGAGGACTTCAAGGTGATTATGGACTCCGTCTTGGCAACACCCGGCGATGCAGATTCTTCCGTACGTCTGCTCTGGTGCTGCAACAACAAAAGCACCATGCGCCGCGACATTGTAATCTATAACTATCCTTACACCAATCCGCAAACATTCACCGCCGATTTCCTTAACCAACAGCGTGATGAAGTGCTGAGTCGTGTGATAACAGCCACAGTATCAGGCAGTCACATGGGTACGGAGTACAAGGTTATGCCCCCGCAGATGCGGGAAATCAGTGTACAAAACGGGCAATATGCAGCCGAGGTACGCGGATTATGGAAGATGCTTGGCGGAGAGGCTATGGGTGGTCCGTATGTCAGTCATACCCGTCTTGACCCTGTCACAGGGCGTATCACCACAGCAGAGGTTTTCCTTTTCGCCCCGGGGCAGAAGAAACGTACCGCACTACGTCAAATGGAGGCGATTCTCTATACCCTGCAACTACCCACCGACACCATCCACAACTAACTCAATGCCCGTTGTCACCCCATATCTGTTAGTGGAAAACCTCACCAAATCAGTGGGGTCCAAGGTGCTTTTCTCCAATATCAGTTTTGCCGTGAACAAAGGACAGCGCATCGCGCTCATCGCCCGCAATGGTATAGGGAAAAGTACTCTGATGGATATTTTAGTGGGAAAAACCGACTATGATAGTGGTAAAATCACATGGCGTAATAACCTGAAAGTGAAATACTTACCACAAAATATCGTTGTGTCTCCCGAAGAGGCACACCTTAGCGGAGGACAGCAAAAACGCTTGGCATTGCAGCGCGTATTGGACGACGAGCCGGATATGTTGCTATTGGATGAGCCAACCAATCACCTTGACCTCGATACCGTTGTTTGGTTGGAGGACTATCTCGGTGACAAACGCGCCGCACGAGGCGAGCGACCGCTCACCATTCTTATGGTCACGCACGACCGTTATTTTCTGGACCGCGTCTGCACCGACATCCTCGAACTCGACCAAAACACCCTCTATTCCTACCACGGCAACTATGCCTACTATGTCGAAAAACGGGCAGAACGCATAGAAACCCAAAACGCCGAAGCGGACAAATATCGCAATCTATACCGCACTGAATTGGATTGGATGCGCCGTATGCCGCAAGCGCGAGGGCACAAAGCGCAGTACCGCATTGATAATTTCTACGAAATTGAGCGAAAATCAAAGAGAATCCAGCAAGATAGTGATGTGCAGTTGGCTGTGCAATCAGGCTATATCGGAAATAAAATCTTTGAGGCTCAGCATGTTACCAAATCTTTTCTTTCATCTGGCGAAAAACGGGTGATTCTACGCGATTTCAACTATGTTTTCTCGCGCTACGAGAAATTGGGCATTATTGGCAACAACGGCACGGGCAAATCCACTTTCCTCAAGTTGCTTTTGGGCGAACTGCAACCCGATAGCGGACGTTTCGACATCGGGACCACGGTACGTTTCGGCTACTATGCACAAACCGGATTACGTTTCGACGAAAACAAGAAAGTGATTGATATTGTGCGAGATATAGCCGAAGTGGTGGACCTTGGCAACGGAGATAAACTCACCGCAAGTCAGTTCTTGCAGATGTTCCTTTTCTCGCCCAGTCGGCAATATGATTTCGTATCCAAGTTATCAGGCGGCGAACGGCAACGCCTGCATCTCTGCACCGTCTTGATGCGGAGCCCCAACTTTCTCATCCTTGACGAGCCGACCAACGACCTGGATATCCCCACCCTCAACGTGTTGGAGCAATACCTGCTCAACTTCCGAGGCTGCCTCATCGTTGTCAGCCACGACCGCTATTTTATGGATAAGGTGGTTGACCACCTCTTCGTTTTCCATGGAAACGGCGATGTACAGGATTTCCCCGGCAACTACACACAATACCGCGACTATGCAAAACAGCAAGTCAAACAAACTGCCACACAAAGCAACGCAGGGGATAACAAAGCGTCATACAACACCGACAACAAGCCCTCTCACACGCAGGGTACCCGTCCACGCCGCCTGACATTCAAAGAGAAGCGCGAATTGGAAGAATTAGAGCAGCAGATACCTCTGCTCGAACAAGAAAAAACACAACTCGAAGCACAACTTTCAGGTGGATTGACCGCACCTGATGACATTGCCAAAGCCTCTGCCCGCTACCAAGAGGTGCAAAACCTATTGAATGCCGCGGAACTTCGCTGGCTTGAACTCAGCGAAATATAGCGGGTCTATCGCGGGTCTGTCGCGGGGTGTCACATATACACAAGATAGACTTTTCCTGTTTGCAATATCCATATTACAAAATATCTTTTTACCCCCCCCAGATAAAAAAGTAGTACTATGTATTGCATATACGATATTTTTATAGTACCTTTGCAGACGCAAACAAAATACGCCTGCAAAGATTGTCAAACATGATTCATCTCGAGAACATCCACAAGACCTACAACCCGGGCACGCCCAACGCGTTGCACGTGTTGCGGGGCATCAACCTCGACATTGCCGACGGCGAGTTCGTGTCCATCATGGGCGCGTCGGGGTCGGGCAAATCGACACTCCTTAATATATTAGGTATCCTCGACAACTACGACTCGGGCAACTACTATCTCGCGGGGCGGCTCATCAAAGACCTCACAGAGACGCAGGGCGCACGATTGCGTAACGAGTTGATTGGCTTTGTGTTCCAGAGTTTCAACCTGCTCAATTTCAAGACGGCGGTCGAGAACGTGGAGTTGCCACTCTACTACAAGGGCGTGCCGCGCCGCGAGCGTCACCGCATGGCGATGGAGCAGTTGGAGCGCATGGGGCTGACCGACTGGGCGACGCACCTGCCCAACGAGATGTCGGGCGGTCAGCGTCAGCGCATAGCCATCGCCCGTGCCATCGTGGCGCAGCCGAAAGTGCTGCTTGCCGACGAGCCGACGGGTGCACTTGACTCCAAGACGACCATCGAGGTGATGAATGTCTTCCGCCAACTCAACGCCGAGGGCATCACCACCGTCATCGTCACCCACGAGCAGTCCGTTGCCTACACCACCAACCGCATTATCCACATCAAAGACGGCATGATAGAATAGTGGATCTTCTTCGCGAAATATGGGAGTCGCTCAGGCGCAATAAGTTCCGCACAGCCATGACGGGCTTTGCGGTGGCATGGGGTATCTTCATCCTCGTGGTGCTGCTCGGCATCAGCAACGGGCTCGAGAACGGCATCATGGCGAACTACGGCTCCAGTCTCCATAACTCCGTGGATATCTGGACGATGTGGACGTCCGTGCCCTACAAAGGTCTGCCCAAGTACCGCAGTCTCTATTTCACCGAGCGTGAGGCACAAGCCGTGAAGAGCCTGCCAGAAGTGGAGCGTTTCTCGCGCATTGTCAACACCTATTCGAGCAACCTCAACATGGTCTTCGGCGACCAGTCAGCGTCCATCAACGTCATGGGCGTCGAGGAGGACTACTACCGTATCTTCAAGAAAGACATACAGTTAGGTCGCTTCCTCAACACCCTCGACGACCGCGAGAAGGTCATCGTTCTGGACTCCCGCGCAGTCGAATCGCTTGCCACTACGCCCGACCGCATACTCGGGCAGTTCGTGCGTATCGGCAACATCAACTTCCGCGTCATCGGCATCTGTCTCAACGGCGACCGTTGGCGCGGCGCAACGGTGTACATCCCGTTCTCCACGCATCAGATCATCTTCAGCACCGACCACCATTTCGACAAAATGTGCATCACCATGCGCAGCGGCACACGCAACATCGAGCCTCTCATCAAGCACACCCTCGCCCCGCTCATGCAGTTCGATGAGACCGACCCCGAGGCAGTGGGCGTATGGAGTCAGGAGGAAGCCCTCGAGGAGCAGAGCAAGGTAATGGACGCTATCCGCCTGTTTATCTTACTGTTAGGTCTATGCACACTCATGTCGGGTGCCGTGGGCGTAAGCAATATCATGCTGGTGTCTGTTCGCGAGCGCACCAAGGAACTCGGTATCCGCAAGGCACTCGGCGCACCGCCCCGCACCATCATGGCATCGGTTGTTGGCGAAGCCCTTGCCATCACCACGCTCTTCGGGGCGATAGGTATGTTCCTCGGTATGGGCATCATGTCGTTGGTAAGCAGTATCTTAGGGGCAGACGGAGGCGACGACCAACTCATCATCAACCCTACCGTGGACATCGGTGCCGTGCTGCTGGCGTTGGCAATCCTCGTCGTCATTGGCGCGATAGCAGGTGCCACACCCGCTCGCAAAGCAATGAAAATCAAACCCATAGAAGCAATGAGAGATAAATAAACCATGGACTTCTTCAACGAAATATGGCTCACCATCTCCAAGAACCGCTCCCGCAGTCTCCTCACGGGCTTCGGCGTCTTCTGGGGCATGATGATTCTGCTGGCGTTGGTCTCGATGGGCGACTCGCTCAAGTCCGCCGTCTGGTCGCATGTCGAGGGCTTGGCGACCAACTCCACCTTCATCGGCACCTCCGCCACCAGCCTTCCCTACAAGGGTCTGCAGAAGGGTCGCCAATGGGACATCGTCAATAGCGACCTCCCCGTCATTCGCCGCGAAGCCCCGAGTGCCGATGTCGTGTCAGCCGTCAGTTTCAAAGGCGAGTGGGATAACAACGTCCGCTACGGCGACCGCAAAGGTTCCTATAGCATCCTCGGCGTGTCCCCCGACTTCCCCAAAGTGATGTACATCCCCATTCTCTACGGGCGCAATGTCAACGACATCGACCTCGGCGAGCGTCGCAAAGTCTGCGTCATTGGCAATCGTGTTTACCGCGAACTCTTCCCCGAGGGCGGCGATGTCACGGGGCGCATGCTCCGTGTGGGCAGTATCCAGTATCGCATTATTGGTGTGCGCCGCAAAGCCACAATGGACATATACATCGGCGGGCACCCCGACGAGCAAGTCGTTCTGCCCCTCACCACCCTCCAACAGGTGTACAATTTCGGCGAGAATATCGACATGATTATGGCAACAGCCAAACCCAATACGCCCGTCAGCCTTGTCGAAGACGAAATCAAATCCACCCTGAAACAACTCCATTCCGTCGCGCCCGACGACCAACGCGCCACATGGTCTATGAATATGGAGGAGCAATTCAAGTCCGTCAACTACCTCATGCTCGGACTCACCCTCCTCATCTGGCTGGTCGGCATCGGCACGCTCATCTCGGGTGCCGTGGGCGTCAGCAACATCATGCTGGTCACGGTCCGCGAGCGCACCAAAGAGATTGGCATCCGCCGTGCCCTCGGGGCAAGTCCGCGCGTCATCGTCTGCCAGATACTGGCAGAGAGCACCCTCCTCACGTTCCTCGCAGGTGTCCTCGGCATCGTCGCAGGCGTCGGCGTGGTGCAGTTGGCGGATGTATTGCTGAAAGACAACGAGATGTTCGGCACCATGCAGGTCAGTTTCTCCGTGGCAGTCTGTGCCCTTATCCTGCTGATACTCATTGGCTTGCTTGCCGGACTCCTCCCCGCCTCCCGTGCCCTCTCCATCAAACCCATCGAAGCCCTCAGCGAAGAATAATAACAATGCAATATCCCTAAACATAATCGTATGCAAATTGTTAAAATCATCACACATCTCAATCGTTTCATCCTCCTGCCAAACAGCAAGGGATGCGCAAGGGATACGCAACCCATAGGCAACCGATACGCATATAACATCATTAACATTTGCCAAAACAAAACAACCCATCAACCTACCGAATAACAACAACCCTCGAGCAACGGTAATAAGTCTTTTTTCCTTATTCCTTGCTCCTTACTCCAAACAAGCAATATGAAACAAGCAAAGAAATGGATTATCCTGACGGTCATCGCCATTCTTGTGGCAGGTGTCTTTGTCTGGTTGTGGCAGCGTTCGCGCCCCGAACCCGTCGTGTACGAACAAATCACCGTCACCACGGGCGACATACAAAAGCGCACCATCGTCACGGGCAAGGTGCAACCCCGCGACGAGGTCGAAATCAAGCCGCAGATTTCCGGCATCATCGCCGAACTCTACAAGCAGGCGGGCGACAAGGTCAAGGCGGGCGATGCCATTGCCAAGATAAAGGTCATTCCCGACATGAGCCAACTCAATGCTGCCGAGTCGCGGGTGCGTCTCGCGCAATACAACGCCGACAACTCGCGCAAGGTCTATCAACGCGACTCCTCGCTGCTCGCACAGGGCGTGGTGGCGCAAGAGACTTTCGAGACCTCCCGACTGCGCTACGCCTCCGACCTTGAGGAACTGCAAGCCGCCATCGACAACCTCAGTATCACCCGCGACGGGGTGGCGCAAAAGGCTGACGCAAAGGGCTTTACCAACACCATAGTTCGTGCCACAATCACGGGCACCATTCTCAACGTACCTGTCAAAGTCGGCAACTCGGTCATCCAAAGCAACACTTTCAACGACGGCACCACCATCGCCACCGTCGCCGATATGCAGGACCTCCTTTTCGTCGGCAATATCGACGAGACCGAGGTGGGCAAACTGCGCGAAGGCATGCGTATGGACTTGCTCATCGGAGCCCTCAACGACCGGCGTTTCACCGCCTGCCTTGAGTATATCTCGCCCAAAGGCACGGAGCAGAACGGGGCGATGATGTTCGAAATCAAGGGGGCCGCGTCCATTCCCGACAGCATCGTGGTGCGCGCGGGGTATAGTGCCAATGCCGAGATTGTCCTTGCCGAACGCCTCGGCGTACTCTCCATACCCGAATCCACCGTGGAGATGGAAGGCGACCAAGCCTTCGTCCAACTCTTCACCGACACCGTCACGCAGACTTTCGACCGTCGTGCCATCACCACCGGTCTCTCCGACGGTATGAACATCGAAGTCATCTCCGGTCTCAAACAGGGCGACATCATTCGTGGCAACCAAAAATAAGATGTGTATGAAACGCCTCTTCTTCCTCCTTGCCGCATTGTGCATTACGCATAGCACATTCTGTATAGAACTAACATTAGGACAATGTATTGACTCCGCCCTCACCAACAGTCTCTCTGTCCGCAGGCAGGGCAACCAATACGCTTCCCAGTGGCTCCAATACACGCAAGCCAAGGCAAATATCTCGCCGAGCATCAGCGGCTATGTCGGTCAGAACTGGGTCTTCGGACGCTCCACGGGCGCGGACAATATCAGCCGCCCGCAAAACTCCTCGCAGACCTCTTTCAACCTCTCGGCGAACATCGTCCTTTTCGACGGCTTGCAGATGAAGTACAACATCGACCAGGCAAAGGCTGCCATGCAGTCCTCCGAAGCCGACCTCGAGGCTATCAGGCTGAATATCAAGATGAACATCTCCACGATGTTCCTGCAGGTATTGCTCAACAAGCAACTGCTCCGCGTGGCGGAAAGCCAACTCGAAGACACACAAATCAAACTCCGCAAGGACTCCGCACTCGTAGCCGCACAACGCCTTGCCGAAGGCGAACTGCTGTCCTTGCAGGCACAAGCCGCCAAAGAGGAACTCGCTGTCATTCAGCAGCGTAGCACCCTCAGCCTCTCGCTCCTCGACCTTGCCCAAGCCATCGAACTCACCGACTGCAACCGTTTCGACATCATCGAGCCGGCTCCCGAAGAACTGCAAGGCGGGCTCCTGCCGAACAACGATGATGTCTATCAACAGGCACTCGCATACCGCCCCGAGATACGCGCACTCGAATACGCCATCCAAGCCAACGAAAGCGCATTGAAGGGCTATAAGTCCGCCTACTCGCCCACTATCTCTGCGGGTGCCTCTGTCGGCACGGGCTACTACGATATGCAGGGCGCGGACAATGCCGCCTTTGGGCAGCAGATGGGCGACAACTTCAGTTCCACAGTGGGTCTGAGTCTCAGCGTACCCATTTACGACCGCCTTCAGACCACCACCGCGGTGAAACGGCAGAAGATTGCCGTAGAGAACGCACGCCTTGACCTTGAGCAGCAGAAGAAAGACCTGCGCAAAGACATAGACCAGGCGTACTACAACGCTTTGGCTGCCCAACAGGAGCAGGTCAGTGCCGCCAAGTCCGAGTCATCCGCCCGCGAAGCCCTCCGCTATGCCGAGCAGAAGTACGACGCGGGCCGTGCCACGGCTTACGAATACCGCGAAGCCAAGACCACTTACCTCCAAGCCCAATCCGCTTATCTCCAAGCCTACTACAACTACATCTTCCGCCTCCGCATCCTCCACTTCTACGCCGGCACCCTCTAACAGGCAAAGTATCATACTGCGACATAGACACAATGGACATATTCACTTGATGTTCATTGTGTCCTCTTTTTGTGCAATTTACAAATAACATTTGCATATTTCCCATTTTTGTAGTACTTTTGCATTTGTGAGTGAGCGTGTTATGCCGCATATACGACATAACAACACACGCACAATATACATAAAAAGGCGTTTATTGACGCTTTGTTCTGATGTATAGAAATCTCGCAAATTTCAAGCATCTTCAGAGCATAGCAACGATTGACGTCTACGGGATATAAGTATATTCCGCCAATCTGCTTGAAGAACAGGCGTGTACCTGTTGCAGTGACAAGAGTGCTTCGGCACGTTTGTTTTCGTGTGCATATCTGTGCAGTACCCGTTTGGGTATGACTAGATATGTGTAGATTGGCGTTTTAACATGGCTTATATCTGCGTGGGCTTCGCGTTGTCTGTTCTAAGATGCAA
The DNA here is from genome assembly GCA_934667275.1 of uncultured Bacteroidales bacterium. GTDB lineage: Bacteria > Bacteroidota > Bacteroidia > Bacteroidales > Paludibacteraceae > Colicola. Next base: position 200,896 of record CAKULK010000001.1, on the reverse strand, counting down.
GGCAATGCGAGAGCCTCTATACATGGAACGACAGCGGTCGATTTCCACGCTTTTTTTATGTTGTTACCGATTGTTGCAACATAGAAAACGATATATGCAAACCATTGTATCTCTGTATTTTAGGTTTCGTAACCTTATCCTCTACGGACTCATCGGCGGCTTCTGTTCCGCCCTTGACTTCGGCATCTACACCCTTCTGTGTCACTTCGACCTCATGCCCTACTTGTGGGCAAATATCCTTAGTGTCCACTGCGGCATCTTCTGCAGTTTCTTCCTCAACCGCTCCTTCAATTTCCGCGTCAAGGACAAGCCCGCCCAACGCTTTCTCACTTTTTATGCAGTAGGACTCACAGGTTTGGCACTCAGCGAGGGGTTGCTATATAGCATGGTCTCTTTGGCAGGTCTTAACCCGCTGATTTGCAAACTAATCACCATTGTCATCGTTGCCCTCGTGCAATTCTTTCTTAACAAATATATCACCTTCAAAACCCAACAAGTATGAAAGACGTAGTTTATCTGGTTATGCCCGCCTATAATGAGGCGGACAATATCCAAACCGTTATCAGTCAGTGGCATACCGTCTGCGAGCGTATCTGCGCGGAGGGCAATACCGCCCGCCTTGTCATCGCCAACGATGGCAGCAAGGACGACACATTCCGCATTATGGAGCAGTTGCAGCCGCAGTATCCCTGTCTGCTACCCATCGACAAGCCCAACTCGGGGCATGGCGCCACCGTCCTGTATCTTTACCGGTATGCTATCGAACATGGTGCCGATTTTGTGTTTCAGACGGATAGTGATGGACAAACGCTACCCGAAGAGTTCTGGCAGATGTGGGAGCACCGCCACGAATACGATTTCCAAATCGGCACCCGCGGCGGACGGCAGGATGGTGCAAGTCGTGTGTTTGTCACCAAGACCTTGCGGCTGGTGGTGTGGCTGATGTTCCATGTGTGGGTGCGGGATGCCAACACCCCGTTCCGACTGATGAGCGTACCCCGCTTGAAGGAGGTGTTGAAGTATATACCAACCGACTTCTTCCTTGCGAATGTGGCAGTGTCAGCCATCGCGGTCAAGCGCAAAGAGCGTATCGCATGGTACCCCATCACCTTTCGTCCCCGCCAAGGCGGCGTCAACAGCATCAACATGCGGCGTATCTTCCGCATCGGCATCCACGCCCTCCACGATTTCCGAACTATCAATAAATCACTGAAACAATGAAGACTATCTTAAAGCAAAATTGGCTCTATATTCTGATTATCATCGGATTGGTTATCTTGAGTGCCCTGTCTGTCGGTACGTTCCGATACGGCTTCTTCACCGCGTACGATGAGGCATATTTCCTGTTGAAATTGCAAGAGGCGTACGATATGAGCGTCATCACAGGCAAATCGCAATGGAACCTCATCGCCATACATTGGTTCCCGTATCTGGACCTGACAAGCAAGGTCTCCTCCTACTTGGCAGCGAGCATCTTGATATGGGCGACTATCTTGATGATTGCCACAACGGCAGCCATCGTGTATGACAGGACAAAGTTCCTCAAGTATCTGGCTGTCACCTACTTGGTATATTTCCCCTTTGGCGGAGGATTGAGTTATGTTCCTATGCAGACTGCCGTACTTGCTTGGGCATTATGTGCATTTGTGTTGTTTCATTACAACCGCAAAACGTGGACGAAAGCCCTGTTTGCCGCTATCTGTGGCGTATGCTTGGGCTTGGCTTGTTTTATCATTATCCCTGCCGCATTGGTACTTTTGCTGTGCGTGGCGGTACTGATAGGTATTCTCTATTGGAACGACAAACGCCTGATGTTCACTTGGTGGGCTGCGGGGCTATGCGGTATGCTTTTGGCGGTGGCATACATGCACTTTGTCGTGTGCGACATACGCGAAGTGATGGACGCAATGCGCTTTGCAGCAGGCTATATTGGTAAGAGCGGTTACCGCTACGATGGCTTGAGTTTCTTGGTGCAATATGGCTTGTTCGCACGGGATTGTATCTTTGTCTTGCTGGCGTTTACGGGAGCGTATTTCTTATCTACCCGTTTGAGTAACAAATACTTGGCGGCATTGGCATATATTGCTTTGATAGGTATATACTACCACTATCAAGTGAAGCCGCAAGCCTATCCTGCCATGTTCCTATCCAGTGTGGTGCTGATACCGTTCTTGTTCTCTAATCGTTGCCACATCACATGGCACACTTTCCAAAACAAGGCTACATGGTTGCATTTGTTCTTGTTTGCCTTCCCGCTTATCGCGCCCTTGGGAACCAACTGCGCTTTGGGTGGCAGAGTGGCATGCTTCGTAGCAGGTTGGCTGTTCTTGTTCTTCAAGCGGGAATACCTCTACCCGTCGGAGAACTGGAAACGTGTAACCGTTGCCGCACTATTGCTGTATTGTCTGCCGTTGGTGAATGTGGCAAAAGCGTATGCCCAACGCGATGATACATACCATTTCACGCGCGGAAACAAGTACTTTGCAGAACTTGCCATCGAGGAAAGGCAAAAGGTTTACTTGGACAGGGTGTATGACCTCCTTGAGCAGTACGACTACACACCCCGCCAATCGGTAGTGTTTACTGCGGTGTACGACTATTGTTGCCTGTATGCTTTCGATGCGGTGAATGCCACTAACTTTCATCAGATAGAGAACTTCCACTACTTTGACAAAGCGGCTATGCTAAAGCCTGACTTCATTTTCCTATGCAAGTGGGATTCTATTGTGGTGGCTGACGAACTGCGTCAGATGCCATGGGGCTGGCCAGAAGATTTTGATGTCTATTATGTCGGCACTCCTGAGGACGAAAGTGGCCCTGTTGTCTATAACCCCGAAATGAAGCGTCGCAAACTCTACTGCCGCAAACGGAATCATATCGTTAAACCTATCCTATAACCATCCACTAACGATTTGTACGATGAGGATGCCCTATTTTTGGAACTTTCCGACATACTTGATGGCGAGAAAAACAACCCAATCAGGAGTGTGCTTGAGAATGGGGGTGAAGAGGTGGTTGATAACACCCGGCATATCGGCTTTCTTGCCGCGGAACATAGCGCGCAAAGCACGCTTTACCAACTTCTCAGGCGGGATAGAGACAGTGAGATTGACAGCCAAACGGCGCAAGTTGGGTGCCAAACCGAAAAGGGAAGTATCCACTGCGCCAGGAGTCATGACGGTGATGTTTACGCCTTTGGGCTTCAATTCGTACCAAAGCGACTTGGAGAAATTATAGATAAACGCCTTGGTGGCATTGTAGGTCTGAATACCCGGCATTGCCATCCATGCGGACATGGACGACATATTGAGGATATACCCTTTCTTGCGCGGTTTACCACAGATACGCTGTGACTGCTCATCGGATGTGAGTTCGCGCTGCATCATATCCTCACCGAACAGGCGACAGAGTTTCGCCACCGTGGTAACATGCAGGTTGAGCATCAGTTCGATACGGCGCATGGACGTCTCGCAATAGGGATTGAAGAAGAACACGCCCGCGTCGTTGATGAGAATGTCCACCTGCAAGTTGTTTGTACGGCAGTACTGGTGCAGGTTCTCCGCTGCGTCTGCGAGACTGAGGTCGGCATAGTGCGCAATGGCACGCACGCCGTACTGCGCAGAGAGGTCGTCCGCTACTTTGCGCAGTTCTTCCTCTTGATTGGAGACCAACAACAGGTCTGTATGATAATCGCGGGCTAACTGAGTGGCATATTGCAGACCGATACCACTGCTCGCGCCTGTTACAAGACTTAACACCTTATACTACTTATGAATTATGAATGAAGAATTATGAGGGTGTGTTTCTTTTATTTCTCTGCCATGGACTTCTTAGCGTTGGCTTCGAGATGGGCAATTTCCTTTTTGAGGCAGGCGGGGATTTGCTCACCGTCACGCTCTACGCACTCGTGGCACTTCATATCCAATGTGTACATACGGCCAACGCAGTAGTTGGAACGTCCGCAGCCTGCATGGTAATGAGGATTAGCCTGTACGTGCTTGACGAAGTCTGGGTCCTTGATGAGTACGTGCGCGATTTGGAAGAGTTCAAAGCCCTCGTCCATAATGGTCTGACAGTTGTCACCCGACTGCACACCGCCTACATAAATCAGTTTGGTGTCGCCCAATTCATCTTTCAACTCGCGCTGAAAGCGTTTTGCCTGCTCCATGAAATAGAGTTCCTTGAAAGGTACAGTGGGTATCATCAATGCCCCACCACCGCATAGGAGTGCGGCTTTGAGCCACCAGAAACTCTTCATCGGCATGTAGTGGGCAAGGGTCTTTATTGGCATAGCACCGCCAAGGATACGCATAGGCGACGCACTGACCGTGCCGCCCGAAAGGACAATACCGTGTACCTTGTGCTTGAGTATCTCACGCGCTACGCGCAAGCCTTCCTCCATGTCCGAACCGCCACGGCATGCGTCCCACATATTGGTCTTGACGATAACCGCCATATCGTCTTTGGCGTGGAGCATGACTTCGTCAAGCACCTCGTTCATAAAGCGTACACGGTTCTCAAAACTGCCACCATACTCGTCGTGACGGTGGTTGGTACGACGGCTGATAAATTGCGAGATGAGGTAAGCGTGCCCCGCATGTATCTCTACGCAGTCGAAACCCGCTTCGCGGCAGAAGTCCACCGCTTCGCCGAACTTCTTGACGAGTTGGTGTATCTCATCCACACGCAGACGGCGATGGATAGTAGGCGAGTAGAGATTGAAACCGTTGCTGGCACTCACGGGCATACAATGGCAGGTGTAGAAGTGCGTCATATTGCCACAATGCCCGAGTTGGATACTCGCTTTCGCACCTTCGGCATGTACGGCATCAGTGAGTTTCTTCAAGCCAGGGAGTGCTTCGTCACGCACATAGAGTTGCCCGTCGAAAGAGACACCACTGAGGTCCACAGCGCAATAGGCGACGGTGGTCATGGCTACTCCGCCGTGCGCTACACTGACGTGGTAGTCGTGCAGTTCCTGCGAGGGAGTGTTGTTGTGACACATATTCTCAAACGCCGCGGAACGAATAAAGCGGTTGCGCAGCGTGATAGGTCCCAATTGATAGGGTGTAAAAAGTTTGGACTCCATAAGTAATTAAGAATGAAGATTTAAGAATGAAGAATGGCAAGTCCTCGTCTTGGAGAGGTGCCATTCTTCATTGTCTCGGTTAGTAAATGAATGGTATTATGCGTTTCAGGCGTTTGGCATCGAACTCGTCGGGGAACTCCTCCTGATACTTGTGCCAGATAGAGTTAGCACGCGGCACTAGGTTGCAACAACTGAACCACCAGAAGCACAAGCCCGCATACGACCAAGTGAGGATGGCAAAGCCAAGCCATTCGGTGATTTCGCCAAAGTAATTGGCACTGGTCACGTACTTGTACAGACCGTCCTTGGGAAGGTAGTGGTTGGTGTCACCTGGCTTACGCAAGTGTCTGATAACGTGGTCGGAGTGTATGTTGATGCCCCATCCGATAAAGAATATCAGCGTACCGATAATGAAACGCGGGTCAGTCACCCAATTCACAGCATACGGTGAGTATTGCGGAGCCAAATGGAACAACCAATAGCCTTGAATATAACCGTTGATAAGGTTCCAAACCACCGACAACCCCATAATGGTGACGGGCATCTTGCTGTTGCCCTTCATGAGGAACGGGAACACAAACGAACGTTGGAAATAATGGAACTCAAATATCAAGAAAAAGAGCAAGTACGGTATCTCCATTCGCACAGGCGAGATTGCCCAAAGATACATCATCACCACAAACACGGGCATCTCCATCAAAAACCAACCCACCTTATTATTTATAGCCGGTCCCCATTTCTCTGTGCGCATCTTGCCATAGCCCGCATCCACAAAGAACAGCGTGATAAACACCACCAGCCCCACAAGAGCCAGAATAAAGAGGAAATTATAAAAGGCATCTAACGTTGTAGAAAATACCATAGGCACTCATAATTTTATGCGTCTGCCATTTCAACAAACGCGAATGAACTTACAAAGGTACATATAAAATTCGACATAGCCAAACAAATTGTCCAAAAGTACTATTTTTGCACTTTCTTTGTAGTCTTTTGGCATATAAATAGTCCCAAAATAATAATCAAGATACCAACCCATTTCCACGCGGGCAATTGTTCGCCAAAGCCCAACCACATAATAAGTGCAGTAAATACAGGTCGGGCATTATTAAAGGCATTGGCGCGCGTCACACCGATTTCGCGTACCGTGTAGCAGAACAAAATAAAGGCTACCACCGACGACAAAACCGCTAAATAACCTACTGCCCACATAGAAGACACAAATGCGCTAATATCCACATTGTCAATCATTTCGCCCAATTTAGGTCCATCCACAATGCCCCACAACGGGTAAAAAAGCAAAAGAGAGAAGGCTTGCACGTAAAAGACAATGGTGAGCGAAGAGTAGTGGGTAGGAATACGGCGCAATACAATAGTGTAAGCCACTGCTGTACTGACTGTTACGAAGGCTAACGGTATGCCCAAAGGATTGCCCAATTCGAAATTACCCGCACCGGCAAGAATGAGCAACAGCACACCCGCTGTAGAGACAATAATGCCCACGATATTATACACCGTCACTCGCTCGCGGAGTATCAGCCATGCGAACAGAGGGGCAATAAGAGGACTGGTACTCAACAGGGCCTCCGCAATAGTGGGAGAAGCGAAAAGTTTGTAACTGTAAGTCTCAAGAATATAATACAAAAACGGCTGAAACAACCCGCCAAGACAGAATAACGGAATATCTTTCTTCTCCACACGCTGCAAACTGAGTACAGCGTTATCGCGACAACACAGACCAATGGCAAGCATCAGCAGCACCGCCACTGTGAAACGCAACACTATCATTGTCAACGGACTGAACGACGCCAATGCCGCTTTCACAGCAATACCGGAACCCGCCCAACACAGCATCGCCAAAATAATGGCGATATAAGGGAACACTTTCTTCATCCAAATAATTCTATCAGACAAAAAAATGGTGATATGTCACTCTCATATCACCATTTTCACTAACCAACATTCTGTTTAGGGTGGAATGTGGGGCTCGAACCCACGACACTCGGAACCACAATCCGATGCTCTGCCAACTGAGCTAAGACCACCATATAGTCAATTTTCCAAGCCTTACGGCCCCATCCCTAAGAAAACTGACTGCCACTTCGTTCAATTCGCAGCACAAAACTGCTAATCTTTCGAAAGCGGGTGCAAAGGTACTGCTTTTTCTCGAACTATGCAAATATTTCAGCAGAAAAAGCGGACTTTTTAGCAAAAAGCAGATAAAATCCTCCTAATATAGGGCACCTGCCTATTTACCTTCAATAAACGCAGGGTTCAGGTAAGTCTGCTCAATGGCATCTATTGCAGCCATTTCCTCCGAAGTGAGGTCTCGCGACTGGTCACAAAGCGTATTACCGAAATAAGCAGCGATGTTTTCAATACTCTGCATGGCTACGGCATTCGTATGCTCGGCGAAATCCGAAATCTCGTTACGCAGGTCCACCAGATTGCCCACACGCTGACGAACAGACTGCACACCATGCTTGGCAAGTTTCTCCTTGGATGGCGTAATTGCCTGTTGGAGTGCACCAAAATCCACATTGTAAAGCAGCGTACCATGAACGATAGTTCCCGTGGGCAGGGCGTAGCATGCGTTGCCGGACACCTTACGACCATCAATGAGAATATCGTTGTGCTCCGACTTTACTGCAGGAAAACCCAAATCGCGCAGGGCATTGGACATGATGTCAAGATAGCGTTGAAAGACAGCTTCACTATGCGTATCGGGCGTAATGTAACTGAGCATCAGGTTGCCACGGTCGGCATACACGCACCCTCCCCCACTCTTGCGGCGGTACATCTGCACGCCGTGTTCACGGCAGAACGGGATATTCACCTCATCCTCCATCACCTGATGACGGCCAAAAATGACGGTGGGAGAAACTATCCAAGAAAAGAAAATATCCTTGTCCGCCACATGCTGGGCAAGATACTCTTCCATTGCGAGATACCAGACAAGGCGTTTGTTTTCGGGAGAAAAAATGTGAACCATAACTTGATTACAATTAAACTATTCAATGTGAGTTCCTTGATATTGAAATTCCGACAGGTCTCGCCCTTGGCAGAAACGGTGAGTTATCTGGCGGTCATCACCAAGATAAATATACCGCTCCAAGCGTTGCTGCAACGTATAGGGTTTCACTCCGAGAGCCGTATCAGAATAATTTAGTCGGCTATCGTCAATCACCAGAGCATCAAAGGCATAGCCTTTCTCGAAAGAGCCCACCCTGCCAAAGAACGAACCACCCGACTTTGTGGCCATATAAAATGCCTCCGAAAGAGTCAGAAAAGGCAGTTTCCCTTCGCTATGCGCATACTGCAACTTGCTCATTTGCAGTGCATACTGCATCACGCGGAACATACTGAGATGATGCCCGCCCGATATATCGCTGCCGAGTGCCACTTGTATATCATTTTGCAGAAACGTCCGCACAGGCGCAATCCCCGAACCGAGATTGCAGTTCGAGGTCGGACAATGCACCGCCACCACATGATTGCGCTGCATCAGTTCCAATTCCTCGCCCTCCGTATAGCAACAATGCGCCATCAATGTGGGTGCCTGTCCGAACAACCCGTAGCGGTTGTAGGCATCACCATAGCAGGTGGACTCAGGCTCCAATTCTCGTACCCACGCTATCTCTGAACGGTTCTCGCTTAGATGCGACTGCACGGGAATACCCGTCTCTTGTGCCATCTTTCCGATGATTTTCAACAGATTAGGAGAACAGGCAGGAATAAAACGAGGTGTGAGTATCGGATTCACCAATGCAAAATCGTCTGTCGCCATGGCAAACTGCATCATCTCCAACGCATAGCGTGTATAAGGCACTTGCAGTTTCTCGGGGCAGTTCCTGTCCATCGCCACCAGACCTATATTTCCGCCCAACCCAGCCTCGTCAAAGAGGCGGCAGAGCAACAGCGACGACGGCGTGTCGCTCGTAGCAAACACCGATGCGCGCATCGTTCCGTTAAGCCACAAATCGTGCACAAATCGGGTATAAACCGCATAAGCATAGTGCAAATCCCGAAAACGCGCCTCTTCTGGAAAAGTGTAATTATTCAGCCACGGTATCAACTCCTCGTCCATCGCAATGCCCAGATTACGGTATTGCGGCGCATGCACGTGCATGTCGTTCATCGCGGGAATCAACAGCGCATCGCCGAAGTCCGTCACTGGCACATCTGCATATCTGGCAGGCTTGGTCTTGGTCACAGAGACAATAAAACCGTCATCATCCACCGCCACATACCCATTCTGAATCACCTCAAATGCCTGTGATGTAGGGGTATAAAGTATATTCGCCTTGTAAATATTCATACCCTTTCCTGCTTCTTTTTGCTATAAAACGGCACCAATACAAAGTAGTTGATTATCCCTGCCAACACAATGGCAATGATGCCCGACAACTCCTCCGACAAACCTATATATATAATAAGGTGTAGGAACGCTAATTGCAACACGTAGTTCACCCCGCGTCCGAACAGGAAACCGCCTGCATTCTTCAAATTCGGGTGTGTACCAAAAGTATAAAAACTGGTCAGCAAATAGTTGCTAATCATCTCTATCACGAACCCGATAGTGAATGCCAGCGTCACGCGAATGCCCAACTCGGGACAGCAGTAATCAAACAATGCCAGAAATCCATAGTAAATACCATACTGCAATGCCGTTCCGAATGCGCCAACGCATACGAAACGGACTGCAGGACGGTATTTCTCCGGCAAATGCCGCGTCAATGTTTTCAAATATCTATTGCTATATTTTATGGGGAATTTGTCTTAATACGGCATAGCCGTCCGTTCTAAATCCAACCTATTTCAATGCCACAATCAACTCGTCCATAGCGGCAGAGAGACCTGCGGCGTTGCGGCCGCCGGCGGTAGCCATCCACGCTTGTCCGCCGCCACCGCCCTGGATATGCTTGGCTGCCGACTTGATCATCTGACCGGCATGGAGACCTGCGTCCACCAACGGCTGCGAGAGGAAGACGGAAATCATCGGTTTGCCTTCCCACTCGGTGGCACCGACCACGGCAAAGCGCACATCGGTGAACTTGCCGCGCAGAAGGGGCAGTACGCCGCGGATCATATCGGGCTGCACATTGCCCTGCACACGGACGAGTTTTATACCGTTGTAGTCCTCGGCACGCTCAATGAGACGGTCGCGGAATTGTTCCAATTTCTCAGTCATAAAGTTCTCTATTTCTTTCTTAAGCGACTGATTTTCAGCGACTGCTTTCTGTACTGCACCGGCGAGGTCGGGTGCATTGTTGAATAGCGCACGCAATCCTGTGAGCATATCCTGTTGCGCATAATAGAGGTTGTCTGCTTGGGCGGCAGTAACTGCCTCTATACGACGGATACCCGCCGCGATACTGGTCTCCATCACGATACGCACCGAACCGATACGCCCGGTGGACGACACATGGCAACCACCGCACAACTCGATAGACGGACCGTATTTGATAACACGTACATCGTCGCCGTATTTCTCTCCGAACAACGCCATCGCCCCCATCTCTTTGGCTTTTGCGATAGGGGTATGACGACTCTCTTCGAGGGCAAAATCCTGACGGATAAGTTGGTTGGCAGTCTGCTCTATACGACGCAGTTCTTCGGGCGTAACTTTCTGATAATGAGAGAAGTCGAAGCGAAGCGAGTCGGGCGTAACAAGACTACCTTTCTGCTCCACATGCTGTCCGAGGACGGTACGCAGAGCGTAGTGGAGAATATGGGTGCAGGTGTGGTTGCAAGCGATAGCCTGACGGCGGTCTGCATCCACTTTGGCTACCAGCGGCTGCTCGATAGCATCGGGCAACTCGGTGCAGATATGCACGGCGAGGTTGTTCTCGCGCTTGGTGTCGATGATACGCGCCGTACCTACAGAACCCGTGTCGCCAATTTCACCACCCATCTCGGCATAGAAAGGCGTCTTCGACAACACAACTTGATAGAACTCTTTGCCTTTCTGGCTCACTTTGCGGTAGCGAAGCACCTGCGTCTCAACCTCCAACGTGTCGTACCCCACAAACTCGGTATCCCCTTCGCGGAGCACCACCCAATCGCCCAAGTCCTGTTTGTTGGCAGAGCGTCCCATCTCTTTCTGGTGTTCCAACGCGCGGTTGTATTCCTCCTCGTTGGTGGTAAATCCGTTCTCGCGGAGAATCAACTCGGTAAGGTCGAGCGGAAAACCATAAGTGTCTTTGAGCGTGAAGACATCCACGCCCGAAATCTCTTTGCCCTTTGCCTCGCGCATCAGTTTGTCGAGCAGTGTGATCCCCTTGTCGAGGGTGCGCAAGAAAGCCTCCTCTTCGCTCTTGATGACGGGGATAATCTGTTGCTCTTGTTTCTTGAGTTCGGGATAGGCATCGCCCATATCTTCAATCAGTTGCGGAACCAAGCGGAACATAAACGCCTCGCGCTGACCGAGGAACGTATAGCCATAGCGCACCGCACGGCGGAGGATACGGCGAATGACATAGCCGGCTTTCTCGTTGGAAGGCAACTGTCCGTCTGTGATAGCAAACGCGATAGTACGTATATGGTCGGCTATCACACGCATAGCGATGTCGGTCTTTTCGTCCTTGCCGTACTCGCAACCGCAGATCTCGCCGATCTTGCGGAGCATAGGTTGGAACACATCGGTGTCGTAGTTGGACTGCTTGCCCTGAAGCGTGCGCACGAGGCGCTCAAAGCCCATACCCGTATCAATCACCTTGTTGGGCAGCCCTTCGAGCGAGCCGTCCGCCTTGCGGTTGTATTGCATGAAGACGAGATTCCAAATCTCGATCACCTGCGGGTGGTCCTTATTGACCAACTCGCGCCCTGGCACAGCGGCTTTCTCCTCCTCGGAACGGCTGTCCACGTGAATCTCGGAGCAGGGTCCACAAGGTCCGGTATCGCCCATTTCCCAGAAGTTATCGTGTTTGTTTCCCTCCAGGATATGGTCGGCAGGCAGGTGTTTCGCCCAGATGGAGGCAGCCTCGTTGTCGCGCTCCAGTCCCTCTTCGGGCGAGCCCTCGAAAATAGTTGCATACAGGTTCTTCGGGTCAATATGCAGCACATCGACGATATACTCCCACGCAAAGTCAATGGCACCCTCTTTGAAATAGTCGCCAAACGACCAGTTGCCGAGCATCTCGAACATGGTGTGGTGGTATGTATCGTGTCCCACTTCCTCAAGGTCGTTGTGCTTGCCGCTGACGCGGAGGCATTTCTGCGAGTCAGCCACACGGGGATATTTGATAGGGTCGTTGCCCAGAATGATACCCTTCCAAGGGTTCATACCGGCGTTGGTGAACATCAGCGTCGGGTCATCTTTGATAACCATAGGAGCCGAGGGGACGATATGGTGCCCTTTGCTCTCCATAAAATCCAAAAAGGATTGTCTGATTTCTTTACTTGTCATTGTCGCTTGCTATTTCGTCTTTTGTTTGGGCAACCTCGCGCGGGCGCGTCACCTCTCTATTGTCGTTTTTTGCTTCTCTGTCACGTTTGTCTTCACGCGGGATAATCGGCAGCGGGTTGGCATTCAGTTCCTGATTTTCCATTCGCCTTGCACGAATATCTATGGCGGCATATAGCGCATGCAGCATACTCGACGCATCTGCCTTGTTTTGTCCCGCCAAGTCGTATGCGGTACCATGGTCTGGCGAAGTTCGCACAATCCGGATTCCCGCCGTGAAGTTCACGCCGCTCATATCCAATGCCTTGAATGGTGCCAGCCCCTGGTCATGATACATCGCCAACACGGCATCAAAATGATTGTACTGCCCTGCGCCGAAGAACCCGTCGGCAGAATACGGACCGAATGCCCACAACCCTTGCTCGTTGGCCTTGTCAATGGCAGGACGGATAACCTCTGCCTCCTCTGTACCTATCAATCCGTTATCTCCGGCATGCGGATTTAGTGCAAGCACTGCAATACGGGGTTTGCGAATACTGAAATCGTCCTGCAACGTCTTTGTCAGCAACGTCAGTTTCGCAATAATGCGTTCTTTCGTGATGGTCTGCGGCACTTTTGCTATGGGCGTATGGTTGCATACCAACGCCACACGCATTCTGTTGCTCAGCATCATCATCAGACTATCCCCGCCTTGTCCGAAAATCTTCGTCAGGTACTCCGTATGTCCCGAATAGCGGAACGCATCGCACTGGATATTGTCCTTGTTGATAGGTGCAGTCACCAAGGCATCTACCGATCCTTGTTGCAAATCTTGGCACGCACGCTGCAAACTCTGCAATGAAGCCTTTCCGGCCTCCGATGTGGACACACCAATGTTCAACGGCGTATCATCGGGGTAGCAGGTAATCAGATTCAGCCTGCCGTCTTTCGCCTGTTTGGGGTCGTCTATCAGGTTAAACTGAATGTTATGGAACTCCTCATCCAGTTTCTGCGCATGCTGTCTGGCTATTTTGGCATTGCCGTACACTATCGAACGGCATATCTCACAAATATGCGGGTCTATCAAACTCTTGAGGATAATCTCGTACCCTACTCCGTTTATATCACCCGCCGTTATGGCTATTGTCGGTTTCATATCTCTTTATAAAATCAAATTCACACATTTTCCCCTCCCATTTATCCCCGTTTTTACATCTTCGCCCGCCGTCATCTCCACAAACCGCACCGCAAAGATACTGCATTTTCATTGTTTTTGTTGGTCTTCATGCTCAAAAAATGCAGAAACAACATATTACTAACATCCATTTGCCGTTCGCTTACCATTCACTAACAATTAACTATCACCCATTCCTCTCCAAAATCGTCGCGGGTCTATCGCGGGTCAATAGGGGGTCGGTAAATCCTCACTCACCCTTCATTTCTAACTTTTTTAACATCATTCTTCCACTTCACTTTCTCCCTGACCTTTCTCTGATGTTCCCCTGCTCTTGCCCCGCAAATTCCCCACTTTGAATTAATGGCTAATTAACGGTAATTAATGTTTTATTTCACTCCACCCAATGCACTTTCTGGTAAGGCAGTTTCTCAAGGTCATACATTTTCCTCTCCTCATTCTTGTAACCGAGCGACATCACACACAGCACATTCAGGTTTTCGGGTATGCCTGCCAACTTTCTCACCAAATCTTCTGCCCCTTCACGTCCGTGCACTTGGCACCAGCAAGCACCTAATCCTTGGTCGGTTGCTGCCAACCAAATGTTTTGTGCTGCAATGGCCCCGTCACTCTGCCAAGTATCTGCCAATGAGGCATCTAACGCCACCACAATAGCCGCTTGAGCCGTTTCAAACATTCCGCTTCCGTAGGTCCTGCACCCTGCCATTTGGCGGAGCACTTCCTGTTCTGTCACCACATAAAACTCCCACGGATTGGTCCTTTTGCCCGATGGCGACATCAGCGCACAACGCAGAATATAGTCCAACTTCTCTTTCTCCACTTTCTGTTCTGTGTACTTGCGTATCGACCGCCTCTGTTGGCACAATGTCTGAAAATCTGTCATATTCTCAATGTCTGTTGTATCCTTTACCTAATTTCCGCCACACCTTATATATTATAGTGCGCGCACTTAGAGCCTGCAAATTTACTGCTTTTTTGCCATATATGCAAATCCTTTGAAAAGTTTGTGTATATGCTCAAAAAATGGTAATTTTGCAGCCGTGAAGTCCTTGCCGACTTCACGACATTACATAAAGGCGTTTATTGACGCTCTGTTCTGACGGATAGAAACTTCGCAACTTTCTGTATTGTTGTTCAGAACTCTGCAACGATGAATGCTCATGGGAATATATGCATATTCTTATGCCGTATGCTGTAGCCACGCCCTCGGGTGTGGCAGATAGGTGTATGGCATGTTGCTGTATCCGGTGTGGGCTTCGCGTTGTTGGTTCTAACAACAAAGGCAATGCGAAGGCCTCTATCCGTGGAACCGACAACCGTCGAGTCCACGCTTTTTTATGTCCTTTGCCCAATAACAGATGCGGGCAGTACTGGGAATAAATACACAAAAAGATATGAGCAACATCATCAAATCTCTTCGCCGCTGGCTTCAGCAAGGCAACCACCTCACATGGGCAGTTTTCTGCCTGTTCACGTTATTGTTACTTGCCAAACAACTCATCTTCCACTGGGATGCATTCCATTCCCTACTTTTTAGTTCACTATGGCGGAACCCGATAGCCTTCTACAAGTTCTATATGGCTAAGTTACTGATGCCGCTGTTTATCGCAAGTTTTGTTTTTGTCTCGCGGCATCGTTGGTGGACGGTTCTTGTATCTTTCCTCACAGACATCTGGAACATGGCAAATCTCATCTACTACAAGACATACGACTCTTTCCTGTCCGTAAATGACATCTTGTTAGTAGGTAATTTGAATGGCGCGTGGGATTCTGTGACCGCTTACTTCGATAGCAGTATGGTTTTGTTGCTCTTATTGAGTATCGTATGGAGTATCACCTATGCCCTTCTGCCTAAGGCACAGCCCAAAAGGCAATGGGGTGTGTTTGGTATCACACTTTTGTTGGTATATAGTCTTGCAGTCTTGAACAACTACTTTATCTACAATGCCAAATTCTGGGCAAGCACGAACCCGAAAGAAGCCGCACAAATTGCAGAGGAGACAGAAGAATGGACAACTTTTGTCAAGGAGCATGGAGTACCGGTAAGGCAAAGGGAAGAATGGATGGGATACATCCCTTTCTATACTCTCTACGATGCCACATGTGATGTTACTTCAACAGGTCTTGGACCAATGGTACATTATGTCCAAGAGCAATCCATACTCTCCCACTTCGTGGCGGTTAATGTATATCAAGTATTCAAACAGGACATGACAGGAGATATCAGAACGCTGAATAAAGAAGAGCCAAACTATGTCGCTCTGTTTATTTATTCGGACTCAACGCAACTCCGTCCGACAAATAACCTTATTGTTATCTTGGTGGAGAGTCTGGAGGATTGGCCCTTGCACCACGAGATAGAAGGGCAACAAATAGCCCCATACTTGATGCAACTCAAAGAACGGAATCATGTCTTGTATTGCGAGAAGATTAAGAGCCAAGCCCTTGGCGGTAATTCAGGAGACGGGCAGATGATTATCAACACAGGGCTACTGCCCATTCACGATGGCGTGGCTTGTATGCACTATGGCAATAATGTATATCCTAATTTTGCGCATTTCTATACCACATCTGCTTTGGTGAATCCGTGGCCGCAAATATGGAATCAGGATACCATGAGTGTTCGGTACGCATACACTCAAAAAGTAGAACCGAAAAATATGCAATGGGAAGACCAACAGGTATTGGAACATGCCTTGAATTGCCTGCAAGAAAATGAACCGCCTATGTGCCTGCTTGCTATTACGGTTTCTATGCATTGCCCTTTCAACCGAGTTCGTAACAACAACATTCACACTACATCTCCTGCTATTCTTGACAGATACATGCAATGTCTCAACTATACGGATTCGTGTATTGGGGCTTTCGTGGATGCTGTACTTCAAGACCCGGTATGGTCACAATCCACTATTGTGATTACGGGTGACCATACCATATTCAAACCCGCTATGCTGACCGAGTTTCATGATTACGCTACCAAGCAGAATCTGTCTATTGCTTCTGGCGACAACTATTGCCCGCTTATCATCTATTCTCCCGAAATCAATGGCAATATCCACATTACGGACGAGTGTTATCAAATGGATATCTTCCCGACCATTCTGCATCTCATCGGGTGTGAAAACTACTATTGGCACGGATTGGGTGTCAACCTCTTGGACTCGGAAGCCCGTCACCATCGCACCCTCTCCGAGCAGGAAGCCTATCGCCTCTCCGACCTGTTAATACGCAGCGACTATTTCCGCCAATATCGAACCTGCAATTAGTCCACGGAAATACAGGTTACCCCATCAGGAACGAGCACTTTGCGTTCATGCTCTTGGAACAATGGAGAGAATACGCTCCATGTAGGCTCGGCATAGGCAGAATCCAATGTGATGCCTGCCATATCACACACGGAGTAGAATATACAATCGCCATTGATACGTGCTGCTTTATGGGCCTTGGCTTGGGCAACCTTGTCGCCACAGAAAGTGGCATAATCATCTGAATACCAGAATATAAACGGCACGTGATACTCCTGTTTGGAAGGAGTACAATTTCCACCGTGTCCGCCCCCGTCTTTAGTGATGCCCTCACCATGGTCTGAGGCAAAAGCAAAGGCTGAGATAGTATTAGGACGGTTTATTGTACGGATAATGGAAGTCAGGATATAGTCGGTATAGAGAATACTGTTGTCATAAGCATTGATATACAGGCTATCACTGGCAGCACGCTCGGAGGGCGTACACGAATTGGCATTCGGACGATAAATGTCGAACTCGGGTTCGTAGTTGGTGTAGAAACTATGGTTACCAAGGAACTGCATCATAATGAACAACTTATCATGCTCTTGCACCAGAGAATCCACAATATGTATCATGGTCTTGTCGCCGGAAACGATGGTGCCGTCCTTAACCACATTGGGCACAACGATAAGTGAATCCACACCATCAGACAAGTAGGTTTCAGAGGATAGCAGATTGGTATTGCTAACAATGGTAAAGGTCTTGAAACCGCACTCGCGGAAAGGCTCTACTATTGAGCGTTCTGCAAAATTGAGGTCGTAGTTCTCGGGGGTAGCGCGTGTAACAAGCATAGGCACCGACAGCATAGTGAGGCACGCTTGAGAATAGTAGTTGTCAAACAATATGAGATTGCCAAGGCTTTCTAATTGCGGAGTGGTAGAACGGGGATATACTCCATTAAGCGACAGGTTGTCGTAGCGAAGAGACTCCCCAATAGCCAGAATGTATATTTCGCACATGGGGGGGGGTAGAACGAATAGCACCAAAGTCCGTGTCTTGGGCAGAATACATCATTGCGCGCTTGTGCAACTCTTTGCCCGTATTGACGGATTGAAAGAACACATTATATGGGGGACGGTTGAGAATCCTATTGTCCACAAAATAGCGCAATGTAAGTACCGAGTGATACGACACCATCAACTTGGTAGTCACAAAACCGACAGGCAACAGCATAGCGGCAATGCCCGCACCAAGCGACACTTTGTTATATGCAGGACGGCAATACGTGCAACACGAAACAATGCACATTGCTATAATGGGGAGCCAATGCAGCACCTCAGAGAGATTGGTATGGTAGAATTCGGATGCCTCTTGCGGGTTGGTCTTGATGGCAGAGATGGCGGCACCTGGCAGAAGGTATGAGTTGTACAAGTCCACCATCGTGAGGTCTATGATAGAGGTGACAGACAGCAGCACAACAGCCACGATATACATCCACCGCTTTGGCAATAGTCCGACGAGAACCAACAGCGGCAGTGCATACAATATACTCGTCAGCAAATACGTAGCCCCCGACGCATTGGCAAAAAGGTATATAACGTTGGGATACAGCAAGATACAGCCTAAAAGGAAAAGGCTGATACCGCGGCACACATTATGTTTCCAATTCTGATTAGCCATTGTTTTTCAGCGCATTCACCAGCATTCCGCAGGCGGCAAGGATATCCTCCCCACGACTACGGCGAATAGTGGTAGTCAGTCCGTGGGCGGTCAGGTAGTCGCGCAGCCACTCCATCTGACGCTCATTGCTTGCGGGAAAAGCCACTTGGTCAGCCTTGTGCGACACATCTTCCACGCCTGCGTGAAAGCGAATAAGGTTGACGCGGCAGTCCAATCCCCGGAGCAATCGCAGCAATTCATTGGCATGCTTGGGTGTGTCGTTCACGCCGCCCCAGCAGATGTATTCAAAACTCACACGCCGCTGGTGCTGCCAGTCATAGTGTTTCAACAGGGCAACCACATCCGTCAGATGATACGCCTTTTCAATCGGCATAATTGCCTGACGTTCAATGCCGAACGGATTGTGCAGCGAGATAGCCAAATGGCAATCGCACTCCTCTATATAGCGTTTCAGCCCGGGCACAATCCCTACCGACGATACCGTGATGCGCTTGGGCGACCACGCGCCGCCCCATGCGGCAGTCATCACTTGCAGCGAGCGCAACACATGGTCGAGGTTATCCATGGGCTCCCCCTCACCCATATAGACGATGTTGGTCAGAGCCCCCTGCTGCCCCTCGTTGATATGTTTCGGGTTGTCCGAAGTCAAAGGGAAATAGAGTATCTGGTTCAGTATCTCTGCGGCAGACAGTTGTCCGTGAAAGCCCAGCGTGCCTGTCATGCAGAATTTACACCCCATCTTGCACCCCGCTTGCGTACTGACGCATAGCGTAGCGCGGTTGTTATCAGGTATATACACAGACTCCACATACTGCTCCCCAACCTGAAACAGGTACTTGTGCGTACCATCTTCCGACACGGCTTCCGCTACAGGTGCATGGCGACCCACAATATACTTTTCCCGTAGTGCCTCACGCCCCCGCAGCGAGATATTGGTCATCTCGTCAAACGAGGTGGCACGCCGCACGTACAGCCATTCTGCCAACTGCTTACCTGCAAAACGCGGTAGCCCTACATCTTGGGCTACCGCTTGCAATTCCTCTAATGTGAGTCCTAAAAGGCTTACCATCCGAACAACGGATACTGCATCATCTCGCGATTGACCTCCTCGCGAACCTTGGCGATATTTGCCTCACATTCAGGGTTCTGGAGTACGGTGTCAATCAAATCCACAATCCATGGCATCTTGTCCTCTTTCAGTCCGCGCGTCGTGATGGCGGGCGTACCGAAACGCAGACCGCTGGTTTGGAATGCAGAACGCGAATCGAAAGGTACCATATTCTTGTTGGTGGTGATGTCGGCAGCCACAAGAGCCTTCTCGGCGACCTTACCCGTCAAATCGGGATATTTGGTGCGCAGGTCAACCAGCATCGAGTGGTTGTCCGTACCACCCGAGATAATCTTGTAGCCCTTCTGCATGAATGCCTCTGCCATCACCGATGCATTCAGTTTCACTTGTTGCTGATATACTTTGAATTGCGGCTCCAGTGCCTCGCCGAATGCAACAGCCTTGGCGGCAATCACGTGCTCCAGCGGACCGCCCTGTACGCCGGGGAATACGGCCGAGTCAAGCAGCGCGGACATCATCTTTATCTCGCCTTTCGGGGTGGTCTTGCCCCATGGGTTCGGGAAGTCTTTGCCTACCAGAATCACACCGCCGCGCGGACCGCGGAGGGTCTTGTGGGTCGTCGAAGTGACAATATGCGCATATTTGACGGGGTTCTCCAGCAAACCTGCGGCAATCAGACCGGCAGGGTGTGCCATATCCACCATAAATATAGCGCCTATCTCGTCTGCCACGCGGCGGATACGAGCATAGTCCCACTCGCGGCTGTATGCACTCGCACCTGCGATAATCAGTTTCGGCTTCTTCTCACGTGCCACTTGCTCCAACTGGTCATAGTCCACACGACCTGTATCCTCGCGCAGGTTGTACTCCAGCGCATGGAACATGATGCCCGAAAAGTTCACTGGCGAACCGTGTGAGAGGTGACCGCCGTGGCTCAGGTTCAAGCCGAGGAATGTGTCGCCTGCCTGCAGGCAAGCCATAAACACAGCCATGTTGGCTTGTGCGCCCGAGTGAGGTTGTACGTTCACATACTCTGCCCCGAACAGGCGGCGGAGTCTGTCGCGTGCGATATTCTCGCTCTGGTCCACCACTTCGCAACCGCCGTAATAGCGTTTGCCGGGGTAGCCTTCGGCATATTTGTTGGTAAGTACGCTTCCCATGGCTTCCATCACTTGGTCGCTCACGAAGTTTTCACTGGCAATCAATTCGATGCCTTTCGTCTGACGCTCCCGCTCACGGCGGATGATGTCAAAAATCTCTAGATCTCGGGTCATAGTATTTAAGTTAATACGACTGCAAAGATACGAAGAAATAACTATATACGCAAATTTACATCTAAAAATAGAGAGAAAATCCCTATTTCCATACTACCTGATTAATCGTTCATCAAACGCACAGACGAGAAATGCAGTGTTTGTTCAGTAAACGGCACGCAACAAGAATGAATGGCGGATGTTTCCATGCTGAACTATTTTACAATGTTTACATCCATGTGGGGGTAGGCGAAGGGGAAGCCTTGGGGTGGGAGTTCGGTGTAGAAACGGGAGTTGAGATCGTAGAAGACGCTCCAGTAATCCGAGGTGCGGACCCAGGCACGGACAAGGAAAGTGATGTCGCTGGTATTGAGCGAGGAAAGGACTACCGTCGGGTCGGGTATGGTGAGGCCTGCCGTGTCCACCGCGGAACGCGAGTGGTTCTTGGGGCGTTCGTCCGCCGAGGTGAGTATGCGCTTGTCGGACAGCAAGATTGTACGAATGGCATCCATACAGGCATTGGCGTCCACCCCGTAACTGATGCTCACCTGCCACTCCACGCGGCGTAGCACCTGCGCAGACACGTTCTCTATCGTGCCATTGGAGAGGGCTCCGTTGGGCAAGACCACGACACGGTTGTCGGTAGTGAGAATCTTGGTGGAGAAGATACTAACGTCCATCACGGTGCCTGACTGCCCTTGCGCGGTGATAAAGTCACCCGATTTGAAGGGGCGGAAAACCAACAGGATAATGCCGCCCGCGAAGTTCTGCACCGTACCCGACAGTGCCATACCGATTGCCATACCTCCTGCGGCAAGCAAGGCTGCGAATGAGGTAGTGTCCACGCCCAAAGTGCCTATGGTGGCGATAATGAGCATGACGGTAAGCGAGATGCTGACGAAAGAACATATAAACGACGCCAGTGTGCGCTCGGTATGGCGACGCTCAAAGACACGCACAAGCAGCCGCTTGATACGCCGAATGAGCCAAGCACCTATCAGATAGATAAGGAGTGCTACCAACACTTTGAGCCCAAAGCGAATGGCACTATCCAATATGCCCTGCCAGAAAGTCTGCGGGTCGGTTTGCACCTGCTGAATAAGGGTCTCGGTGACCTGACGCAGCGAGTCGGCAGGCAACACCTTGGGGGTAGGCGTCTCGACTGCTGTAGGTTCCAATAAGTTAATATCCAATAGCATAGGCTTAGAGGTTAGAACGCGGTAGGATACCGCTGTTAGACCGTTTCACTGTTAGATGTCAGACCTCTCTTATCGGAGCCGGTCGGCTGCACGGACGAGTGCCTCGTCTTTGAGTATGCGGCGGGTAGCCATAAGCGACAGCACCACATTAACCAGAGGTATGGCAGCCCATACATTGAGGTACCAGTCGGCATCCTCAAGCACTGCGCCGTTGACGGGTTCGTTGCCCTTAACGATATAGGCGATGTAGAGTGCGAGCAGCCCGTAATAGCCCAGACACAAGACCACGTTCACCACATTGATTCGGGCTTGCAACAGGCGGTGTTTGAAAAGGAAAATGTTGACCAAGGCGATGAGCGGCACTGCTATAGTGAGTACCGCCAAGGGCCATTTGGAGAAGGTGGTCAGTGCGATGTACTCCGTACCCGTGGGGGTAAGGAATTGCACCGGCGAGAAGAAACACAGCAGTGCGCCAAGCACCACGATGAGGAAGAGATAAATGGTTTGAATACGCTGTATCATAGTTGTATCTGTTTATTTGATAGTCAGTTGTGTAGGGGAATAGGTAGCAAAATGCCCTATGCCACCATCGATATTGGAATATATCTGTATGCCCTCCTGATTGCCAAGAGAACCTATTTCGGCAATGATGTCTTCGATATAGTCTCCGTCGTAGTCGTACTTCTCATCATATTCGTAATTAGTAGGGAACTTGCGGTTGTCGTAAAGACTTACGTCGTCCGACAGCACGACTGAGGTACGGTAAATATAGTAGTCGTAGGAGAATACGTCCACATCTATAGAGAGGTTGAGCAGTCGCAGGCTATCTTCCCACAAGATATTGTTGTCCCAATCCTGGTCGGCAAAAAGGGCTATGCGCTTGCCCTGCTTGAGTTGCGCGGCAGGAAAGTACAAGTAGTTGGGTTGCACAGCACTGCGGTATTGGCAGCCTGACATCTTGAGATTGAGTGGTATGTCCCACATATCGCCTTCGGCATAGAGAAAGGTAAGCGGGATTGTATCAAGGACCACGACGGTGTCGTGGATGACCTTGGTATAAGTATAGCCACGGCTCTCGTCATATACCTTTTCCTCGTGGCGAATAGTCTTTTTCGCCTTGCAGGTGAATGCCCCGCTGTTGATACGCACTCCAATAAGGGCATTATCATCACCTGTGTAGGCATCGAGGTCGAGTGCGAACCACACCCAACCGTTTTCGGTAAAAGTCGGGTAAAGGTCAGCGGTGTGAATGGCACTGACGGTTACGGGTTTCGGGACAGTCTGCGTGGCGGTGGCGGTGCCGAGCGTGGTGTGGTTGACTTCCAATTCGATACGGTCGCCGGCGGACAACGTGTAGCCGCTGACAAGATACTGCTTGCTGCCGATGTCGTAAGCGGCTGTGTGCCAGTCGCCTTCGTTGAAACGCATACGTACCGAGGCATCGGACAGGAAAGCCCGAGGGTGCTCCATGCGGTAGTATCGCTCGGTATGCCCGTCGGAATAGACCCGCTCATACCATACAGTATCCAATTGCACATTGCCGAGTGTGGGCGTGGTGCTGCATACGTAGCAGGCGGGGGGAGTGCCCGCTGCCATATCCGCCGAGATGACAAGTTGCTGCTTCTCGTTGTCGCCGTGGTACTCAATCTCGTTCTCGCACGAGATGAAGCAGACCACAAAGACAAGGGTCCCCAAGGCGCGCACCATGACCCATCCTTTGGACAGGAAACGTATCTCGTCGTTGGTGAGATAGGTATTGAGAAATTCCAATAACTGCTTCTTCATAGTGGTCAGAACTTAAATTGATAACTGATGCTCGGCATGATAGGGAATATGGATATCTGGTACAACTTGCCGTTGTAACTGGGGTAAATCATGTACGGGTTCATGTGGTTGTACACGTTATAGACGCTGATGTTCACGATATGCTCGGCGTTGCGCAACCATCCGCCCCGCGAGAGGATGGGGCTGCCTGCGCGCCGGTGCGGCACATGGAAATTGATACCCAAGTCGAGGCGGTGGTAATCGGGCATACGGAAGTTGTTGCGCTCCGGCGTATAGTCTATGTATTGTCCCAAGGTGGGGTCGTAGTAGGTCTGCGTGGCGAGTGTGGCGCGGTTGCCGGTGCCATAAACGAAGGTGGCGGCGATGTCAATCTTCTTGGTGATGTCGTACTGGAGCGTGATGGAGAGGTCGTGCTCACGGTCGTACTTGGCGTGGAACGGTCTGCCGAAATTGATTTCGTCGAACTGCCGCATGGTCCGGCTCCACGTATAGCCAATCCAGCCCGTGACCGGTCCGACACTTCGCTGTAGCAGGACTTCCACTCCGTAACTCCAGCCGTTGCCGAGGGTGACCTGCTGGTCCCAGTTCGCCGCGCTGCCCATAAACGATGCGCCTTCCTTGTACTCCATGAGGTTCTTGGAATACTTGTAGTAGCCTTCGACTGATATTTCCACTTGGTTGAGCAAGTTGTAACTCAGCCCCGCCGCCACCTGCATGGAGCGCATGGGCGGCAAATCTTTGGTGATAGGCACCCAGAGGTCTGTGGGCATGGACACCGACGAGTTGGACAAGAGATGCACATACTGCGACACATAGGAGTATGAGGCTTTGAACGCCAAATCCTTGTATATCAGTGCGCGTATGCCAAGGCGAGGCTCAATGGACGGATAGACTTTGCCGCGCACGCCGTAGAGGGAGCCGCGGAGTCCCATATTCAGCCGCAACCACTGCCACGGGGAATAGGTGTCCTCGATGTAGAGGGCTGCCTCGTGTCCGTGGGTCATGGCTCCGCCGAAGGTGGTATCCATCTTCATGATTTCCTGTTCGCTGCCGTCTTCGAGCATATAGAAATTGCCGACCGAGGGTTGGAAAAGGTGATAGGTATAGTTGCCGCCGAACTTGATGTCATGCTTGGTAGAGGGTGCGTAGTCGAACTGCGAGGAGAGCGTAACATCGTGAATGTTAGAGGAGTACGTCATGGACTGGTCGAAGATGTAGGTGCTGCCCTCCTCCTTGTACTCGGCGTTCATCGACTGTCCGAGACGGTACTGGTAGCGGGTGTAGGCGGCTTGCACGTTGCTGTAGAGGCGCGGCGAGATTTGGTGCTCCCAGTTGGCGGAAGCCAAGATGTTGCCCCACGTGAAGCGCATGCCCATCTTGTCGGTGTCGCCGCTACCCTTGTCGGAATAGCGCATGTACATGACGTCATCGCCCATGTAGTAGGTGGCGGTGAGTTTGTCGCGGTCGGAGAATGTGTGCGACACCTTGGCATTGACATCATAGAAATAGTAGCCGCCGGTCATGGAGAAGCCGTCCTGACGGCTCACGGCGGCAAGGATAGGTGCCATGAACAGGTCGAAGTAGGTGCGCCGAGCGGATATGTTGAAGGTAGTCTTGGCACGCGGTTCGAGGTCGCGTTTCAAGGAGTCGAGTTGCGCCTTGGTAAAGATAGGTCCCTCGAGGTTGAGTTTCGCCGCAAGGAGTCCGACCGTGATACCTCCGTGCCAGAATGCGGAGTTGCCGTCGTTCTGCCGCACATCGATGACCGAACTCAGGCGCGAGCCGAACCGCGCAGGGAAGTTGCCCTTGTAGAGGGTGACGTTCTTGATAGCGTCGGCATTGAACACCGAGAACATACCCATTGCGTGACTGACGTTGTATAGGGGTACGCCGTCCAAGGTAATGAGATTCTCGTCCGGTCCGCCGCCACGCACATAGATGCCTGCGCTGCCTTCCGAACCCGACTGCACGCCGGGGAGCAACTGTATGGCTTTGAGCACATCCACCTCGCCGCCTATGGCGGGGATATTCCTAATCTGCGCGATAGGGACGTCCACCGCCGACATCTGCGCGCTGTGCGGGCTGCTGATGGACTGGTGACCGACGACGGTAACCTCCTCCAAGCGTGTGGACGAGCGCAGGGTGAAGTGCAGGACGGTGTCCTTATTCAATAGGAACGCGTGCGCGTGCGATGAGTGATAGCCCACGTAACTGACCTGCAAGGCGTGCGTGCCCTCGGGGAGTGTGAGCGTGTAGAATCCCGCTACGTTGGTTGCCACACCTTGGTGGGAGACGGTATCATAGACCGATGCGCCTATCAGCCTCTCGCCCGACTCGGCGTCGGTGATGTAGCCGCTGACGGTGTGGCGTTGCGCCATCATGGGCAACGCGAGGAGGAGCAGCAGAAACAGGAGACTGCGGGGATGTATGTAGGTCGGTAATGTCATATCATTTTGCTTTGAGTATGTCTTATTTGTTATTATCACTATTTTTATATTCCGGCTTCTGCACCCAGATATACTGTACTGTGGAGGTTGCAGAGAAACACCCGACACCACCCTGTATGTTGGTGTAAAGTTGTATATCCTCTTGCCCGCCTAACAGTTTGGAGTACTCATCTATATACTTCTGAACCGAATCGCTCATGTTGAGTATCGGTTTTGTATCGGCATCGGCTATGCCATTCGGTTCGACATACCTATTATCCTCACGGCTTTGCGACAGGGAACTTGCGTAGAAATATCCCGCTTGTGTAATCGTGTGAACGGACAGGAATAATGAATCCAACCTGAAATCTTTCTTCGGTTTCCCCTCACCATAGACATTCGGTCTGTCTGCGAAAAGAGTAACCTTTCTCGGTTCTTGCAATGCAGAAGCAGGAATACAAAGGCATTGCAACCCATTGTCTGTAGTGTAAAAGCCCCGAGGTGTCTGACGGTTATATACCAACGCAAATATCCAGTCTGTAGAGTACAGATGTATAAGTTTGACGGTTCTACAAACCATTGAGTCTGTATAGGAAGTCTGTCCGCCACTAAATATAGTGCCTTTCGGCTCCATAAACGTCATGGCACCATTCCCCAAGCCGATGCAAATGACATCCGTTTCCGCTCCCCGATAGGGAGATAATTGTACATCTACCACAACCCAGCCATCGCCTGTGAAACGGTATGAGAGTACGGTTGCTTCAATATCCTGCGGTATGACTTGTGATGAAGTGACAGTTGGATAATCAGGGTGTGATACCTCTAACTCTACATAGTCACCCGATTGAAAACGGCAGGTAGTATCCACCATATCGTAAATAGCAGAGCGCCAGCACTTAAGTTCGTGCCATTCGCTATGATTGACACGCATTTTGACAACAGCGTCCGTAAGCCATCCTATGGAATTTTCGCGTGTGTATTGTTTGCGAATGGTATCTCCGTCAGGAGTGACATATACAACGGGATAAGTGATAGAATCTTTTCTCCATTCATTCAAGAAAAAACACGTATGCCCTACACGAACACGGGGCAATTCTCCCGCAGATATACTGGTTTCCACTACCAATTTCTCCGGCTCCTGAGGACCATTGTAGTCAATATAGTTCTTGCACGACGCAAAACAGAGACTTATCACAAAGAGCAGGCATGCAGAAAGCCTCCTCAACCGCAGTATGACGCGTTGAGGTGCGTTGCCCATTGCAGATATGTGATGTCGTGGTTGCAGTCGCATGCCTGTCAGAATTTGAATTGATAACTTATGCTTGGCAATATCGGAAACAAGGAAATCTGATATAGTTTCTTTTCCTTGATTTCGGGAATAATCAAGTATGGGTTCATGTGATTATACACATTGTACACACTGATATTCACGATATGCTCTGCCGCACGCAACCATCCGCCGCGTGAGCGTGCAGCATCGCCGGAGCGTTTGTGGGGGATATGAAAATTGGCACTTAAGTCCAACCTGTGATAGTCAGGCATGGTGTAGTTGTTTCGCTCGGATATGAATTCCACTTCCTGATGCCCGCCTTGGTAGTATTTCTGCGTAGCCAATGTAGCACGTGTTCCTGTACCATAGATAAACGTGGCAGCAATATCCACAATCCTGTTGATAGCATATTGCAAAGTAACGGACAAATCATGCTCACGGTCGTACTTGGCATGGAACGGCTTGCCGTAGTTGATAGCCTCAAACAGGCGCATGGTGCGGCTCCATGTGTAGCCAATCCAGCCCGTGACCGGTCCGACGGTTCGCTGTAGCAGGACTTCGACACCATAACTCCAACCATTTCCCAATGCCACCTTATCCTCCCAATCCGTGGATGTCCCCATAAAGGTGGCACCATCTTTGTACTCCAACAAGTTCTTGGAGTACTTATAGTAGCCCTCAACAGATATGTCTAACTGGTGCAACACATTGTAACTGAGCCCCGCTGCTATCTGCATGGAGCGCATCGGGGGCGTATTCTTTGTGACAGGTACCCATAAATCCGTCGGCATAGAAACAGAAGAATTGGACAACAAGTGTACATACTGCGACATATACGAGTATGAGACTTTGAAAGCCAAATCACGATAGAGCAGGGTGCGTATCCCAAGACGAGGCTCCACTGACGGATAGACTTTGCCGTCCACGCCGTATAATGAGGCGCGCACACCGATATTCATACGCAACCACTGCCATGGAGAGTAGGTGTCCTCGATGAATAGCGCGGCTTCGTGTCCGTTGATAGTTTGCCCACCTATGACCGTGTCCGTGGAATACAATGATTGCGAGTCTGCTACGCGGAGTTCAGACATGTTGCCAACCGACGGGCGGAAATGGTGGTAGGTGTACCCTCCACCAAACTTGATATCGTGCCGGACTGCAGGTGCATAGTCGAAATGCGTTTGCAAGGCAAGGTCGTGTATCTGCGAGGAGTAGAGAAACGATTGGTCGAAGGTGTATATCGAATTGTCGGGCTTCGTCAGAACTTTGTTGTCCGATTGGCGAAGATGAAACAAGTAGCGGGTATAAGACAACTGCGTACAGCTGAAAAGGCGCGGGGTGATTTGGTGCTCCCAGTTAGTCGCCGCCATGATGTTGCCCCACGAGAGACGCAGTTTGTACCAGTCCTCCAACAGTCCGTTTTCATCCTCTTTGCTATTGGTGTATTTGGTTGCCACTACATCATCGCCGATGTAAAACGAAGCCGAAAGGCGGTCTTTATCAGAAAATGTATGTGCTATTTTGGCATTTACATCGTAGAAACAGTATGTACCTACTGCGGACACAGCATTGTCCTGTGATTTCGATACTGCCGCTATGACAGGAGCCATAAACAGGTCGAAGTAGGTTCGCCGAGCGGATATGTTGAAGGTGGTCCTGGCACGCGGTTCGAGGTCGCGTTTCAAGGAGTCGAGTTGCGCCTTGGTAAAGATAGGTCCCTCGAGGTTGAGTTTCGCCGCAAGGAGTCCGACCGTGATACCTCCGTGCCAGAATGCGGAGTTGCCGTCGTTCTGCCGCACATCGATGACCGAACTCAGGCGCGAGCCGAACCGCGCAGGGAAGTTGCCCTTGTAGAGGGTGACGTTCTTGATAGCGTCGGCATTGAACACCGAGAACATACCCATTGCGTGACTGACGTTGTATAGGGGTACGCCGTCCAAGGTAATGAGATTCTCGTCCGGTCCGCCGCCACGCACATAGATGCCTGCGCTGCCTTCCGAACCCGACTGCACGCCGGGGAGCAACTGTATGGCTTTGAGCACATCCACCTCGCCGCCTATGGCGGGGATATTCCTAATCTGCGCGATAGGGACGTCCACCGCCGACATCTGCGCGCTGTGCGGGCTGCTGATGGACTGGTGACCGACGACGGTGACCTCCTCCAAGCGTGTGGAAGAGCGCAGGGTGAAGTGCAGGACGGTGTCCTTGTTCAATAGGAACGCGCGCGCGGGCGATGAGTGATAACCCACGTAACTGACCTGCAAGGCGTGTGTGCCCTCGGGGAGCGTGAGCGTGTAGAATCCCGCAACGTTGGTCGCTACGCCCTGGTGGGAGACGGTGTCATAGACCGATGCGCCTATCAACCTCTCGCCCGATTCGGCATCGGTGATGTAGCCGCTGACGGTGTGGCGTTGCGCCATCATGGGCAACGCGAGGAGGAGCAGCAGGAGAGATATGTAGCGGGGTGTGGGCATGGAGAGTGATGATTGTCAGGTTGTTAGCGGAGTAACAACGCCATCCAGCAGGCGATATTGCTCGCCCGTGGCGGGACAGGTAGCGATGCCATTGGCGTCGAAAACGAGTTTCTCGCCGTGGCGGCTCACCCAGCCTATGCGTCGTGCGGGGTTGCCGACCATAAGGGCGTAGGCGGGGACGTCTTTCGTGACCACGGACCCTGCGCCGATGAGGCAGTACTCACCCAGCGTGTGCCCGCAAACGATGGTGGCGTTCGCGCCGACCGATGCGCCGCGTTTGAGAATCGTCTCGCGGTATTCCGCCTTGCGGCTGACCGCCGCGCGCGGGTTGATGACGTTGGTGAAGACCATGCTCGGTCCGAGGAACACATCGTCCTCGCAGCGGACTCCCGCATAGACGGACACGTTGTTCTGAATCTTGCAGTTGCGCCCCAACACCACATCGGGCGAGATAACCACGTTCTGCCCGATATTGCAGTCCTCGCCTATGCGGCAGCCCGACATGATGTGCGAGAAGTGCCAGATTTTGGTGCCTTTCCCGATTTGGCACCCCTCATCTATATAAGAGGAGGGGTGGACGAAAAATTGAGAGGTGTCCGAAGGCTGTGTATATTGACTATTTGCATCCATATTTTGGGGTTCAATTTGGGTCGTTTACGGGTAGCCTATCCCTTGCTCATCCCTTGCGTATCCCTTGCTGTTTTGCCCGACAAATTTCCGACCCTTTTTCGGGGTTCTCTCGAAGTTCTCTCGGAAAATTGTCGCGGGTCTATCGGGGGTCTGTCGCGGGTCGGTTAGAAGAACAGTTTGAGTATGTCGTTTCCGTTGGCGAAAATCAGCAGAGCCATCAGCAGCCAGAAGCCGATGTTGTTGGCGATTTCGAGGAACTTGTCGCTGGGTTTGCGGCGCGTAATGATTTCCCAAAGCAGGAACAGGATATATCCGCCGTCGAGTGCGGGTATGGGCAGGAAGTTCATGAACGCGAGGATGAGGCTGAGGAACGCCGTCATGTGCCAGAACGAGAACCAGTCCCATGTGTCGGGGAACATGTTGCTCATCGCGCCGAAGCCGCCGAGCGACTGCGCGCCCTCTTTGGTGAACACGAGACGGAACTGCTTGACGTACATCTTGAGCATGTCCCAGCCGTAGCGGATGCCCGCGGGAATCGCCTGCCAGAGCGTGTAGTCGGTGTGTTGGTAGGAGTAGAACTGCCATGCCATGCGCGGATAAACGCCCAGTTTGCACTGGTCGCCGATGAAGACGCCCGCGTGCTGCAACTCACCCGCGCGGTAGAAGTCCACGGTGATGCTGTCGCAGGGATGCAGCAGCAGTTCTTGTGTGGTCTGGAGGTAGCAAAGCCTGTCCTGCCCGTTGATGCCGACGATGCTGTCGCCCGCCTGCATGCCGCCATAGTACGCCGCGCCGCCCTCCATAACGGAGTCCACGACGAAGGGCATGAAGTAGCCGATGAGTTGGTAGGTGCGCTTCTGGTACGACTTGTCGGCGCGCTCTTTCTCGCGCTCCTGGCGGTCGTGCTCGTTCTGCAAGGCTAGGTAGCGGGTGCCGAGGTCTTTCGACATGGTGAGCGCGACGGTGTCGCCCCCGCGCTGCACAAGGACGTCCTGCTTGCCCTCGATGATGAGCCACTGAATGACATCACTCAAGTCTTGCGGCTCCTGATTATTGATAGTCAGTATCTTATCTTGCTGTTGGAAGCCCTCTTCCTGCAGCAGTTCGGAGTAGTAGAGCCCCGTGGAGATGTGGCTGAGCGGCATGGTGTCCTGCCCCCAATGGAAGAGGATGAGCCCGAAAATGAGCAGGGCGGCGATGAAGTTCACCAGTATGCCGCCGATGATGATGCAGAGGCGTTGCCACACGTTCTTGGCGCGGAACTCCCACGGCTGCGGCTCGGAGGGCAGGTCGGTGGCGGACTTGGTCTCGTCCACCATGCCCGCGATGGCGCAATAGCCGCCGAAAGGCACCCAGCCAATACCCCACTCGGTGTTGTCTGGGTAGCGGCGCCAGTCGTCTTCGGGCAGGGCGGCGAGTTCGCTCTCGGTCATGGGGCGATAGACGGGACGCCCTTTCTCGTCCGTCTTGGGGTTGCCGAAGTCGTCGGTCGCCTCTACAGCAGACGGCTCCACGTTCTTGGCGAAGAACTTGACGCGCCAACGACCGTTTATCTTCTTGGCGCGCACCAGCGAGAAGCGCGGGTTGAAGAACATGTAGAATTTCTCCACGCGCACCTTAAATATACGCGCGAAGGTGAAGTGCCCCAACTCGTGAATCACCACGAGAAAACTGAGAGCCACTATGAGTTGAATCCACTGCATTGTTTCTAATTATGAATGAGGAATTTAGAATGATGAATGTATATTGCTGTTGATGATTTCTTCGGCTATACGGCGGGCGGCGAGGTCGGTCGCCACGTAGTCTTCGTAGGTGGGTTTCTCTATGTAGGCGGCTTTTGCCATGGTCTCGGCGATGACCTCCGACATCTGCAGAAAACCGCACTGCCCTTTGCGGAAAGCGAGGTTTGCCACCTCGTTGGCGGCATTGAGTACGCACGGGATGTTGCCCCCTTGGCGGGTGGCTTGGTATGCCAAACCGAGGTTCGGGAAGCGCTCCAAGTCGGGTTTCTCGAAAGTGAGGTCATGCGTTTGAAACAGGTCGAGACGCGGAAAATCGCTCGGTATGCGCTCGGGATAGATGAGCGCATACTGGATTGGCAGGCGCATGTCGGGGGCGCCGAGTTGGGCTTTCACCGCCCCGTCGCGGAACTGCACCGCGCTATGCACGACAGACTGCGGGTGCACCAATACTTCGATTTTCTCTACCTCCACGCCGAACAGCCACTTGGCTTCGATGACCTCGAAGCCTTTGTTCATCATACTGGCGGAGTCGATAGTAATCTTCGCGCCCATATCCCAGTTGGGGTGTTTGAGGGCATCGGCAGCCGTAACATGCGCCATCTGCTCGCGAGTGAAGGTGCGGAAAGGTCCGCCGCTGGCGGTAAGGAGAATCTTCTCTATCTCGTTGTTCTGTTCGCCCGTAAGTGACTGGAAGATAGCCGAGTGCTCGCTATCCACAGGCAGAATGGGCGCGTGGTATTGCTGTGCCAAGCGGCAGATAATCTCGCCCGCCACGACAAGGGTCTCTTTGTTGGCAAGAGCAATGGTCTTGCCCGCCCGTATTGCCTCCATCGTCGGGCGCAAACCGGCATAGCCCACCATAGCCGCCACCACGATGTCGATACTCGGCATCGTCACCATCTCGGCAATGGCATCTGCGCCTGCCCACACCTTAATAGGCATGTCGTTCAACGCCTCTTTGAGCGGCTGATAGAGACTCTCGTCGGCAATACACACCACTTCGGGGTGGAACTCCCGCGCCTGCCTGATGAGCAGGTCAATGCTCCTGTTCGCCGAGATGGCATAGACCTCGAAGCGGTCGGGGTTCGCCCGCACCACATCCAAAGTCTGCGTGCCGATACTGCCCGTGCTGCCTAATATCGCTATTTGTTTCTTCAAAAGAAATGTACCTTATTGTAAATCACACTAAAACGCAATCACCTCTTCGGGGTTGACTGCCTTGCCGTTCTGCCACAATTCAAACCACAGTGGCTGCTCGTCCGCGGCAATGGCTATGCTCTCGCCCGCCTGCACGCTGCTGCCCACAGGCTTGAGCACCTTCTCCACACGGCGATAGATGGAGAGGTAGGTGGTGTGCTGCACCATGACGGTGTAGGTGTTGCCAATCTCGTAGTTGGCAAAGACCACCGTGCCCGCCAGCACCGAGGTGATGTTCTCGTGCTTGGGCGTCTGCACCGCCACGCCGTAGCGTTGTTCCTCCGCCGAGAAATGCTCCACCACTACGCCGTGCGCAGGGCGGAAGAACGTGAGTATCGGCGTAGTGTTCTGTACATCAAACAGTTGCAGGTTGTCTTTCTCCTTTTCCTCATATTGGGCGATGAACTCTGCCGTGGCTTCGCTCTTCGCCTCGAGCAATTGCTCGCGCATGATGAGTTGCATGGAGTCGAGACGCTGCACCGTGTCGGACTGCACCTCGCCTGCCACCACCTGCTTGATGACGTCCAAATACTGCCGCTGCAGGTCGAGCGATGTCTGTATGGAGTCCACACGCGCCGACTCGGAAACCAACTGCCGGCGGATATTCTCCGAGTAGCCGGGCAGGTAGTTGCGTATCGGGGTGTAGAGAATGACGAGCGAGAACAGCCCCAGCGTGAGAAGGAACATCGCTGCCAACAGCACAATAGCCCCCCACCCGCTGAGGTGGGCGGACCATTGCTCTGTCCACGTATTCTCGTCGAGTATGCTGATGCGGTGCTTGTCGCGCAACCTCCGCCACCAACTGTCTTTCTTCTTTTCTGTCAATGTTGAATGGTTGAACGGGCAACCCAACACAGCCTATCCTATAACCAACCTATAACTATCCACTAACAAAACAGGCTATGTTGTCTGCACCTAATTATTAACTAATCCAATATGGTGCACCCCTCGCACGGCTTCAGTTGCTTGAAGAAGTCGTTGCCTTTGTCGTCCACAAGGATGAATGCAGGGAAGTTCTCCACCTCAATCTTCCAGATGGCTTCCATACCCAACTCGGGATATTCCACGCACTCGATCGATTTGATGTTCTCCTGCGCCAGAATAGCCGCCGGACCGCCAATCGAACCGAGGTAGAAACCGCCGTGCTTTTGGCAGGCGTTGGTAACATCTATCGAGCGGTTGCCCTTTGCTAGCATGATAAGACTGCCTCCGTGGTCTTGGAACTCGTCCACGTAGGGATCCATACGCCCTGCCGTGGTCGGTCCCATCGAGCCGCACGCCATACCCGCAGGGGTCTTCGCAGGTCCTGCATAGTAGATAGGATGGTTCTTGAGGTATTCGGGCATCGGTTCGCCGGCGTCCAAACGGGCTTTGATCTTCGCGTGTGCGATGTCGCGACCCACGATGATCGTACCGTTGAGCGACAGGCGCGTGCCAATCGGATATTGGGTCAGGATATTGCATACATCGCGCATCGGCTGGTTGAGGTCGATACGTACCGCATCGCCCTCGCCCGCTTGGCGCAATTCCTCGGGAATGAGACTGCCCGGGTTGTTGTCCATGCGCTCGATCCATATACCGTCTTTGTTGATTTTGCACTTGATGTTGCGGTCAGCCGAGCAACTCACGCCCAAGCCGATGGGGCAACTTGCGCCGTGGCGCGGCAAGCGTACCACACGCACATCATGCGCCATATATTTGCCGCCGAACTGTGCGCCGAGACCGATTTTGTATGCCTCCTGCAGCAGTTGTTTCTCGAGTTCGATGTCGCGGAACGCGCGCCCCGTCTCGTCGCCCGTGGTGGGCAGGCTGTCGTAGTAGTGCGTCGATGCCAGTTTCACGGTCAGCAGGTTCTTCTCCGCACTCGTGCCGCCGATGACGATGGCGATATGATACGGCGGGCAAGCCGCAGTACCGAGGCTTTTCATTTTCTCAACGAGGAACGGAATGAGCGTGCCGGGGTTCTGGATACGCGCCTTGGTCTCCTGGTAGAGATAGGTCTTGTTCGCGCTGCCGCCGCCCTTCGTGACGCACAGGAAACGGTACTCCATACCCTCGGTAGCCTCGATATCAATCTGCGCGGGCAGGTTGCACTTGGTGTTCACTTCCTCGTACATCGAGAGCGGTGCGTTCTGCGAATAGCGCAAGTTGTCCTGCGTGTAGGTGTTGTACACACCGTGGCTCAGCGCCTCTTCGTCGCAGTAGCCTGTCCATACCTGCTGCCCTTTCTCGCCGTGCACGATAGCCGTACCCGTGTCCTGACAGAGGGGCAACTGCCCTTTGCAAGCCACCTCGGCATTGCGCAGGAAAGTGAGTGCCACATACTTGTCGTTGGCGCTGGCTTCGGGGTCGCGCAAGATCTTGGCTACCTGCTCGTTGTGGCTTCGGCGGAGCATAAAACTCACGTCGTGGAACGCCTGCTGCGCCATCTTGGTCAGGCCTTCGGCTTCCACTTTCAAGATAGGGCGTCCCTCAAACTCGCCGACCGACACGTAGTCTTTGGTCAGCAGATAGTACTCCGTTTCATCTTTCCCGAGTTGAAACATCGGTGCATACTTAAATTCCATATCTCTTGTTATTTTATTTTGTTCTCTTTATCAACAATTCCCTATATTCTCCCCCTACGCCTGCAAAGTTACAAAAAACTACGCACATACACAAAAAAAAGTGCTTTTTCAGAGAAAAAGCACCTATATCACTACCAAACGGCTATCTTGCTACACCTGCCAAAATGTTGCGCCCGCAGCACGCGCCAATGCGCCGTCAGTATCATCTCTATCACCAATCACCACCGACTGCCCGCTCGGCACACCCATACGTTCAGCCACCACCTGCATCAACTCCCTCGCGGGCTTCAAACCTCCCAACTCCGGCGCACTCACCACCCAATCAAACATCTTCACATCCAATCCCAATGCCTGTATTTTCTCTTTTGCATGCGTATAATCCGACAACACAACCACAATCACCCCCATCCTTCTGCACTCCTCCACAAACGGTTGCACCCAACTACATGGTTTATAGTGCTTTTCTACCACTTCCACCATCAACGGCATATAGCAAGTAGTGTACCACCACCGTACGAAACTCACCGTACACAACCGCCCTTTCACCATATTGTCGAAGAAAGCCTTTTCAAACGCCTCTGCGCTACCAAACCACTGCCCGCGCATCGCCTTGCGCACACGACGTTCTTTTAGCAACAAGGGGGCTTCCAACAGGTCTCCAAGCACCATATACAGCGGCATCCTTGGCTTCTCGTACAATGTCCCGTCCAAGTCCAGAACCACCATCCTGGTCTCAGGACGAAGCCTTGCCACAGATATATTTTTCTTATTGCTCTCTTCCATCGCATACCTGTCACCACAATAACCGTGCCATTCCGTTTGCGCCGCGTCATCTTCTTTTCTGGCACTCTACTGCAAACCTTTGCAGCCGTATGGTTATTTCTGCAGGTATAGCAATAACTCTGCCATACTATCAAACACCCTGTCCGCACCTGCTTTCTGCAAGTCATCGCGAGTGAGGATACCCGTGTTCACGGCATAAACAGTCAGCCCTGCAGCCTTGCCGGACTGCACACCCATCGGTGCATTCTCCACCACACAACAATCCTCTTTGGGCAGCCCTGAGCGTTCCCATGCTTTCAGATACGGTTCAGGGTCGGGCTTGCCGTGCTTTACATCCCATGCCGTAATCATCCGTTCCCGGACAAACACTCCAGGGAAACAGGTCTCCAACTTGTCGAACAGGCTCTGTTGTGCGCTACCCGTCACAATCCATATCTGATGCCCTTGTGCCTGCACATACCGCAACACTTCCGCCACACCTTGTATGGGCTGGGCTTCGCCCAAATGACGGAACAACTCGGTCTTTTCGTCGTATATCACCCGCACCTCCTCGGGCGTCGCGTGCCTGCCACGTGCCACAAGAAACGCCTCATCAATCACCGATTCGCCTGTCCGCCCCTCATTCACATAGGTGTCGTATGCTGTGAACGGCAACCCGTATTTCAACATCACGCGCTCCCATGCAATAGCGTGCAACGGCATGGAGTCGAACAGCACGCCGTCCATATCAAAGAAAAAAGCCTTCATTATTTACAATTTGACAGTTCCACTAAAAAGAAGGAAAAGGGGGTCAGTCTTTGCCGTCTCCGTTCACGAGAAAACCTTCTGGAGTTTTTCTTATAGGGTAACGCTCCGCCTCGGGGGAGCCCAAAGGCGTGAAATAGTAGTCACAGGAAGGATAGCCCATAGCAACTGTACGCGGACGCACCAAGTGAATATGCATATTTGCCATACCCTCAAAGTCAGGATTGCACATAGCAGGCATCAGGTGTGCATACCCATGCTTGCGGGCAAAATCCGCAATCGGACACCCGCGCAACTGCATACCCGGCAGATTATCCAAATTCTCGGGCGTACCGATTCCCCAACAGTTCCCCCACGAACCATCAGCATAGTGCCGATTGAGGTTGCGCCCCATCACACTACCGATGAGCCGTACACAAAAACGTATGGTACCCGTCCCGAAACGCAGCCATGAAGGGAAATGCACACGGTTGAAATTCTGTGCCACGACCTGCTCAAACTTTTCCAAAGTCGGCTTTTCGGGCAACACTTCATAGTAAGCAAACACCGCCAACGAATCATACAAATCGTCCCACATCGGATTACTCTTCCCACCCGTGTAAGGAAGGTCGGTCAAGTAACTCTCATAGGTGCGGCACAGCCGTTGCCATAGTTGTTCCGCCTCCTCATGAGGAAAATCACGCAGGAGCAAAGTCTGCAAAGTCCGCTCTGTGGAAGAACTAAACCGCACGTGGCGGCGTGTATCAATGTGCAAATGTGTTTCCAACACAAGCCGAAAGTATCAATTCTTGATTTTTAACTCTTTATTCATCAGTCATTAGACAGGTGTATCGGGCGAAGCAGGTCGTTCACCGTCTTCACGGGGTTGAACGTGCTTACAGGCACTTCTACAAAGAGGGTGTTCCAACGGCTCATTGCCCCGTTCCACAGTCCGGGCAACTCCAACGCCAGCAACTCCTTGCCATCTTTGGACTTATGGGAGATGAAGCCCGTCTTCTCGTCCACGAAATCAGGCAGGTGAAACGGCTTGCCGTGCACATCGCGCGTAGCACATACAAGGTCCACAGGGTTGAAGTGCGTGGCTTGTCGCATCAGTTCGAGGTTGCTTATCTGACTGGATTCCAATATCTGACGGCTGATACTGCCATCCGCTTCGCGCACGAGGAACGGTCCTCCACCGGGCTCGCCCGTATTCTTCACCACCCCGCACACACGCAATGGTCTATTAAGACGTGCCCGTTCCTCTGCCGACAGGTTCGGGTCTTGCAGACGCTCAAATATGCGCTTCTGCTCTGTCACCAGCACACCCGCCAACAGTTGCTTGTAGCGCACGGTGTCCCCCTTGAGCCTGTCGGGCACCACGTTGTCGATATTCTTGATGAATATCACATCCGCCTGCTGCTCATTCAGGTTCTCTATAAGCGCGCCATGACCACCCGGGCGGAAGAGCAAGGTACCGTCCCCGTTGCGGAACGGAGTGCCGTCAGGATTAGCCGCCAAGGTATCGGTAGAAGGTTTCTGCTCCGAGAACGACACATGGTAATGCACGCCATATCGTTTCTCATACTCCGCCAAATGCTCCTCTATATGTTTGTGGAACAACTCCAAATGCGCGTGGCTGACCGTGAAATGCAGATTCACTTCGCCTTTCGAAGCCGCATACAAAGCACCCTCCACCATGTGCTCAAGTGCAGGCGTGCGCGCCCCGTCCTTGTAAGAATGAAACAGCAGCAAACCCTTTGGCAAATGTCCGTAGCCCATATCGTTCAGCAGATGGCTTACCGCCGCATTGCCCTCATAACCAGCCAATTGTGAGCCAAAAGCAAAGTCGTCTTTGTGTGTCAGGAACTGCTGGATAAAAGGCGTTTCCTCACCTGTATTCAGATACTCAAACAGATTCTTGAACATACGGCTCGCAGCCCCGCTGGCAGGCACGAATTTCAATATCGTATGCCCCTCGTCCAAATACGCCTGCCATGCACGGATATACTCGTCCGTCTCCGCCTCCGAAGGACGCAGAATACCATCCCCCACTGCCGCGGGAGCCACTATATCCAACTCAGGGAAGCCCGTCTTAAAAGCCTCCATTTGCTTTTCCGCCCGCTCTTGCGAGATACCATGCGCTTTCAACTGCGCCAAATCCGACGATGTAAACATCTCTTTTTCGCTGATTCAAATAACGTGGCAAAGATACAAAAAAAAATCCGAATTCCAAAATTTCTCCCACACTTTCTTTCACATCGCACCATTCCGGCGACTCTGCCAAAAATCCTCTAAATTTGCATATCTCGACAAATTGTTGTATCTTTGCGGGCTTTTAACAAAACTAACAAATGCTATGAACTTAAGTAATCGAATTATCGCCGTAGTGGGATTGGGATACGTAGGACTCCCACTCGCCATTGAATACGGAAAGAAATACCGCGTCATCGGTTTTGACGTATTCCAACCGCGCGTTGCCGAACTGGAACGTGGCGAAGACCACACTATGGAAGCGGATTTAGTAGGCATGAAGCAGGCACGTGACGAGTACGAAGCCACCCACAAGATCGGGCTTACTTTCACCTCCGACCCCGAGGTACTGCGGCAGGTGAACACCTATATCGTCACCGTTCCGACGCCCATCGACCGCTTTAACAACCCCGACCTGACGCCGCTGCTCAAAGCGAGCGAGACCATCGGCAAGACGCTCAACCGCGGCGACATCGTCATCTATGAATCCACCGTCTATCCAGGCTGCACCGAGGAGGACTGCGTACCCGTATTGGAGCGCAACAGCGGACTAAAATTCAACACGGATTTCTTCTGCGGCTACTCGCCCGAGCGTATCAATCCGGGCGACAAAATCAACACCCTGACCAAAATCAAGAAGATTACGTCGGGTTCCACGCTCGAGGTGGCGGACATCGTGGACGCCCTCTACAACTCGATTCTGGAGAACGGCACCCACCGCGCACCGAATATGAAAGTGGCAGAGGCAGCGAAAGCGGTGGAGAACAGCCAGCGCGATGTGAACATCTCGTTTATGAACGAACTCGCGCTTATCTGCGACCGCGTCGGCATCGACACCAACGACGTCATCGAGGCGGCGGGCACCAAGTGGAACTTCCTCAAATACCGCCCCGGACTGGTCGGCGGGCATTGTATCTCGGTGGACCCGTACTACCTCGCGCACAAGGCGAAATCGCTCGGCTACGACCCGCAAGTGATTTTGAGCGGGCGCGCCGTAAACAACTCCATCGCCAAGTTTATCGCCGACAAGACGCTCAA
This sequence comes from uncultured Bacteroidales bacterium, assembly GCA_934667275.1. GTDB lineage: Bacteria > Bacteroidota > Bacteroidia > Bacteroidales > Paludibacteraceae > Colicola. The sequence goes on along the minus strand of CAKULK010000001.1, from coordinate 159,915 downwards.
ACTGATGATACGCACCGACCATAAGATTCTCAATTCCAACGTGTTGATACTCGGTGTAACGTTCAAGGAGAACTGCCCCGACTGTCGCAATACGAAGGTGGTGGATATCGCTAACGAACTGGAGGATTTCGGTTGCCACGTGGACATCTACGACCCGTGGGCGAGCCCCGAGGTAGTGAAACGCGAGTACGGCAAAGACCTTATCCCCGCCATCGACCCCGACAAGCCATACGCTGCCGTCATCGCCTGCGTGAGCCACGACCAGTTCAAGACCTTCGATTTCCGCAAATACAAAGAGCAGGGGGCGGTTATCTTCGATGTGAAGAACTTTGTCGATCGCAGCCTCGTGGACGCACGGCTATAAGTTAATAAAGTTAAAGTCGAAGCAAGCAGCAAGGGATACGCAACCTATAAGCAAGGTATAACGATCCTATAACAAATTGCAGGGCATTCTTCACGCAACCGATGCTTATAAATTATTAATGGATTCTTGTCACTAATTATATAGCAAAATAAGGTGGATGTAAGGAGGATATAAGGTAGATAGTCCGATAATACCCCGATAACATATAACTAATGATTCATCATTCCTCATTCATAATTCATAATTAGTATGAACATCGCCGTAGCAGGAACAGGATATGTGGGATTGTCAATTGCCACATTGCTGGCGCAGCACAATCACGTTACCGCAGTGGATATTATCCCCGAAAAGGTGGATATGCTCAACCGCCGCCAATCGCCCATTCAGGACGAGTATATCGAGAAGTATCTCGCCGAGAAACCGCTCGACCTCACCGCCACTTTGGACGCTCACACAGCGTACAAAGACGCTGATTTTGTGGTGATTGCCGCACCGACCAACTATGACAGCCAGAAGAACTATTTCGACACATCGGCGGTGGAGACGGTTATCCGTCTCGTGATGGAAGCCAATCCCGATGCGATTATGGTCATCAAATCGACCATCCCAGTGGGCTACACCGAGAGCATCCGACAAAAGACCGGCAGCCGTAATATCCTCTTTTCGCCCGAGTTTCTGCGCGAGTCGAAGGCACTCTACGACAACCTCTACCCGTCGCGTATCATTGTCGGTACAGACCTCAACGACCCGCGTCTCGTAGAGGCGGCGCACACCTTTGCAGGGCTGCTCCAAGAGGGGGCTGTCAAAACCGACATCGACACCCTCTATATGGGTTTCACCGAGGCGGAGGCGGTCAAACTCTTTGCGAACACCTACCTCGCCCTGCGCGTCAGTTATTTCAACGAACTCGACACCTACGCCGAAATGAAAGGACTTGATACACAAGCCATTATCGACGGCGTATGCCTCGACCCGCGTATCGGTACCCACTACAACAACCCCTCTTTCGGATACGGCGGTTACTGCCTGCCAAAGGACACCAAACAGTTGCTCGCCAACTACCGTGACGTACCCGAGAACCTCATCGAAGCGATTGTGGAGAGCAACCGCACCCGCAAGGATTTCATTGCCGACCGCGTATTAGCCAAGGCGGGCTACTACGACTACTACAACAACGGCAGTTTCAACGCCGCTGAGGAGCATCCGTGTACGATAGGTGTCTATCGCTTGACGATGAAGTCCAACTCGGACAATTTCCGCCAGTCGAGTATCCAGGGGATTATGAAACGTGTGAAAGCCAAAGGCGCACAGGTCATCATCTACGAGCCCACCCTGCCCGACGGCAGCACGTTCTTCGGTTCGTTGGTAGTCAACGACTTGCAGAAGTTCAAGTCGCTCTCCCAAGCCATCATCGCCAACCGCTACGACACCAGTCTCGATGACGTCCAATCCAAAGTCTATACCCGCGACATCTTCCGCAGGGACTAACCAAACCGCTTTCATTTTGACAGAAAAAGTAGAAAACATAGGCAAACGCGACATCGCGTGGAGTTACGTTGCAGCCATCTTTATGGTGGGAGCGGGCGTGCTGCTCTACCCGTTTATCCTCAGCAAGATGTCCTCCGAGACGGTGGGCATCTGGAATATATTCACCACTATCACCTTTATGGTGAACCTGCTGGATTTCGGGTTTCGTCCGTCGTTTGCACGCAATATCAGCTACATCTTCTCGGGGGTCAAATCGTTGCAGAAGAACGGAGTGGCGACGCTCTCCGAAGACGACTCGGTGGACTATTCGCTGCTGAAAGGCACACTCCGTGCGATGCAAAAATTCTACCGTTGGGTAGCCCTCGGGGTGTTTGTTATCCTGGCTACCGCAGGGACGGCGTATTTTTATTACATCTTGCAAAAATACACGGGCGACCACCACGATGCCATGCTGGCATGGGTGCTGCTGATTGCCATCAACTGCTACAACCTCTACACGCTCTACTACGATGCCCTACTCCTCGGCAAAGGCTATGTCCGCCGCAGCCAGCAGATTACCATCATCAGCCAACTCATCTACCTCTGTATCGCCATCGGGCTTATCTTTGCAGGCTACGGTCTGTCGGCTATTGTAGGGGCGCAACTGATTGCCGCCATCATCCGCCGTACCCTGACCTACCGCGTGTTCTTCACGCCGACACTCAAACAACGCCTTGTCGCAGTGGAAGGGCAACCAGTCCGCCCGATACTGCGCGCCATTTACCCGAATGCCATCAAGGTAGGACTCACCGGACTGGGAGGATTCTTGGTGAACAAGTCGTCCATCCTCATCGGTTCGGCGTTCCTCACGCTGGAGCAACTAGCATGCTACGGCATCACCGTGCAGGTGATGGACGTGCTGGCACGCTGCGCCACCGTGATGTACCAGTCGTTCACACCCAAATTGGCGCAATGCCGTGTGGAGCGCGATATGACCACACTCCGACGCTACTATATATACAGTGTGGGCAGTTTGCTGGCAGTGTATATAGCAGGCGGTCTGTGCTGGATGCTATTAGGCAATTGGGCATTAGGACTTATCCATAGCCAGACGATGTTCCTGCCCACGTCTATGCTATGCGTTATGCTGCTCATCAGCGCGTTAGAACACAACCATTCCGTGTCGGCGGGCTTTATCATGGCGGACAACAAAATACCGTTTTTCATCCCGTCGTTGGTGAGCGGAGCCGCCACGGTGTTCCTGCTGTGGCTCTTCCTATCGCCGTTGCACATGGGGGTATGGGGACTTATCCTTGCCCCCGGTATCGCCCAACTGGCCTATCAAAACTGGAAATGGCCCAGCGTCATTATCCGCGAACTGCATCAAAGCCGCACATAAATGCTATACGTACCTTTTATATGGTTCACGGCTCTGACCATTTGGCTTTGGCGCAGACAACAATGCGTTGAAGTAAGCGTTTTTTTGTCTGCGCAATTTGCATTGACATCTTTTGTATCTATTTTAGTTTATCATATGCACCTCTTGGGCGCACGAGGACTGCTATACACAGAAGAAAACCTGCATTTGGGGGGTACACCAACTATTCTATATTGTGTGCTACTCACACTTACCATTGTGCCGTTTGCACTACTTAATCCACATAACATTAAAAATATCACCCTACCCAATGAACGTATATTCAACCTCATTGCGTATGGTATGTTCGGTATCTTTCTTGTCACCATCTACCTCATCTCCGCCGATGCGATAAACATTTTCCACGGAGGCATGGAAAATTTAGTGGAGATACGTAGAAATCACTACGAAGGAGAGGAAACTATCTCCGACATTCGCACAAGGAATCTGCCAACCATCATTGGATATGCCTACTACTTTTTAGGTGTCACCTTATTGATGTTGCCTTGTTTCTTCTACAGCATCTGTTTCCTCCATAAACGATGGTGGTTTAACTTGATGCTATTCTTGTCGTCACTGAGTATGCCCATACGAGGTATCACCAGCGTGGACCGTACCGAATGGCTATTCTACATTCAAGCACTCATTATCTGCCTTCTTCTATTTCGACCATTTCTAAAGCAATCGCAGAAACGAGTCTTAAAGTTGCTCTTTATCCCTGTTATTGTTGCTATAGTATTGTTCCTTGGAGCCGTCACTTTATCACGCTGGAACGACAAAACAGAGAGCCGAGGTGCTCTCGGTTCCACCCTGTTGTACGCAGGACAGAACTACTATAACTTCTGCTATTTCTACGAATATGGTCTAGGTGGAAAGGTGTACACCAACTATATGTTCCCCACTTACAACCACATGGTGAAAGGGATTGACAAGAAAGATGTCGAAGAAACTATCGGTGAGGAGCGTGGAGTTAATCACGGTCCTGTCAGTGTGTTTGCCACACATATCGGCACATTTCTACTTAGCGCAGGGTTCACGCGCACAGTTATATGGACTATAGGATTCTTTGTGCTTTGTTTCCTACTATTCCGAAGAATTAAAGATACTGCTTCTCTCGGACAATGGTTGATTTATTTCATTCTATCCACCATCCCGATGTTCGGTATCTTCTACTATCGCTATTTTTCATTCGCCCAAGGTCTAACCCTGTGGGGTACAGCGGCTATCGCCATTCTATTCCATTATACCTTTATTTTCAAACGGCAATGCACATCTACACCATCATAGTCACATACAATGGCCGCCATTGGGTGGATTTCTGTTTAGGCAGCCTGCGCAAGTCGTCAGTAAAGACTATTCCACTTGTGATTGACAACCATTCTACAGACGAAACCCAGACCTACATCCGCGAACAATATCCGGAAGCCTTACTGTTTCCGCAAGAAAGGAATCTTGGTTTCGGGCAGGCAAATAATGTCGGCTTACGCTATGCTATGGCGCATAATGCCGATTATATGTTGCTACTCAACCAAGATGCTGCCATTGCTCCCGATGCCATAGAACTGATGCTTGCCCAAAGCGATGGAAATTCCTTACTATCACCCATTCACATGAATGGCGGCGGAAATAGTATTGACCACAATTTCCGCAATAGTACACTCATCAAATGTTCTGCTCTACTCAATGACCTTTTTGCAGGAACTGTCCATAATACATATCCCGCATACGACATATGTGCTGCATGCTGGCTGCTACCACGAAAAGTAGTGGAACAAATTGGCGGTTTTAATCCGCTATTCTTCCACTATTCCGAAGATACCAATTATCTGCAGCGTCTTCAATACCATCATATTGACACACTATTGGTTCCCCAAGCACGTATGTACCACGACCGCAAAGAGTTTGGTAACAAACAGATGTGGAATGCACAATGGTTATACAACAATCTTATGCTCTCCTATACCAATATCAACCTGTCCAGGCGTGACAGGATTAATATGCTGCTACGCACCCTGTTCACGTGCTATACATCACGTCTGCGCAATAGACAATACCATATCGGGGCGTTCTCCGTGGCATGGACTCGTGTGCTTATCCATATGAATCGCATACGGCAAAGCAGAAACAAAGAACAGCAAATCAATACCAACTGGCTTTAACCTATGAAAGTGTCCGTCATTACTCCCTGCTACAACGCAGCCCGATATATCGGTCGCACCATAGCATCTGTGCAGGCACAGACGCTATCCGACTGGGAGATGATTATTATAGACGACGGCAGCACCGACAACAGTGCCGGCCTTGTGGCAAGTCTTGCCGAACAAGACCCGCGTATCCGTCTCGTGCGCAAAGAGAACGGCGGGTCAGCCTCGGCACGGAATATAGGTTTGCATTATGCACAAGGCGAGTATATCCAGTTCTTGGACGCAGATGATACGTTGGCACCTGACAAGTTCGCCCGTCAAACAGCCCTTATGGATGCTCATAGTCTGGATGTATCGCACACCGACTATCGTATGGTAAGCCCAACGGGAGAGATAGAACCCATGCTCCTCGGCAGGAAAGAGAATCTGCTACACCTGCTTGTCGGTTGGGGAATCTTCGGCACCATAGCCCTGCATTGCTACCTATATCGCCGCACCTTCATTCTGGCGCATGACATACGTTTTGCCAAAGTTAAGGAACGGGAAGACTGGGATTGGCACCTGAAACTTTTCTCCTGCCACCCCAAAGAGGAATATCTGCAAGGCTACTGCGGTGCATACTATTTCCGCAGCGCAAGCAGCAAGACGGGAAACGGTTCCATGGCTACGATGCGTGCGGGCAATTGCCGTTTTCTATGTTATCGCATTATGCACAGCCCGTGGTGGCAAAGTCTGTTGCTGCTCATGCGGCTTTCGCTTGAACTATGGACGGCTGTGCTGCAGATGTTGCGCTACCGCCTGTGGGACATGCCCCATACACTCCATAACATCTTCTCTGCCGCCCACATGGGCCGCCTGTGTCTTTTGATTGCCATACTGCTGCTGCCACTCTCACTACCCATATATATCGCGTCCTTTATTTACGGGCATTACAAAGAGCACCTATTCCAAAAATACGGCAATAAATCGGGAATAACACCACGCCACTAAGTATTTGTTTTTTTACAAGACAAGAGAGGAAATCCGTAACTAACCTATAACTATCCTATAACCATCCTATAACGATTGGCGGGTGTTGATGCCTTCGCAGGAGGGGGAATGTGTATTGCTGGAACTGATGTTTTTAGGAACAGACCAGCAGACCAGTTGTTTTTGTAAACTATATACCCCCGTGTGCGCGTGCGGGTGTGTATATTTAGAAATCAAGTGGTCTACCGGTCAAGTGGTCCTACCGGTCGTAGTCGAGTTTGGGAGCGTAGGAGGTTTTTAATTTGATATTTGTCGCAAAAATCAAATGGAGTTGCTCCAAAAAAGAACAAAAGAGTTGCATATTTCAAAAAAAAAGCGTAACTTTGCGAGTTCAACAAAAAAGAGTTGCTTATGAAACTGCTCCAAACTTTGCGCACAAAGTACAACCATGTGTTGGAAAGCACTATCCGCGTATGTGTGCTGACAGCCGTAACATTCACCGTGACAGCCTGTTACGGTACGCCACCCGATGATTTCTATATGAATAATCCGAAGTGGAAACAAGACCAAGATACCCTTGAACACCGCATCGAAAAGATGGGCAAAGAGGTTGTGGAGCAAGAAAACGAGGGGGATGAGGGAGTTGAGAAAAGTTGATAGTTGAAAGAAGTAGAAAGTAGAAAGTAGAAAGTAGAAAGTAGAAAGTAGAAAGTAGAACGTAGGAAGTGGGGAGTAGAAAGTGGGGAGTAGAAAGTTTTTTGTAAAGTTTTTGTGAGATAATAATACAGAATAATATAAACAATGGACAACAAGAAAAGAGTCTATACCTTCGGAAACGGAAAAGCCGAGGGTAATGCCCAGATGCGCGAGCAGTTGGGCGGTAAGGGTGCCAACTGCGCCGAGATGAACCTTGTGGGTGTGCCCGTACCTCCGGGATTCACCATCACGACTGACGTTTGCAACGAGTATTATGAAGTAGGTCAGGAGACGATCGTAGGTATCCTCAACGATGAGGTGATGGCTGCCGTAAAACACATCGAGACCCTGATGAATAGCAAATTCGGCGATCCGAAAAACCCGCTGCTTGTCAGTGTCCGCTCGGGTGCGCGTGCGTCTATGCCCGGTATGATGGACACCATTTTGAACCTTGGTTTGAACGACACGGTTGCTGAAGGTATGGTGGAAAAAACGCATAACCCGCACTTCGTTTACGACAGTTACCGCCGTTTCGTACAGATGTACGGCGACGTGGTACTCGGTATGAAACCCGTCAACAAAGAGGACATCGACCCGTTTGAGGCAATCATCGAAGAGGTAAAAGCAATTCGCGGCATACGCTTGGACAAGGACTTGAACGTGGACGAGTTGAAACTCCTTGTAGCACGTTTCAAAACCGCCATCAAGGAGCAGACCGGCAAAGATTTCCCCAATGACCCGATAGAGCAACTCTGGGGTGCTATTTGCGCTGTATTCCGCAGTTGGATGAACGAGCGTGCTATCCTGTACCGTAAGATGGAGGGTATTCCTGACGAGTGGGGAACAGCCGTTTCGGTTATGGCAATGGTGTTCGGTAATATGGGCGAGACATCGGCTACGGGTGTTTGCTTCAGCCGTGATGCCGCTACGGGCGAAAACATCTTCAACGGTGAGTATCTTGTAAACGCACAAGGTGAGGACGTGGTTGCCGGTATCCGTACCCCGCAGCAGATTACCCTTGAGGGCAGCCGCCGTTGGGCTAAACTGCAGGGTATCAGCGAGGAAGAGCGTGCAAGCAAGTATCCGAGTATGGAAGAGGCGATGCCCGAACTCTACAACGAACTGAATACCATCCAGCAGAAACTCGAAGACCACTACAAAGATATGCAGGATATGGAGTTCACCGTCCAGGAGGGCAAACTCTGGTTCTTGCAAACGCGTAACGGTAAGCGTACAGGTACCGCTATGGTGAAGATTGCCATGGACTTGATGCGCGAGGGCGTTATCGACGAGAAAACCGCTGTTATGCGCTGCGAACCGCAGAAACTGGACGAACTGCTCCATCCTGTCTTTGACAAAGAGGCGCTGAAGAAAGCCAAGGTTATCACCCAAGGCCTTCCCGCCAGCCCGGGTGCTGCCTGCGGACAGATTGTGTTCCACGCAGACGATGCACAAGAGTGGCACAAAGACGGACACAAAGTGGTTATGGTTCGTATCGAGACCAGCCCCGAGGACCTCGCAGGTATGTCCGCTGCCGAGGGTATCCTTACCGCACGCGGCGGTATGACCTCTCACGCTGCCGTTGTGGCTCGCGGTATGGGCAAATGCTGCGTTTCGGGTGCAGGTGCCATCATTGTGGACTACAAAGCAAAGACCGTTACCATCGAGGGCGTTACCTACAAAGAGGGTGATTATCTGTCGCTCAACGGTTCTACCGGTCAGGTATATGCAGGTCAGATTGAGACCCGTGCTGCCGAACTCAGCGGCGACTTCAAAGCACTGATGGACCTCTGCGACAAATACACCCATATGCAGGTTCGTACCAATGCCGACACACCGCACGATGCTGCCGTAGCACGCGCCTTCGGTGCCAAAGGTATCGGTCTGACCCGTACCGAGCACATGTTCTTCGACGACAAGAAAATCATCGCTATGCGTGAGATGATTCTCGCCAAAGACGCTGCCGGCCGCGAGAAAGCATTGGCTAAACTGCTGCCGTACCAGAAGGCTGACTTCAAGGGTATCCTTGAGGCTATGGACGGCTGCCCCGTCAATATCCGTCTGCTCGACCCGCCGTTGCATGAGTTCGTTCCCCACGATCTGAAGGGCCAAGAGACAATGGCAAAAGAGATGGGCGTAAGCGTTGAGGAAATCCAACAGCGCGTCAATTCATTAGCAGAGAACAACCCGATGCTCGGTCACCGTGGTTGCCGTCTGGGTATCACTTTCCCCGAAATCACCGCTATGCAGACCCGCGCTATTCTGTCGGCTGCATGCGAGTTGAAGAAAGAGGGCAAGCACCCGATGCCGGAGATTATGGTGCCGCTGATTGGTATCCTGTACGAGTTCAAGCAGCAGAAAGACGTGATCATGCGCGTAGCCAAAGAGGTATTCGCCGAGTATGGCATCGAGGTGGAATTTGAGGTAGGTACGATGATTGAGATTCCTCGTGCAGCCCTTACCGCCGACCGTATCGCAACCGAAGCACAATACTTCAGTTTCGGTACCAACGACCTCACACAGATGACCTTCGGTTACAGCCGTGACGACATCGCTTCCTTCCTGCCCGCTTACCTCGAGCAGAAGATTCTGAAAGTGGATCCGTTCCAGGTTCTCGACCAGAACGGTGTCGGTCAACTCATCAAGATGGCTGTGGAGAAAGGTCGTGCTGTCCGTCCGGGATTGCGCACAGGTATCTGCGGTGAACATGGTGGCGAACCCAGCAGCGTGAAGTTCTGCGCCCGTATCGGTATGAACTACGCAAGTTGCTCGCCGTTCCGTGTACCTATCGCACGCCTCGCCGCCGCCCAAGCCGCTATCGAGGACGAGAAATAAGAGAAAAAGCACCGTTAAGTTATTGCGGTGTGATGCATAAAGAAGAGGTTGCCGAAAGGCAACCTCTTCTATTTTTTAGGACATCCGTGCAGAACAGCAGCGTCTGCAGCGCAACAAACCGATACTTATTTCACTTTGATAGCGTCGAACCCCTTGCCGAATACGCCCGACACATTGGCTTGGCTCACAAAGGCATTTGGGTCTATCTTCTTGATTATATGCAATATAAGTTGGCTTTCATGTTTGCGGGCGAGCACGGTAACCACCCTAATGGGCTGCTGGCTGTACCACCCGGTTCCGTCCAGCACGGTCACACCCCGCTGCACGGTCTGGTTGATAGCGGTGGCTATCTCGTCGTATTTGGCGGAGAAGATAAAGAACTGCACCGACTGCCGCAGGCGCGATATGATCCAATCCACTGCTGCTGTGTAACTTACGGTCATACACAAGCCATACAGGATACGCTTAATTTTGAAATCAGCCACGTCCATACCAGGCGTATAGAAATTTTCCGGCACGGGCAGGAAATAACTGCTGGCGATGATGATGGCATCACACAGCACCATCACCCGCCCGAGACTGACATCCTTGTATTTGTTGATAATCATCGCAAGGATGTCCGTTCCTCCCGACGATCCGTTGTTGAGCATCACGATGCCCAGACTCATGCCGAACACCACGCCTCCAACCAAACATGCCGACACGGGGTCCTCGATGAGCGGGGTCTCGCGCAACGGGATGACGCGGTACCAAAATGCTAATGCCACCACGCCCACGATGGTGCGGATACAGAACTTCCACCCCACCGTAATAATGGCAACAACAAGAAGTACTGCGTTGATAGTCAGCGAACTGAGCCAGAGAGGGATAGCCCCGCCATATTCCGGGAACAGCGACGGGAACAGCCCCTGCGTGGCATAGAATATAATGGAACAGATGCCCGTCAAACCTCCGCCAACCACATTTTGCGGCACGAAAATCCAATTGACCATCAAGGCGAAAGGAAATAACGCCAAGACAATGAAGACGTATTCGCGAATGGTCTTCCACTTGCTGCCCCCCGCATCGCCAATGATGTAGGACGACATACCCCGCTCACCCATAGTGGGTTGCGTGTGTTGTTTGGTATCAGACATAGGTATTTACGATTTTCTTATTTACGATTTACGATTTACGAATTTATGTACGATTGATTTGGAGATTTTTAGAAGATTGGGACATTTTGCATAAAGGGCAAATCAAAAAATAGCCGCAGGCTCAAATCGTACATAAATAATAAAATTGTCAATTCGTAAATCGTACATCTTATGCGTGTTCCCGGATATTGGTAAAGCCCTGTCCGAAAACGCCCTTGGTTTGGCTCTCACTGACGAAAGCATCAGGGTCTATCTCACGTACGATGCGAAATATCTTGCTGCTCTCGCTGCGTTTTGCCATGACCGTGATAATCTTGATAGGTTGGCGCGTATAGCCACCCTCGCCATCAATGAGCGTCACGCCACGACGCATCTCGGTAAGAATAGCCTTGGTGATTTCGTCGTACTTCTGACTGAAGATAAAGAACTGCACCGACTGGCGGGCACGCCCCATAGTCCAGTCCACGGCATTGGAACACATGAATGTGTAGCACAAACCGAACAGCACTTTCTCAATACTGTGCACCTCCGGCAGGAAGTACGCGCACGAGATGGTAATCATATCGCACATCAGCAATACGCGACCAAGCGGCACCTGACGGAACTTGTGCACAATCATCGCCACAATGTCGGTACCGCCCGTGCTGCCGTTGTTGAGGAACACCAAGCCCAAACCGCAGCCGTTGAACAGACCCGCCAAGATAACCGCCATAAACGGGTCGGACAACAGAGGCACACTTGCCGTGGGCACCAACTTCAGCCATAGCGTCAGGAAAAAGACACCATAGATAGACCGGATACAGAACTTCCAACCTACCACCTTGATGGCAATAATCAGCAGTATAATGTTGATTATCAACGAACTGAGCCAAATAGGAAGCACCGTACCCGTAGCAAAATAGATAATCTCGCATATACCGGTCAATCCTCCGCCCACAATGGCATGAGGCACCAGTATCTGATTGACTACCAGTGCATAAGGGATGGTGGCGATGGCAATAACAAACAATTCCTTCGCCTCCATGATAGCATGTTTGTACTTACTGCGGCGCAATTTCTTTTGCAGTTCGTTGATAGGTTGGGTCATAAACGGCTCGTAAATAATGGATAGTTGTCACAAACACAGCACCCTACCCCACCTTATATAATAAGGAGAAGTAAGGTGCTTGTATGAATTAGTTGTTCTGTTGGAACTTGGCAATCAGGTTACGGTCACCCCAGCCGTTGTCCACGCGGGCAACAGGAATCCAGAACTTGTTGCTGCGTACCCACTCGGTCGGGTAAGCGGCTTGTTCACGGCTGTAGAGGTGATGCCATTCGTTGGCAACTACCTCATACTCAGGGTGTGGTGCATTGAGCAGCACGTTGTCCTTGGCATCAGCCTCACCGCGTTCTACGGCGGCAATCTCGGCACGAATGGTCAGCAATGCGTCGATGAACTGGTCAATCTCGTGCTTGCTCTCGCTCTCTGTGGGCTCCACCATCAGCGTGCCGTGCACGGGGAATGACAGCGTAGGCGCATGGTAACCGAAGTCCATCAGACGCTTGGCGATGTCGCTCTCGGTGATGCCGATGGCATGGAACTGACGGCAGTCGAGAATCAACTCATGCCCTACGCGCCCGTTCACACCCGTATAGACAATGCCATACGCGTCTTTCAGTTTCGATGCCATATAGTTGGCACTCAAGATAGCGGCTGCCGTGGACTCGCGAAGCCCCTCCTCGCCCATCATGCGGATATAGCCGTAGGAGATAAGTGCCATGTTCGCGTTGCCGTAGAGGGCACTCGATACGCGGTTGTGGTCGCAGGTAGGCATGCAGTCTGCCAGATGCTTGGCACAGCAGATGGCACCCACACCGGGACCGCCACCACCGTGAGGGCTGGCAAACGATTTGTGCAGGTTGAGGTGGCACACGTCCGCACCGATGAAACCGGGGTTGGTGTAGCCAATCTGTGCGTTCATATTCGCACCGTCCATATATACCTGACCGCCGCAGTCGTGAATGATTTGGCACATCTCGCGGATAGTCATCTCGAAGATACCGTGGGTCGAAGGATAGGTAATCATACAGCCTGCCAGATGCTCACGGTTAGCCTCAGCCTTCTCACGCCAGTCGGCAAGGTCGGTATTGCCGTTCTCATCGCACTTCACTACGAGCGGCGTGAAGCCTGCCTGCACGCACGAAGCGGGGTTCGTACCATGTGCCGAAGCGGGGATAAGGAGGATATTGCGCTCTGCCTGTCCTTGGCGATGCAGGTACTCGCGAATGGTTACCAAACCCGTATATTCGCCTGCCGCACCCGAAGTCGGTTGCAGGTTGCATGCAGCAAAGCCCGTGATGGTAGCCAACTGTTGCTCAAGGTCTTCCAGCACCTCGCGGTAGCCCTCCACCTGGTTGGCGGGAGCCAACGGGTGCACATTCATATAGCCCGTGAAAGTAACGGGAATCATAGCCGCCGCGGGGTTCAACTTCATAGTGCAACTGCCCAACGGAATCATCGTGTGCGTAAGACTGATGTCCTTGCGGTCAAGGCGTTTGATATAGCGCATCATCTCAGTCTCCGTGTGATAGAGGTGGAAGACATCTGCCTGCAGATAGTCCACCGGACGCACTTTCTCCTCGGCGATTGCCCACAGGTTGTGGAATGCCTCCTCCGAGTCTTCGTACTGCGCCATATTGCCGCTGGCTTGGGCAAAGAGGTCGATGATGTCGTTCATATCATCCACCGTCACGGTCTCGTCGATGCTCAACCCTATCCATCCCTCAGCGTCATAATAGAGGTTGATACCCATCTCCTCAGCCACCTCGCGCACGCGCTCAATAGTGATGTCGCCCGTAGGACGAATCTTCAGGGTGTCGAAGAACTCCGTATTCTCCTGCTCGAAACCGTAAGCCTGCAGCATCTCGCTCAGATATACAGCCTTGCCGTGAATACCCTCAGCAATCTCGCGGATACCTGCCGCACCGTGATAAACGGCATACATACCAGCCATCACAGCCGACAAAGCCTCTGCCGTACAGATGTTGGAAGTAGCCTTTTCGCGTTTGATATGCTGCTCGCGTGTCTGAAGTGCCAAACGGTATGCGGGGTGGTCGTAAGCGTCTTTGCTCAAGCCGATGATACGCCCGGGCAACTCACGCTTGTACTCGTCGCGTGTAGCCATATAGCCTGCCGTAGGGCCGCCGAAGCCCATCGCCAAGCCGAAACGTTGTGCAGTACCGCACACGATATCAGCATCCAGCGGTTTGAGGAGTGCCATAGCCATAAGGTCGGCAATCACGGTCACCTTCATGCCTGCGGCGTGGCAATCGGCAATAAATGCGGTATAGTCCTCGATAGAACCCTCTGCATTTGGCAGTTGGACAATGGCGCCGAAGAACGAACCTTCCTTAGCCAGCCACTCGGCATTCACTTGCTCGTAGTTCGCCATCACCAATTCGATGTCCTGCCCTGCCGCACGGGTATGCATAACGCTCAACGTGTTGGGGAAGATACGGCTGTCAACCAGCACTTTGCGTACGTTGTTCTTCATCATGTCACGGCTGCGCAGGTTGCGCATCATCGTCACAGCCTCTGCTGCCGAAGTAGCCTCGTCAAGCAGACTGCAGTTTGCCAAAGGCAGACCCGTAAGGTCGCTAATCATAGTTTGGAAAACAAACAACGCCTCCAAACGGCCTTGGCTCACCTCTGCCTGATAGGGGGTGTAGGAGGTGTACCACACGGGGTTCTCCAATATGTTGCGTTGGATAACGGCAGGCGTGATGGCACCGTACCAGCCACGGCCGATATACGAGCGGCACATCTGATTTTTCTGCGCCATCTGGTACATCGTGTTGAGGTGCTCCTGTTCGGTGAGCGGCTCATCAAGGTCCAAAGGCTCCTGCAGCAGGATGTCCTGCGGCATCGTTTGGGCAATCAACTCGTCCATGCTGTTCACGCCAATCTCCGCGAGCATTTGCTTCTGCTCGTCTTCCGCGAGGCCTATATGCCTCGATTTGAGGTAGTTTGTTTTCACAATATTGTATTTTAATGGTTTGCCAAAAATGGTTTTTTAATCAGGCAACAAAGGTACTACAAATCCACGAAATATGCAATACATGTCCGCAAATTCCGCAAAAATATCATGGGCATTTCCGCTGCCAAACACGGTAGATAACTGCGCCCTTGCCGCGAGGAAACGCTAACCCAGATTACGGAAAGGCGTACCCCTATTCCTTATTTTATATAAGGTGGTTTGGCGGTATGCTTTTTTTGCCGTACTTTTGCACCACATTTAATGCATAATTAGACTATGATTCTCGAAAAGATTAACGGTCCTCAGGACATCAAGCAACTCAACAGAGAGGAGTTGCACATACTGGCAGACGAGACGCGGCACTACCTGCTGCAGAAAGTAAGCGAACACGGCGGGCATATCGGTCCGAACCTTGGTATGGTGGAGGCTACGGTGGCGTTGCACTACGTGTTCAACTCGCCCGAAGACAAGATTGTCTTCGACGTCTCGCACCAGAGTTACCCCCACAAGATTCTCACGGGGCGAAAAGAGGCGTTTATGGACGCACGCCACTACGACGATGTGTCGGGCTACAGCGAGCCCTCGGAGAGCGCACACGACCACTTTGTGATCGGACACACCTCGACCAGCGTCAGTCTGGCATGCGGACTCGTGAAAGCCCGTGATTTGCAGGGCGGCAAAGAGAATGTGATTGCCGTGATCGGCGACGGTTCATTGAGTGGCGGCGAGGCACTGGAGGGATTGGATGTAGCCGGTTCGGAGTTGCAGAGCAACTTTATCATTATCGTGAATGATAATCAGATGTCGATTGCGGAAAACCACGGCGGTATCTACAAAAACCTGATGCTGCTGCGCGAGACAAAGGGCGAGGCGGCGTGCAACCTGTTCCGCGCCATGGGATTGGACTATATGTACGTGGACGAAGGCAACAATGTGGAGGCACTGATTGAAGCATTCCAACAAGTGAAAGACATAGACCATCCTATCGTGGTACATATCAATACATTGAAGGGGAAAGGTCTGCCATTTGCCGAGCAGGACAAAGAGAGATGGCACTGGGGTATGCCGTTTGATCTCCACACAGGAAAAAGTCGCTTTATATCGGAAGCAGAAGAAGACTACGCACCACTGACAGCCGAGTATCTGCTGTCGCTTATGCCATCGCATCCCGAGTTGTTTGCCATCACGTCGGGTACGCCTGCCGTATTTGGTTTTAACAAAACACGTCGTGAGCGTGCAGGCAAGCAGTTCGTGGATGTAGGAATCGCCGAAGAGACAGCGGTGGCACTGGCTTCGGGTGCTGCCAAACGCGGGGCAAAACCCGTGTGGGGCGTGTATAGCACGTTTATCCAGCGCACCTACGACCAGTTGCAGCAAGACCTGTGTATCAACGACAACCCTGCGCTGATGCTCGTCTTCTGGGGCGGTATCGAGAGCATGAACGACGTAACGCACACCTGCTTCTACGACATTCCGCTGCTGATGAATATCCCGAACCTTATCTACCTGGCGCCGACCTGCAAAGAGGAGTATCTGGCGATGATGGATTGGGCAATCGCCTACCGCGAACACCCCGTGGCTATACGCGTACCCGTAAACGGCGTCATCTCGCGCAATATACAATGTACGCAAACAGACTGGTCAAAGCCTGCGTATGAGGTGGCACACAAGGGCAGCCGCGTGGCAATCCTCGGATTGGGCGCATATTTCCAACTCGGTGATACTCTGCGCAATGCACTCGCCCAAGAGGGCATCGATGCCACACTTGTCAACCCGCGTATTATCACCGCTCTGGACACCGAGACCCTCGACAACCTGAAAGCCGACCACTCACTCGTCATCACCCTCGAAGACGGACAGATTGACGGCGGTTGGGGCGAGAAGATTGCCCGCTACTACGGCAACAGCGACATGCGTGTCCTTGTTCGCGGCGAGCGCAAACAGTTCGAAGACCGCTACCACGTAGCCGACCTGCTTGCTGCCAACCGCCTGACCGTCCCGCAAATGGTGGAAGACGTGGTCGCTGCGCTTAGTTGACTGTTGAGAGTTAAGAGTTGAGTGTTGAGAGAAGTTGGAAAGTTGATAGTTTATAGTTTTTGAGTGTATGGATGTACTTCTTTTAGTAGGTGCGGGGCAGATAGGTATGGCGATTGCACGCCGCGTGGGCACGGGCAAACAGATTGTCGTGGGCGACAAGCGGTTGGCGAATGCACAGGTAGTGGCGGAGACGCTCACCAATGCGGGTTTCTACGCCGTAGCCACCGAGATTGATCTTGCTTCGCGCGAGTCAATACAGCGTTATCTGGCTATGGCACAGACCATGGGCGACATCACGATGCTTGTCAATGCAGCGGGCGTGTCACCCAGCCAGGCACCGATAGAAACCATTCTCCGTGTGGATTTGTACGGCACGGCGGTGCTGTTGGAAGAGGTGGGAAAAGTAATCCGTGCAGGCGGCACGGGCGTAACCATCTCCAGCCAGTCGGGGCACCGTATGCCTGCACTCACGCCTGAAGAGGACGAGCAGTTAGCCACCACGCCCACGGAAGAACTCCTGTCGCTGCCCCTCTTGCAGTCCGAAAACATACGTGACACGCTGCACGCTTACCAGTTAGCGAAACGCTGCAACGTCAAACGCGTTATGGCGGAGGCGGTGCTGTGGGGCAAGCGCGGTGCGCGCATCAACTCCATCTCGCCGGGGATTATTGTCACGCCACTGGCGATTGACGAGTTCAACGGTCCGCGGGGCGATTTCTACAAGAACATGTTTGCCAAGTGCCCAGCGGGTCGCCCTGGTACGGCGGACGAGGTAGCCAACGTAGCCGAACTGCTGTTGAGCGACAAAGGGGCGTTTATCACGGGTTCCGATTTCCTCATAGACGGCGGTGCAACGGCATCGTATTTCTACGGACCGCTGAAACCGAATGCATAGCCGGAAAGTAACCATTTGACAAAAAAACAGATATGAAAGTACTGATTATCACGACCAGTCTGCGCCCGAAAAGCAATTCGGACGAACTGGCAAAAGAGTTTGCGCGCGGCGCACAAGAGGCGGGCAACGAGGTGGAGACCATCTCCCTCCGCGGCAAAGACCTGCGTTTCTGCCGAGGTTGCCTTGCCTGCACCAAGACCCTGCGCTGCGTCATTCGCGACGATGCGCCCGCTATGGTGGATAAGATGCACGATGCCGATGCCATCGTCTTCGCAACCCCCATCTACTACTATGAGATGAGCGGGCAGATGAAGACGCTCCTCGACCGTGCGAACCCGCTCTTCTCGTCGGACTACCATTTCCGCGACATCTATCTGCTCACCACGGCAGCCGAGGACGAGGAGATGACGCCCGAAGGCGCAGAACACGGTTTGAACGGCTGGATTGCCTGCTTCGAGTATGCCCGTCTGGCGGGACACGTATTCGCCGGCGGCGTAACCGATATGGGCGAGATAGCGGGACACCCCGCATTGCAGAAAGCCTACGAAATGGGAAAAAGTATTCACTAAACAGTCCATCAGAGACTAAATAACAAACAACGGCTGCCAAATGGCAGCCGTTGTTTGTATATAAAAAACTTTGAGATTATAGGAAAACACCCTCTATAAATATCTTCAATCCAATGGCAATCAGAATGATACCACCAAGCAGCCCCACATTGAAGTAAAACTTGTTGCCAACCAACTCGCCAATAGTAAACCCGATAATGGAGAACAGGAAACTTACCAACGCGATAATCGCTACCCCAAGCCACAAGACATCAGGCACAGGAATGAAGATAACACCTGTTGCCAACGCATCAATAGAAGTAGCCACCGCCAAGGCTGCGATATGCTTCAGCGAGAAGTCGGCAGAAGGTTGCTCCTGTGTCTCCTGAATGCAATAAGGACAATCGGACTTGTCGTGCGAATGAGTGCATTGTGCATTGCGGCGGGAACAACGTTTATTGTTCAACTTACAGAGAATGATGTTGCCATGGAACGACTCGTAAATCATCTTGCCACCAATGAATGCCAAAAGGATTAGGGCTATCCACGGCGCGAAACGCGAGAAGAAATTGGCAAACAACGTGCCTGCGAAATAGCCGATGAGCGGCATACCACCTTGAAACAAGCCGAACATCAGCGCCATTAACCACGGTCCGTAGTGGCGGAAAGGCTTGCTGCTGCGGTCAGCAGCCAAACCGTGCGTCACACTGACTGCGAAACAATCCATCGCCAGACCGATGGCAATAAGAATAATGTCAAAAACGGACATTTTTTCAGTAATAATTAATAGTTAATAATTAATGGGCTGCTAAGCGGTATAAGCCTATCCTATAACTATCCTATAACCATCCACTAACAAAACGCTACACATTATCAGTGTTTGGTGCGATAGCGTGCCGAAGTCTTGCCCTTGGCGATATTGGTGAGTTTGCTTTTAACAAACTGCTTGCGGATAGGCGAGATACGGTCGGTGAAGACATGCGCTTCAAGATGGTCGTATTCGTGCTGGATAATGCGCGCGGCAAAATCGGTATAGGTCTCGGTATGCGGCTGAAAATCCTCATCCTGATAGCGGATAGTGATAGTGCGCGGACGTATCACGTTCTCGGAGATACCCGGCAACGAGAGGCAGCCTTCGGCATAAGAAACAGTCTCCTCGCTCTCCTCAATAATCTCAGGATTAACAAAGGTCTTCTTCAGTCCCGCGCACTCGGGATAGTCCTCAGCAAGGTCACTTCCGTCCACGATAAACAGACGGATAGACTTGCCAATCTGCGGTGCGGCAAGACCACAGCCTTCGGCGGCAGTGAGCGTCTCCTGCATGTCGGAAACCAACTGTTTGAGGTCCAAATCGCCCTCCTGAATCTCGTCCGTTGCCTTGCGAAGGACGGGCTGACCATATAAATATATAGGTAGTATCACAAGTGATAAGTAATAGTTAATGGTTAATATAGTCCATATAGCCTTGCAGAATAATGCAGGCAGCGAGACGGTCCACAGCGGCTTTGTCCTGTCGGTCTTTCTTCTTCATACCACCTGCCAACATGGCTTGGTGGGCAATGACAGAGGTGAAACGCTCATCATACTCCACCAAAGGCGTATCGGGAAAAGTCCGTCGGAACTCCGCCATAAACGGACGGATATACTGCATGGAATCAGAATCCTCCCCATTCATCTGACGCGGATGCCCGATAACAACCTCGTCCACCTGCTCGGCGGCAAGGTACTGCCGGAGCCAGTCGATGAGCGTATGGGTGGGTATAGTAACGAGCGGATTAGCCGTGATGCGCAAGGCATCCGTAACGGCTAATCCTGTTCGTTTGCGTCCGTAGTCAATCGCAAGAATACGCCCCATCAGTCAGCCAGGGCGTTGTACTCGTCAATCATGCCGAGGCGGTAGTAGAGTTGGCGGAGCGAGCGCTTGTAACTGTCGTTGTCCGACTCTAACTCATACGCTTTCTGGAAGTAAGGCAGTGCCTTCTTGTAAGCCGCCTTTATTTCCACTTCAGCCTTTGCATATGCTTTGGCATCGAGGTAGGTGGCGTCATCGCTCAGTTTGTTGCCAAGGTCGATGTACGCATAGCCGTAACTCTCGAGGAAGAGAGCGTTGTTCGGCTCTTGTGCCAATGCCTGCTCGAAGGTGGCAAACGCCTCGTCGAAACGACCGATACGCGCCAGGATAGAAGCCTTCGAGTTGTAGTACTGACCTACATTGGGCTCACGATTGATAGCAAGGTCCAGATACTCAATGGCTTTCTCCTCTTGACCCGAATTGATGTAGAGGTTGATGAGGTTCTGCATAAACCACGGCTCCTCGGGGAAAGTCTGAATGCTCTCTTGCAGTTTGGCAATCGCTTTCACGGTATCCTGTTGCTCGATATAAATCTGATATACATACTCGTTGGCGAAGATGACATCACGACGGTTCGCATTTGCCATAGCCGCAGGCGTATTCATACGGTTAAGTGTGGCGATAGCATCATCGAAACGCTTAGCCTCGTAGGCGAAACGCCCTGCATAGTAGAGGCAAGTGTAGTAGTTGGAGTCGCGCACCATCTCCTTGGCAATCTTCTCGTCGCCCTGCATCATCTCCATCTCGGGGATGTTAAGGTGACGGACGAACATGTCGTACGCCTTGCTGTAGTCACCTGCCTCGTAAGCGGCATAACCCGTAGTGATGAGGGCTTGCGACTGGAAGTACTCCAACATCTTGGGTTGGATACTCTTGACGGTGCGGGTGTCATATTTGGCTTTACCCTTCTTGTCGTAGGTGGGCGTCATAGCCAGTTTGTACGCCTTCTCCCACAGGTCGATGGACTCGTACACGGCATTGCCGCGTGCCTGTTCGTCGCCGCCCTGACCAAGTTGCATCTTGATGCCCTCGTTCTCGAACTGTTTATAGTCAATCCATCCTGCCACATACCATGTATTGGCCAGGTCTTTGGTCTCCTCGTTCTGGAGTGCCTCGTTGATGGCCTCGTGAGCAGCCGCATAGTCAGGTGTCTCGGCGTCAGCCAGATTACGGGCCTTGCTGACATTCTTTTTCTGTGCGAAGCAGCCGGCACTCATCAGCACCAATGCTGCCAAGAATAATGATTTTTTCATTGTCTTTATCGGTTTATTGTTCATTTTCAGTTATTTGCTCTGTGCCTTCTGCGGGTGCATCTGCAGCCTCTGCAGGTTCCTCCTCTTTTGGCACCGTGCAACCCGACATGAGTGTGTCGTTGCGCTTCTGCAGTTCGATGAGTTTCACGCCCTGCGTAGCACGTCCCATCACGCGGATGGTGTCCATTGCCATACGGATGGCGGTACCCGACTTGGTGATGAGCATGAGGTCCATATCGTCCGTAACAGCGTCCAAACCAATCAGATAGCCCGTCTTGTCGGTCAGATTCATGGTCTTCACGCCCTTGCCGCCACGGTTGGTGATGCGGTAAACAGGTTCGCCGTTCTCGTCGTCAAGGGCGGTACGTTTGCCGAAGCCCTTCTCCGAAATCACAAGCACCGTCTCCTGACTATCCTTTGCTACACAAATCATGCCAATCACGCGGTCCTGTCCATCTTCGTCCAATTTAATGGCACGCACACCTGTTGCCGTACGCCCCATCGGACGCACTGTGTTCTCGGGGAAGCGTACCACTTTGCCATTGTACGAGGCCACCAGCATCTGGCTCTCGCCGTCTGTCAAAGTGACACGTATCAGACTGTCATCTTCGCGCAGACCGAGGGCGATGATACCGTTGGCACGCGGACGGCTATATGCCTCCAACGTGGTCTTTTTCATCAAGCCGTTCTTGGTGACGAAAATCAGGTAGTGGTTGTTCACGTACTCCTCGTCGTTGAGGTTCTTCACGTGGATGAACGCGCAAACCTTGTCGCCCTTTTGCAGGTTAATCATGTTCTGCAACGCGCGACCTTTCGACTGTTTGTTGCCCTCCGGAATGTCGTACACCTTCAGCCAATAGAGGCGTCCCTGCTCGGTGAAGAACATCATCGTGGAGTGCATATTTGCCTGATGCACATACTCGATAAAGTCCTCATCGCGCGCTGTAGTCGCCTTGGCACCGATGCCGCCGCGTGCCTGCGAACGGAACTCCGTCAGCGGCGTGCGCTTGATGTATCCGAGGTGCGAGATGGTGATAACCATGTCATCGTCCGCATACATATCCTCGGGGTTGAACTCCGTAGCCATCTTCACAATCTGGGTACGACGCTCGTCGGCATATTTTTCTTTTATCTCCAGCAACTCGGTATCAATCACTTCGTAGCGCATCTGCTCGCTGCCCAGCAACTCCTTGAGGTGCTCAATCAACTTCTCCAACTCGGCATATTCGTTCTTCAACTCGTCGATACGCAAGCCCGTGAGTGCGCTCAGACGCATATCCACGATGGCTTTCGACTGCAGGTTGTCCAACCCGAAGCGTGCCTCCAGGTTGCTCTGCGCGTCTGCCGGCGTGCGGCTGGCACGAATGATACGCACCACCTCGTCGATGTTGTCCACCGCGATAATCAAGCCCTCCAAGATATGGGCGCGTTCCTCGGCTTTCTTCAACTCGAAGCGGGTACGGCGTGTCACCACGTCCATACGGTGCTCGATGAAGTTTGCCACCAAGTCGTGCAGGTTCAGCAACATCGGGCGACCTTTCACAAGGGCGATACTGTTCACCGAGAAACTGGACTGCAACGCCGTGTACTTGTACAACTTGTTGAGTACCACCTGCGCATTGGCATCGCGCTTCACCTCAATGATGATACGCACATCGCGTTTCGACTGGTCGCTGATGCCCGAGATGCCCTCAATCTTCTTGTCGGTAACGAGTTCGGCGATATTCTTCACCAAATCCGACTTCACCACGCCGTATGGCAATTCGCAAATCACAATGCGTTCACGCCCGTTGTCCTCTGTCTCAATCTCCGCTTTCGAGCGCACCACAATACGTCCGCGACCGGTCTCGTAGGCGTCACGCACACCCTGATAGCCGTAAATCGTACCGCCCGTCGGGAAGTCGGGAGCCTTGATATACTCCATCAGTTCAGGAATGGTTATCGCCGGTACTTCGGGGTCGTTGAGACGCGCAATGCTGTTCTTCACAAATGCCACGCAACCGTCAATCACCTCGCCCAGATTGTGGGTTGGCATATTCGTCGCCATACCCACCGCGATACCGCTGGCACCGTTCACTAATAGGTTCGGGAAGCGGCAAGGCAACACCACGGGCTCACGCAACGTGTCGTCGAAGTTCAGTTGCATATCCACCGTGTCCTTGTCGATGTCGCGGAGCATCTCCTCCGCCAGTTTGCTCAGTCGCGCCTCCGTGTAACGCATGGCAGCGGCACCGTCGCCGTCCACGCTACCGAAGTTACCTTGCCCGTCCACTAATGTGTAGCGCATGTTCCACGGCTGTGCCATACGCACCAGCGTGCCGTAGATACTGCTGTCGCCATGAGGGTGGAACTTACCCATTACCTCACCCACGATACGTGCCGATTTCTTGGTCGGCTTATCACTTGTGTTGCCCAATTCGTTCATACCGAACAGCACGCGCCTGTGCACGGGTTTGAAACCATCGCGCACATCCGGCAGCGCACGGCTCACGATGACGCTCATCGAGTAGTCGATGTACGAGGTCTTCATTTCCTCGTCAATCTTCACCGGAATAATTCTGTCGTTGTCAATCATCTTATGTTGTTTTCGTTTTTATCGTTGTTTGCGCAGTTATCGCAATTTGACCTGCAAAGATACAACAAAAATCCCATCTACGCAAGTTTTCTCGCATTTTCGCTCATTATGCACCATTTTGCACAAACCCCGATTTGCACACAATCATGCCCTTAAATCGCAAATATGAGCGTTCTGCATGGCTGCACCTTTTTATTTCGCGCAGTCGCGCGCATACGCGGGCGCGCGATTTCTCTAAGGAAAAAGGAAATGGAAATATCGCGGGTCGGTCGCGAGTTGGTCGCGGGTCGCAAATACAAGAATTTTATTTTGTATGTTTCAAAAATTTATAGTACCTTTGTGCGCTTTTAGGCAAAAAATATGCCCTAAGGACTGAAATCTGCAAAATAGACATGTTGGTCGTCCGTAACTGTTACGGACGTTAAAAGGGAATCGGGTGCAAATCCCGAACAGTCCCGCTGCTGTAAATTCATCATGGGCACGCCGCCCGTTCTCGTTGCAACCAAGTCACTGTTGGCCCTCCGCCAATGGAAAGACGCAATGGAGAGAATAAGTCAGAAGACCTGCCAATAATGTCCGTCGAATAGGCTTTCGAGGTAAAAGCAAAAGACAAATATACCACAACCGGTGGTGTGTATATCTTATGTTCCCTCTATTGCCGTTCGACCATTATCGGACGGCTTTTTTTATGAAATAGAATAACAAAACAAATATGACATATAGGATAACAAAATATAGCCTTCTCATTCCTCTGCTCCTCATCACCGGTAGCATGCGGGCGCAGCAAATATCTGAAGCTGAGGCGGATAGCATTGCGCGGCAGTTCGACCTCGACGAAGTAACCGTGTCCGCACGTTACAAGGAGAAGGACATCATCAAGCCGCAACGCCTGGAGGGCAAGGAGTTGGAGAAACTCAACAGCCTCTCGGTGGCGGACGCGATACGTTTCTTCTCGGGCGTGCAGATTAAGGACTACGGCGGCGTGGGGGGTATCAAGACCGTCAATATCCGCAGTATGGGTACCAACCATATGGGTGTGTATTACAATGGTATCCAGTTGGGCAATGCACAGAACGGTCAGGTGGATTTGGGCAAGTTCTCGCTCGAGAATATCGATGAGATTTCGCTCTACAACGGGCAGAAAAGCGATATCTTCCAGAGTGCACGCGAGTTCGGCAGCGCGGGCAGTATCTATCTCAATTCGCGCCGTCCGAAGTTCGAAGACGGCAAGAACCTGCACGTCCGCGCGGGTATGAAAGCGGGGTCGTTTGCATTGGTGAACCCGTCGCTGTTGTTTGACGCGAAACTGACTGACAAACTGAGCCTTAGCATGAATGCCGAGGTGGTGCACTCCAACGGCAAATACAAGTTCCGTTACCGCCGTGTGACGCCCTCGGGCGAGTTGGCATACGACACCACCGCCATCCGTCAGAACGGTGATGTGAATGCCGTGCGGGTGGAATCGGGGCTGAACTACTACTATTCCACGACGGGATTCTGGAAAGTGCACGCCTACTACTACAACTCCGAGCGCGGTGTACCGGGTGCGATTGTGAACAACGTATGGCGGCGCGGCGAGCGGCTGTGGGACAGGGATATGTTTGTGCAGTCATCGTGGCAGGACGAGTTCTTCAACCGCTGGTCGGTGAAGGTGAACGCCAAGTACGCTTTCGACTACACGCGCTACGTGAACAACGACGACAAACTCATTCACGTGGACAACATCTACAAGCAGCAGGAGGCGTACCTCTCATGGGCGAACAAGGTGGCAATCTTCAACTGGTGGGACATGTCGCTGTCATACGACCTGCAATGGAACGGGCTGTCGGAGTATATGAACGTGTCGCGTTTCACCCATTGGCTGGCAGCGGCAACGGCGATAAACGTGTACGACTACCTGCGTGTTCAGGCGAGCGTGCTGGGGACTTTTGTGAACGAAGAAGCCCGCGAGCGCGACGAGGCGCCCAACAAATACAAGGTTACGCCCGGGGTATTCTTGTCGTACAAGCCTTTCAAGCGCATCGACTTGAAACTCAACGCCTTCTACAAGCAGGCATACCGCTATCCGACCTTCAACGACCTCTACTACACTGATATGGGTAACGCCTACCTCAAGCCCGAACTGGCGGTGCAGCACAACGTGGGAGTTGTGTATGACTACCTGAAACCCAAGCACGTCTTCCACCATTTCAATGTGTCCGTGGACGCTTACTACAACCGCGTCAAGGACAAGATTATCGCCTATCCGAAAGGGCAGCAGTTCCGCTGGACGATGCTCAACCTCGGCTTGGTGAAGATTCACGGCGTGGACGCGAACATGCAGATGACATTGCAGTTCCCCCGCGACTGGGCATTGACTGCCAAAGTGCAATACACCTACCAGAAAGCCATTGATGTAACAGACCCCGCCGACACCTACTACGGCGACCAGATACCGTATATCCCCTGGCACAGCGGGTCTGCCATCGGTATGCTGACGTGGCGCAACTATTCGCTCAACTACTCATTTATATATGTGGGCGAGCGGTACAACCAGCAGGAGAACATCATCTACAACCATACACAACCGTGGTACACACACGATATGTCGCTGTCAGGCGCATGGCGCATACGCAAAATCCTGCTCAAAGCGACCTTTGAGATTAACAACCTGCTGTCGCAAGACTATGATGTGATACTCAACTACCCGATGCCCAAACGCAACTATCGGGGGAGTATCGTGATAGAGTACTAAAGACGTGAGACAAATAGTACGCAACATATTGATTCTCTTCCTAATACTAACAGGGACAGTAGCCTGCCGCCACGATGAGATTGTGGTGCCATCCGAGTACGAGTTGCTGCCCGACATGGAGCCCCGCGACATCAGCACTTTTGCTGACGACGAACCCATCGGCATGTATCTGCTCAACGAGGGCAACATGGGCAGCAACAAAGCCAGTATCGACTACCTTGACCTTGTGAACGGCTACTATGTCCGCAACATCTACTCCGAGCGCAATCCGGATGTAATCAAAGAGTTAGGCGACGTAGGCAACGACATACAGATATACGGTAGCAAACTCTATGCTGTCATCAACTGCAGCCACAAAGTGGAGGTAATGGACGCCAAAACCTGCAAACGCATAGGGCAGATTGATATTCCCAATTGTCGGTATATCCGTTTCAACCGCGGCAAAGCGTATGTGTCATCGTACGTAGGACCTGTCAACATCGACCCCGACGCGCAACTCGGTGCCGTCTTCGAGATTGACACCGCCACGCTACGCATAACCAACAAGGTTACGGTGGGCTATCAGCCTGACGAACTGGAGATTATGGGCGAATACATCTACGTCGCCAACTCGGGTGGCTACCGTGTGCCGAACTACGACTACATGGTCTCCGTAGTGGAGATGTACGGCATGAAGCAGGTGGAGAAGATACCCGTCGGCATCAACCTCCACCGCATACGCCGCGACCAATACGACCAACTGTGGGTATCTTCGCGCGGCGACTATGAGACCATACCTTCGCGACTCTTCGTGCTGAAGAAGAAAGAGCAGTTCACAGCCGATATGATAGTGGGGGACACACTCAACATTCCCTGCTCAGAGATGACTATCCTCGGCGACTCGCTCTATTTCTACAGCGTGGCATGGAACAACCAGACAGAGGAGAACGCCGTCTCCTATGGCATCATCAACGTGCAGACGCACGAACTGCTGACCAACCATTTCATCACCGACGGCACGGAGGTGAACATCAAAATCCCGTATGGCATCGCCGTCAACCCCTACAACCGCGACATCTTCGTTACAGACGCCAAGAACTACGTCTCCAGCGGTGTGCTGCACTGCTACGACACCCACGGCAAAAAGAAATGGAGCGTCCGCACAGGCGACATACCCGCACATATGGTGTTTGTATATAAATAGGACTCAATGAAACGACCATATATTTACATATTTCTGCTGCTAATGTTAGCCGCCTGCCAACCCGAAATACCCATGGTGAATCTCGGCATCGACGAGGTCTATGCCATCGAGCGTATGCGCCCCCTGATACTCCACCCCGAGTTTACCGGCGACCGTTACGAATGGACCATGCCCGCCTTGGACGGCACTGACTCCCTCGTCAGCACCGAGCGCGACTTTGTCTTCTGCCAAGCCGACACGGGCGACTACTCGCTGCGCCTCAACATCATCGACAAGAACAACCCCGTGGAGCAGCAGATACGCATCGTGGTATGGGAGGAGCAGGTGGCATACAGCCGCTACATATCCACCGTCTATGAGTATTGTCCCGCACCCGGGCAGTTCGTCAACGAGATGCCCAAGTACGAAGAAGGCAACACCGCTGCCGATATGGCGAAAAAGGCGCAGGAGTGCATCTCCGGCAAGAACGATGTCATGATTTCCCTCGGTGGTTTTGGCGGGTACGTCACTTTTGGTTTCGACCACAGTGTGGTGAATATCCACGGGCAGCGCGACTTCAAGATACTCGGCAACGCCTTCTATGCCGATGCCAACCCACACCCCGAGAAAGGCAAAGGTGGCAGTTGTGAACCCGGCATTGTCATGGTCTCGCTCGACCGTAACCAGAACGGGCTGCCCGACGACGAGTGGTACGAATTGGCAGGCAGTGCCTACCGCCATCCCGACACGCGCCACCACTACCAAATCACCTACTATCGCCCCGACTCTGATCATGTAGCCACCCCCAAGAAAGGCTCTCCTCTCACCGACACCACCTATGTCTTTTGGTGCGACAATTATGGAGGCGACGGCTATGTCATGAAGAATGCCTATCACAAGCAGGACTACTATCCCCGCTGGCTCGCCGACAGCATCACCTTTACCGGTACCCGCCTGCCCGACAACGCCGTGGACGAGTCGGGTCGCGGCAATTACTACGTGCTCTATGCTTTCGACTGGGGCTATGTGGACAACCACCCCAACGACTCCACCGACCTCATCTCTTTCGACATCGACTGGGCGGTCGATGCCAACGGCACGCCCGTCCACCTGCCCTGTATCGATTTCGTGCGCGTCTATACCGCCGAAAACCAGACCTGCGGATGGATAGGCGAGACCAGTACCGAACTATCGCGTGCCGAAGACCTCCACATCGAAGAAAAGATATGGTAGTTCCATTCCGCCACATCACCCCTGCACCACCAATGTAAACAACAATACCAACATAATCTACGCAAACAATGCGAAGTATAATGAAAAAGTTCTTCCTCCTCGCAGCCCTTTGCTGCATCACCATGGCGCAAGCCGAAACCACCTACAACTCGGGCGTCTTCATCCTCAACGAAGACTGGTACGGGCACAACAACTCCACCCTCAACCACCTCTCTATATCGGGGCAGTTCTCCTACCGCATTGTGCAGGAGGCGAATCAGGATACGCATCTCTCGCTCGGCTGCACGGCGCAGTTCGCCACCATCTACGGCGACCGTTTCTATATAATCTCCAAACAATTCCAGGACCCCGGTGACAACAGCCAATGGCGTGGCGGGCGCGTAGTAGTGGCCGATGCCAAGACCATGAAAATCATCTACTCTATCCCCACCATCTTCGAGATTAACGGCAAGTCTGCCGCCGACGGACGTGCCTTTGTGGGCGTGAACGAGACCAAAGGGTATATCGGTACCAGCAACGGTATCTTCATCCTCGACCTCACCACGGGTAAGATTGGCAAGCGCATCGCGGGTACCGAGAACCCGCTCGTCACTGGCGACGAGAAGAACGATGACGGGCAAGGTCCACTCTACAACAACCAAATCGGCATCATGCTGCGCGCCTACGACTATGTCTTCGCCATCCAGCAGGACAAGGGTATCCACATCATCAACCCCGAGACCGACGAAATCATCACTACCATCCCCGGCTCTTTCTCCACCATGACCCAGTCTAAGGACGGGCGTATCTGGGCTGCCCGCAACACCAATCCCGACGCGCAGACCTATCCCTATGGCTTCAGCGGTGAGGAATGGAAAGGCAACGAACTGCTTTGCATCGCCCCCGTCACTCTCGCGCGAACCACCTACGACATCGCCCAGATATCAGGCAACCAAGACCTCATCGTCAATCAGACATGGTACGCATGGACGGCAGGCTCACTTTGTGCCTCCACCTCCGAGAATGCACTCTATTTCAGTTTTTCGGACGATGTCTGGGATTGGTACAACAGCCGCACGCACATCTACAAATACGACCTCGATAACAACCATATCTCTGAAATCTTCAACACCACCACCCTCGGCGACTACTACATCTACAACAGTGGCATCCTGCGTGTCTCACCCCACAACGGCACCATCTATGTCGGCTGTTTCCGCAACAACATTTCCGTCAACGACTGGGTCTTCGTCCAAATTACTCAGCAGGGACAGCGTGTGGGCACCTACACCCCCATACGAAACTACTGGTACCCTGCGCTTTTCATTTTCCCCGATGTGTTCAAGCCGGAAGTAACCAACTTTACGCCCGCCACCGTCAATGGCGGTCAGACCATCGCGCTGCCGCTCAAAGGCATGGCTACCGACAAGGACAATATGGAGGTCGCTATCACCAAGCGTGTCCTCTCCGTCTCCGACCCCTCCGCACTCTCTGCCGTTGTCCGCCGCGACACACTCTTCCTCACCGCCCTTGCCAACGAAAGCCGCTCGGCATCTGTCACCGTGCATTTCAACTCCAACGGGCAGACGGTGGATAAGGACCTTGCTGTCCGTATTGTCAAAGATGCCACCAATTTACCGGCAACTCTCAATGCCGCCATCGCTTTGCATACGCAGGGCAATAGTCTCTTCATATCGGGCATCACACAGCAATGTGAGATAAACATCTTCGACCTCTCCGGACGCACCATCCACACCCAAACCGCCACCTCCGACCTTGTCCTCACCCTCCCGCAGGGTGTCTATATCGTCCGCATCGGCAACCAATCCCACCGCATTATCATCCAATAAAGCAATATGTCATCCCCTGCGTTCTCTTGCTCCTGTTTCTTAACGCTAATTAGTCCGCTTCAAACAGCAAGGGATACGCAAGGGATGAGCAAGGGATCCCCACTACATATCGTATCTTTAACGTCAGTTGCGCTAATTATAGGATATGGGCTTTATGGTTAATTTGTGATAATTAGGAATGGATTTCGGAAATTTTATTACTCTTTCTACAGGTGGAATGCTACATATCTCTTCTATTAAATTTTTATCTTTTTTACCACTATAAGATATGGTATATCGAAAAAATGTCGTACCTTTGCACATCCTTTGGTGTGAGGACCTGCTGCAAGGCAGATATGTATATAAATAGACGTGTTGGTTGTCTTGCGTTTATCGCGCAAGACATTAAAAGGGAATCGGGTGCAAGTCCCGAACAGTCCCGCTGCTGTAAGTTTGAGGCAATGCGTAATGCACAATGCATAATGCGCAATTGGCACTCTGAGGCAAACAAGTCACTGTCGGAGGTCAACTCCGATGGGAAGGCGCCACAGAGCAAACAAGTCAGAAGACCTGCCAGCCACGTATGTCAATTCGGCTTTCGAGGAAAAAGCATAAGACAATGAGCAATGCGAAATGCATAATGCACAATGCGCAATTATCTTTGCCGTTGATGCGTGTGTAGGTGCGCGTTGTGTGTTGCTATATAAGCCGTTTGACGTATGTCGAGCGGCTTTTTTGTGTATTGTAATTGGATGATACATAGCACAAAGATGCCCCTTGACCCACCTGCCACCGATTCAACCCTTCAGGCATCCATGCTCTGTGCTGCCATGCGGAGCGGTGCCTGAAGGCTAAGGTGAACGGGCAGCAACAGGAACATAATAGAAACAACAAACAAAAACAAACCAATTTTTTAACAAACCAAATGAAGTGTAAAACTACTCTTGTAGGTATGCTTGCCCTCTGGGCAAGCATACCGACGGTAGCGCAGGCAGCCACCACAAAGGTGGACAGCACGTATGCTACCAGAATGGTGGAGTGCCTGCCGGCACCCGGACAGTTTGTTGGGTCTCTCACCGTGCCCAACAAGAGTTTCTGTGTCGGTGAGGACGGAGGTATGGTATCGTTAGGCGGCTTTGGCGGGTACATCGTGCTCGAATTTGCCAAGCCTATCGTCAATGACCCCCACAACCCCTACGGTGTGGACTTTACCATCCACGGCAACTCATTCATCGCCAACCTGTACGGTGTGTGGACCGAACCGGGGGCTGTGATGGTGATGAAGGACGAGAACCACAACGGACTGCCCGATGATACATGGTATGAGTTGGCAGGTTCCGACTACTACCTCTCGACCACAAAGAAGAACGTCACCATGACCTACTACAACCCTCACTACCTGAAGCGTCACACCATCCCGTGGAAAGTGGACGATGGTCTGACGGGTGCCATACGAACCAACCAGTTCCATAACCAGTCGTATTTCCCGGGTGACTATGATTTCAATTGCGACCGCGACTCTGTCTCCTACACGGGCAATCTTATCAAGGGGTGCATTGACTTGAGTACGCCGAGTTATATCGAGAACTACCGTGCGCAACTCTTCGGCTATTGCGACAACAAAGGCGCAAAGAGAGATGAAGTCCGCAATCCTTACATCTCCACAGAAGTGAATGGCGGTGATGGTTTCGACCTCGACTGGGCAGTGGATAAGGACGGGAACTACGTACCGTTGGACACCGTGCAGTGGGTCAAGGTTTATACCGCCCTCAACCAAGACGGAGGATGGTTAGGCGAATTATCCACCGAGGTGGCATGGGCACAGCGCGTTACCCCCGACCCAGAATATGTGCACCGTAACTATTACGCGCACTACATCGGTATTCCGCAGTTGAAAGCCCTTGTAGGTCAGCCTATTCAGTATGAAGGACTGCTGTTCAAGAACGGTCGTCCCTGCCACGAAGGCACACCCCATTGGAGCCTCTCCAACGACTCGTGCGGAACGATAGACCAAACGGGTAAGTTCACGCCCACACACGGTGGCGAGGTTTTTGTGCGCTTCACCCAGTTGGCTCAGTGTGACGAGAAGGACACCATCGTTGTGGCACAGGACTCCGTGCGTCTGCGCGTGGTAGAACTCACCGATGTCGTACTTGAGATGGAGGGTAACGCTTCGGCTGCCTCCAACGACAGCACCTCGCTCTATGTAGGCGAATACACCTTCATCACCGCGCAGAGTGTGGACAATATCGGCGACTACCTCAACGGACTCAAATCCAACCGCTACACCTACGACACCTACACATGGACAGCCTCCGACCCCACTATCGGTACCATCGAGAACGGTCTCTTCCATGCCGACAAAGTGGGTCGCACCATGCTCTATGCGCGTTCCAACAGCAATCCTGCACTCTACGACTCGATTCTCGTGATTGTAAATGAGCCTCAGGTCTTCCTCAAAGCCAGTCCTATAGTACAGAACTACAAGACCCCCGAAGAGGAGTATGACACCTACGATATGTTCGACGCGGGAGGTGCTGCCATCAGCGTCAAGTCGGCTGCACCGTATGGCAAGAAGGCAGACATCGGATGGGATGCCGACGAGCAACTTCTGCACGTGGCGTTCGTCAAGGACGACTTCGGATATGATACCGTTGACTTCGTGGTACGTGCTTTCAACCAGGACTTCAACCTCACCGTACCTTTCCGTTACCACGAGGGCGACATGCAGCCTGCCAACAAGAAGATGCTCTTTGTCAACGGCGGCGCATTCGGTGGCACCAAGGGTACCGAACTGCTTGCGTATGACACCCAAACCAAGAAGACAACCCCTGTAGGCGCAGTCGATGCCACTTCCGTACAAGACATGATTGTGGACGGCGCGTTTGCGTATGTGGCTGCAGACAACTACATCACCCGTTTCAACACCACCAACAACGAGGTCGTTGCCACCAAGTACTGCCAAGACACCACTATGCTGGACGACGGCATGGGTCAATCGAGTTATGGCTTGAACAACAAGATGGCTGTTTACCGCAACTGGCTGCTCGTTACCCGTCAGAACAGCGGCGGTGCCCCTGAGGACGGCTACAACGTGCGCGTTTACAACAAGACCGACCTCTCGCTCGTCACCAAGGTGCCCGTATCCGACCAGGCTACCGACATTGCCGTTATCGACACCATGGCGTATGTGATGATTAACGGCGGTTGGGCAGGTACCACAAGCAGCATGGCGGTTATCAACCTCAATACCCTCAAGTTGGAAAAAGAAGTGCCTATGGGTGAGGCGGGTCTCAATGTCAGTATGCTGATTCCGCAAGACACCGTCATTTACTGTGTCCGTCGCGACAACTACACCGTCACATCTGCAGTACTGACCTTCGATGTGCGCACACTGACCTACACCGAAAAGGCTACCAACACACCTTCGTCCTTCTCGTCAGCCCCCGCCGCTATCGACCCGATGACGGGCGACAGCATTATGCTCGCCACCGAGACAGGATTCTTGGCACACAACACCAAGACAGGCATTACATCCACCACGGAAGTGATGACCACTCCGGTAGAAGGCATCACGCCTATGGCAAGCACTCGCGATACTGCGACGGGTGAGTACTATGTGGCTTACGGCTCATGGGGTGGTGCAGGTGAAGGACGTATTTACCATGCCGATTTCACTTCCGCAGGCTCCTTCGAGGGTGTCGCAGCAAGTCCCGAAGCCATGGCGATGAGCGCTGCCCTTGCGCGTAACGACGCTCCGCAACCCAAAGCAGGCAAGGGAGTACCCAACAAGTTCAACTTGGACGAGACTACCACCTATTCGCAGGGCAAGTCTGTATGGCCGAGCGACTTCACCGATACCGAAGGCAATATCGACAACGTGTACATCAAGAACTGGGTACCTTACGCTGATATGATGACCTACAACCTCAGGACTACCAACAGCGCACAGGTTACGTTCCGTTTCCCCGAGTCGCTGAAGAACAACAACCTTGACGAAGACTCCGTCGTCCACATCTATGCTGAGGTTATCGACAAGTGCGGTATGAACTACGAGTTCGAAGCATACACCGTCACCCTCCGTCCTGCTATCTATGCCATCTATCCGCACCAGATAGCCGACATCACATTGCCGGTGGAGTACGGAATCACAGGTATGACTATTTCGCTGGCTGATGCCTTCACATGGAAGACGCCTATCAACAAGAACACCACCAAGTTCGCGAAGAGCGTCAAGGCGAACACCAATGAGGAACTTGTTACCGCAGCATTTGCCGAGGACAACAACGACGAACTCCTGCTCTCCTTCGCCGAGGGCAAGACGGGTGTAGCCGACATCACTATCGAAGAGACCGGTACCTATCAGGCATACAAAAATGCTCCTATCTATACAAGGTCTGCTACCAACACCTTCCGTGTCACGGTACAATCTACTCCTACAGGACTGGAAGACATTGATAGCGACAACAATGGTCTTGTTGCATATCCGAATCCGTTTGTTGACTACCTGAACGTGAACCTCGCCGAGACAGGTACTATCCGTATCTACGACCTCTCGGGCAAGTGCATAGCACAGGTGGTAGGTCACGAAGGCATCAACACCATCCGTACCTCGGCATGGGCTAACGGCGTTTACATCATCAAGTTCGGAGACCTCACCGCCAAGGTAGTGAAATAACCCGCCAACCATAAGGTTTACTAATCAAAAAGAGACTGTCCTGTTTGTCAGGCAGTCTCTTTTTTAGTAAATAGTGCATTTTATCGGGCTACTAACCAACAATTTACAAAGAAATTGCAATTTTTCTTTGTGATAAGTGATAGATTTTCGCCTTTTTTGCATTTACATATATGGAGGTGTGGTAATAAATGAGCATTGTAGCAGATTAGAATTATTTTAACATTCCTGACACATCAAAGACAATCAGATAGTACCGCCTGATTGTCTTTGCTTTCCAAATACTTTTAAGTACAAAATCAAATTCCACTTGTACACCTCAAAAAAATACACTACCTTTGTACGTCTTTTTCAGATAGAGACTTGCATACCAAAAGAAGCACAACGCTGACACAAAAAAAAAGATTACACATATATAACAATAAGGGAAGTTTATGGAGACAAGGATTATCAAGCGTGACGGTAAGGCGGAGGTCTTTACCGTTGACAAGATTAAAAACGCTATCAACAAGGCGTTTATCGCATCGGGGACGTTCGCGACCGAGGAGACTATGGCGGCTATCATCTCGAGGCTGCGCATTCATGACGGCATCAGCGTGGAGGAAATCCAAAACCAAGTGGAAGTGGCACTGATGGCAGAAGGGTACTTCAAAGTGGCAAAAAACTACATGATTTACCGCTACCGCCATACGAAAGACCGCGAGACCATGGACAAGTTGGACTTCCTGATGAACTACTGCAACGCCAGCAACGCCGCTACGGGCAGCAAGTACGACGCCAACGCCAACGTGGAGAAGAAAAACATCGCCACGCTCATCGGCGAGTTGCCGAAGTCGAACTACATCCGTCTGAACCGCCGTATGCTGACGGAACGCATCGAGAAGATGTTCGGCAAGGAGTTGGCTGACAAGTACATGTCGCTGCTCAAGCAGCACTTCATCTACAAGAACGACGAGACCAGCCTCGCCAACTACTGCGCAAGTATCACGATGTACCCGTGGCTGCTGGAAGGCACCAAGTCCATCGGCGGCAATGCCACGCCTCCGACCAACCTCAAATCGTTCTGCGGGGGCTTTATAAATATGGTGTTTATGGTGTCGTCGATGCTGAGCGGCGCATGCGCCACGCCGGAGTTCCTGATGTACATGAACTATTTTATCGGTCTGGAATACGGACAGGACTACTACCAGCACCCCGACAAGGTGGTGGACCTGAGCAAACGCCAACGCACTATAGACAAGGTGATTACGGATTGCTTCGAGCAGGTGGTGTACTCCATCAACCAGCCTACTGGCGCGCGCAACTTCCAGTCGGTGTTCTGGAATATCAGTTACTATGACCACTACTATTTCGACAGCATCTTCGGCAACTTTGTGTTCCCCGACGGCTCGAAACCCGACTGGGATTCGCTGAACTGGTTGCAGAAGCGGTTTATGAAGTGGTTCAACGCCGAGCGTCTGCGCAGCGTGCTGACCTTCCCCGTGGAGACGATGGCGCTGCTGAGCGAGAACGGCGACGTGAAGGACAAGGAATACGCCGATTTCACGGCGGAGATGTACGCCGAAGGGCACTCGTTCTTCACCTATCTGAGCGACAATGCGGACTCGCTGGCATCATGCTGCCGTCTGCGCAACGAGATTACCGACAACGGGTTCAGTTACACCCTCGGCGCCGGAGGCGTGAGCACGGGTTCGAAGAGCGTGCTGACCATCAACCTCAACAGGACGGTGCAGTATGCGGTGCGCCAAGGAATGTCGTATCTCACTTATATTGAGGAGGTTGTGGACCTGATGCACAAGGTGCAACTCGCGTACAACGAGAACCTGAAACGCCTGCAAGAGCAGGGCATGCTGCCGCTGTTTGACGCAGGATTCATCAATATCGCGCGCCAATACCTGACCATCGGCGTGAACGGAC
Source organism: uncultured Bacteroidales bacterium (assembly GCA_934667275.1). Classification (GTDB taxonomy): domain Bacteria; phylum Bacteroidota; class Bacteroidia; order Bacteroidales; family Paludibacteraceae; genus Colicola. The sequence goes on along the minus strand of CAKULK010000001.1, from coordinate 122,179 downwards.
TGGTGGAGGCGGCGGAGTTCCTTGGCATCAAAATCAATGATAATGAGGAATATACGAAGTTTGTGCAGGACGTGCTGGGCATCATCGAGCGCAAGAACAAGGAGTACAGGAGCAAGGAGGTGATGTTCAACTGCGAGATGATTCCCGCCGAGAATGTGGGCGTCAAGCACGCGAAATGGGACAAAGAGGACGGCTACGCGGTGCCGCGCGACTGCTACAACAGTTACTTCTACATTGTGGAGGACAGCAGCCTGAACGTGCTGGACAAGTTCCGTCTGCACGGACGCAAGTATGTGGAGCACCTGACGGGCGGTTCGGCGCTGCATTGCAACCTTGAGGAGCACCTGTCGCAGGCGCAATACCGCAATCTGCTGCGCGTCGCCGCCAAGGAAGGGTGCAACTATTTCACGTTCAACATCCCGAATACGGTGTGCAACGACTGCGGGCATATCGACAAGCGTTATCTGCACGAGTGCCCCGTTTGCGGCAGCAAAAACGTTGATTATCTGACCCGTATCATCGGTTACCTGAAGCGGATAAGCAACTTCTCGGAGCCGCGTCAGGAAGAGGCAGCACGCCGCTACTACGCCAAAGCGGGCGATTTGAAATGAGTGAAGAAGAGGGTATTCACGAGCAACTGAAGCAGTACTCGCACTTTCTGTCCGAGTACGCCAGTTGCTTGCAGGCATCGGGTGTGCACACCACGCGCGTGGTGCGCAACACTTGTCGCATAGCCTCGGCGCTGGACGTGAATGTGGAGATGACCATCCTGCACAAGACGCTGAACCTCACCCTCGCCACGCGCGACGGGCAGCACGTGTACGACAAGGTGACTACCATTCACCCCCGCCCCGTCAGTTTCCGCCTGAACGCTGACCTCAGTGCGCTGAGTTGGCAGGCCTACGACGAGCACCTCGGTTTGGAAGAACTATGGCGGCGGTACAAAGCGATAATGGCTGCGCCACGCATGAATGATTGGGCGGTGCTTGGGCTGGTAGGTGTGGCGAATGCCGCTTTTTGCGGGCTGTTCGGAGGCGACTGGCAGGCGTGCGGAATGGTGGCTGTGGCGACATGGGTGGGTTATGCCATCAAGATTCTGATGTTGCGCAAACACGTGAATACCTTTGGGATATGGTTTTCGTGCGCACTGATTTCCTCGCAGATAGCGTCATTGTGCGGCTTTCTGCACCTCGGGCAGACGCCCGACACCGCCATCGCTGCCAGTGCATTGTACTTGGTGCCTGGTGTGCCGCTGATTAACAGCGTGATAGACACCGTGGAAGGGCACGTGCTGGCGGGCTTTGCGCGACTGATAGATGCCATGCTGCTCATCGGCTGTATGGCGGTGGGGTTGCTGTGTACGATGCTGTTGGTGGGACAAATTGCGTGGTAGGATATGTCGGTACTTGGTTCTATTCTCTTTGACGGCGCGCTGGCTGCCGTGGCGGCTATCGGGTTTGCCGTTATCTCAGACCCGTCGAAACGCACGATTCCGTTCTGCGCGCTGCTGGCGGCAATAGGGCATACCACGCGCTACAGCCTGATGCACTTTGCGGGGTGGGACATCATGACCGCCTCTTTTGTCGGGGCGTTGGTGATTGGTGCCGCGTGCATCGCCTTTGCCTATTGGCTCCACACGCCCACCACCACCCTATATATCCCCGCGCTGCTGCCGATGATTCCCGGAATGTACGCCTACCGCACCATCTTCGCGCTCATGCAGTTTATGCGGTTCGCGCAGGACAGCGAGCAGGCGATGCGCTATATGCTGGACTTCTTCGTGAATGGCGTTACGACGTTCACCGTGGTGTTTGTGATGGCGGTCGGGGCGTCGCTGCCCACCTCGTGCCTGCGCAAATGGTGCTTCTCCATGACCCGCGACAACCGCTACAAGTCTATGCCGCAGGACCCGTTGAGTAAATTGCTGCGACGGTAAGGCACTCTGTAAATAGCGAAATCATACCCCAAAATCGTAAATAAATCGTACATCGTAAATAATAAAATCGTACATGAGCCTGCGTTTTGCTGACTATGATATTGTGTTTCAAGAGGTGCCAGACGAGACCACTCTCGCGCTCAACCTCAGCGGCTGCCCGCACCGTTGCGAGGGCTGCCACAGCCCGCATCTGCGGGAGGATATAGGCGAAGAACTCAGCCCTGCGGCACTCAACCGATTGCTGGAGCGTTATTCGGGCGTGACATGCGTAGGGCTGATGGGCGGCGACGGCGATCTGCAGGCAGTAGAGCAAATGGCGGCATATATCCACACCCTCGGACTGCGCACGGCGTGGTACACAGGGCGCACTACCCTACCCGACGGCTGGCACTTGGAGCACTTCGACTACATCAAAATCGGTCCGTACATCGAGGCACTCGGCGGACTGAAATCCCCAAATACCAACCAACGCTTCTACCGCATACAAGACAACCGACTGCAAGACATCACTTGTCGCTTTTGGAAGAAATAAAAACAATACTCGGCTGCCTGAGTAGGCAGCCGAGTATTGTTTCAAAATGCAGCGGATCAGATTGCGTTCACAAACTTAACCAACGCATCGCGGTCTTCTTTTGACAAATTATAAAATGCCTTTGCCGACTCCAATGCATCACTCTCCTCGCTGTAGCCGTGCCACATAATGGCCTCTACCACGTTGCGGGCACGCGTATCGTGCATACGTGCCTCGTACGCATCGCCTGTGATTTTCTGGTGCAAACCGCGACCCCATAGTGGAGTGGTACGGCACCAACCGGTACGGATATCTTTCTCCATACAGAGTTTGTGCTGTACAAAGTCGGTGTAGGGCCAGATGGTCTGGTATGGATAACGCGGCATATCGTTGTTGCGGGTGAAGAACTTGTTCGGGTCTTGTATGTAGTCTGCGCCCGTTGTCCAAGACGGACGGTGACATTCGGCGCAACCGATCTGCGTAAATAGTTCGCGTCCGCGCAGTACCTCCTTGTCCTTCACGTTGCGGGCTGCAGGTACTGCCAAACCGCGATGCCAAACCATAAAGTCTGAGTACTCGTCGTCCGACATCTCTACGGGCAGGTCAGTGCTGGTCAGATAGTTGTAGATGTTCTGCTCTACGTTGTCGGTGAACCACTCGGCATGCTCATGTTTCGGGTCGATTCTCTCAATGTAAGCGGGGAAACCGGCTTGTACATCGGGGTCTTTCGATGAGATGGTGGCGTAGTTCTTGCCTGCGAGGTCTAAGTAGTGGTAGCGGCGGTCGGAGCGGGTTACGTTGGTGATGTTCCAGATAGCGTTGGCACCGGCTGCGTCAAGCAGCGGACCGCGCGACATAGCGTAGGTATAGCGGCGTACGTATTTCGTGCCATCGCCTTGCTTCGAGTTCGAGTAGTAGGCACCCTCTTTCCAGTTTCCGCCCTCGAACCATGCGCTCTTCCAGTGGCGTAGGTAACCTTTGTTGTAAGCCTGCTCCTCGCGAACCCACTGCGCGGTGATGGAGTCGTCGGGGATAGCGTCGGTCAGACCGGTACCGAAGATACCTATCGTGTTCTCGAGCCGTACCTCATACTCTCCCAGGTCGAGTTGGTCGGCACCGTAGATAGCACTCGTAGGCATACTTACCTCGGGATAGCGCAGTTCGAATGGCTCTCCGTCGGCAAAAGCCATCTTGTTGCCGCTGGCGGCGCAGGTGCTGACGGTCTTCCACGTTACGTTGATCTGGCTCTCGTCTATCGGAGCCTTAAACGGTGCCACGGCGTGCAGTTGCGGCATACCTGCCACCCATGTCTTGTAGTTCTCGGTAGCGGGGTCAAAGATAACAAGCAGCGTACCGTTGCCAATCTCGGTAGTGTTGTACGTACCCTCATCTACACTCTTGCCATGCCCGTAACTCGGGTGGCAGTGCAAGCACGAACTGCGTACATACACAGGACCGAGTCCGCTGCGTGTACCCGTCGCATTGCTTACAAACTGTTTCTCGAACAATGCTTCGCCCGCTTTGAATGACTCCATCCAATGCCCGTTTTCCACAGATGGCGTCGGCTGCTCGTATGCGTTGGCTGTGGATAGAAAGGATGTACCGAGTTGTCCGCCCGTGTAGTACCAATCCGGAAGTTCGGTGTCTTTGTTGGTGGGCTCGTCTTGACCACCCTGTTCAATATGGCAACTTGCCAGCGCAAAAACGCTGACAAGCATACCCGTCATAAAATAAGAACGTTTCATATAATTCATAATTATCTTTACTCCTTATTCCTTACTCTTTATTCCTAATTCTTAATTAGTTCTGCTCGCTCAGTTTGGCGTTTACCTTGTTCAGTACGTCCACAAGGTCTGTACCTACCACCTTCACGGCGTTGGTTGCCTCGGAACTCTTGGCATTGGAGGCAAACGGCTCTGCAATCTGGCCAATGGCGGCGATGGCGTTTTCAATAGCCTTTTTGCACTCGCTGTCGAGATTGGCGTCCACCGATTTGATGTAATCTGATACCGAAGCATTGCCTGCCACGCTGCCGCAGTAAGCGTTCTGGATAGAGCGGATGTTGTCTTGGAAATCCTCTATCGAGTTCAGCGCGTATGGGCTCTCAATGTAGTTGCGGTCCTTCTCGCTCGAGGCATTGTTCGGACGCCCGATCTTGGTGTTACCTACCTCGTCGGCAATATCGATACAACCCTGAATCAGTTCCTCGGCAGCCTCCTGATAGGTCGCGTATGTACCGCCGGTAGCCACTTTCATATATGAGCCGTAGCCTTTGGCGAACTCTACACCGTAGTCGATTTCGGCATCTTCGAGGATGGCTTGTTTCTCTTTGGTTATGTTGTCAATGCCTGCCCACGAAGCCTCCAAGGCCACCGTCTGGTTGCGCAGATCTTCTGCCACAGCCACCAGATAGACCAACTCCGCGCGGGTGTAGGTCGAGATGTCGTGCGTGCGCACATTGCTCTTGTCGGCATTGTCGCTGGCATAGAGCATATACTCGATAGCATGGAAACCGAGCAGCCCATAGCCGAGTTTGTCACCCACATAATCAGCACCTTGCTCCTCAATCAGTTTCATCTGCTCTGCATTGCCGAGCATGGCATCCATACCGTCTTTGTCAAGGGGCCACGAGTCAATGTGAGGGTCGATGTTGTGGTTGGCAGCGGGACCGAAAAGAAATGCCTCGCTCAACTCCCAATAGCGGCGTGCGGCAGTCCACGACTCGGCAGCGGCCTTCACGTCGGCGTCGGTCAGCGTCTTTGCCTCATATTTGTCGAAGATGTTTTCGCAGTCGGCATACAGTTTGATAGTGGCGTCGGAGAGGTTCTTGTAGGTGGCAATCACCGTGTTGTCCACATACGGAGTCATTGCTGCCTTCAAGGCGGTCTCTTTGGGTGAATCCACATCATCTTTCTTGTCCTGGTTGCACGAGGTCAGACTCGTGGCTGCTACTGCGAGCAGCGTTGCATAAAAGAAAATCTTTTTCATTGTAGTTGATTATTTTTATTATGTATTGTTCTATTGTTCTCTCGCACACCTTCCGTGTGCCTTGTATATGCAGTCTATCGCCCTACCACTACCCTACCACTTGCTTCTTTTCTCCTTCCTATAAAGGGAGGGCGGGAGAGTCTTTTTACAACTGAAAGAAACCGCTGTAGTTGATGCTCAAGGCGATATACGGTTCGTTGTTGTAGTTGGTCTCCGAGTGGGGGTTCTGGTTCAGGATGCCGTAGCCGAACTCGCCTTTGACAACAATCTGCGGGATAGGGAAATAGTTGAAGCCGCAGGATATTTTCTGCCGCCCTGCCCAGTAGTTGCGGCTGGCGTCAATCTTTGCCTGCGCATCGTAGATGTCGTAGCGGGCAAAGAGGTAGAACTGCTGCTGTTTGTCGCGCAGAGTCTTGTTGAGCGAGAAGAAATCGTACCCTATCTCCGCACCCACGCTGTAGGCGTCGCTTGCCACGTTCTGTCTCTTAGAGACCGAAGTTTTCGGCATCGATTTGTTGTAGGCGGTTATCTTGTCTGCATCGCTCAGGTGTCCGTAGATAGCCGAACCGCGGAAGATGATGCCATGCCCCTTGTACCGCCAATCGAAAGCCCCGAGGCTCACCAAGCCTTTCACACCCTCGTATTTCTTGTTGGTGGTAGGTTGGAGATTGTTGCGAAAGGACGTACCCGCATATCCGCTTACCGACAGGCGCAAGGCATCGGAACCCTGATGATTGAGGGGATAGAAATCGAAACGCGCCAGACCCGCGTAGCAGTTAGCCAACTTGAACTCGTATGCCGATGCCGAGCCATAATGAATCCAGTTCTTGCTGCCAAAGAGCGAACTCTCCAACCCGGGGAGGAACTGCGCCGTATAGGCAAGCCATTTGTAGCGGCCGTGGAACTGCAAACCCACATCGTGCCACGTACAGGGGATAATCGTGTTGTCGCCCTCGGGACGATAGACGCCAAAGAACTGGTCGGGTTCGTGGTGCGCATTCGTGCCGCCAAGCGGTACGATGAGCATACCCGCACGCAGGTTGGCATAGCGGTTGAACGACTTTTGCAGCCAGAACTGCTCCAGAGCCACTTCGCCGCCACGCTCCACTTCGGTCTCGTATTCGCCACCCTCTTCGTCTTCTATCTCCACTGCTGCCTCGGTGCCGCCATGCTCGAACTCAATCTCCGTACCCATCGACCAGCCTTTGCCGAAGTCATAACCCATATACACTACCACGTGCGGCAGGTCAAACTCGCCGTATTGGTCGTTCTTGTACTTCTCGGGCGAGGTATAGCGCAGATAGTTGTTGGAGTAGAAACAACGCTTCATCGTCGCCTCCCCGTACCCGCCAATAGTCAGCCGCGGCTTGCGCTCCGTAACGGCGGAATCGTTTTCGGTAGTGTGCTGCTTACCCACTTTTGGGGTAGCCCCTGTGGTGGCATCCACCGAGGATTGTTTTTTTTCAAGGCGTTCCACACGCTGCATAAGAGCCTGCAAATCGGCACTGCTGACACGGACAGAATCGTCGGCTTGTACGCATAGTGCGCTGCTAATCAAAAGGATAATGGGAAGTGAAACCCTGCTTAGTTTACACATATTATTTAACCTTACTAATACCTTTGTCTTGTTTCAAATCACGGTGCAAAATTACTGCCTTTCGCAAGGCTGTGCAATACCATATTTTGGGTAAACACATTGTTGTTTATCTCGGAAAAAAGCAGTAACTTTGCGCCCTGTTTCGAAGATTCAACAAACCTATGCAAGCAATTGAAGATATCCATATCGGCGATGAAGTACGCTTTTTGGATTCGGTGGGCGGCGGGCGCGTGGCACGTATTGATGCCAACCGACACCTTATATATATAGAAGACGAAGACGGTTTTGAGATACCTACCCCTTTGTCACAAATAGTAGTGACCACCCCCGCCAAACAAGCGTCTGTCGTCCGCCCGGAGGCGACACCCACTCCGCGTGATATGCAAACCAAGGTCGTCGGTACTGCCGTCATTCCATCCGCCATTGAACGCCGTGCCAAAGGGAAGAGAGAGGCAAAAAAAGAGGACATATTGGAGATAGACCTGCACATCAGTGCTTTGACTGACCGTTGGCAGCAGATAGAACGCAGCGAAATGCTGCACCTGCAGATGGATATCTTTCGCCGCACGATGCGCGACAATATCCGCTACAAAGGCAAAAAGATTGTCTTCATTCACGGACGCGGAGAAGGTATCCTTAAGGCTGCTATCGCCACCGAATTGCGCAACCACTATCCCGCTTGCGAATACCAGGACGCTTCCTTCGCCCAATACGGATTTGGGGCCACTATGGTGATAATCAAATAACTATCGGCGTTCCATGTCTGTCAGACTCAACGCCGTCAAGGCTTTTATCGACCGCAATGCATTGGTACTCGCCATGCTCATTGGTGCGGCAGGATACCCGTGGTTTCGACACCTTACGTGGATGTTACCGCCATTGATTTTCTTGATGCTTTTCTTCACTTTCTGCAAGGTCAACCCGCTCGACCTTCGTCTGCATGCATGGCATTGGATAGTCTTGGGCGTGCAAATGGCACTCACGGCAGCCATCTACTACGGTCTGTTAGGCGTGCTCAACGCCATTGCCGGCACTTGGGGAATGGAGACTGACGACATCGCCATCATCACACAGGGCATTATGATATGCATCATCATGCCCACCGCCACCGCAGCCCCTATCATTGCAGGCAAATTAGGCGGAAGCATACAAAACCTGACCACCTTCACCCTGCTCAGCAACATTGCTACAGCGATTGTAGTGCCCGCCTTCTTTCCCATCGTCAATCCCACTTCGGACATACGTTTCATCGAGGCCAGTTGGCTGATACTCAGCAAGGTCGGTCCGTTATTGCTCAGTCCGTTCCTCGCGGCATGGCTGCTGCGCTTTGGCTACAATGCCTGCCAACGCCACAAAGGTACGGATAAAACCTTTGCATTGTCGCGCACATGGGCAGCCATGCCTTTCTACCTCTGGGCGGCAACGCTGATTCTACTGATGGCGGACCTCACCTATACGCTTGTTACTCAGCGCTATAACTGGTGGACGGTACTCGTGCTTTGCATTGGCGCACTGCTGACCTGCCTGCTGCAATTCGTCCTGGGAAGAAAGATTGGTTACCACTTTCCTGCCCCAAATCGCGGCGAAGATTACCATGATGTACTCATCAATCCCGAGGCTGCCAACTACACTATGCCACAAGTGAGCCGTATCACGGCAGGACAAGCCTTCGGACAAAAAAACACCACCCTCGGCGTATGGATGGCACAAACCTATCTGCTCCCTATGTCTGCCATAGGTCCTGCAGCCTACATCATTTGGCAAAATCTCATCAATTCCATCCAACTGGTAATTGCCGCCAAGAAGGCTCCCCATTAGAATTTCAACGGATAAAATAGCGACCACTTGTGTATATGCTCATTTTTTTGTACCTTTGCGGGTTGAAACAATAAGACTATGAATATATCTTACAACTGGTTGAAACGCTACTTAACGCTCACAGACGATGCTGAGACAGTGGCTAAAATCCTGACCTCTATTGGTTTGGAGGTAGGTACGGTAGAGAAAGTACAGACCATTAAGGGCGGTTTGGAAGGCTTGGTGGTAGGTGAAGTCATCACCTGCGTGCCGCACCCCAATTCCGACCATTTGCATATCACCACCACGCGCGTCGCACCCGATGCAGAGCCGCTGCAGATTGTCTGCGGGGCACCCAATGTGGCTGCCGGTCAGAAGGTTATCGTGGCAACTATCGGCACCGTGCTCTACGATGGCGATGAACATTTCACCATCAAACGCGGCAAGATTCGAGGTGAGGAATCGCTCGGAATGATTTGCGCCGAAGATGAGATTGGTGTCGGCACAAGCCACGACGGCATTATGGTCTTGCCTTCCGATACCCCTGTCGGTATACCTGCTAAGGAGTATTTCCATGTGGAGGACGACACCCTTATCGAGGTGGACATCACTCCCAACCGCTCCGATGCAGCCAGTCACTATGGTGTAGCGCGCGACCTATATGCCTACTACAAGGCTCACGGTCAGGAACTTACGCTTACTAAACCAAGCGTGGACGCTTTCCATATAGACAATCACGAACTGCCCATCACCGTCACCATCGACAACCCGCAGGCATGCCCGCGCTATACAGGCGTCAGTATAAAAGGAGTGACCATCAAAGAGTCGCCCGATTGGTTGAAGAAGTCGCTGACAACCATTGGCTTGCGTCCTATCAACAACGTGGTGGATGTCACCAATTTCGTACTGCACGAAATGGGGCAGGCGTTGCATTCGTTTGATGCCGACAAGATAAAAGGACACACTATTCACGTCCGCAATGCCCGCGAGGGTGAGAAGTTCGTCACCTTAGACGGCGTAGAGCGTACCCTTTCGGCGGCTGACCTCATGATTTGCAATGCCGAAGAACCGATGACCATTGCAGGTGTCTTCGGTGGTCTCGAATCAGGCATCACCGAGCAAACCAAGAACGTCTTCCTTGAAAGTGCCTACTTCGACCCCGTCAGCATTCGCAAGACAGCGCGTCGCCACCAACTCTCCACCGATGCCAGTTTCCGTTACGAGCGCGGTTGCGACCCCAACAACACCTTATATATATTAAAGCGTTGCGCCCTCCTCATCCAAGAGGTAGCGGGCGGTGAAGTTGCCATGGAGATTACCGACCAAGGACAGACATATTTCGAGCCGTGGAAAGTCGAATTGGACATTAATCGTGTCAATGCCCTCATTGGCAAAGAGTTAAGCACAGCCGAGATAGAGACTATCCTCCACGCTCTGGAAGTGGAGATTTACGACCAGCAAGGTTCCGTTTGGCACATCGGTGTGCCGCGCTACCGTGTGGACGTACAGCGCGAATGCGACGTAGTGGAGGACATCCTCCGCATCTACGGCTACAACAATGTGGAGTTCCCCGAAAAGGTAAACACCAACCTCAGTTACAACCCCAAGCCCAACCCCATAGCGCTCCAAACACGTATCTCCGAGCAACTCTCCGCACAGGGATTCTACGAGATACTCAACAACTCCCTCACCAAAGTCTCCTACTACGACGGACTCAAACAGTACCCATTGGAGCATTGTGTCAAGATTCTCAACCCATTGAGCCAGGACCTCGGTGTAATGCGTCAGACCCTGCTCTTTGGAGGTTTGGAGAGCATCCAGCGCAATGCCAACCGCAAGAACGCCGACCTTAAGTTCTATGAGTTCGGCAACTGCTACCACTACGACGCTGCCAAGGTGGCTGCCCGCTGTGAGAAAGACCCTGATTGGGAAGTGGACCCGCTCTATGCCTACACCGAAGAGCCGCATCTTGCCCTATGGGTGACAGGCAACAAAACGCTCCAAAGTTGGGTGCACAAGGGCGAAGAGTGCAGTTTCTATCAGTTGCACGCCTATGTGAACAATATCATTCGCCGCCTCGGTGTGGATGTGGCGCATTGTGTATTGGAGCCGTTCACCAACGACCTCTGCTCCGATGGCTTGCTTATCAAAGCACCCAACGGCAAAGAGATTGGACGTATGGGCATCATCTCGGCACGTCTCCGCAAAGCGTTCGACATCGATAACCCCGTTTACTATGCAGACCTCAGTTGGAGCCAACTCCTGCGTCTCAACAAGCAGTACAAACCTGTTATCAACGACTTGCCCAAATACCCCGAAGTAAAACGTGACTTTGCCCTGTTGGTGGACAAACAGGTGCAGTTCGCCGACCTTGCCAAGGCGGCACATGACACCGAGCGCAAACTGCTGAAGGATGTCTATCTGTTTGATGTCTATGAGGGTAAGAACCTCGAGGCAGGCAAGAAATCTTATGCCTTGTCGTTTATTCTTCAAGACCCTGAGAATACATTGAAGGACAAGCAGATAGAATCTATCATGCAACGCCTGCAAAAGACCTTTGAGGATAAGTTTGGTGCCAAACTCCGCTAAAACTCGCAAATTATTTATGCCTGCCACTGCCATTTGCTTGTATATGGTAGTGGCAGACTTTTATAAGGCTACCCGTCCCCATCTTTACTCTGCCCGTGTCGGGCTATTCACCATTGCTGTTTGACACGAGGATAAAAAGGGATAAACATCGCGGGTCTATCGGGAGTCTATCGCGGGTCGTCAGGCTGTTTCTCCAGTGGCAAAGACTGGAAACGGCGGGTGGAGACCACCTGCAACAGCATCAGGAAACTCAATATGCAGCCTACGGCGAAAGGGGCTTGCGGCATATCGGGGAAGCAGCATATATGAGGTGGATATGAGGTGGATACAAGGTATTTTCTCATAAAAACGAACGTTTATTTGCGTATATCAAATAAAAGCAGTAACTTTGCTGCGCGATTCCACTTGCGGCATTAGCACATCGGTAGTGCATCAGCTTCCCAAGCTGAGGAGGAGGGTTCGACTCCCTTATGCCGCTCTTTTCGATAGCCCGAAGGCTTTGTGCCGCGGGCTATTTTGATAAATAGCGGGTCGGTCCATCGCGGGGTATGGAAGAAAAACGTACGCGTTTTAATCCCTTGTCACGAGGAAAGTCCGGACAGCACAGAGCACCACAGCGGCTAACGACCGTCAGGCAGCGATGCTTGGTCACTGGTACAGAGACGAGTCTGCGCTTCAGCACAGGGTGAAACGACTACACTGTGGGCTGCAATTCCAAATAAACCAACGTCTGAGTGCTGCTCGCATGAGTTGGAGGGTAGGAAGCAAGAGAAGCATGTAGCAATACCTGCTCGAGATTAATGATGGACACCGGCACATCGGTGGCGGCACAGAATCCGGCTTACAGACCCGCTATTTTTATTTGTACATCCAACCATCACAATACAACTGCTATGAAGCAACGTTCTCTTCTTTCTGCCAAACGAACACTTCTTTCATTCCTGACAATCATTTTGTTACCTGTATCTGCTCCGTTGCAGGCCGCACCACAAATAGAGCGTGTAGAACCCCTCTGTTGGTGGACGGATATGCAATGTCCCCTCACCCTGATGTGCTATGGCGAAGATTTGCAGGATGCACAAGTCTGCATACAACGACTGCAGAACGGCAAGCCACTGAAAGGACAATGCAACGGCTTGGTTGTCACAGGGCAGCACAATGCCGAGAGTCCCAACTATCTCTTTATTGATGTACGTGCAAACGAGGCAGGGACCTATCGCATTACCCTTCAGAAAGGCAAACGCCGTACACACTACGACTACACTATCCTGTCGCGCCGACCTGATAGCCGCGAACGGCAATCGTTTTCCGCTGCAGATGTTATCTATCTCATCATGTCCGACCGTTTTGTGGACGGTGACAGCACCAACAACACATCCCCTCTCATGGCGGAAGCAGGCAACCGCAACAATGTACATGGTCGCTACGGAGGTGACATCCAAGGCATTATGCAGACGCTCGACCATATCTCCGCATTGGGTGCCACGGCCATTTGGCCGACTCCGCTACTGTGTGACAACGAGCCTGCGTGGTCTTACCACGGCTATGCCTGCTCCGACTATTATCACATCGACCCGCGCTATGGAACCAACGAATTGTATTGTGACCTCGTCCGCCAAGCCCACAGCAAGGGCATCAAAGTGCTGATGGATATGGTGCCTAACCATTGCGGCACAGCCCACTGGTGGATGCAAGACCTCCCCTACTCGGATTGGATTAACCAATGGGACACCTACACCACCACTAATAATGTATTCTCCTCCAACTACGATACGCATGCGTCACAATTCGACCGCACCATCGCCAATGGTGGGTGGTTCGACCATGCTATGCCCGATATGAATCTGCGCAATCCCGACTTGTTGCAGTATTTCAAGCAATGGGCTATATGGTGGATTGAGTATGCCGGTTTGGACGGTCTGCGTGTGGACACCTATCCTTATTTGGAGCCGGTTCCCGCTTCCCAATGGATACGTGCTATCCGTAATGAGTACCCGAATATCAACATTGTGGGCGAGTGCTGGACACGTCCTGCATCAGCAGTTGCCTATTGGCAAGATGGTGCCGACAACTACAACGGATTCAACAGCCACCTTCCTGCCGTGATGGATTTCCCTCTCAACGAGGCTATCCGTCAGGCACTTGCTGACGACGGCACTTCTTGGGGCGGAGGTATGATGAAAGTGTACGATGCGTTGGCAATGGACTACTTGTATGCCAATATCGACCAACTTCTCATCTTCCTCGGCAACCACGATATGGACCGTTTTGCCGATGTAGTGAAAGACAACGACATACGCCGTGTAAAGATAGGCCTCACGCTCTTGGCAACACTACGCGGTATACCTCAGTTGTTTGCCGGTGACGAGTATGCTATGCGTTCTTCTGACCTTTCGTTGGGGCATTCCACACTCCGTATGCCTTTGCCCAAAGACTCCGAACTAACGGATATACAACGTGAACTGTTTGATTATCAATGTCGTCTGTTCCAATACAGGAAGTCAGAACCTATTTTGCATAGCGGTAAACTGATGCATTTTGCTACACGCGACAACACATACGCCTATTTCCGCTATACAGATGAGGGGGCTGTATTTGTATATGTGAATGCTTCCGAAGAGCCTCACGTTATTCCCACCATGCACTATGCCGAGATATTAAATCATTACAACGCACAAGGTACCGATATTCTTACAGGCGACCTCGTTGACTTGCACAAGACTGATATTACCGTTGAGCCTCTGTCCGCATTGATTGTTAAATTGGGGACACTCATGGCACAATAGCAAGTAAAAAGAGATATAATCACCGTCATTTTGATAAGTACAAGTTACAAAAAGCACAAAAACGTGCTATAAAACATATTTTTCTACTCAAACATTTGGCTAATATCAGAAAAAGCAGTACCTTTGCACCGTGTTTTTCATGGTATTAGATTTAAGGTTAAGTAAAAGATTGGGTTGTCGTGATGACAATCCTCTTTTTTTATATGTATAACTGATATATGTATAACTGACTATACGCATACTGACAATAATTAATAACAGAACACAACAAGAGCCATTCAGTTGAATGGCTCTTGTTGTTTATTCAAGCATACTGCCTTTCGGCAGTATGCCACAAAGGTGCAGAAACACCTTTGTTGTTTCAATCAATCGACTTAGCGGACTACAGCACCATTAGCGTTGTATATCTTACCGCCACGGATGATATAGAGGTTACCATCGATAATCACTTTCTCAATGGTGTTAGCGTCAATACGAACATCCTCTACAGCATCGTAAATTTCAGCCCAAGCCTCTACTACATCTTGCTCTGCCCAAGTACGATTGCCGCGCTCGGAACCGTCAGCATTCTTCTCTACATACTTCCAGTCTGGGCCGCAGGTATATTTGTACTCATCAGTCTTGGCAGCATTGTCAAGCGTGATAGTGTAGTGAGTAGCATCCACCATATCCATCTCAACAAATGTGTTCCAAGAGTTGGTCATAGCACCTACGATGTAGCACATATTTGTTCCTGCAGGAACAGTTACGTTATACGTAACAGGCTCAAACTCAATGTAGATAGTAACATCCTTCTGAGTGTTTTCTGGCTTGTAAGCCGCAAAGATAGGATTGCCCTTGTTCTCATTGAAACGGATAGTATTACGTTGCGATTCGGCATCATGGCATACGATACCAGCCACGCCATCCTCAGCAATAGTAATATCCCAACCTGTAAGCGAAGAACGCTCTTTAGCGACTCTCAGATAGTTAGAACTTGCGGTAGTTGCGGTAATATAGCCACCATCAATAGCGAACGAGAATACAGAGTCTTTCTCCAAAGTGATAACAGTAGCCTCAGCGGGTACGTTGTCAATAACGCCGTCTTCATTAGGAGTAACAGCCACAGAACCAAAGTTATTGGTACGTGCTTCAGCCATCGTGATAGAGTCACCATTAACGATGAGCATCTTCTTGCCAGCAAGGAGTTGCTCTACCGAAGTTGCTTTCTTGTACTGAACAGCCTTAACGGTGAGCGTGCAAGTAGCGGTATGGTTGCCATCCTTGGTAGTAGCGGTGATAGTAGCCTCACCTGCTGCAATAGCCTGAACAAGACCTGCTTGGTCAACAATAGCAATAGCAGAATCAGATGTGCTCCATTCTACATCTTGGATAGTAGCGTAGGCAGGAGCGATAGTAGCCGTCAGTTGGAGTTTGTCGCCTGCCTTAACGGTCTCTGCCGTCTTGTCAAGTATGATACTCTCTACAGGAATGTTCTTGTAAACCTTGTAAACAGCAGCACCCTTACCCGAAGTAAATACATTCAGGTAGTAAGCATAGTCGTTAATCTTCTCTGCTTTCGTGAAGTTTGCATACGAGTTGTTGGCAGCAGCCTTGTTATCAATAAAGTAATGAACGGTATTGCCATCTTTGTCTGCTGCGAATTGCTGTGTGGTCATATTGCGAACAGAGAATTCAGAGGAGTGAACCGTACCTACTTTGTAAGCCCAAACCTCATTCTCACCAATGGAGAACACAGCACCACCAAGGTCGTTGGTAATAGCACCCTTCGGCATAATATCTGTAACAACACCATTCTCAACAATTTGCATTGAAGCACCGCCACGAGCATTAGCCACAGCCTTTGTCTCTGAACCATAGAGAACCTGTGAAGGCGATGCTCCGGCAAATACCTTGCCCTCCATTGCTTTTACCTCAACAAGTTCACCCTTTGCAATTTTAGCATATTGCAATTGGGTTGCCCCACTGATATAGAAGAATACAAAACCACCTTGCTCAGAGAAGATGTCACCAAAAGCATTGATTTGGTCGCAACGACCTGTCTTCGGCAATGCAAGGTCAATTACCTTTGCCGATTTCTCACCTTGTTTGATAATAGCAACACTTACTACGCTATTCGGGAAGTTAGTACCCAATACAATGTTACCTGCATCATCAATGGCAATACCCGTACCAAGAGTATGAGAAACTTGCTCCGTAACCTTGTTGTAGGTAGTATCTATTTTCACGATTGTTCCCTCTTCGTTCTTAGTGGTATCATATTGAGCCACCATCTTCTCTACAGACGTGTCAGGCAACTTAATATCAATAGCAGCATCAGCATCTTCACCATTCTTAGAGAATACACGTACTTGCTGTTTGTTTTTGTCTGTAAGATAGAACTTACCATTCCAACCCATACCATTACGAACATCACCGATATTAGCGACAGTAGCAGGGATTGCAACTTCCCAAAGTTTCTCTACCACGATTTCGTCCAAAGGCTCCGGTACGGTGATAACACAAGTAGCAGTATAGCCGCCATCCTCTGTGGTGGCAGTGATAGTAGCAGTACCTACCGTGTCTGCCTTAACAAGACCATTCTCATCTACAGAAGCAGCCTTGCTGTCAGAAGTCCAAATGATTTTCTTATTAACAGCGTCTTCAGGAGCGATAGTGGCAACTAATTGAATGGTCTTGCCCATATCCAAAGTAACCTTCGTTTGGTCAAGCGTAATGCCGGTAACAGCACCTGGAGCAGCAGTGATGTTGTAAACAACAGAAGCCTCCAATTTGCTTTCGTCAGATACTATCTTTATAGTTGCTTTACCCGGTTTCTTAGGAGTAACCAAACCGTTTTGGTCAACAATGAGGACTTCCTCATCAGAAGACGACCAAACAACTTTTTTATTCGCAGCCGTTTCCGGAGTGTAGATAACCGTCAGTTGGTCAGTAGCAGGCATTTGCAATTCTACTGTATCTTTCTTGTCAAAAGCGATACCGAGGAGTGCTTTGTCTGTAGCCTCAAACTTAGCATAGAGTGTACCATTAGATTTAACAGGAACAACCTTTATCTCGTCACCCGAGAAATCTTCATTCCAATACCAACCCTTAAACTCATAGTTCTCACGGTACATTGCAGGCAACGTATAGTCCTCTGCAATAGTATCAGGAAGAGAAACTATGCCACCCCACGCTTTAGCAATAGCCTCAGCGTTATATTTCGTCCAATCACTGCTCTTCGGCCAACCGCCATCTGCAGGAGAAGCCAAGAACATACTTGAGATTTCTTTACGATATACATTCTCTACCATATCAGCATCTTCAACTGATAATTCAGATGCTGTACGCGATGCTTTGATTGCAGCCTTCACCCATGCCCATTTACTACCTTCCTTTTCTAACAATGTCTTAAGATTATTAGTAGTATTATATGTAGAGTTCTGGATAAAGCCAGTGATAGTCGTTGCTTGCCCCTGAGCCTCGGCAGGTGTTTTCCATTCATTGGCGATATTGTAATAAACCTGCCCGTCTTCCATCTTAGCCCATGCCTTTGATGCATTATATGCTGCGTTGTAGTCCTTTTGAAGAGCATAAGCCAACTCATATACATCATCTACATACATATCATTGGGATATGCGAATGGAGCAACGAAAGCGACATTATAGATAGCACGCTCCCATTTTGCGGTAAGGGCCATATCAGCGTCCACATGCTCCACTTTAGTACTACCATTGTACCATCCCAAGAAGTTATACTCTGCTTTGAAAGGAGTAGGCAACTCTTGAACCATAGTGTATTGTGCAGGCAGTTCATAGTAGATACCAGCAGCGTTCATTGCAGGTACATACTCAGCGTCCATACCAGCCACCGTATAATCAGAAGACGCAGGATATGACTTATTCTGGCAAGACATCCAGAAAGCAGCCACCTCATAACGAGCAACTGCACCCGTCAAAGCACCAATATCAGAACCTTTTGTCTTGTTCAAATATTCTTTCAGCCATGCCCATTGAGGCATACCCAATGCATTGGCATTCGACATATAAGCACCAATTCCTTCATTCTTGCAAGGATCAGCAGGGTTGTTCTTTGCGTATTGTAACAAAGACTCATATGTAGCACCATTAGCCTCTAATTTGCTTGTCAGACCACAATCAGCCATAAACGCATTGAAGAGTTCTGCTTTATTGGTAGCACACATAAGGTTAGCACAACCACCATCCAAGTTCCAAGTAACATTGAACTTGGTAACATCCCACTTTGCTGTCAAGGCTACATCTGCAGAAACTTTCTCCACCTTTGTTTCGCCATCATACCACCCGAGGAATGTATGACCAGCCTTGAGAGGAGTCGGCAATACATAGTCAGCAGCCACTTCTGTGGGATATGCATAATACTGACCTGCCGCATTCATGGCTGGCATATAAGCAGCGTCTGTGCCCTTCACTGTATAATCCGAAGATTTAGGCCATGTAGTGTTTTGGCAAGACATCCAGAATGCACCTACTTCATAATTCGTTGTGGCACCCGCAGCGGGTTCTTCGCCACGCACAGAGATGATGTAGGTCTTAAGCCATGCCCATTGAGGCATACTTAACGCGTTGGTGTTAGTCATAAACTTACCAATGCCATCATTTTTACAAGGATTGTCCGGATTCAATTTGACATAATTCAACAAAGAATCATAGGTCACTCCAGCAGCCTCTAACTTGCTCATCAGACCACAATCAGTCATAAAAGCATTGAAGAGTTCTGCCTTGTTGGTAGCACACTGCGGATTCGTGCAACCACCATCAAGATTCCACGTGACCTTAAAAGTCTGCGCGGAGAGTGTCATTGTTGCCAAAGCGACAACAAGGAGACTAAAGATTTTCTTCATAATGTTTGTTTTTAAGAGTTAATAGATTATAAGTTTATTTAATCGGTTTCGCTATTGTATCCCTTGCTCATCCCTTGCGTATCCCTTGCTGTTTGACACACGGAATACACGAAGAGAACATGGGGCTTTATTTGTTAATAATATGTTTCTTTCCGTTTTGAATATACACTTGGCGGTCTTGTTTCGTGGCGGCAGGTCGGCCCAATAGGTCGTAGGCTATCGCATTTGTAGTATCCGTTTGCGGTGCATCTACAGCGGTGTTTTGCCCCTTGACAATGGCAAGACGGTCGAGATAGATTTCACCCGTGTTGCAAAGGATAGGTTGCACAGAGGTGCGTACGATGCTCAGTCCTGTGAACTGGAAGTCCACACCAACAGGGAGGTCTGTCAGGCTCAAATCAAGCGTGATAGTCTTCCAACCGATGAAATCGAGATTGCAAAGTCTATAAGTATGGATATCACCTGCGGTGGAGAACTCTGCATAGACATCATTCATCGTGAAGTCGCCATAGATGTCAATGACCATCTCGTCGCACGAAGTGAATACATGCGTGAGGTCAAGCGGTTTGAGGAAGAGATGTGCATCCGGTTCATTCGCATCGAACGTATATACAATGTCATTGGAGCCGGTACCTTCGGTACGTTTGGTAGAGCCACCGGTGCGAATCATCTTGTCTTCAAGTGCCACGGTCTTATCGGGTTCAACCTCAAAGGCAACATCATCAAGATTCATAATCATTTCACCCTCTTTCTCGGAGACAGCCCCTGCGCCCGTAGTGAAATTGAGGACAAAAGGCGTAAAGAGGATGATGTTGTCGGTGTCCTTAACTGTGGGCTCTACAACCACCTTATATTGCGTATTGGGCTTCAATTCGGTGGTAACATCAATCTTGACAGAGCCATAAGGAGCATCCACGGTGTTCTTCTTGAAATTGCGCGAAGCAGGCACAAAAGTGAAATCGCCATTATCGGAAACAGAGAAGAGTTTATAGTTGGACTCCTTGTGGAGTTTCTCATCAAAGAGCATGAAGATTGACGGCTTGAGGTCTATGTCCGTTTCGCCCTCTGCAGGATAAGTAAGCATCACACTCAAGCAAGGACGATTGAGCGTGCGGAAACGCATAACGAAATCTTCTGCAAGGGTATTTGGATAATTCGTATCGGGATGTGCAGCCGACTTGGCAAGCGTAACGGTGTATTCCGTACCCGGCTCGTATGCCGTCTTCGGAGTGAAACGCAAAGTGCGTTGTGAGTTCTCAAACGTAAGCGTGCCTTCAACAGCGGGTGAGATAGAGAACGCTGCACGAGTAGGCTCCTCCCACATATCCCAGTTGAAATTGAGGACGATTGGTGTGGCAACATTGACGCTGTCGGTAATAGCCACATTCGGACTATACGAAGTGACCTCGGGACGTGTCTCGCGGCGCATCTGCAACATGAGGTCTTTGTAGGCGATGTTGTTGGCAGTAACCGTGATAACGGAGTCCACCGTATAGTAGTGGTCCACATCAGCATGGAGCGTATATTCGCCCGGTTCCAAATCCCAGAAGAAGAAGACACCGTTATAAAGGGTATCAGTAGTGTAAGAAGCAATCTTCTTGCCATCTTTGAGCAAGTCAATCGTAGCGCGGTCGATAGGCAGAAGTTCATCGCGGGAGTTGCGAATCTTGGTGATAGCAGGGAAGAGCATCTTGTTGAAAGCATCGCGCACCTGACCACCGATAGCACCTGTGGACATACCCATATGGCAGAAATACTCCATAAACACCTTGCGGAAATAGTAGGACTCCTTATATTTATAGTCCATATTCATAAGGCGGTAGGTCTCGGGATGATAGTCGTGCATACAGCCCTCAGATATAACACCCGGTACACGGAGACCACGAAGGACACCATAACCATTACTCCAACCCATAGCGGTGCGGGCGAAAGTCTTGTCACCTGCAATGCGGGGTACAGAGGCTGTCCAAGTGGTGATAGCATTCTCACAAAGGTAGTTGCCAATGAGAGTAGAAATCTCCCGACTCTCGTCAGAGCAAGGAGTAGGTGTGGGATAACTCTGCTGCGGGTCGTCAAGATCAATACCTGCATAAAGCATCAAAACATAGTTAGACGGTCCGCCCGCATTGGAGTGGATAGAAAGCATGTAGTCGGAGTTCCAAGCATTGGCTTCCTCTACAATAGCAGACAGGGCACGGTCGTCGTCCTGACGGTTGAGGACGCGCGACATCTTGGTCTGGAAACCCACTTCGCGAAGGAGAGTATCGAGTTTGAGTCCCTTGTGGAGATTGGAAGTACTCTCATAGAAGCCGAGGGTATCACCCTGTGCAAAAGGGTAGATAGCGATATTGCGGTCATCGCTGGTATAGCCTCCATGTCCAGGATTGATGTAGATGCGGAAGTCAGACGGCTTGGCATTGGCAGCCGCACGGCGACGCTGTGCGGCAAACATCTTGGAACGACTGTCACGGAGCGTCTTGAGGACAGGAGCCGTGCGGCGGATAGGTTGCTCGGTGAGGTTGAGTTGGAGCAAGTGAAGGTCACCATCCAACGTGTTGTAGGCGATACGCCCCGAAGCGGCATCCACCGCGGGGTACATACCGAACTCAGACGGGTTGGTGAGCGTTTGGCGCACCTTACCGTCCACAGAGGCAATGACGATGGAGGAAGCCGTATATTGGTGGCTGTCGGAGCAGTCGTTCATACCCACAACATAGTCGTTGCCATACCATACGGGTGCATCCAGGCCCTGTCCGAAATTGATAATCTCACGCCCGTTGAGGTCGCAGACAGCGGTACCACGCATAGTGTTGAACAAGATATACTGTTTGTTCGGCGAAAGTGATGCCCAAATATAGTTGACGTCGGTACCATGAGGGGTGAGAACAGTCTTGACACCATTGCGGTAGAGGTTGAGGGTAAGATCCTCATTGTCCACACGAAGGGCATCATCAGAAACCACATCATCATAACCGGCACTCTCCTCGGAGAAACAAGTAATGGTCTGGTCATCAGCAAAACGAGGATAATAGCCTTTGCCCAATGCAGTATTGCTAACGACACGAATGTCGGCACTTGCTGCAAAGCAAGTGGAAAGACACAAAACAAATAATGCAAACTTTTTCATGATATGCTATTGAATTTTTGTTCCTAAAATGTTGTAGATACTACCCTGACGCATAATGTACACCTGCCCGTTCTGCACAAACTTGCACGCCTTATCGGATTGAGTGCGCTCCATAGACGGTACGTTATCAATATCCGTAGAGGAAGAGTTGTAGGTGAGATAGATGCCATCAATCGGTATATTGTACTCTTTCTTCTCAGCACTCGTATTGAGGTAGAACGTGATGAACTCCAGTGCCACAGGATAGATGGCAAGGTCGTTGTTCACCTCAAAGAGACTATCCAGAGGAATATGGATGTTGAGCGGACTATCGGGCGTGATGTTCTCAACACTATGCATAACAGTGGCGGCACCATTGTGGGCACGCAAGCCGATAGTGATTTTGCTAATCAAGTCACCCTGCGGCGTAAGGCGCAACGAAAAGTCGTTAGGCGCAGAATAGAGGTACTGCGAAGACCCCAAACGGATATTGGCCTGACGACCACCGGTGTAGTTGAGCGAAAGGACTGCCGTGCCCTGTGCATTGGGTGCAAGGACAGCACCCCATTTGTCAGCAGAGGCTTTGAGCGTCCAATGCGCAGCATAATCGCGAACAAAGTCGTCGAAATGCAACGGATTGGAAGCAGGTATCATAACCTTAGCCACCAAAGTATCAATTTGCCCATTGAGGGTGCCATACACTTCGGTGATGCCATCTTTGAGACCATTGAGTATGCCTTCCTCGGAAATAGAAGCAACCGATGGGTCCTGTACCGCCCATGTGAGAGCAGAGGGCTGAATGAGAACATCGTTCTTACCAACCGTGGCAACTGCTTCAACAGGGTAGTTGGAATAGTCGTAGATAATGACGGTATCAAGACGCATACGCATATCCACATTATCCGTAAGGCGTATTTGTACTACGCCCGCAGCTTTGCCCGCCTGCATACGCAACTCACCATCGCCAAGGCAGACAAATGCACCATCTTTGTTGATATACCCTACTGACGGGTCGCAACTGAGCGTGACATTCTGTACATCAGGATTCAGCAGGAGACCATACTGATTATAGCCCAACACCTTAGGCTTGTGTACACCGTATTTCGGCAAACGCAATGTGGTGGAATAAGCCTGCAACTGCGTGATAACAGAATCTGCAGTAGGCATCTCTGCCACAGCAAACATACCATTGGCTACAGCACGCTCCGTGGCTTCACAACCGGCATTCATCAGTCCGACATTGTTCAGCCACAAGTGACTGCTGCCACCACCGTCCCAGTTAACTGCCTTGTAAGCACCAAAATGGTGCATGATGTCACCAAGGGCTTGCGTGTTGCAGCCCACAGACAGATGACGTCCGTCCACGACACAGAAAATCATGGTGTCACCCTTTTCTGAATGACCGAAAGCAGTACGGGGATGTACCTCGTTCCAGAAATTAGACTCTACCACCTTGCCATTGTTCACAATGAGGTCGTAGTTATCTCCTGCAATACATTGGCTGATATTCTGACGGACACCATCAATTTTGAATACAAGTTTGATAGTCAAAGTGTCGCCGATATTAACGGCATTGAGGTGCTCCGCCATCGTACCATGCCCCGAAAGGACAGTCTGCCCGCGCGGAATGGTCATATTGCCTTTGTCCTGCTCTTTGGCGCGGACAATGGCATGTACGGTGCAGTTGGTGTGCCAAGTTTCACCTTGAGCAAGGTCGAGGAGCAGTTCCGTACCATACTCATTCGTGTTGGTAGACGGGCCATGATGACGATTGAAAAGAACCAACTCGTTCTCACCACGCTGGTAGTTGATACGGCGCAGTTTCATGGTGTCGGTTCCATTGATAACCTTGCCCGAGAAGGCTGCCACACTACCAATGGCACCCCGCATTTGCTCGTCAATAGCACCAAGACGGCGGTCGCCACGATTGTCGGGAACACGGGCAAACTCATTGTTGATGATGGCGAAACCCACCGGCAAACCCACATCACCTTTCGTGATAAAGAAGTCGCCATTGGTGCCACCAAAGAAGACACGTTTGTCAGATTCTTTATTTTTGCGTTCGCCCATAGCAGACACCGCCTCAGTTCCCACCAATTTATCGCCCCCCATCACCTCTTCGAAAGAGATGTAAGGGTTGTTGGCATCCACTTTCATAAGGAAAGCATCCAAACGTCCGCCCCCGTCACTGACGCGGCGCATGCGGACAGAGATATACTGACTGCCAGGACCACATTGGAATGTCTCCAACGTGTCGATAGTGTGCGGTACGCCGCTCAATGTGATAGTGGATTGTGCACCAACAAAGGCTGGTGCAGTCACCATAAAGAGCGATAAAACAAATAGTAGATTTCTTCTCATACGCGTATTAGATTACTAAATCCGTTACTATTTTATAAATTGTCACCATTATGCACCACGGGATGCCCCAAGAGGTCATAAAGTGTACCCTGATGCAAGATGAAAATCCCCTGCGGTGTACAGATTTTCCGTACATCAGTCGAGGATTGGACAGGAATCCTGTCCACATCGGTTTCAACGGGTGCCACTTCTCCAAAATGGAGATACCACCCATCAATGGGAATGCGATACTCCTGCCTGGCAGCATCTTTGTCGAAAGCAAAAGTGGCAAATTCAAGACGGACGGGATAGATAGCCTGATCGTTGTCACGCCACTCGCGCTCGGACTCAATGGCATCGGCACGGAAGATACTGTCGAGATTAACCACCAAACGGTTGATTTGCCCTGCTTGCAAGTTTGTGGTACTAAGAAGCAAGGTCTTGGTACTACCATTGGCACGGACTCCTATCGTGATTGATTGAATCAAGTTTCCCTGCGGAGTCAAACGCAATTCGAGATAATCCGGGTCAGAATAGATGAGCCGGTCGGCAGTGAATTTGATATTCGCTTGCCGTCCCCCCGTATAGTTGAGGGAGAGAATTTGCGCCTCCGTGGTATCCACCATCTGCGTTTTCCATGCAGAGGAAGTGGGTTTTACGGTCATATCCTGCATACCCATCACCCAATGATACGGTTTGGCATCCACGTTCTGCACATGCACAAGAAGGGTATCTGCGAACTCTCCGAGTTTGCCAACGACAGCAGTGTAGCCGTTCGCGAGACCGGTAAGGATACCTCGTTCTGAAACTACAGCAATATCGGGGTCCGCCACCGTCCACGTGAGTGCTTCGGGTTGAAGGGTTATGGAAGTGTTACCCACAATACCATCCACCTCTATCGGATATTGCGTTTCATCGGAAACGAGAACAGAGTCGAGACGCAAAGCAATAGGCGCTCCCTCCACCATGCGGATATGCAAAGTGGTACGGATATTGCCCAAAGAGGCAGTGAGGTCACCTGAGCCTTGGCAAACAAAACGCCCTTCGGCATCAATATATCCGACAGCAGGGTCACATGAAAGCGTAACGCCCTGCTGGTCGGTGTTCAAGAGCATATCATACTGATTATAGCCCAAGAATTTGGGACGCAACATACCATACCGCGGCATAGACACCGATGGTTCGTAGGCTGCAATCTTGGCTATGACCTCATCATCGGGCGCACTGCTGACCGCAAAGATACCCTGCGACTCTGCACGCTCATGCCCGTCTGACGGGACATTCATCACTCCCCGCGCCGCAAGATACATGGTACTTGAGCCTCCGCCTTCCATATTCATGGCATTGTAGGCACCAAAAAACTGCATGATTTGCGCAAGTTGCCCCGTAGTGGCACCAATGGACTTTCCACGCCCATCAACCACACAATGTATGATAGTGTCACCCGTGACAGAAAAACCGAGTCCAGTGCGGGGATGCAATTCTTCCCAGTTGTTATCTACCACCCCATTGACCAACATAAAAGTGCGGTCTTGTCCGCCAAGGGCTGCCTTGAAGTCAGCGTTGATGCCATTGATAGAAGTGGCTATGCGCAGGCGGATATGCTGCCCCTCGGTGAGCGCGGTGAGGTGCTGCTGCATATCATCGCGGGCAGAAAGGACAAAGCAACCGTCTTCGATACGCATATTGCCTTTGCCCGTTTCAACGCGCACTACCTCGGCTTGGAGGGTGGTGTTGGTACCCCAAGCAGAGCCGGGCAGGATACGGCAGAGCACCTCGGTGCCGCTGTTGTCGGTGTGGGTGCAAGTGCCGTTGTAGGAGTTATATAGAACCAGTTCGTTCTCATAGCGAATGTCATTGACATGCGAGCAACGGACGGTGTTGTTGTCAGTTTCAAGCCAGACATCGGTGAAGAAATCGTGTCCGTAGTAGAGGCTATCATTCTGGTCGATAGCGCACATAGCAAGGGTAGCACGCCCGTTCCAAGGCGTGATAGCAATTGTGTTTTCCGTGACAAAGGCACCTTCTGGTACGCCAGGGCGGTCGGTGGACCACCAGTCGCCATTGGTGCCAGCAAAATAGCGTTGCCCCTGTTGAGACTTACGCTGTGCCATGTGGGAAGGTTCTTCCCCTTTCTCAATAGAGTCGTTGGCAAGGACAGTATGGATAGACACATAGGGATTGCGTCTGTCCACCTGCAAGATGTAAACATCACGTCTGCTGCCTCCTCCATCACGCAGAAAGAGACGCACCTGGGTGTAGCAGGTACCCGGTCCGACCATATAGTGCGCCAAGGTATCCACGGTGTAAGCGGCATCGTCCAACACCATTTCCGCCCTCAAAGACGAGGGAAGAAAAATCAGGAGAGCCAATAGAAATCGAATCTGTTTCACAATTTGACGGATGTAAGTTTTGCATAAAGGAACCATCGCCAAATAAGGAGAAAGACAGCACATCCTCCTTGTGAAGTACCGATGAAGTTCCGATGAAGTACCGATGAAGTACCGATAAAAGTAAACGGCAGGAAGCAGGCAAACAGCCAGTAGGACTATGGTGCCCACTTCCTGCAGTGTACTACATAAGATTAGTCGATTACATTACCCATAACAGAGTAGCGAACGCCATTGCGGATGATGTAGAGTTGACCGTTAATCATCTGCTTGTCAGCAGTAGCATCCTCTACCTTGGTGTTCTCAACACCCGTACCGGCCTTGGCGGTGAAGGTGTAAACGCCATAGCCGTTGTTGTTGGTGTAAACGCACAACTTAGCCGTGTGCTCGTCAACAATCTGAACGTAAGGCACAGCGGTACGAACATCGTTGCTGATAGTACCCATACCATCGTAAGGGAACTCCCAGAGTTGGGTCATCTCTTTGAAAGTACGGTTCTCGTCTTTACATCTGTAGAGAACGAAAGTGGAAGCAGGACTTCCAGCGGTGTTGTTACCTGCGATGAGGAGGAAGTACTCGCCATCCAACTCAAACTCAGCCAAACCATTGTGACCCGTAGCACGAGCCTTGCCGTTGCGGTTGGTAACCAAGCCTTTGCAAACCTCGTTTTCCATATCGAAGAAGTCGAGTGCCTCACCGTCCATGTTGAAGAGAACAGGATAGTTGTTGAAGCCGTCCACATAGAACATATCGTTCTCAATCGGGAAGATTTGAGGAGCATAACTGAAGTTGTAGCCACCCTCGGTAGGAATCCACCAGTGTTTGCCATCCCACTTGCCATCCTTGATATTCCAATAATAAACATCGCTGGTGGAAGCACTTGCAGCCATTACGACAGCATCTTTGGTGACATCACCGTAAACGCCAAATGCATCGAAACGAATGGTGGCGTTGTTAGAATAGTCGTCGTTGAGGGTGGTATCGTTGATAAGGAGGTAACCTTTACCATTGTCGATATCATCCATCACCCAAACCTGGTACTCACCCTTGGCACTGGTGATAAGGTTGGCAGCCAATACGTTGCCTGCGTTGTCCTTCTTCAAGTCGTTGGCAGGACCAAAGACGAAGTCACGACCTGCGATTCCGCGCGCTTTGAACAAATAGTCGGCAGCAGGGATTGCATCGAACATATCACCATCAGCCATGTTGACTTTCTTGAAGTTAACATAGGTAGGCTGGTTGGCATCACGGTTCGGGAAATAGAGGAAGCCATTGTGGAGCACAACAGCACGGCTACCGGAAGCGATGTCGTTAGGCTTGTTGGAATTGAAGTTATCCTCTTGAACAGAGAACATCCAATCGTTAGACAATGTATATTCGCCACCGTTGGTGTTCAGCGTCTCGTACTCGTGTTTGTCACGACCTGCGGGAGCAGAAGGAGTGACATTCTTGACGTAAGCGCGAATACGGAGACCGCTCAAAGAGTCTTGACCTGCAACATACGCAGCCGCACGCTCTACCACACCAATAACATCGGTCTTACGACGGATGGTGAAGGTGTTTTGATCGATAGGCAAGTTGAACGTAGGAATGGTGTCGAAGTCGTCACGGAAGAGAGGATCGCCCTCAGCAGAATAAGCAGCCACACGCTTACCTTCCAACTTGATGAGCATACCTTCATAGTCGGGCAAGAAACGAACCTGTTCAGCCACGATAGGCACGATAGCAGAAGCAGCCTCCTGCGACTCAATCTCAGTAACGGTGAGGACAGGAGTGCCGTTGACAACAGATTTGGTACCCTTAACAATATATTGGGTGTTCTCAGCCAATGTGGTGCCAGCGGGGAAGATAACACGCATACCAGCAGTAGCATCCTGGAGGTAAGCCTCTACACCGTCGAAGAAAGTGGTAGTAGCCTTGATTTTGGTGAGCGTACCATCCTTCATCTCGCTAACCTCGGAGATAGTAGGAATATACTCTACCCATTTTGCATAGAGCGTACCCGTGGTGTTGGCATCAATCTTGACAACCTTGCTGCCAGAGAAATCCGAGTTTGCATACCAGCCATCGAAAGTCCATTTAACAGTAACTCCGTCCACTACAGTCTCTTTGTAAGGTGCCTGGAGAATGTACTCACCCTCTACTTTGGTAGGGTTAGCAAAACCATGCTTCCAAGTAGCCTGGAAATAGTCGATATTACCATAAGCCTCATAGTTAGCCGATACAGGCCAAGAAGTACGCTGAGTGTTGAGGAAGAATGCCTGCAAGTTGTAGCGCAAGAAAGCAGCATTTCCATCTTTCAAAAGATTAGCCTCTACTTTCTGAAGCGTACATACGTACTGCATATAGTTCACCAACCATTGGAATTTTGCTTTGGTGGCATCGTCTGCAAAGAAAGAAGCCTCCATTGCAGGTACACTTTCGTATCCGTAGCATGCCGTAGGGATACCCTTAGCCACATCACCTGCACATGAGTCAAGAGAAGCCCATGTGTAGTGCGTAAAATCAGCAGGTACCTTAGCAAAGGTATTCCACAAAGCATTCATACCCGAATACATATCCTGCTTATTTTGCCAACCATCATCGTTGGTCCAACCGCCGTTGAGTTCGTAGGAAACGTCGGCAAATGACATCGCAGCCACCAAGACTGCCGCCATCATTGTACAAAATCTTTTCATAAATTGTTTGTTTTTGAGTTGATTAAATTTATTGTTGGTATATTAATTTCCCATTTTGAATGTAGATATGTCCGGATTGCCGTTCTCCGACCAATCGTCCCTGCAGGTCGTAGCAAGGCGATGCGGCATCAATAACAAAGACCTCACCGATACCCGCAGCGGGGTCGTAGGTGAATGAGATGACATCGCTATAATCCGTCCACGAGTCGTCCACCCGAATGGTAGCAACACGCAGATACCATGTGCCTTGCGAGAGACCTCCGATACGGCATTGGTAGGTGCCCATATCCACAGACTTCACTTTCTTGCCGCGATTGGGGAAAGAAGAGGAGTTCGCCCACTCAAGACGGAAGCCTTTGTTGGGCGTATTGCTCCACGACACCAGGACGGAATCGCCACCGACAACCGCATCCATGGCAGGAGTCAGCACCGTTGGCGGCACCATCACAACCTCCTCGGTGGTGAACAGATTAGGCGTCGAAGTGACATCAATGTAGCCCGTAAGGATACGTACTCGCACATAATAGTTGGCTCCATAGGTGAGAATATCCTCGGGGATGGAGACTTGGTTGTCGTGCGTAGTGGCAGAAAAGACTATTTCTTTGTCGGCAAACGTAGCCGCTGTGGCAATCTGCACGTGATATTCAGCCCCCTTGACGGCGTCATCCCATTGGATGGTAGGTGCCACAGAGACACCCGACTCACCATCCTGCGGATATACAACAGAGAACAACCGTCCTCGGAATGAACGCACCTCGGAATAGGCAGAGGGCGCGTTAGGCACCATTGCGCGTACACGCCAATAGCAGGTGGAATGTCCGTCTATCTCCTGAACAGACTGCGTGAGGAAAGCATTGGTGTCGGTGGGAACGGTAGCAATAATACGCGAGAAATCCGCATCATACGCCACCTCTACCTGATAGCCCATCGCATCCGGCATCGCCTCCCACGAAAGGTAGTTAGGCAGGAGAATACTATCCCCATCCGCAGGAGACAAGAGTTTGGGCGATACGGCAGTCTGCAGGTCTTCGCCCAAGAAACGCGGTGCGTATTCGTTGCCATAGCGGTCAATGACCGTGACACACACCGCATAGTCGGACGTGATACTGTCGGCAAGCGTGAAAGAGTTGCCATAGGTAAGTCCTTGATAATAGAGCGATGTAGTGAGAGCCTGCGTGTCGTGACGTTTGTTTTGAGGCATCGCATAGATGCCGAAGCGTTGCCCCTCATTGGAGTATGACCACGAGAGCGTCTGCCCGTTGCGAGCGAGGTTCGTGACCAAACCCTGCACCTCAGAAGGTTGGAACCAAGTGAGGTTGGGAACAATGGCTTTGCGGGTGTAAGCATCGCGTACCACAATTTTGATGAAGTTCGTTACGGCTATCTTATTAGTGGACCAGAAAACACTACCAGGGGCATTCTCTTTGGTGGAAGCATGGTCAATGAGAATCTGGTTAACAATCTCTCCTGCATAGAAATTGGTATTCTTGACATCAGCAGCAATACGCTCGCGCTCCGTCATCCCTGCAGGTGCTTTGTTCGGAGTGGGAGAGAGCGCGGTCAGCGACTGACTGACATAGCAATGACGTCCGAACTTGTTTGCCACCACATACCACCAAGGAGCGATTTTGGAATAGTCGCTCGCCGAACCGATTGTCCAATAGACCTGCGGCGTGATATAATCTACACTATGCTCCACATACCACTGAACAGGCTCGGCATAGATTTGGTTGTACTGCCAATCGCTGCCTGCCGGACACGGAGTAACCCCATACTTGTCGGCTACTGCCTTATCCGACGCAGCCACACCCGCCGGCCCGATGCCAAAGCGGCACCAAGGTTTGCGTGCCTTGATAGCAGCATTGACCTCAGACACCATGAGGTTGACCTGTGCGCGACGCCAATCGGCACGAGAAAGAGAATCGGGGTTGTAGAGTGCATAGAGATGATCGTCATACTCGTCCTTCATTCCCGCCTGGTAGAAATAGTCATCGAAGACAATACCGTCCACATCGTAGTTGTCGATGATATCGCACACCACATCCACAATGCGCTTGCGTACTGTAGGTTCGCCGGGATTGAGAATAGTGATACCACCACAATTGATAAGCCAATCGGGATGCGTGACAGAATAGTCAGTAGGCAGCGTACCGTAGTTGTCTTCAGAAGTGGCATACCTGTACGGATTGAGCCAAGCATGCACCTCTATACCACGCGCGTGCGCCTCATCAATGACATACTGCAACGGGTCGTAAGACGGAGCCTCACCGCGCTTTCCCGTGAGATACTGGCACCAAGGTTCGTACTTGGAATTGTACATAGCATCGCACATACCACGCACCTGGAAGAAACAGGCATTGATATTGCACTTCTCGTAGTTGTTGAGAATAGTGCGCATCTCCACCTTCTGGCTCTTGACATCCTCGTCTGTGGTACCGCGATGGTTAGGCCAGTCGATAGCCCAGACCGTACTGAGCCATGCACCACGGAAATCACGCTTGGGCGAAGGTGTAACCGCCCACAAAGGAGCAACTACACCCGCCAGCAAAAGACTTAGTATAAATCGATTAATCTTCAAAATATTGTATTTAATCGGTTAGAACAACTGCGTAGGCTGCTGATTGATAACGACACCGTAGATTTCCATACCCTGTGTATCAGGAATAAGGCTCAATGTATTGACGGCAGCATCGTATCGGTACAAACCACTTTGCGACTTGTCGGCTGCACGGTATGCGAAATAGACATCACCCGTAACCTCATCCAAAGCCATTTGACAGATACCTATGTACTCACCATCGGAGCCTTCGCCCTTACCTTTCTCAATGATAGGCGTAATAGCCACATCGCCCAACTTGTAAGGAGCCAAATCTGAGGCAGAAGCCATAGACTTCATGAAATTGGCATCAATGATTTTTTCATACGGAAGACCATATACACCAGCCGCCATATCATAGAGCGAGAAGTAGAACATCTTGCGCTGTGCATCATAGACAAATGCCTTGGTGTAGAACGAAGTGAGAATACTGCCTGCCGTAGGTGCAGTGGCTTTCTCATAAGAATTGGCATCCGGAAGAATGTCTGCGTCCACGAAACGCCAAATACCGTTACCATTGAACGTTTTTGCCCAATACCAGGTACCCTCAACCTTACCGAAGCAGCCCGTGATAGCACCATAGGAAAGTCCACGGCTGTAGTAGCCCAATTGTGCGTTCTGCACGAAATACGGATAAGCATCCTTGCTCCAAACCTGATTGCGTGTAGAAAGCGGAATAGAGAAGATACCCGTGTTACGGTCGGAGTAATAGAGTTTACCTCCATCTATGCACCCATAGAACGGATCCTGGAAAGCAGGACCACCTACATTACTGATGACCGTACCTACCGTGGAAGCATCAGCTGCCATAGCGGTGATTTGCCCGTCACCCAATACACCATTCTCATCGTTTACATAGTTGAACTGCTTGCCCGCATCCAAGATGTACAACATAGAATCCGCAAACAACAAGTTGAACGCATGCTCACCTGATGAAACACCCATATTATAAGGTTCTGCATTAGTGAAAGAGGTCAGTTTGCGCGCCATGATGTTGCCCTCTTTGACTGCATAATACAAGGTAGGGGCAGGATCTTTGAGTGCTACCTGTACATTGCGAGTGACCATATCCAAAGCACGTCCGCCCAACAATACTTGCAGTTTGACAGGCTGCGAGCCTGACTTGGTAATTTGCACTTTACCCGGATCTTTACCCTCAAAATAGGTCAGTTCCTTGCCACTCTCATCCTTTACTCCAGCAAAAGTCCATTGATATACCGCCTCCAAATTGTCAGGATTAGGCAGTTCCACATCAAAACTGACATAAGAACTATCAACAACACAAAGTGGGTCGGTTTGCACAATACGCACAATAGGACGAATGTCTGCAATCTCAATCGGATTGGTCTTCTTACCGCCATTAGCCATCGCCGTAATGGTGAAATTACCTGCCACAGGGAACTTGCACACCAACGTGTCCAACCCTGTGAAAGAGCGACCGTCGCTAATCTGCCAATCGCAGTCGGTGGTAAGTGCTACCGTAGGGAAGAAACGCACCGTACAACCGGCATAGTAGTCCAAATTGTAAACGGTATCGTTGATGACCTCATACGCAAAGTCAATAGTTGCCTCCGGCAGTGTTTCCTCTTTGATGATGTGGTCTTTGCACCCTGCCAAGAAAAGCGGCAGGACAGCCATTATTGCTATCGAAATACGTTTCATATTCTCTCTTTCGTACTAATTGAGTTTAATTTCCTTATACAATCCAAATCCATAGATGCCCTGATCGTCGTAGCAACGGAGAGTAGCCTTGAGCGAGTATTGCTTTTTGTAAGAAATACTCTTATCGCCCTTGCTGTCAATCAAGTCGCCAAAGGTGCATGCCTGATACAATGAATCAATGGCAGCCGGCAATTCATGGTTCTTGAAGAACTTGTCGTATGTCTGTGTATTTTCATTGAACACAGAATCGGCATATTGTTTGACAAAGATACGCTCATCCCCGCCCTTTGCAATATAGAGGGTTTTGTAATCCACATACGACTTGTCCAAATCCGACTTCAAGATTGTTTCCAAACTATCCTTGAAGTGCTGCATAAAGTTCTCGCCAAAGTAGCGTGCTACCAAAGTGGAATCCCATTCTTTGTTTTTCCACTCAGTCTTGCTCTTAGTATAAGAAGTGGGGAATGTGCCATTAAACTGATAAGCACGCAGTTTGTCGTTCCAATTCGCCTCATCGTGCATATACTTAACCTGCGTACCATTCTCCGGCATACGCTCGATGACAGAGGATGAGACAATAGAATAAGTGGTACACGTTACCCAAGGTGCAGACACCTGCTTATCTTCACTTTCGACGGTATTGTACCACACCTCGCAATAGGAGATTGGTCGCTCACCCGTGGTATAGTATTGTGCAGAGAAATCGACATCGTCACCTGCAGAAACCGTGGTACTTGGCACTTCCCAATATACCTGAGGTGCCATCTTGCCAATGAAAACCAAATCGTCCAAGGAATCGTGCTTATCGCAAGATACCAATGCAGCCCCTATTATTGCAAGTACTGCTATATATTTACCTGTCTTCATACTATCAATCATTCATTTTCGTTATATAATTTACATCCAAGCCCCCGTACCCACATTAGTGATAGCACCATTTGAATTGATATTACGTTGCCAAACCATGCGTTTGCGCAACCAATCGGGATTCTTATAGGCACCTATGCGTTCCAACTCGGCTTTGTTGTACTTCTCCTCAGTCTCTGGATCTGCCGAAATACGATTTACCCACGCATTAGCAGTCAGTTTTCCGCCTATCACATCTTTGTCGGTCATCCATTGTGCCTCATATATATTGTAAGGGCGAGTGAGTTCGAAAGTCTCACTGAAGTTATCTTCTTTTACATTACCCGTCCTTCCCTGATTGTACACCTTGGTTACATCATAGACATAGACATTGTCGTATTGGATGCCATTTGCAGAACTACTATAGTTGTAGCGACGAATATCGCACCACTGCTCTGGCTGCAAATACAAAGCCACATACTTCTGCTGCATCAATGTAGCAATTGTGAAATCGTCGGCAGGCATACGCATACGGAAGAAGAAGTCTATCAAGCCCGCCTCGTTCACTTTCTCGGGGTCTCCCATATTGCCATACACGCCATAGCGTTTCATACTACGCTCTACAGCCTGCTTGGTAGTGTTGTAAGCCTCGGCCTTGTTGTTGTTCCAATATTGCGCTTCTGCCTTGATAAAGAGCAATTCCTCTTCGGTGATAAAAGCAATATAACCATCATCACGCGTATAAGGGTTGGACTTGTATGTATTCTTGACAGAGTCTTTTTCCGTAGTACAATACAAATCCGGATAATATGATTCTTTCATCGAAACGTCCATACCGATATTGTTACGCAAACTGCGTAAAGCAGGTTTTCCTTTCCCCTCGTCATCTTTACGACACTGCATCATACGTGTAGCACGCGGGTCTAAGGCAAAAATAGTACCAGATTGCAATTTTTCGCCATTGTACTTCACAGAATTTGCCGTTTGCGTGGCATTGGGATAAAAGCCAAGAATGCTGGCGAAGAATGTAGAAGGCATCGCCGACTTGAGCAAGTTCTCACGCGCCTGCGCCCAACCGAGGTTCATCTTAGGCATAGACGGTCCCCATTGGCAGTTCTGCTCGGCTACGCCGCCATCGAACTTGTAGAGAGGTTCTGCCCAATTCGGGTCGGACAACACTTCGTCCACCAATGTAATTATCTTGCTACGTACCTCTGCGGTATTGTTCCAGTTAGGTATCTGGCGTACCAAATAACGGCAGTAAAGGGCCTTGGTGAATGCACGCCATTTGAGCAAATCGCCTGCATACATACGGTCGCGCTTTACATTCATTGCCGTATTGGTAGGACAATCTATCCATTCGGGGTCATCATAGAGTGCCAAGAGATATTGGAACTCCTGCTCCATATATGCATAGATATCTTCTTGTGTATCATAAGGCGGGTTGTTGGACTTGTATGCTTCAGAACGGGGCATCTCACCAAAGAGGTCAGTAGTCAGCATCAGAGAATTGAGCATCAAAGTACGGGTAACCAAGATATAGTTACGCGCCCCTTTCTCTTCGGCATCTGCAATCAGATATTGTGCATTAACGCCCACATCATAGTAGTGGCGACGCCACTGCGGGTGACGGTTCATCTCCATGAATCCGCCCCAACCATTCTTATAAGGAAGTGTGGAAGTCTGTGCTTTACCACCCGTGGTAAGACATTGGCTGAGGTATGTACCATACTCAGCAAAATCATACACACCCTGACATGCAAAGAAGAGTACAGAAGGAAGAACCTCCTCGCATGTGACCGTGACAGGTGCATCTTTGGATGTATTAACATCCATCCAATCTTGGCACCCTGTGAGAGAAGTAGCCAATACTACAACGCCCAACAATGTATATAGAACCTTTTTCATAATGTTGTTCTTAATCAAACAAATTGTCATAGTTGTTTAGAATGTAACTTGCACCGACATATTGAAACCACGTGTATTAGGTATCTGATAGTTATCCACACCAGCAGCACCTACACCTCCCTTACTTGTGTCGGCATTCACTTGCGGGTCAGATCCCGTGTAACGTGTGAGCAGAAAGAGGTTGGTACCCGTAAATGAGAGTTTCACCCCTTCAATACCCTTGACATTCTTGAGCATCGGCGCAAAATCATAGGCAATGGTTGCATATTGCAGACGCAGATAAGAGCCATCCTCCAAGAAATTAGACGATACATTGTAGTAGTAGTTGGAAATCGTGGTTGCATCCAATACAATCGGTTTGGTGTTCTGCTCGTAGATAGTATTGCCATCCGCATCTGTACCTGCTGCCACTACACCATCC
Organism: uncultured Bacteroidales bacterium; assembly: GCA_934667275.1. Taxonomy (GTDB): domain Bacteria; phylum Bacteroidota; class Bacteroidia; order Bacteroidales; family Paludibacteraceae; genus Colicola. Next base: position 85,166 of record CAKULK010000001.1, on the reverse strand, counting down.
CATACCACTTGACGACCACGGTATTGCGGCATAGACGGGTGCATACCGCTTGACCACAAACTACGACCTGTAACATTCACTATCTGACCTCCTACACGACCATCAAACTGCAAAGACAAAGATAATCCTTTGTATTTAACCATCGTACTGAGACCCGTAGAGAACAGAGGTTCACGATTACCGATAAGTACAGACTTGGACGGGTTGATAGTAGGATAACCATCCTCATCGCATATAATTTTGCCATCTGCAGTACGTGCATAGTCTTTACCCGAGATAGCAGTAGTGCTACCATGCAAATAAGCCGTCGGGAAAATATCCCCATATTGTGAACCTTGTATCTCCACCATACCTTCAGGCAATGCAGTTACCACGCCACGGTTGAAACCAAGATTGACACCCATTGTCCACAGCCAACCGTTTTGTTTGATAATATCGCCATCTACTGCAAACTCCATACCTTGGTTCTTGACACTACCCTCGTTACGTGTTTGGAGCACATATCCCGCAGCGTGGCTGACACGCACGTTAACAATTTGGTTCTCTGTGGCTTGACTATAGTATGCAATATCCATACGCAAACGGTTATTCAAGAAACGGATATCCGTACCCACTTCCCAAGACTTGGAAATCTCAGGTTTAATATCAAAACCTACACTGGCACTGGCATTCGCACCATATCCGCCATTAGGCAATGTAGCAAACTGCGTGAAACGGCGGTCCATCAGATAAGGAGATGTCGCCTTGCCTACCATAGCAAAATTACCACGTATTTTCCAATATGAGAACCAGTTCTCCTTTGTCTCGTTCAATCCCGGAATTAACTCCGAAAGAATCAAACCGCCCGTCACAGAAGGATACCAATAAGGGCAATACTTCATATCAAGAGTAGAGTGCCAGTCCCAACGCGAAGTGAACGAGAGCGAAGCGATACCTTTGTAGTCGCCACGGATCTCGCCATAAACACCTGCACTGCGCCACTGCGTGTGGGTGAGTTTGACATCGTCCGTACCATTGATGTACTGAGTGTTACCTATACTATACACTCCAGGGATGATAAAATCACGCCCAGTCATAGAAGACTCTATTGACGTACGGTCTTTCAATTCACCGCCCAACATAAAGTCCATACCAAAATCCTTCGGCAAGTCCAAATGATAGGTAGCCAACAAGTTACCTGTCAGAAGACGTCCTTCGGACTGCGAATACTTGTACTCACCCAGCAACTTCTTATCTATCTTATCCAACTGCTCTTGCGTCAAATACGGGTCCGTGATGTTCGGCGTTGAAGCCAAGTTTGTATCCGAGAAACGGGGTACCGTATAACCATCATACGCATAATTGTTTTGGTCCATACTCAAACGCGCCGTAATATCCAAGCCTTTAACCGGCTTTACCGTGATAAAACCGGAAAGCAAAGTACGCGTACTCTTGTTGACGCCATCATCACGGTAGCGCGTATAGAGAGGCGAGATTGGCGAATCAGCCTTTTCATCTGCATAATAGAGGAAACGGATATCACCGCCCTCTGTTTCGTAGTTGCGAATATCATCGTTGATAGGCCATGAGTAGATGCCGCTCACGCTACCCGCACTACGATATTTATTATGTATCACATTTGCCATAAGGCTCATAGTCAGGTACTTATTGGGCGAATAGGTACCTTTGAGCATCGTAGTTATTTTCTGACGATAGTCATTGGGTACGATACCATCCGCATTGGAATACGATGCCGATGCCATAGCCTGAAACTTCTCCGTACCACCGGTAAGCGAGAGGTCATACTTGTGATAGAAACCAAAATCCTTGAAATAGTTACGCACATTATCATACGTTTCCGCCGGATTCGTTGTACCTATGGGATTGAGTACCGGTCCCCAACCATTTTTATTCTGCTCCTTGTAGAAACCGCCGCCCCCCGACATATACGTATTTTGCGTTTCAATCAGATTAGCAGGTGTATCAAACTGCCATGAAGCATTAACGGTAGCCGTAAGTTTTCCGGCAGAAACACTTTTTGTAGTGACCATCAAAACGCCATTACCAGCGTCCTGACCATACAAAGCCGAGGCAGCAGAACCCTTCAGCACCGTAACAGACTCAATATCAGAAGGGTTTATATCACCCAAACCTCCTGTAATAGGCATACCATCCAAAATAACCAACGGCTCATTGGATTGCGAAATAGAAGTTACGCCACGGATAATCAATTGGCTGCCCGAGTTAGGCGAACCGCCGCCCGTGGTGACATTAACACCAGCCACCTTACCTTGCAGGGAATTGAGAATGTTTGCCGACTTGCCATCGGTCAGTTCGTCTGCGCCCACGTTCTGGACAGCGAAGTTAAGGCGTTTCTTCTCTTGGACGACGCCCATAGCGGTAACAACGACCTCCTCCACGGCGATAGCATCGCTGGCAAGAACTACATTATGCTGCGCACCAGTGACCTTTACCTCCTGGGTTTTCATACCCACGTAACTAATCACCAACGTGGCACCGTCCTGCACGGTTAGTTCGTAGATACCATCGAAATCGGTGATGGTACCGTTGGTCGTCCCCTTCTCCAAGACAGAAGCACCAATAACAGGCTCCTTATCATCGGCAGAAGTGACTACACCCGTCACCGTGACGTTGGCAAACATCACCACCGCCGACAGTAAACAAGTGAGCATAAAGAATAATCTCTTCATAGAATTATCAGATTTGTTTATTATTCATTTTTCTTCAGTATGGGTTACCTATCCCTTGCTCATCCCTTGCGTATCCCTTGCTGTTTGACACGACATAATCGGGACGAAAAATCGGGGAGGTCTGCGATGGGTTGCTTTACTCTCCGCGATAGGCATCCATGGCTTTCTTCACGCTGCCGTGAAGGAGGAGCAGATGTTGCGCCTTGTCGTAATCCAAGCCCAGTTCCTCGACCAGCATGCGCGTGCCGCGGTCCACGAGTTTCTTGTTGCTCAACTGCATATTGACCATCTTATTGCCCTTGACACGACCCATTTTAATCATGGTGGTGGTGGTAATCATATTGCAGATGAGTTTCTGTGCCGTACCCGACTTGAGGCGGGTGGAGCCCGTCACGAACTCGGGACCTACCACCGGTTCGATGGCAATCTCCGCAGCCTGAGCCACCGGCGAATCGGGGTTGCACGAGATAGATGCCGTGAGGCACCCGAATGCCCGCGCGTGCTCGAGCGCACCTATTACATAAGGTGTGGTGCCCGAAGCCGCAATGCCGATGACGGTGTCGAGAGGGGTGATGTTGTGCTCCTGCAGTTCCTGCCACGACTTCTCGGGGTCGTCTTCGGCTTTCTCCACGGGGTTACGCAACGCGGTGTCGCCACCCGCGATAAGACCAATCACATACGTATTGGGCATGCCGAAAGTGGGCGGTATCTCGCTGGCGTCCAGCACGCCGAGGCGGCCGCTGGTACCCGCGCCCATGTAGAAGATACGTCCGCCTTGCTTCATGCGCGGCACGATACCCTCCACCAGTTTCTCTATCTGGGGAATGACCTCGCGGACGGCAAGCGCCACCTTCTGGTCCTCCTCGTTCATCTCTCGGAGCAGTTCACCCACCGATTTCTCGTCCAAGTGGTCGTGCAGAGAGGGTTGTTCGGTAATTTTTACAAACACGGTTGATTTACGATTTACGAATTTACGATGTACGATTTATTTGCACATTTTATATATGTACGATTTGGCTTGCGCGGCTCACACCGGGGGATGTTACTCCATCGTGGGCACCACGTCATTCTTGTGGTACTCTTTGAGCCCTTCCATCGGACTTTGGAGAATTTGGGCAGTCTGGAAGCCGTTATCCGCCAAGACCTTCTTCAGCACGTCCTGATAATAGTACGCAATCGAGCCGATGAAGCCGACAGGCAGGGCGGGATATTGCGTCAGGATACGCTTGGCGAAGTAGTCGAAGTGGTCATATACCAACTTGTAAATCAGCGGGTTGTCGATATTCTCGGCGCAGAACTTGCTGAGCGATGCCAAGTAGCGGTTGGGGAAAGGCTTGCGATATACGTTCTCGATGATGTCCGCAGCCGTAATGCCGTATTGGGTGAGGAACTTCTCCTTGAGTTCGTCGCTGAGTTGGTTCTTCAGCAGGTCAGCCACCAAGCGTTTGCCAAGCACAGCACCACTGCCTTCGTCGCCAAGGATGAAGCCGAGCGCAGGCACGTTCTTCACGATTTCCTTGCCGTTCCACAGGCAAGAGTTAGCCCCCGTACCGAGGATGCATGCCACGCCTTCGCCGTGACCGAGCAGACCGCATGCCGCGCCCACCATGTCGGAATACACTTCCACCACAGCCGACTTGAAGATACCCTCCAAAGCGGATTTCAGCACGGGTATCTTCTCGGGCGTGCACCCCGCGCCATAGAAATAGATATGGGTGATTTTGCCCGCCCACATCAGATGCGACATCTGCGGGAGGAGTTGGTTGCTCACACTATTCTTGATAGCATCAGCGGTCTGATAGAACGGGTTGATACCGTCCATAAAGAACTCGCTGCTCTGCCCTGCGGCAGTCATCAAACACCAATGGGTCTTGGTAGAACCCGAATCTGCAATTAGTATCATTTCTATTCTCGTTTTATATCTTCTACTTGCTGCTTTGGGGCATAAAACAAACGTTTGTTCCGCCTTAATAGCCCGCAAAGATACTACTTATTTGTATACCGCGCAAGCATATTGCCCCGATTTGTGTTGCACAACATATAAAAAGTGCTTTTTTGCACGAAAGTTCTGCAACCGTTTGCAGAAAAACGGGAAAAGTTGTACTTTTGCAGTCGGATAAATATGCAAACTCTTAAACAAATTGTGATATGAGAAATAACCTAAGTCAGCAAATTTCCCTGAGCCATGTCGAAGAGAAATTGTACCGTCCTGCGGACGCCTACGAATTGGCGCGCGTTACCCGCATGGAGCATGTACGCACCACCATCTACGAGACGACGCATGAGGGTACGCACTATGTAGCAGCACGTATCGCGGACATCATCCGCAATCGTGAGAAAGAAGGCAAAAAAGCCGTATTGTCCTTAGTAGCAGGACGTTCCACCCGCGACATCTTCGCCGAACTGGTGCGTATGCACAAGGAAGAAGGACTGAGTTTCCGGAACGTGGTTGTGTTCAGTGCTTATGAATACTACCCCTTGACCGACCCGAAAGTGGGCAATATGGCACTCATCCGCACCCAACTGCTGGACCAAGTGGATATCCTGCCCGAGAATATCCATACCGTGCCTTTCGACTTGAAAAAGAACGAGATTATCGACTTCTGCCAGAACTATGAGAAAACGATTGCAGAAATGGGCGGCATCGACTTCCAACTGCTGGGTATCGGACGCTCGGGCAACATCGCATTCAACGAGCCCGGTACGCCGCTCAACTCCCCTACCCGACTGATTATATTGGACAACAACTCCCGCGAGGATGCCACGGTCATCTTTGGCAATACCGAGCAGGTGCCTGTGAGCGCGGTAACGATGGGTATCGACACCATTATGCAGGCGCGCGAGATAGTGATGGTAGCGTGGGGCGAGCACAAGGCTTCGATAGTACGCGAGGCGATTGAAGTGCCGTATTCCACCGCCTGCCCCGCTTCGTTCCTGCAACTGCACAAGAACGCACAAGTGGTGCTCGACCTCGGAGCAGCCAACCAACTGACACGTATCTACCACCCATGGGAAGTGACCAACTGCGAGTGGAACGACCAACTGGTACGCCGTGCCGTAGTATGGCTTTGCGCGGAGACACACAAGCCTATCCTCAAACTGACCAACAAGGACTACAACGACCACGGACTGAGCGAACTCATCACGCTCTACACCTCGGCATACAACTGCAATATCAAGGTATTCAACGACCTGCAGCATACCATTACCGGCTGGCCCGGCGGCAAACCCAATGCCGATGACAGCAACCGCCCCGAGCGCGCCACACCCTATCCGAAAGACGTGCTTATCTTTTCTCCGCACCCTGACGACGACGTCATATCGATGGGCGGTACCTTTGCACGCCTTATCAAACAGGGGCACAACGTGCATATCGCCTACGAGACCAGCGGTTGCATAGCCGTTTGCGACGACGAGGTGGTACGCTTCATGGACTTCATGAAGGGCTACAAACTGATGCACCTGCCCGAAGACAAGGTGATAGACCGCAAGTACGACGAGTACATGCACTTCTTCCACAACGAGAAAGTGGGCGACCAGGACAGCCGCGAAATCCTTAACGTAAAGGCACTTATCCGCCGCGGCGAGGCTACCGCAGCATGCCGGCACATGGGACTGCCCACCGACCATATCCATTTCCTCAACCTGCCGTTCTATGAGACAGGGACTATCAAGAAGGGACCGCTCACACAAGCCGACATCGACATTGTGAAGAAGGTGCTTCTCGAAGTGAAGCCGCAGGAGATATTCGCTGCAGGCGATTTGGCTGACCCGCACGGCACACACCGTGTATGTCTGGATGCCGTACTCGCCGCGTTGGACGAACTGAAGCATACCGAGGCTTGGGACGAGTGGCTGAAAGACTGCCGTATATGGATGTACCGCGGCGCGTGGATGGAATGGGAAGTGGACCTCATCGAGATGGCTGTGCCTATGTCGCCGGAGGAACTGCGATTCAAACGCAACACCATCCTGAAGCACCAATCGCAAATGGAGTCGGCACCGTTTATGGGCAACGACGAGCGTCTGTTCTGGCAACGCGCCGAAGACCGTAACCACGCTACCGCCGAACTCTACGCACAGTTGGGCTTGGCGAACTACGAAGCCATAGAGGCGTTTGTGCAATACCACATTTTGTAATTTATAATCAACAGGACAATGAAGAATATCACATGTTTTATCCCGTTCCAGTCTGAGGAACAAGTCAAGGCTACCGTTTCCAACCTTGAGGCACAGCCCCTCGTAGGCGACATCCACTACCTGCGCGGCGATATGCGCAGCACGGACAACATGCGCTTTATCGCAGAGCATGCCACCACGCCCTACACGCTTATCTACACCAAGTACACCACCCTCTCATTCGTACTCTTCGCCCTCGAGCGCATGGAGGCACTGATGGAGGATACGCAGGCGGCTATGGTGTATTCCGACCACTTCAACCAGACGGGCGACGTACGTACCAACGCCCCTGTGATTGACTACCAGTTGGGAGCCCTTCGCGATGATTTCGACTTCGGCTCGGTGCTCTTTTACCGTACCTCAGCCCTCAAAGAGGCTGTGGCTCGTATGGACGTTACCTACCAGTTCGCAGGACTCTACGACCTGCGTCTCAAAGTCAGCCAAAAAGGTGCGCTGGAGCATATCAACGAGTACCTGTACTATGACGTGGAACTCGACACCCGCAAGTCGGGCGAGAAACTGTTCGACTATGTGGACCCAAAGAACCGCGGCGTGCAGATAGAGATGGAACAGGCTGTCACCCAGCACCTCAAGGACATCAACGGCTACTTGGCTCCTGGTTTCAAGGATATCGACCTCACAGGCGGAGGCTTCGAGTATGAGGCGTCGGTGGTTATCCCTTGCAAGAACCGTGTGCGCACCATCGGTACCGCTATCCGCAGTGCCCTTTCGCAGAAGGTGAACGCGCCCTACAAGTACAATGTTATCGTAGTGGACGACAACTCGGAGGACGGCACCGTGGACGTCATCAAGAGTATCGTGGCAGAAGGGCACGACAACCTCATCTACATCGCACAGGACAAGACATGGCATGCCATAGGCGGCAACTGGAATGTAGCTCTCCACCACCCGTTGTGCGGTCGCTTTGCCATTCAGTTGGACTCCGATGACACGTACTATGACGAGAACACCGTGCAGAAGTTCATCGACGCTTTCCATGAGCAGGACTGCGCTATGGTGGTAGGTACCTACCGCATGACGGACTTCGATGGCAACATTCTGCCTCCTGGCATTATCGACCATCGCGAGTGGACGCCCGACAACGGACGCAACAACGCACTCCGTATCAACGGACTCGGTGCTCCGCGCGGATTCTATACGCCGATGTTGCGCCAAATCAACTTCCCGACTACGAAGTACGGAGAAGACTATGCGGTAGGCTTGCGCGTGAGCCGTGAGTATCAAATCGGACGTATCTACGATGTGGTTTACAACTGCCGCCGTTGGGACGACAACTCCGATGCCAACTGCGACCTGATAGCGATGAACAACAACAACTTCTACAAGGACCGCATCCGCACATGGGAACTCAAAGCCCGCATCCAGATGAACAGTCAGAAATAACACTTCTTCGCCAACAAAACAAGCAGAAATGGGCTGCCATAATTATGGCAGCCCATTTCTCATATCAGAATAAATCACAAGCTGGCCTTGCTCAGTTCAGATATTTTGTGTAACTTTGCAATCCATTCTATTATCAACATCATTCACAAAATGAATTTTACACACCTACACGTACACTCGCAGTATTCGGTATTGGACGGCATGTCGAAAGTGCCTGATATAGTGGACAAATGTCTCCGCACAGGTATGGGCGCCGTGGCACTGACTGACCACGGTAACATGTACGGAATCAAAGAGTTGCTCGACTACTGCAAGAAGATAAACGGCAAGAACAAAGAGGCATGGGACGCCAAACAGGAGGAACTGGCGCAAGCCGCAGCGGAGAAAGGCGAAACCTACGAGAAACAGCCGTTTGTACCCTTCAAGCCGATTGTGGGGTGTGAGGCATACTGCGCACGGCGCGGGCGGCACTCGATGACCGACGAGAAAGCCGTAAACGGCGAAGGGCGGCAGTACACCATCGACCGCTCGGGGTGGCACCTGATTCTATTAGCCAAGAACATGACGGGCTATCACAACCTGTGCAAGATTGTGAGTGCGGGATTCATGTCCGATGCTTTCAACTACACCAGCCGTATTGACAAAGACCTGCTGCAGGAGTTTCACGAGGGTATCATCTGCTCGTCGGCATGCTTGGGGGGTGAGTTGCCACAGAAGATTATGGCGGGTGATATTGCAGGTGCGGAAGAAACAATCGAGTGGTTTAAGTCGGTGTTCGGTGAGGATTACTATATCGAGTTGCAACGCCACCAAACCGACAAGCCAGGAGGCGACCAAGATGTGTATCAGAAACAAAAAGAGGTGAATCCGATACTGATAGACTTGGCACACAAACATGGTGTGAAGATAATCTGCACCAACGACTCGCATTTTGTGGAGGAAGAGAACGCCGAGGCACACGACCGACTGATTTGCCTCAGCACGAACCACTATGTGGACGATGTGAACCGCATGCACTACACCAAACAGGAGTGGCTCAAAACACCCGAGGAGATGTATGCCATATTCTCCGACATTCCGGAGGCATTGGCGAACACGCAGGAGATAGCGGACAAAGTGGAAATTTACGATATAGACCACGGACCGATTATGCCGCTGTTTGACATCCCGAAAGACTTCGGAACTGAAGACGAGATACGACAAAAATACACGGAGGAGGACCTGTGGCATGAGTTTATGACCGATGAGCACGGGCAGAACCCGCTCAGCGAGAAAGATGCGCAGAAGCGTTTCAAGAACCTCGGCGGGTACGACCGTATGTACCGCATCAAATTCGAGGCGGAATACCTGAGTTTCCTCACATGGAACGGCGCCAAGAAGCGCTATCCGGAATTAGAGTTGTTTTTGGAGAATACCAAAGGATTGGACTATCACTATTGGGATGCGGCGGCGTTGGACGAGCGGCAGCGCGAGGTGGTAAACCGAATCCTCTTCGAGTTGCACGTAATGAAGACGATGGGCTTTCCCGGTTACTTCCTTATCGTGATGGATTTTATCCGCGGTGCGCGTGAAGAATTGGGCGTGAGCGTGGGTCCTGGGCGTGGTTCAGCTGCCGGTTCCGTAGTAGCCTACTGTCTGCATATCACCGATCTCGACCCGCTGAAATACGACTTGCTGTTTGAGCGTTTCCTCAACCCAGACCGTATCTCGCTGCCCGATATAGACACCGATTTCGATGATGCCGGGCGCGGCAAGGTGCTCGACTGGGTGAGCCGCAAATACGGCGAGACGCACGTGGCGCATATCATCACCTACGGCAAGATGGCAACCAAGTCGGCGATTGCCGATGTGGGACGCGTGCAGCGTGTGCCGCTCCAGAAAGTGAACGAACTGAAATCGTATATCCCCGACCGCGGTTTCCCCGACAATATCAAGGACGAGAAAGGCAAGTCGCCGAAGGTGAACCTGAAGAACTGCTACAAGTATGTGGACGAACTGAAACGCGAATACGAATCGGGCGACCCCGAGATACGGAGCATGCTCAACTATGCGCTACAACTCGAAGACACCATACGGCAAGTGGGTATTCACGCCTGCGGTGTGATTATCGGCGCAGACGACCTGACGAAGTTTGCTCCCCTGTCGAGCGTGGAGGACAAGGATACCAAGCGGCGTGTGTTGGTAACGGAATACGACGGGCACGTGATTGAGAGTGTGGGACTTATCAAGATGGACTTCCTCGGATTGATAACCCTGACCATCATCAAGGAGTGTCTCAAAAATATCAAAAAAGCACAAGGCATTGACATAGATATTGACCATATCCCCATTGACGACGCCGAGACCTACAAACTGTTCCAGGAGGGGCGTACGATTGGTGTGTTCCAGTTTGAGTCGCCGGGTATGCGCAAATATATGAGGGAACTGAAACCGACCGTCATCGGCGACATCATCGCCATGAACGCCCTCTACCGCCCGGGACCTATGGACTATATCCCGCAGTTTATCAGGCGCAAGCAGGGGCTCGAACCCGTAACGTACGACATCCCGATTATGGAGAAATACCTCAAGGACACCTACGGCGTTACGGTCTATCAGGAGCAGGTCATGCTTTTGTCGCGCTTGTTGGCGAACTTCACACGCGGCGAAAGTGACAAACTCCGCAAGGCGATGGGTAAGAAGCAGATGGCTATCCTGCAAGAACTGAAAGGTAAGTTTATGGCAGGCGGAAAAGCCAACGGGCATGACGAAAAAGTGTTGGATAAAATTTGGAAGGACTGGGAGAAATTTGCCTCCTATGCGTTCAACAAATCGCACGCTGCCTGCTACTCGTGGGTGGCATACCAAACCGCTTACCTCAAAGCACACTATCCTGCCGAGTTTATGGCAGCCAACCTGACTGTGTCAAAAGATGATATCAAGGAGGTAACGAAATTCATGGACGAGTGCAAGGCGATGAAAATCCGCGTCCTCGAACCCGATGTGAACGAGTCGGAACTGACTTTCACCGTAAACAATCGGGGCGACATCCGCTTCGGCCTGGGCGGTATCAAGGGTGTGGGCGAAGGTGCCGTAGAGGCGATAATCAGCGAGCGCAACAAGAACGGCAAATACAAGGACATCTTCGATTTCCTGGAGCGGGTCAGTCTGTCTGCTTGCAACCGTAAGACCATGGAGAGTCTTGCATTGGCAGGGGCATTTGATTGCTTTGACGGCACGTACCGCGAGCAGTTCTTCGGCATGAACAGCAAAGGCGAAGTGGTGTTGGAATCGCTGATGCGCTACGGCAATATGTTCCAACAAGACCGACTACAGCAGCAAAACTCCCTCTTCGGTGACCTCGGAAGTGACTTTGGTATCGAGATACAACGTCCCGAGATGCCCCAAGTGCCGCGTTGGAGCGTCATCGAGCGGCTCAACAAAGAGAAGTCGCTCATCGGCATCTTCCTTTCCGCCCACCCGCTGGACGAATGGGAGTTTGAGGTGACAGATATCTGCAATGTCACCGCCGCCGAACTCACCCGTTTCGAAGGTTGGCGCACGCCCGAGGCACGCAATGCCGCTATGGCTGCTATGGCAAACACCGATGAAGAGGAATCTGAAGACGAAGAAATGGTGACACCTATGGAATGGATACGTCAGCACGAAGACCAACCCATGCTCTTCGGCGGTATCGTGGTGTCGGCGGAAACCCGTACCTCGCAAAAGGGCAACCCCTACGGACGCTACACCATCGAGGACTACACCGGCAGCCACGAGTTCGTACTCTTCGGCAGTGCCTATCAGCAGGGCGATCCTATCCTCAAACCAAACGTCTATGCTTTCCTCACCTGCACCATTCAGCAGCGGGGCAAAGGGCAGCGTTGGTTCCAGCCCAAGGAGGCGGATAAGGCAGAGTACGAGTTCGCCGTGCAGCAGGTGGACGTGATGGATGCCGCACAAAAGCGACTTAAACAAATCACGTTCAACATCCTCATCGAGAAGATACAACCTGATTTTGTGGACGACCTCGCCACCTATTGTGAGTCGCACGAGGGCACTACCCCGCTCCGACTGCAGGTACACGATGGCACGCGGCAGAACATCATCTCATTCAATGCCCACCCTATCCACATGAACAAGGAGTTCTATCATTGGCTGAAACTGCAAGAGATGGATGAGGTACTCACGCACAGAGTGGAATAAGCCGAACCACCCTCGTTTTCTCGTCTTATTATCTCGTGACTTCTTCGGGTAAATTACGGCAACGACACGACAACGAGACGGCAACGAAAGCGGAAGATGTAAGGAGGATAGTTAGAGGATAATTGTTGTTTCTACTAGACAAGAAACAACAATTTATTTGTGAGAAGCAGTAGTGGCGCGACGTGCTAACGAGAACTGGAATTCTAATCCGCCTTCGGGTCTGTTCAGTGCTGTAATATTTCCGCCATGGAATTGCACGGCGTGTTTCACTATCGACAAACCGAGCCCTGTACCTCCCGACTTGCGGCTACGCCCCTTGTCCACACGATAGAAACGCTCAAACAGGTGCGGCAGGCACTCCGGCGGTACTCCGGGACCATCATCTTTAACAGAGAAATAGATGTGTTCCAAATCTTGGTTGGTGCAATCAATCGAAATATGCGATCCTTTGCCTGCGTAGGTCATTGAGTTGTCGATGATATTGCGGAAAATCGAATACAGCAACGTATAATTACCCGATATAATCAAGTGTGTCGGTACGTTGTAGGTGATAGTGACACCCTGCTGCTCTGCCTTTATTGACACATCCTCCACCACATTCTTCACCACGGAATACAACTCAAGTTCCAATCGGTTGTACAACTCCGCCTGTGTGTCCAACTTATTGATAGTGGATATATCCTCTACCAAGTTGCTTAGCCGCCCCGATTGCTGGTAAGCACGTTCCAAGAACTGCGTCTTCTGTTCGTCGGGCATTTCAGGGTGCATCAATATAGTCTCCAATGCCCCGCGAATACTTGCCACGGGAGTCTTCAATTCGTGTGAGATATTCTGTGTCAAGGTCAATCGTTGCTGCTCACGTGCCTGCGCCACACGGCGTTGCACCCATTGATGATAGAGCACTACACACAACACTATTGCCACAACAGCGGCACCAATAAACCACCAATAGGATGTTTCCATATACTGCTACTTAATCTATATTCTTTACCAATCACTTAAACATATATCCGTACCCCGATTTCGTAATGATACGTGCCCCATATTGCCCCAATTTCTTACGCAGATGTGTGATATGCACGTCCACCGTGCGTTCCAGCACATAACTGCCGCCATCTGCCCATACAGTCTCTAATAACTGATTGCGCGACAGCACTTTACCCCGATTGCGGAGCAGGTAACAGAGTAGTTCCAACTCCTTACGGGTGACGCTTACCGGTTCACCATCCACCATCAGGGAGCGGTCTTGCATATCCAAGCAAATACCCTCAAATTGGAGTACATCGCATTGTGTATCTGCTTGTTGCGCTGTACGTTTCAGCACGGCAGCCACGCGAGCGAGCACTTCCTTGATATGGAAAGGCTTGGCAATATAGTCATCTGCGCCCAACTGAAAGCCTTGCAATATACTCCCCTCGTCGCTCAACGCCGTCAGGAAAATTACGGGCATAGTGAGCATTTTCTGCTCTTTCATATAGCGCACCATCTCCACTCCCGACATACCGTCCATCATGATGTCAAGCAACAATAACTGAAACGATTGTGCCGCCACAAGGGGCAGTGCTTCTTCTGCCGAATGGGCGGTAACCACTTCATAACCTGCTTGTTGCAGACTATACGACAATATCATGCAAATATCGTCTTCATCGTCCACTATCAGTATTCGCTGCATATTCTCATCAATAAGTGCCACAAAGGTACTGCTTTTTTCCGAATTGACAAAAAGGCTATAGGTTCTTCATATTTTCTTCACAATTTCTACACAACTACGCAACAAATCCTTCATACTTTTGCAGCGATTTTTAGAGTAAACAGAATATGAATACAATGTATTTAGTAGTGATTGTCTTCCTTTTTGCATTGGCAATCATCGACTTATGGGTAGGAGTCAGCAACGATGCCGTTAATTTTCTCAACTCCGCCATTGGCAGTAAGGCTGCCAAGTTCAAGACCATCATTTTAGTAGCCGCACTGGGGGTCTTTATTGGCGCAGCCATCAGCAATGGCATGATGGATATTGCGCGACACGGAATCTTTCGCCCCGAGCAATTCACAGCAAAGGAACTGATGTGTATCTTCATGGCTGTCATGTTGACGGATGTACTCTTGTTAGACCTCTTCAACTCTATGGGAATGCCAACTTCCACTACTGTATCTTTGGTTTTCGAACTACTTGGAGGCACATTCTGCCTCTCTTGTATGAAGATTGCCACGGATACCACAGGGCTTCTCACATTCTCTGAACTTCTCAACACAAGCAAGGCCTTAGAGGTTATCTTGGGTATCTTTCTGTCTGTGGGCATTGCTTTCATTGTCGGCACTGTGGTACAATGGCTCACGCGACTGCTGTTCACATTCAACTACACACCACGTCTCAAATGGTTCATTGGCCTGTTCGGAGGTATCAGCATCACCGCCATTCTCTATTTTGTATTGGTCAAAGTGGTAGCCAACAGCCCTGTGATACCCGCAGCCATCACCGGTTGGGTAAATGCCCATACCGCCATATTCATTACCGCTATATTCATCGTCAGTTGCATATTAATGGAAATACTCTACCTGATACACGTCAACGTGTTCAAAATAATTGTTCTCTTTGGCACCTTTGCCCTTGCAATGGCTTTTGCCAGTAACGACCTTGTGAACTTCGTAGGCGTTCCGTTGGCAGCACTCTCCACATACACCGACTTTGCCGCGCACTCCACTGATGCAAGCACATACACTATGGAGGCACTCAATGCCCCTGCCAATACTCCTGTCTATTTCCTCTTGGCATCAGGCTTTATCATGGTGCTTGCATTAGTCAAATCGTCCAAAGCACAACGCGTAGTGCAGACCTCGGTAAACCTCAGCCGTCAGGCAGAAGGCGATGAGATGTTCGGCGGCAGTCGTGTTGCCAAAAGCATTGTACGCAGTGCGCAGCATTTCTCTAATGCGGTATCTTCCATAATGCCCAAATCTGTAGTGCGTTGGGTGGACGCACGCTTCAACACGCAAGAAGCGATATTGGAAGACGGGGCCGCTTTTGACCTCATTCGTGCTTCCGTAAACCTCGTGTTGGGAGGACTACTGATTATTATGGGGACATCGTTGAAGTTACCTTTATCCACCACATACATCACTTTCATCGTGGCTATGGGTACGTCACTGGCTGACCGTGCTTGGACGAGGGAATCCGCAGTATATCGTATTACAGGTGTATTATCTGTTATTGGAGGTTGGTTCATGACGGCAGCAATAGCCTTTGTGGCAGCAGGTATCGTGTGCTTGCTATGCTATTGGGGAGGCTTCGTGATGATAGGCATTTTGGTAGTGGTTGTCATTTTCGCCCTATGGCACGGGCTACACAAAACGGCACAACCTGATGAACAACAAACTGCTTTGGACGAATGTTACCAACAACTGCAAATTGCCCGCACCGAAGAAGACAAATGGCGTATGCTCAAGTGTCTGCACCGCTTGGGTACGGCTTATATTCTCAGTGAGACCAAGAAACTGTATGCACAGACTTGCCAACAAATAGGCAACGAAGACCTGCACGGACTCAAGCATACATGCAAACAATTGAAAGACATACAACTTTGGAAACGCAAACTGCGCTCTCGAGAGTTAGTAGGTCTGCGTAGCATCAACCCGACATTGGCCTTAGAGAAGAACACATGGTTCCATATCGGTTCTAATGCCGGAGAGCAAATGCTCTATGGATTAAGGCGTATCGCCGTGCCATGCTACGAACACTTGGATAACGGTTTCAGTCCGCTACCTGAAGACCTTCGGTGTGAATTGGGCATCGTAGCAGACCAGACTATCGGTTTCTTTGACAAAGCAATACACACCTATCAGGAGCCCGAAGAAGACATAAAGCAATTATCTGCAAATATTGAAGCATATAAGACCCAACTGTCCGCCCTACGCAAGAAACATCTCGACCGTCTCACCACAATGACAGCAGACGACAACCACGCTCTGCCGCAGCAAACGGCATGGCTCTATATGAATATCCTGCAAGAGTCACAGCAACTATTATCGGAACTGCGGCACTACCTGAGAGCATACAATCACTTCCAACAATAGGTAGCAAATTGATTTACTGTATCTTGCGTTTGTTCAGTTCTTGCTGATAACGACGTGCCGTAGCGGAATGTTGTGAGTAGGACGAGGAGAAGATATGCGTACCCGAAAAGTCAGGATTGGCACACATATAGAGGTAATTGGTCTTTGGCGCATCCAACACAGCATCCATCACGGACGCACGTGCAAGACGTATAGGTCCGGGTGGCAGTCCTCTATATTTATAGGTGTTGTATGGTGAATCTATTGCCAAATGACGCTTGAGTACGCGCCGCATAGAGAAGTCTCCCACAGCATAAATCACTGTAGGACAAGCCTGTAGCGGTATGCCTTTTTGCAGACGATTGAGATAAATAGATGCAATAGTCGGATATTCAGAAGCCTTGTTGGTTTCAGACTCAATGATGGATGCAATAGTTGCCACTTCTGTAGGAGTCAGTCCGAGTGCCTGCGCTTTGGAAAGACGAGTGTCATTCCAATAGCGTCGGTACTCCTTATACATTCTATCAAACAATTGGTCGGGCGTGATAGTCCAATATACCTCATACGTGTTCGGAATAAAGAGACATACCGCTGTCTCCAGTTTCATACCATATTTGCCTACATACTCCGCAGAGTCAAGACGCACTTTCACCGACGTTGAGTCTAACAGCAACTGCTTGTCAAGTACATGTGCCAGTTGAGCAGGCGTACGCACACTTTGAGTGAAAGAAAGACGAACAGGCGTTTGCTCTCCCAATTGCAAGCGGCGTATCAAGTGTTTATCTCCAATGCGTGCAGGGAAGTGGTAGTAACCGGCCTTAGGATGCCGGTAGAGCATGTGACGCGCATGCAAACGGAATGCCATCTCCGAGCCGACCTTATAGTCCACCTGCATAAGATTGAACAACGAGTCTGCCGTCGCATTCGGATACACATAGTAACCATGTCCCTCACCATCAAGAGAAGTGAAATTACACACCTCCAAACGGTAGTATTGCTCCACGCAAACTCCTGCCACCACCAATAAGAGTGCCACACATACAGATACGATGATCGTGATTGTCTTTCTTTTCTTTTTATTCATTTCCATCTATCACATTTACGGTACAAAAGTACAACTAAATATTCATTCCGCCAAATAAATCGCATATTGAACAGATAGTGCATTTGCATTGTTCAGTTTTTTTATGTACCTTTGCAAGTTGATTTCAACATCAAACAATGTAGAAAACAAGATAACAAGACAATGAACAAGCAATCTTTTTCGGATACACTGAAACAGTGGGGAAAGTGCCTGCTGCCTAATGCGGTGGTGTTGGTAGTGTTTGTGGTGGCAGCCGCTATGTACTTCTGGCCTTCGCTGCAAGGTAAGGTAGTCTATTCCGCAGACGGCGTCAGTGGTTCCGCGGCAGTACACGAAAGTATGGAGTACCATAAATCCACAGGGGACTACTCTTTCTGGACCGGCTCCATGTTTTCAGGTATGCCCAACTACCAAATAGGCGGCAACGGCGGTTTCACCATTGACAAGATTCTTCGCCCATTCAAATGGTTTTTCGGTCTGGGAGCGTGGGGCAACCACACGGCATTCTTTGTTTTCCTATTCTACTTGTGCGCATTTTTTCTGTTGCTCAGGGCATTCAATGTGGATAAATGGCTCAGTATGGCAGGTGCATTTGCCATTGCATTGTCGAGTTATTTCTTTGTGATTATCGCCGCATCCCACGGCGGCAAGTGCTACTCAATCACGTGGATGACCCTTGTAGTAGCAGGTTTTCTGCTGACTTACCGCAAACAATACGGTTGGGGCGCATTGCTTGTGATGTTCTTTACCTATATCGGATTCTTCCTGCACCCGCAGATGTCCTATTATATATGTATGATGATAGGCATATTCTTCTTTGCCGAACTCGCCATTGCTGCAAAAGCCAAAGAATGGAAACATTTCGGTATTGCCACCGCAGTTTTCTTTATCTCGTTCGCCGTGGGTATGGGTATGGGTAGTGCCAATGTGTTTGTAAACCAAGAATATGCTGCCGAGACCATGCGTGGCGGACACTCAGACCTTGCCAAAGACACAGATACGAGCAACAAGACCAAAGGTCTCGACCTTGACTACGCCACAGCATGGAGTTATGGTATTGACGAGACCATGACATTCCTGATTCCGAACTATATGGGCGGTGCCAGCGGTTACAATCTCGGTGCAGACTCCCAATTGGAGCAAGACCTCAAGAAGATGGGCGTTCCCGCACGCCAAGCAAAACAGTTCTGCCAGAGTGCCCCAACCTATCGGGGAGAGAAAGCCTTCACCAGCGGTCCCGTATATATGGGTGCCATTGTCTGTTTCCTATTCCTATTGGGATTACTGATTGCAAGCGGACCCTACAAATGGGCATTGCTCGTAGCCACACTGTTCTCGGTAGCACTTGCATGGGGACACAACTTCATGTCTCTTACCGAGTTGTTTTTCAAGTATTTCCCTGTTTATAACAAGTTCCGCGCGGTAGAAAGTATTCTCATCGTGGCAGAAATCACGATGCCATTGCTCGGATTTCTGGCATTGAAAGCCATTGCCGACGGCACCCTTTCGTGGAAGCGCGTGCGCAACAGCATTTTCATCGCAGGCGGCATTACAGGAGGCATTTGTCTGCTTGTGGCTTTGCTGAGCAGCAGTATTGACGTCACTTCCTCCTACGACGCCCAGTGGAAAGGGCAAGTAGGGCAACAGATTTACGACGCCATTTTAGACCAACGTACCGCCCTCATCAAGAGTGACGCATGGCGTTCGCTGCTCTTCGTATTGCTCGGCGCAGGGGCTGTGTTTGCCTACGCATACATACGCTACAACAGACAAGAAGTGCACAACCTCAACCTCTACTACGGCATCGCCCTGACGGTGCTGACAATAGCCGATATGTGGACAGTGGACAAACGTTTCTGCAACGACAGCATTTTCGTTTCACGCAAAGACCGCGACAAAGCGTTCAAGATGTTGCCCCATGAAGAAGAACTGCTACAAGACGGCAGCCATTTCCGCGTGCTGAATCTCGCCACCAATACCTTCAACGAGGCACGAACATCATACTACCTCAAGTCAATCGGCGGCTATTCAGCAGCCAAACTGCGCCGTTACCAAGACTTGATTGACGTGCATATTGCGCCCGAGATGAACCCGCTGATGCAAGCCATCTCGCAAACCCATGGTTTCCAACAGTCATGCAACGGCGACAGTATCTTCCCCGTGCTGAATATGCTCAATATGAAATATGCCATCGTGCCACTGCAAAACGGGCAACAAGTGCCAGTGGAAAATCCATACGCTATGGGCAACTGCTGGTTTGTGAACGACCTGCAAGTAGTGGACAATGCCAATGATGAGATTGCCGCTTTGAAAAAACTCAATCTCCGAAACATGGCAGTCGTCGATAAATCGTTTGCCGACAAATTAGATGTGGACATCCCCGATATTGCCCCCCTCATGGCATACGACGAAGACAAGATAGAACTGACCCACTATGCCCCCAATCGTCTTGACTATCTGGCTCAAAACGAACAGAATAAGATAGCCGTCTTCTCGGAAATCTATTACCCGCACGGTTGGAAACTATACCTGTTAGACAAAGACGGCACCCCCGATGTGGAACTACCCATTGCACGCGCCAACTATATGCTCCGCGCGGCAGTTATTCCCGCAGGAACACACCGTTTGGCAATGATTTTCAACCCCGACAGTGTCCGCAAAGGCAATATCCTCTCCATGGTCTGCTTCGGCATCTTCATCCTCACCCTATGTGGCGTGGCAGGTGTGCAGATATATCGCCGCAAGAAAACAGTTTCCGCTTGTTAATTCCTTAAAAACAACACCAATTTATGATTGTAAAAGTAGCAGATTATTTGAGTTCCATCGGCGGCAGCGTGGACAAGGACCATTGGTTGCGTCCGTTGAAAGACAGACCCGGCTACGCCTCATTGTGCAGAAAGCCCCGATACTCCCCAAAAGAGAAACAGATGATGCAACAAAAGCCATCGGTACAGCAGTTCGCCGACCTGATGGCAAAAGCCCAAGCCATATACCACGACCCCGCACAACGTGCCAAGTGGGAACAGAAACATGTTGCGGCTCTGCAGGAGGCCAGCAAGCACCAACACGTGAAAGACGCCCGAGGACATGCCTATGTACCACGACGATTGTGGGACTACATCAAACGAGAGTTGGCAAAATGAGAAAAAAGGCGCACGAGAGTGCGCTTTTTTATTCCCTATATAATCAGCAAGGTCAGTATATCCTCTGCGCGAAGTACCGATGAAGTTCCGATGAAGTTCCGATGAAGTACCGATGAAGTACCGATGGGAGCAGACGGCGGACACGAGGCGAAAGATGTGCAATTTGGATAGTGAGAGGTTGATTCTGCGAACAAAATGCAGGAGGAGATTTGTTTTGGCGCGGATTTTGCTGGAAAACTCCTTGCAGATTTCGGGAAAAAGTATTACCTTTGCACGGAAATTGTGCCTTTACGTTCCGAGCACGGAGACAACGAAATTATGGATAAAATACGCAACTTTTGCATCATAGCACACATCGACCACGGCAAGTCCACGCTGGCGGACCGTATGATTGAACTCACCCAGACGGTGGACAAACGCGAGATGGAGAACCAAGTTCTTGACGACATGGACCTCGAGAAAGAACGCGGTATCACCATCAAGAGTCACGCCATCCAGATGCAATACAAGGGCTACACGCTGAACCTGATTGATACTCCGGGGCACGTGGACTTCTCATACGAAGTGAGCCGCTCGATAGCGGCGTGCGAGGGCGCGTTGTTGGTAGTGGACGCCTCGCAAGGTGTTCAAGCTCAGACGATTAGCAACCTATATATGGCGTTGGAGCATGACTTGGAAATCATACCCGTGATGAACAAGTGCGACATGGATTCGGCGATGCCGGAGATGGTGGAGGACGAGATTATCGACCTGCTGGGTTGCAAACGCGAAGACATTCTGCGCTGCTCTGCCAAGACGGGCGACGGTGTGCCCGCGATACTGGACGCCATCGTGGAGCGTATCCCCGCACCACAGGGCGACCCCAATGCACCGCTGCAATGCCTAGTATTCGACTCTGTATTCAACAGTTTCCGCGGCATCATCGCGTATTTCAAGGTGGTGAACGGCACGATGCACACGGGCGACCGCGTGCGGTTTTTCAACACGGGCAAGGAGTATGATGCCGATGAGATTGGTGTGCTGAAACTCAGCATGCAGCCCACGGAGAGCATCTCGGCGGGCAATGTGGGGTACATCATTTCAGGCATCAAGACATCCGCCGAAGTGAAGGTGGGTGACACGATTACCCATGTGGCGCGCCCCTGCGACAAGGCGATTGCGGGCTTCGAGGAGGCAAAATCAATGGTATTTGCGGGCGTGTATCCCATTGAAGCTGAGGACTATGAGGACCTCAGGGCGTCTTTGGAGAAACTGCAACTGAACGATGCCGCCCTCACGTTCACTCCCGAATCTTCTGTCGCACTCGGCTTCGGCTTCCGCTGCGGGTTCCTCGGACTGCTGCACATGGAGATTGTGCAAGAGCGGCTGGACCGCGAGTTTGACATGGACGTCATCACGACGGTGCCCAACGTAAGTTACAACGTGTACACCAAAGACGGCGGCATGATTGAGGTGCACAACCCTGCGGGAATGCCCGACCTCACGCTGATTGACCATATTGAGGAGCCGTATATCCGCGCGAGCATCATCACAACGAGCAACTTTATCGGACCCATCATGACGCTGTGCCTCTCGAAACGTGGCGAACTGGTGAAGCAGGAGTACATCTCGGGCAACCGTATGGAGTTGTATTTCGACATGCCGTTAGGCGAGATTGTCATCGACTTCTACGACAAACTCAAGTCTATATCAAAGGGTTACGCGTCATTCGACTGGCACCAGAACGGCTTCCGCCCGTCGAACCTTGTGAAGTTGGATATACTGCTCAACGGCGAGCAAGTGGATGCGCTCTCTACACTCACCCACCGCGACAATGCCGTGGATTTCGGACGCCGTATGTGCGAGAAACTCAAGGAGTTGCTGCCCCGCCAGCAGTTCGACATAGCCATTCAGGCTGCCATTGGGGCGAAGATTATAGCCCGCGAAACCGTGAAGCAGGTGCGCAAAGACGTGCTTGCCAAGTGCTACGGCGGCGATGTGAGCCGTAAGCGCAAGTTGCTGGAGAAACAGAAAAAGGGCAAAAAGCGCATGAAGCAGATAGGCAACGTGGAAGTGCCGCAGAAAGCGTTTCTTGCAGTCTTGAAGTTGGACTAATATCCTTGTGCTCAAACAGATAGAATATCCATAATATAAAAGTATAAGACCTAAAACAAAAACTACATGGAACAATTTATTCATAGCGCATGGAGCATGATTCCGTTTGCGGTCATGCTACTCATGATTGCTATCGGCCCGCTGGTTGCGGAGAAGTTTTGGGAGAAGAACGCCAACAAACTGCTGGTATCCCTTTTATTGGGCGTGCCGACCGCCGTATGTCTCATCATGGGCGGCATGGTGCACGAGTTGGAGCACCAGTTGTTTTTTGACTACGTCCCGTTTATTGTGCTGCTGCTGTCGCTGTTCGTCATCACGGGTGGCATTCACCTTGCCGGCGACATCAAGGCAAAGCCGTGGGTGAACACGCTGTTTCTCGCCACGGGTTGGGTGATGGCAAGTATCATGGGTACTACAGGTGCTGCGATGTTGCTCATACGCCCTGTCATCACCACCAACCAACAGCGCAAACACGTGGTGCATACCATCCTGTTTTTCATTGCGTTGGTAGCCAACTGTGGCGGTCTGCTTACCCCGCTGGGTGACCCACCGTTGTTCATGCTGTTCCTGCGCGGAGCGTCATTCACGTGGTTCTTCCATCTGTTGCCGGAGTGGTTCTTCACGGGGGCTATCCTGCTGATTATCTATTTCTGCATGGACACCTATTATTATAAACAGGAGCATTGGACAGCCCTTTCGGCGGATGCACGCGAACATGTGAAACTATCCGTACATGGCAAAATCAATCTCATCTACCTGCTTGGCGTCATCTTGAGCGTGGCATTTATCAACGAAGGCACTATCCCTGCCATGGGAGCCGAGGATGCCCATCTCTGGTTGAAGTACCTGCGCGAGATTGTGCTGTTGTCACTCACGGGGCTTAGTCTCTACACCACACCGAAGAGGGTGCGCTATGGGGAAAACCATTTCACATGGGGACCTATCATCGAAGTGGCAGTACTCTTCTTGGGTATCTTCACCACCATGACACCCGCCTTGGCATTCCTCAAGGCACATGCAGCCAACTTGGGCTTGGCACACACTTGGCAGTTCTATTATGCCACGGGTGCACTCTCCTCGTTCTTGGACAACACCCCGACGGCAGTGGCATTCCACAGTGTGGCTACAGGTCTGACGCCCGACCAGATGGCGGCTTTCGGCACCACGATGGTAGCGGGCATCCCCGAGATTCTGTTGGAGGCTATCTCGCTGGGTGCCGTGATGTTCGGCGCGATGACCTATATCGGCAACGGACCTAACTTTATGGTGAAGGCGATTGCTGAGGAGAACAACATCAAGATGCCGTCATTCTTCGGCTATATGTACAAGTTCTCGCTCATCATCCTGTTGCCCGTATATATATTGGTACAACTGATATTCCTATAATTGAATATGAACTTATTTGACCAAATCAGCGAAGACATCAAGAAAGCGATGCTCGCTAAAGACAAAGTGGCGTTGGATGCGCTGCGCGGAATCAAGAAAGAGTTTCTCGAAGCCATTACCGCCAAAGGTAGTGACGGCGAACTGCACGACGACAAGGCGTTGCAGATACTGCAAAAGATGGTAAAGCAGCGCAAGGAGTCGGCTCAGATGTACATAGATGCCAACCGTCCCGAGTTGGCTGACGACGAGTTGGCACAATGCAAAATCATTGAGCGATACCTGCCCGCTATGCTCTCGGAGGACGAGTTGCGTGCCGCCTTGGAGCAGATTATTGCCCAAGTAGGTGCCGCAGGTCCGCAAGACATGGGCAAAGTGATGGGCGTTGCCACCAAGCAACTCGCCGGTCGCGCCGAAGGCAAAGCCATCAGCACCATGGTGCGCACGCTGCTCAGCAAGTAGCCCCCTACCTTTCGACAGAAACGTTTTTTGTATTTAATAGAGGAAACTATCTAATGGATGTTAGGTAGTTTTTTCTGTTATTTGTACTCGTTTTGCACAAAGATCAACTTTCCTTGTGTATATAGTTGCAAGAGTGCACAAAAAGTACTACCTTTGCGCACGAAAGGTAAAAACAGACTTACCCAAAATTGCAGAAAACAACCCGACAAATCTAATGGAATATGAGAAGATATACCCTTTTGAGCCAACTGATACTTGCTTGCACGTTGGTCGTATCTGTGCCCGTTTTTGCAGAGGAGAGCACTGAGAGTATCACCCATTACTATTGTGATTTCGAGGATGAGAACGAGGTGCAGCAATGGAATCTGTTAGTGGGACCACAAGCAGCCTCTATCACCAATAAGTGGGTTGTTGGTTCTGCCCTCAACAATGGCGGACAGAACGCCCTCTATGTCTCCAGCGATGGCGGAAAAAGTGTGTCATACGCGGGTTCCGAATGTACCATTCTCGCAGTGCGCACATTGACATTGGCACAAACGGGCGAGGACTATACGTTGTCTTTCGACTATATAGCCCAAGGCAACGGGAATGGTATTGACAGGTTGTGCGTTGCATGGGTGCCAGAGACGAATGCCATAGGTGATTCTATAATATTACAATCATCAACGCGAGAATACGGCTTACACTTCTTTAGCCCATACCTTTTAACCATTAATTCTCAAGACAAGTATAGTAGCACCTATCTGTATGGTAGTCCGACATGGAGACCTTGTCTAACCACAATTCCTGCAAAGCAAACGAGTAAGCCATATCGCTTGGTTTTTATATGGGACAATGGCACAAAAAGTAGCGGTCTCACTGATGGGTTTCCCGCCTGTGTGGACAATATAGCCATTGGCAGTAGCATCTCCTGCGCAGCCCCAACAGGCTTGAAAACAACGGTACTCAGCAATGATTCTGTCCGTTTGGATTGGAGCGGCAATGCCAACCAGTACGAAGTCGGGTGCCATGGTTACCAAAAGCAGACATGGCAGATAGACACCGTGCACACCAACACCTATACATTCAGCCACGTTCCCGAAGGGCTATGCGATTTCTATGTGCGTGCTATTTGCCGTGATGAGCAACAGCAGACATTTTACAGCGGAAAGGCTATGAATTATCGCTTCATTTACCATGAAGACAATCATTGTATTAACTACATCACTACCTTATCCGATTCCAATTGCTACATCAATACAGAGTCACCTGACTTTGTCAAAGGAGACTACAAGTACACAAATAAAATGGTGGATTATGGGTTTGAAAGTGAGCAGAGTCGCCATACTTTCCACTATCTCAAAACTGAAACAGACTCTCGTACAGGCGGCAAACTAAAGACCGTACCTGATGATGAGGTGGTGTCTATGCGTTTAGGGAACTGGAGTGCCGGCGGAGAAAGTGAGCGAATGGAGTTCTCATTCGAGGTGGATTCCACGATGTCTGTGTTTAGCCTGAAGTATGCAGTTGTTCTACAAGCCCCTGGACATGATTACATGCAAGGGTTGAGCCCTGAAAGCCCCAACCTGCGTGACCCCCGATTTATGTTTAATGTATTAGGAGTCAATGATACAGATGCACGCGCCGCCTCGGCAGATTTCAATGCATCGTGGGTTACAGAAGGTTGGAACCGAACAGAAAACGAATATACACCTGTGCTGTGGAAAGACTGGACTACGGTGAGTATCAACCTTGCCCAATATGTCAGAAAAACACTGACCGTGCAACTGACAACTTTCGACTGTACTTACAAAGGTCACTATGGCTATGCCTATTTCACATTAAGTTGCACCCACAACAAGGTGGGCATACAGAGTGTTGACGATGAAACGGTGGACTTTGTAGCCCCCGCAGGCTTCACCTATAAGTGGTATCTACAAGACAACACGACCATTTCAAGCCGAAAGCAAGCCCATTATGTGAAGGACAATGACGACACCACCATACTGAGCAGAGAACAGACCTATCGTGTGAAGAACAGCGATAACCGCACCTACATAGTGGAACTCACCAGCCTCTTGGATACCACACGCACATACATGCTATCTGCCTGCCTGATAGAGCGTTATCCTGTAGCGGAGACCACCTACAGTATTCGTCAGGAGAATGAAAAGAACTACATTCAGTTCAACAATACAAGCCATGTGCGTAGTCTCAATATCGCCACGGGTGAGGTCGTAGAACATTCGCAATACGCCTTGGATAGTGTAACATGGCACTTCGGCGACTTGGCAGCCACCACCAGCCAATGGCACCCCGAAGTGGAGATGCCTGCTGCAGGCGGCACCTACCGTATTGCCCTCACTGCCACCCTTGGGCAGCGCGACAGCACCATTTACATGGATGTAGAGGTTCCTTCCATCACCGCAGCCCTTGAAGATATTGACGGCACCAATGGCTCCTTATTCCCTACCCGTATTGTAAAGCGCGGGGACATATTCCAAATACCCGTCTCTGAATCAGCGACTTACCAGTGGCTCTCACTGACAGGGCAATGCCTTTCCGAAGGCATATTAGAGCCCCAATCCTCACTCATGGCTCCTACTACAGAAGGATGGTTCATACTCCGCCTCCGCACTACCACCCGCACCATCACACAGCGAGTGCTTGTACAATAAAAACTGAAGCCCTGCCTGACCGACATCAAGCAGGGCTTTGTTTTCTATACCTTGCTGATTGCTGACGATAAACGCGTATGCGCGCACTGCCTTGGAGTAAATTATTGCCCAAACAGGTGCCGCATGTCCACAAGACATGGGCAAAGTGATGGGTGTTGCCACCAAGCAGTTGGCAGGCCGCGCCGAAGGCAAAGCCATCAACACCGTGGTGCGTGAGTTGCTGAACAAATAGTAGTTTTGCACAAAATAAATCAAGGACATGGTCCCAAGACTATGCTCTTGATTTTTTCTTTTTGCGGTCGGCAACAATATCTTCCAAATTAGCCACCGCCCATTGGAGCATTGGTGTGCAGGCTTGCATAAATGAATGTGCTCGTACGGTGAGTTGGTAATCTACACGGGGCGGTACTTCGGCATAGACTGTCCGCACCACAAAACCGTCTTCTTCAAGGGTGCGGAGTGTGGTGGTCAGTACTTTCTGCGAGATATCGGGTAGGGCACGTTGCAGAGCATTAAACCGCACAGGTTCAGCATTTTGCTCCAAGGTGTGCAACACCAATAGCGACCATTTATCACCTACCCGTGACAGCACGTTGCGTATCGGGCAGTTGGGAAATAACACATCCTGTGTCTCTTCATTCTGTAGCATAATAGTTAATGTTTTTTGTTTCTCGCGAGCGTAGTGAATAGGAATTTACCAAAGCAGACGAGCCGTAGCCCGTCTGCTGAATCTCGGTACAAGAACTATGCCACGAACTCATAATTCTGAATCCATAATGCCTGATTAGTACAACGCTTTGGCAACTCCAGCCAGATTGTCCTCACCCGGCAGGTTGGGGTAGGCTTTTTGCATAGCTGCGATCAACTCTTCTGCCGTCTTGCTCTTGGCAAGCAGGTGTTTGAGCGTCTTGAGATAGGTGATTTTGAACTCAACGGCATCTTTATCGGCAGCCCCGCCGTGTCCGCCGATAAAGAGTTCCGCACCGGATTGCAGGGAACGTTCTGCCTCGGCAATCTCGGCATCAATAGCGGCTGCGCTGCTTATCTGCAATGGGCTGATATGCGCCTTGCCAGGTGCCCAGTGGGTGTAATATACGTGCTTGCCGATGAGCAGACTGGCTGCAGGGAAGTCGGTCGAAGCCCCGTGGCGGAACTCAAACGATACGCCGGCATAAGTCTGTGTGCTGCCGAAAGCCACCTCGGCGGTCTTGCCGGTAGGCAGGGCGGTGATGGCATCGCCGAAGATATTGGCAAAATTCTGCATCATGCCGCCGTAGATTTCGCCTTTCGAGAATGCGGGCATACCCTCTGCCATCAGGATGTCGTGGTCGTCCGTACCCCCTACGTGGTAGTCGGCAATGCGTTGGCTGACAGGTTTGTTGAGCGATTCAAGATAGGTGTTGTACTCGGCGATGTTGTCTTTGAAGAGCGGCTGCTCCAATGTTACGAGGGCATCTTTCCCCTCCACAATGTAACTCGCATCGCCCAAGGCGTCGTTGGTGTAATAGACATGTAGTTTGAAAGTGTCGAAATCATACACTTCCACTTTTCCTTTTGTTTGTGCGTTTGCACTGAGTGCTGCAATACTCATCATTGCTACAATGGCTTTTTTCATAACTGTATGTTTTTAATAGGTTGATAATTACCATTTTACCGGTTTATTCAGTATGTCCGCATCGGCGGCATCGTCTGCTGTGAACGTGTTGCCGCGGTATTGTACGCAGAGCATTACGAGCGGTTCCGTACCGTTGTTGCGCACCGACCGTTTGCCTGCGGGAGCCACGCGTACCACGCTGCCTTCTTCAATGGGGAATACTTGTCCGTCCACCTGAAACTCACCCTTGCCGTTCAGGAAGAAATACAACTCCTCGTGGTGCTTGTGGGTGTGCAGGAAGCCCGTCTCCATACCTGCGGGGAACACTTGGAACGAGAAATCGCCGCCCGTAGCGTGCAATGCCGCTCCGCCGAATACCTTACCGGGGATAACCACGTTTGCCCCGAGGTGTAGTTCGTACTCGCCGAGTTGGTTCAACCGACCGATGTTGATGGCACTGAAGTTCTGTGCCGTTGCAATAGTTTGAATCTCTTTCATTGTTTTTTATTTTAGTAGTTTTATATATTTCACGTGTCCTTTTCAAAAGACGCTGCAAAATTACTGCTTTTTGAAATACCATACAAGAACGCACCTGATTATCAGTTAGTTACTTATTGGTAACCATTGCAGATAATCAAGCACTTGACAGGCACAAAAAAAATACATTTTTTGTGCCTGTCAGACAAATACAGGATATGTCAATGCAGAATCTTGTAAATCAACTCCTTCCACAAATCCTCATCCTTGGCGGAAGGATTGTTGATACCCTTCAGTCGGGCATCGGTATCGCGGAAATACCCGATAATGGCAAATGTCTTGCCTGCCGAATACCTGCGTGCGGCTGCCGCGAAATCCTTGACAAAGAACGGCGAGATGCCCAGCGCAGCCGCTACAGCACGCTCACTCTTGTCGGGCAGGTAGTGGTAAATCATCAGGTTGGCGAAGAAACCATACAGAATACCCAATTCCTTGACCATCGGGTGGTCTTTGGATGTGGCAAAATACTGCGTGATACGGTTAGCCTTGACCACGTCGCCTTTGATGAGCGCGTCTTGTAACTCAAAGATATTGAAGTCCTTGGATATTCCTATATTGCGTTCCACGAGGGCAGCGTCTATCACCTTCACCCCTTCTGGACGCCCGTCAATCAGTTTCTGAAGTGCACCCACAATCTGCGTGAGGTCGGTGCCTATGCTGTCTGCGAGAATCTTGGTCACGCGCTCATCTATCTGCACGCCGTCGCCGTGGTCACGCAGTTCCTCGTTCTTTTGTGCCACGTAATCCCGTATCCACTTCTCCACTTGGTAGTCGCGCAGACGGTCCGACTGCATCATCACACCGCCGTGCTTTTCCCAGTTCTTGAAGAGTGCCAGACGCTTGTCGGGCGTGCCGTATTTGTAGCAGAATACGAGGATGGTCGAGGGTTGCGGGTGTTCCATGTAGAACCCAAGCGCCTCCCATTTCTTTATCTGCTGCGCTTCTTTCACGATGATGACCTTTTGCCCTCCCATCATGGCGAAACCGCGTGCCGCACTCACCACGGGCGCCACATCTGCCCCTGCCAAGTCCTTGCCGTAGAGAATGGTCTGGTCGAACTCACGTGCCGTCTCATCCAGTACGTGTGTCTCGATATAGTCCGACACCTTATTTATATAGTACGGCTCCTCGCCGCACAGCATATAAGCCGGCGCGTACTGCCCCTTGCGGAGCCCAACCATGACTTCTTCGTACTTTGCCATCACTTCCAAAAGGCTATTTGGTTAGGGTCGCGGCTGTCGCGGTCAAGGTGCTCGCGGATGCGCCCCTTGCCGTAGCGGAACATCATGAAGCAGAACACATAGAACGACAGCAGCAGTATCGTGCTGAATATGGTGTGCATATTCACCATAAACAGAATGGAGTCGTACACCCCGTGAAACAGCACTGGCACCCAGAAGATACGGCTCTTCTTGCGCCACGACATGTCGCCGAAGTAAATCATGGAGTACATATATCCCATTGCCACGGCGAACATAAAGTGTCCTGGCACGGCAAACATTGCCCTCCCGACGGCCACCGATTGCCACTCGTTGATGTTGCTCAGCAGATACAGGATATTCTCCGTCCCCGCAAAGCCCATACCCACGCACACGGCGTAAACGATACCGTCAAACCGCTCATCGAAATAGCGGTTGTTGCGCAGCAACAGCCACAACATCAGCAACTTAGCCAACTCTTCCGGCATAGCCGCACCCACAAAAGCGTTCCAGGCTGCTTGCACGAAAGTGACGGGTTGCTCGAAGGTCCAACCGAAAATTTGCAACCCGCTCTCCAGCACGTATGCAATCCCTGCCGACACCACGCCAAAGGCTACGCCTTTGAGTACCTGCGAGATAGGTTCTCTCTGATAGCGGTCGCGCAACCAGATATAGACTACTAACAGGAACGCCGGCAAGATGGCTGCAAAGATAATGGTATATAAACTGATCATACTATTTCGTATTATTCATTTTCCAAACTCATAAATATATCACGCGCGTGCGTACAAGGCTTTGCAAAATTACTACAAATCCTTGAAATATGCAAGCCCCTATTGTTTCTGCCAAACAAAAACCGCCACCACCTTGCGTATCTGTTTTTTTTTTCGTAACTTTGCAGGCTAAATAGTAGAACATTACCCAAGCCTGTCATCGGCATTTTTCAGACTGACAACACCATTAATTTCTATGGCAAGACGCATCAGCAAACCCACACCTCGCGCTACTGCGAGTACCACAAAGACGAAAGACATCATCGTTGAATCGTCTCATAATCACAAGTTTAAGCAATCCTTTCAGGCTTGCTGGCAATTCTTATGCAGCAGCCGTTTCCGCCTCATTGCAGGCATCGTGTTGCTGTTTGTCGCTCTGCTGCTGCTGATTTCCTACATCAGTTTCTTCTTCACAGGTGCCAATGATTTCTCCATCATCGAGCAAGCCGCCGACCGCCGCGCCATGCGTCTCGGCATCCGCAACGCCCTCGGTCTGCCCGGAGCCCTCATCTCCGATTGGCTGATAAACGACACTTTCGGCATTGTGTCCATTCTGCTCATCGCCGCACTCGCCACCTATGCCGTGTGGCTCCTGCACGAGTTTCCTCTTCGCGGCTGGCGAGTGTTTGCCATAGCCGCTTTCGGACTGCTGTGGGGCTCCGTCACACTTGGCTTTGCCCAGCAGATCACAGGCTTTGACACATTCTTCCGTTGGGGTGGCGCACATGGTCAAGCCGTCTCCGCATGGGCAACGTCCTACATCCAACCCTTGGGACTGTTGCTTGTATTGTTGGTCACGCTCGTCATCTTCCTCATCGTCATCGACCGCCATTTCATTGAGCATTGCCAACGCTTTGGCAAGTGGTGTAAAGGGCTTTTCCACAAAAAAGAGACGGCATCCGAGGAAGATTTGCAGCCTGTTCAGCCCGAAGAAGATACTCCCATCGAGATTACCACCGACGACAACAAGTCCGACGAGGAAGGTTTCGTGATTGACCTCACTCCTGACAATGAAGACACTCCCTCTGCCGAAGAGAGAACTGAGTACAATGAAATCCGTATCACCATTGAGAATACCATTCCGGAACCGGAATCAGTCGAAGAAGACTCTCCGTCTTCCGCCGACACTACCCAATCCGAGCCTGATACTCCCCTCGACATCGAGGAGCCCCAAGACGTGGAACTCAGCGAGCAAGACCCTGATTTTCTGCTACATAAACTCGGTCCCTACGACCCCCGCAAGGACCTCGAGAACTACCATTTCCCGCCCCTCAACCTCCTCAAGGTCTATGACAACGAGACCGCGCCCGTCATCAACCAGGACGAGCAGCAGGCTAATGCCAACCGCATCGTGACCACCCTCCGCAACTTCGGCATCGAAATCGACAGCATCAAAGCCACCGTCGGACCTACCGTCACGCTCTACGAGTTAGTCCCCAAGGCGGGCGTCAAAATCTCGAAGATAGCCAACCTCGAGAACGACATCATGCTCTCCCTTTCCGCCACGGGAATCCGTATCATCGCCCCCATGCCGGGCAAGGGAACCATCGGCATCGAGGTACCCAACGAAAAGCCGCAAACCGTTAGTATGCACTCGGTTATAGCGTCCAAACGCTTCCAGGACGAGCAGAAAATGCGCCTGCCCATTGCCATCGGTCGCACCATCACCAACGAGGTCTT
This sequence comes from uncultured Bacteroidales bacterium, assembly GCA_934667275.1. GTDB lineage: Bacteria > Bacteroidota > Bacteroidia > Bacteroidales > Paludibacteraceae > Colicola. Next base: position 52,049 of record CAKULK010000001.1, on the reverse strand, counting down.
CCTCTTCGACCTCGCCAAGACCCCCCACCTCCTCGTAGCGGGTGCCACAGGGCAAGGTAAGTCCGTGGCTATCAACGCCATACTCACTTCGCTACTCTACAAGAAGCACCCCGCCGAACTCAAACTCGTCCTCGTGGACCCGAAGATGGTCGAGTTCTCGCCTTACAAGGAACTCTACCGCCACTACCTCGCCGCCATGCCCGACGTTGAGGAGCAGGACATCATCATCACCGACTGCGAGAAGGTCATCAACACCCTCAACTCCCTCGTCATCGAGATGGAGAACCGCTACAAACTCCTCATGGACGCCGGTGTGCGCAACCTCGAGGACTACAACGACAAGTTCGTCAAACGCCGCCTCAACCCCGAAAAACTCGTGGCGGACTCGCTCCATCACCGCTATCTGCCTTATATTGTGATAGTTATCGACGAGTACGGTGACTTTATCATGCAGGCGGGCAAGCAGGTGGAGACGCCTATCGCCCGCATCACGCAGAAGGCGCGTGCCGTGGGTATGCACATGATTCTGGCTACCCAGCGCCCGTCCGTCAACATCGTCACGGGCGTCATCAAGGCGAATATCCCGACCCGTATCGCCCTCCGCACGCAGTCCGTCATTGACTCCCGCACCGTCCTCGACGCCAAAGGTGCCGAGCAACTCATCGGGCGCGGCGACATGCTCTACGCCGGCAACGGCAACATCACCCGTATCCAATGCGCCTTCGTGGACACCCCCGAGGTGGACGCTATCGTCGAGTACATCGAGGAGCAGCAGCACTACTTCGAACCCTACCAACTGCCCGAGTATATCCCTGAGGGTCAGGAAGATGCAGTCACCCCTGGCAGCGTGGATATGAAACGTCTCGACCCCATGTTTGCCGACGTGGCACGCTACGTGGTCGCCAAGCAGGAGGGCTCCACCTCGCGCCTGCAACGTGCTTTCGAGATTGGCTACAACCGTGCGGGCAAACTGTCCGACCAACTCGAAGCCGCGGGCATCGTCGGTCCCAACAAGGGTCCTAAAGGGCGCGATGTGCTGATTCAGGACATGGACATGCTCGAGCAGAAACTGCAAGACCTCGGTGCCGTCTGATTGGACGTATTGGTCCTATTCGTCTTATTAGCCCTATTGGACCCATTCGCCCCATTGGTCTTATAAAATATCTTAACGCCATTATGCCTTCTTTGTCGGGTCAAACAGCAAGGGATGCGCAACCCATGCGCAAGGGATAGGCAACGGATAGAATATAAACAATAATAAAACAAACTATGAGTGCAATAAATAATATCAAGCAATATCTAACCTCCCCCTCTGCAGCGGGGTCCCCACAAGCCTTGCGTAGTGGGGTGCACTTGAGGGGGTTGGGGGGAGTCCGTCCCTCTTTTCGGACGGTCCTTGGGGCAGTCCTGCTCCTTTTCTGCCTCTCTGCCAACGCCTCCACCCTCCCCGCGCTCTTATCCTCGTTAGAGGACAAGACACTCCGCTCGGACTTCACTCTTACCGTCACCGATGACCAGTCGCAACCCATGACCTACTCTGGCACACTCACCATGCACGGCAGGCAGTTCCTTCTGTCGATGTGGGCTATTGAATCGGCATTCGACGGGCAGACGCTCTATATGTACAGCGAAGATTCTGAGGAACTTACGCTCTCCACGCCCACCGAGGAGGAGTTGCTGCAAACCAACCCGTTCCTCTATGCCAAGGCACTCGTCCCTGTCTGTCAGGTGGACGAAAAGCCCCTTTCCGGCAAGGGGCAGACCCTCATCACCCTCACCCCCAACGACCTTTCGGCGGGCATCGCACGTTTCGTGCTCAAGGTCGAAACCGCCACGTTGCTCCCCTTGTCAATAGAACTCCGCGAGACCACGGGCAGGACGACCTCGTTTCGCCTCACCAATCCCGCATATATCACTGACCCTCAGTCGTTTACTATCGAAAAGCCCGACGCCTTTCTCAACGACCTGCGGTAACTTTCAAATTTACAAATTGCCAAATTTACAAATTGTTATGCATACTAAGTGCCTCATCATCGGCTCCGGACCTGCGGGCTACACCGCTGCCATCTACGCCTCGCGCGCTAACCTCCACCCTGTCCTCTTTGAGGGCATGCAGACGGGCGGACAACTAATGATTACCACCGAAGTTGAGAATTTCCCGGGCTACCCCGACGGCGTCGAACCCTTTCAGATGATGGACGACATACGCCGCCAAGCCGAGCGTTTCGGCGCAGACATACGTGCGGGCGTGGTCACCAAAGTGGACTTCAGCACCTCGCCCAAGCGTGTGCAGATTGACGACAACGAGTGGTGGACCGCCGACACGGTCATCATCGCCACGGGCGCAAGTGCCAAGTTCCTCGGCATACAGTCCGAAGAGGACTACAAGGGGCGCGGTGTCTCGGCATGTGCCACGTGCGACGGATTCTTCTACCGCAAAAAGACGGTCGCTGTCGTAGGTGGCGGCGACACGGCGTGCGAGGAAGCGTCTTACCTCGCGGGCTTGTGCGAAAAGGTCTATATGATTGTCCGCAAACCTTACCTGCGCGCCTCCGACATCATGCAGAAGCGTGTCCTTGAGAATCCGAAAATCGAAGTGCTCTTCGAGTGCAACACCCTGCGCCTCACGGGCGAGGACAAGGTGCACGGCGCAGACCTTATATATAGGAAAGGCACGCCCGACGAGCAACTCCGCCATATTGATATTGACGGATTCTTCCTTGCCATCGGGCATCGTCCGAACACGGATTTGTTTGCCGGATACTTGAACCGTGATGCTGAAGGCTACATCATCACGGATGGCGACAGTCCCCGCACCAATATCCCGGGCGTGTTTGCTGCCGGCGATTGTGCCGACCCGCACTACCGCCAGGCCATCGTTGCCGCCGCCTCCGGCTGCAAAGCCGCCATGGATGCCGACCGCTACCTTGCAGGACACTAAATCGGGAAAAAGAAAAAAAGAAAGCCTCTCTGTCACAGAGAGACTTTCCCCAATAATCCATAAAACACTTTTACCATAAATCAACCCGATTGGGTTGACACCTCTAAAATCCAATTACCCTACTCACGTAGGTTTCCCTCTTAATCTTTTATAAAGCGGCCGAAGAATCCGCGTTTTTTCTCCTCGGCAGGTTCCTCTGCGGTCGGTTCAGCCTTTTCTTCCTCTTTCACTTCTTCTTTCGCAACTTCTGCAGGAGCAGCCTCTTCGTCACGCGGAGTCCATTCCTCACGTTCTGCGATGTCGCCCAATTGCTTCTGTACGAAACCAATCACATCATTCAATCCTTCTGTGAAATGAGCGAAATCCTCTTTATATAGGAATACTTTATGCTTCTCGAATTGCGGAGCCTCGTCCTCCAAACCCTGCTTACGCTTGCTCTCTGTGATGCAAAGATACAAATCCTCGTTACGCGCTTTCTTTACATCCAAGTAGTAAATACGTTTTCCTGCCTTCACCGAACGGGAATACACTATTTCCGGTTCGTTTCTCCCATCGTTTTTACGATTTTCCATTTCTTATTCGCTGTACTAAAAATTTGACGGTGCAAAGGTAAGCGTTTTTTTTCACATACACAAGTGCAGCAAAATAAATTTTCTTTTTCTTGTATATGTGTGTTTTTATTCGTAACTTTGCACGACATTTGAGAAATTGGCATTTCAATAAAAGAATAAATACAAACGACAAAAAGACTCAAACCAACAGACCCGATGATTAATCGTACATTAGTGAGAACGAAGGTGGTGCAAACGCTGTTTGCCTACTACAAAGACGGCGAAAAATCCCCTTTGACCGCACGCAAAGAGTTGCTGAACAGTTTTTCAGACACCTATAGCCTTTACATCATGCTCTTGGCTTTCGCCGACGAACTGACGACCTACGCCGAGGAGCAAATCAACGAAGCCGCAGCACGTGCTGCCATCACCCATCAGGAATTCACCCCCAACCGCCGCTTTGCAAACAACAGGGTGGCACAGCAGTTGTATAACAACCGCCGTATCCGCAATTATATGGACGAGCAAAACCTGCGTTGGGATGCAGGAATGGCTGCCACTACTGCCATCTACAAGCAACTGCTTGACTGCGATTTCTATAAGGAATATATGGCATTGGACGCCCCCACCTACGAGGACGACAAGCAACTCTGGAAGAAGATTTACGGTACACTGCTGATAAACAACGAGGATTTGCAATCGGCATTAGAAGAGTTGGAAGTAGTGCTCGACCACCAAGGCTGGACGGTGGACGCCGATGTGGTGCTCACCTACGTGGTAAAGACCATCAAACGTTTCAAAGAGGAACTGGGCGACGACCAAGTGATATTGGAGATGTTCGACTCGGAGGAAGAACTGACCTTTGCCAAAGACCTCCTGCGCCTCACCATTGAGCATGCCGACGAGTATCACGCCATGATTGCCGACGCGCTGAAGAATTGGGAAACAGAGCGCGTAGCCTATATGGACTATATCATCCTGCTGACCGCACTCACCGAGATAATCCAGTTCAACAACATTGCCATCGAAGTGTCGATGAACGAATACATCGAGATTGCCAAAGAATACTCCGGCGACAAGAGTTACATCTTCATCAACGGTGTGCTGAGCAAAGTGGTGACCGAACTCAAACAGAAAAACGCCCTGTTCAAGTTCTGATACAGGAAAAGAAACGGATACAAACGGATAAAGACAAACAATAAACATTTTACATACTATGCTGAATTTAATTTTATTGCAGGCACAAACAGCCAATGCAGCCGGCGGACAACAATCAGGATGGACATTCTGGGTAATGATGATTCTGATTTTCGTTGTCTTCTATTTCTTCATGATTCGTCCTCAAACCAAAAAACAGAAAGAACTTCAGAAGCAACGCGATGCCATGAAGAAAGGCGACAAAGTGGTTACCGCAGGCGGCATCTATGGCAATATCAAAGAGGTGCAGGACAATGCTTTCATCATTGAGATTGCAAAAGACATCACTATCAAGGTGGACAAAGGCAGTGTGTATGCTTCGGCGGACGAGGCTCAACAGGCTCCGAAGGACGACAAGAAAGATAGCAAGAAGTAAATAAAAACATATCGTATTTGAAACGCTACTGGGGGATATTTTGCTACCAAGTAAAACGCGGATGGCGTTGGCTGGTACGGAAAGATGTACCGACATTCCTGTTGTTCGTAGGTCTGGCGGCACTAATATGGTGGGGACGGGCTATGTCTTCGCCGCGCGATGCAGTACTCACCTTCCCCATAGTGTTCTCAGATATTCCCGAGCAGATAGTGTTTGAGGAGCCGTTGCCTACACATCTGCATGTGACGGTGCGCGACAACGGACGCCAACTGCACCAGATTAGCCAGTCACGCCAAGAACTGAACATCAGTCTGGCTTCACAACTGACACAGGCAGACGGCACCATACACCTCTCGGCGGAACAACTGCGTCCCAAATTGCAGGACATGTTACCCGGTTCTACCGCAGTACAACAGATACAACCTGAAACAATAAGCGCAGCCTACCACCGCCAAGAGGAAAAAGTGGTGCCCGTACAACTGCAAGCACAATATGCCCCCGCCTCCCAATATCAAATGGTAGGGCAACCGCAAATGGAACCGCAAGAGGTGCATATCTACGGGAAAAAGCAAGACCTCCGCAGCATACACGCCGTGCTGACGGACAGCGTACTATTACAAAACTTGCGCGACACCGTGTCCTATATAGTGAAATTGCAAGCCCCTGCCAACGTGCGAGTCAGCCCGAATGCGGTGACGGTGCGTTTCGTTGCAGAACAATTCACTGAAAAATCATTCACGTTGCCTGTGCAAGTAACAGGAGCAGGTCATGACGAATCATTACGCTTGTTCCCTCAAGACGTGACGGTATGCGTGCGCGTAGGAATGTCGCATTTTGCGGAAGTGAACGCAGAAGATTTCACTGCCGTCTGCCGATTCCCGAAAGAGGAACAGGCATCCATTCCTGTGGAAATAGAATATCACAACCCGTATGTGACCAATGTGCGCGTAACACCCAACGCATTGGAGTACATCATAGAGCGATAGGATTATGAGAAAGATTCAAATGGTTGATTTGCAGACGCAATATCAGCACATCAAGGAAGACATAGACCGTGGCATCCAGTCGGTTATCGACTCCGCCGCCTTTGTAAAAGGTCCGGCGGTGACGGACTTTCAGCACCATTTGGAAACCTACACAGGAGCCAAACACGTGATACCGGTTGGCAACGGCACCGACGCTCTGCAGATTGCACTGATGGGATTGGGATTGCTACCAGGCGACGAAGTCATCACACCCACTTTCACATTTATCGCCACAGCCGAAGTAGTGGCATTGTTAGGACTCACGCCGGTGGTAGTGGATGTGGATTGGGAAACGATGAATATCTCGGCGGATGCCATTCGCAGAGCCATCACCCCGAAAACGAAGGCAGTCGTCCCCGTCCACCTGTTCGGCCAATGCGCTGACATGGAGGAGATTATGCAGATTGCCCAAGAGCATAATCTGTATGTGGTGGAAGATGCGTGCCAAGCCATCGGTGCGCAATACACGTTTGCAGACGGACACACAGCCCAAGCGGGGACAATGGGCAATATAGGCTGCACCAGTTTCTTCCCCTCAAAAAACTTAGGCTGCTATGGCGACGGAGGTGCCGTGTTCACCAACGACGACGAACTCGCAGACCGTATGCGTGCCATAGCCAACCACGGTATGGTGGTGCGCTATCATCACGACAGAATAGGCGTCAATTCACGTTTGGATAGCATTCAAGCAGCCGTATTAGACGCCAAACTGCCTCATCTGAACGAATATATTGCGGCTCGCCAACATGCTGCCGCCTACTACGACAGGGCATTTGCAGGCAACCCGCACCTGTTGATTCCAGGGCACGAGGCACACTCCACGCATGTCTTCCACCAATACACCCTGCGTCTGGCAGGTGTTGACAGAGACTACGTGCGCGAAGAATTGGCACAAGCAGGCATACCGGCAATGGTGTACTACCCCGTGCCATTGCACATGCAAAAGGCCTATCAAGACCCGCGCTACCAACAGGGAGATTTTCCTGTGGCAGAGCGATTGGCAGCATGCGTACTGTCGCTGCCGATGCACACCGAGTTGGATGAAGAACAATTGATGTACATCACATCAACCATGAAAAGAATTGTAGAGGAAAGTGCGAAAAGATAAGAACATATTAATATCCAAAACCAATCAACCTCTCACTATCCTATAACCATCCTCCTTGCATCCACTAACAAAAACATATAGAATCTGACGACAAAGAAACGACCAAGAATTTAACATATCACAATTCATAGCAGACCATGGCAACCTCGTTCTCACTTTTACAACAACAGAAACTGCAGGCGAAACTATCGCCCGCACAGATACAGGTGATGCGTCTGCTGGAATTGCCATCGTGTGAGTTGCAGGCACGTATTAACGAGGAATTGCAGGACAACCCCGCATTAGAAGAAGGGCACAACGAAACAGAAGAGACTGATTACCAAGAGAATGAGGCTCAAGATGAGGAATACCAGAACCCTCTTCAAAACGAGGATTTCAACTACGACGATTACGTTCAGGACGACGACACCGGCGACAGCGCAGCCCCTACGGGAAGCCGCACTTTAGAGGCTCCGCAAGAAGATATACCATTTTCAATAGGCACCAGTTTCAGCGAATATTTGAAGTCGCAAATCTACCTGACGAAGATGGACAAGCCTGATCGGCACATCGCCAAATTCGTGGTGGGCAATATTGATGACGACGGCTATCTGCGCCGCAGTGCCGAAGAGTTGGTGGACGACTTGTGCTTCAGGGAAGGACTGACGGTCACCGACGAGAAAATGAAAGATATCATCCGCCAGATACAGAACTTCGACCCGCCCGGAGTAGGTGCACACAACCTGCAAGAATGTCTGCTGCTGCAACTGCAACAGAAAGAGCAAACCCGCGCGGTGACATTGGCAAAGGCGATTCTCAAGCAGCACTTTGACGAGTTCTCACGACACCATTTCAGTAAGATTGTCCAGCGAATGGGTATCAGCGAAGACGACCTGAAAGATGCGACAGCCGAGATAATACACCTGAATCCCCGTCCGGGAAGTGCATGGTTGGGCACGGTGTACGACCGGAACCAATCAATAGTGATTCCCGATTTCATTGTGGAGCAAGACGACGGGGAATTAGTGATTTCACTCAATCAGGGAGACGTTCCCGAGTTGCGTATCTCGTCGGAATACAACAAAATGCTGGCAAACTATACGCAAACCACACAGCACCCCAATGCACAAACACGTGAAGCAGCGCGATTTGTGAAGAATAAGATTGACGCAGCCAACTGGTTTATTGACGCACTGCGCCAGCGCAACGAGACATTGATGCAGACAATGGGAGCGATAGTGGAATACCAGCGCGAGTTTTTCCTGCAAGGCGACAACGCCTACCTGCGCCCGATGGTGCTGAAAGATATTGCGGACAAAACTGGTTACGATGTGTCCACCATCTCGCGCGTGTGCAGCAACAAATACGTGCAGACTGAATTTGGTGTGTTTGCGCTGAAGTTCTTCTTCTCGGAGTCGATGACAAACGTAGAAGGAGAGGAGATTTCCACTCGCGAAGTGAAACAGAAACTGCGCGAAGTGATTGATGCAGAGGACAAAGGCACACCGATTACGGACGATGAATTGGTGGAGATACTGCGCAAAAACGGCTATTCCATAGCACGACGCACCGTGGCGAAATACCGCGAACAATTGGGTATTCCCGTAGCACGCCTGCGCCGCCAGATGACCTGAACAAGATGCAAAAAGCCTTGAACATAGCAGCCAAAGTGCTGAGTATATTGCTGTATCCGTTGTGGATTCCCACCTACGGCATGGCGTTGTTTGTGTGGGCATACATTGTGCGAACCCCCTTATTGCCAACCAATTACGGGATATTGTGCATTGCAGGTACATTCATGCTGACGGCACTGATACCGATGCTGATGATATTGCTGATGTGGAAAATGAAACAGGTTTCATCGCTGTATATTGAGGATGCCACTCAACGCACCCGCCCCTATCTGTGCAGCATCATCTGCTTTGTGTTTTGGTGTTTCTTTTTGAGTAGCACCATGCACCTGCCCAAGATGTGGCTGTGGACCTCCATCGGAGCTACGGTGGCACTAACGATAGTGCTGGTGGTGAATCATTGGTGGAAAATCTCTGCCCATATGACGGCAATGGGCGGGCTATTAGGCGGCATCTGCAGCGTCGGGCTATGGTTCGGTACACCGATAACACCGGTAGTTATAGTGGTATTGCTATTGTCGCTATTGCTCATGTACGCGCGCATATACCTTAAAGCGCATAGTTCGCTGCAAGTAGTTTGCGGTTATCTGTTGGGCTTGGTTTGTACGTTTTTGCCAAATCTGATTGCGATTGCTTATGCGTAGATTTTGTTTGTTCATAGGATTGTGCATATGTTCGCTATTTGTTGGTGCTCAGACACTTAGCGATAGTGCGCGTATCTATCTGCTCACCTGCACGCCAGGCACCGAAGTGTGGTCGAAATACGGACACACAGGAATCCTGGTATCCGACAAAGAAACAGGTTTGGATGTAGTATTCAACTATGGACTTTTCTCATTTGACACCGACCATTTCTACCTCAAGTTTCTAAAAGGCGACACCTACTACCAGTTGGGAATCGAACCTTATCACTATTTCCAAGCCGAATATGCCGCAATAGGGCGGAAAACATATCGGCAGGAACTAAACCTGACACAGGCACAGAAACAGCAGATTTTCAATGCATTGCTTGTAAATTACCAACCAGAGAACCGCTTCTACCACTATAATTTTGTATTTGACAACTGCGCCACACGCCCGTATCACCTGATAAAAGAGGCATTGGGTGACAGCATATTGTCTGATTATCAAGGCTATCTGCACAAGCCATATCGTCAGGCAATATCGCACTATACGGGCAAGAACTCATGGGTGGATTTCGGCATCAACCTTATCTTTGGCAGAAAAGCAGACCGCCAGATGGAAACCGAGCAACGATTGTTTTTGCCGGAAGAGTTGATGAACTATATGTCGCAAGCACACCTTTCAGACGGCACACCGCTTGTGAAAGAAGAAGATATAGCCCCCTTTGAGGAAGCACGAGTGCCGTGGTATGCCAATTATTGGTTGGGCGTGGCACTATTCGGAATACTGATGGCCGTCATATCATGGATAGACCGCAGACGCAAGCGATTGAGTTGGTGGGTGGATATGCTATGTGGCATCGTGTATGCCGTTTTGCTCTTTATTGTGATATTCATGACATTCTTTTCGTCACACCCATTAGTCGGGTTTAATTGGCGACTACTGCTTTTCCCATTTGTCCACGTATGCGCACGACTCATCTATATACTTCGCTGATATTGTTTTTCTTGTTTACTACGCTGTCCGCCAATGCGTTACCACGATTGACGGTGGTGGTAGTAGTGGACGGTATGACCCAAGAAAGTCTCACCGAACTGCGTCCATATTGGCATGCAGGCGGGCTGCGGGTGCTCAGCGAAGAGGCATACCAGACAACAATAGACTTTCCACATCCTGTGTTTGGAGGACAAGAAACCACTACCACAATGCTGACAGGCACCACTCCAAGTCATCACGGAGTGGCAGCGGACACCTATTTTGCGCGTAACAACCGCCGTGTGTATCCCACATTGTACGACTCGCAAGCAGCAGGCATCGGCACAAACCTCCAGTTGTCACCACGGAACATACTATCCGCGACATTAACGGACGATTGGCGTATCCAACAAGGCGAAAATGCCAAAATTTATGCTATCGGTCTCAGTGCGGAAGCAGCCATCGTGATGGCCGGTCACGCAGCCAATGCCTGTTGTTGGTTAGACCCCGCCACACAAAAATGGGTTAGCACGTCGTTCTATCCCGAAGGGTTGCCTACCGCAGCGGACGCGATGAACATGAGCGGACGTATCGACGAACTGGCGAACCGCACATGGACACCACGTATGGACATCACGATGTACACCCGTCCCACAGCAGAAGAACAAAAGAAACCTTTCGCCTACGTGCAGAAACAGGTATTGTTGCACACCCCTGCCGCCAACACGTTGGTCGTGGAACTGGCACTTGCAGTGCAGAAAGAGCAACAGTTGGGAGTTGACAACACCCCCGATATATTGTTGATGCAACTGACTACCTTATCCCCAAAAGCAACGTCAGATGCCATTGCCACTGCGGAGCAGGAAGACATGTATCTCGGTATCAATCAAGACATTGGCTTCTTGATGGAACAATTGGACAGGCGTATCGGCAAGTCGCACTACCAAATTTTAGTCGTTGGACGTCCAGTATTGGGCTACTCTGCCAAGACCTTGGAAATGGTAGGCATACCGGTGCAACACTTCAACGTGGATCGTGCAGCAGCATTAACAGGCACCTACCTGATGGCTATTTATGGACATGAACGCTGGGTGGACGGCGGCTATGGCCCCTACATATATCTCAACCATACGCTGATAGAGCAAAAGCGATTGTCATTGGAGACTTTGCAGCGACAAGTGGCAAATTTCCTGATGGATTTTGAGGGGGTACAGGTAGCCTACCCTATTCATGAAGCGATTCTGTCGGAAGACCGCAAGTCAATAGTCCGCAAACAAGCGGGAGATGTTTATTTCAGGCTACAGGACAACTGGCTTTTGAACACCGATGAACACACGACATACGACCACGTGGTGCAAACAATGCCTACGGCACCATTGCTTCTATGGTCGGGAACATTGCGTACTTTCCCAGAAGGCACTTTGCACGCCACTGATGTCAAGTCATTGATAATAAGATAATTTAATCATCACATAAATAAGAATCATGATTTTCTACGAACTAAAAATCAGTTATACCCGCCAAACAGGTGAGGACAATCCTACCGCAGTGAAAGAATCATACCTCGTAGAGGGACTCACCTGCTCAGATGTGGAAGCGCGTTTGATGGAGAATATCCAACGCTACATTTCCGGAGACAGCGAGATAAAAAGTTGCAAGCAGGTGCAATTTTATGACCTGCTACCTAATGCAGAAGGTGAATTTTGGTACAAAGCGCGCGTGGAGATGATAACAATCGAAGAAAGCAAAGAAACACGCAAAGCAGTTAGCATCTATGTACAAGCAAGCAACGTGGCAGAAGCCTTGAAGGCTCTGAATCAAGCACTTGCAGGCATAGATTGCGAAGTTATCAGTATCGCCAAGTCTCCGATTGTAGAAGTATTTCGTGCCATAAACTAATGTCAAACATTGCACAAAACATAGCATCCGTCCGCCAACATCTACCCCAAGATGTCACCTTGGTATGCGTCAGCAAATTCCATCCCGACGAAGCCATATTAGAAGCGTATGCCGTGGGGGAACGTGACTTTGGAGAAAGCCGTGTGCAGGAACTGCTACCCAAATATGAATCGCTACCCAAAGATATCCGTTGGCATTTCATAGGACACCTACAGACCAACAAAGTGCGTGCCATCATTCCCTTTGTATATCTGATACAATCCGTTGACAGTCTGCATCTTCTGGACACTATCAACCGAGAAGCAGAGCGCATACAACGACATGTGAAGGTGTTGTTAGAGGTGCACGTAGCAAGTGAAGAGAGCAAAACAGGTTTTCTGCCTGCCGACTTACCAGTCACCCCTGCAGATTATCCATGGGTGGAAATTTGTGGCGTGATGGGCATGGCAACACAGACAGACAACGCCCAAGAGATACGCCGCTGTTTCCATACCATAAAAGAGGTTGGAAACAAGCAACCTCTATCACAATCCAATGAATGTCAGCCCATTATCAGTATGGGTATGTCGCATGACTATCGCTTGGCAATAGAAGAAGGCAGCACCTTGGTACGTGTAGGCACCACCATCTTCGGAGAACGGCAATATGCCACCAAACCGATTGCAGAACAAACCATCATACCTGCTGAAAATCAAGTGATTATCTTGGATATGGGTGGCGTGTTGATGCAACACAATATGGCTGGTTGTATGGCACGATTCCGCGAACTGATGAGCGAAGAGGCTATCACCCGCATACTCGGACTATCGTCCAACGGAGAGGGGAACCACAATAGCATTATGGAGCAATTCGAACGTGGAGAGATTACAGCCGAACGGTTCGTGAACAGCCTGCTCCAATATGCCAATCCGGGTACTACTGCACAAGACATCATTGGCGCATGGAATTTGATGCACAGAGGTATTCCCGAAGAACGAATAGCATTGTTGCATCAGTGGCATGCTATGGGGTACCACCTCTTCCTTCTCAGCAATAACAACGAGTTACATTGGCAAGATATATGTTCGCACTACGACTTGTCTATATTTGAACATTGCTTTGTCTCACATCTCTTGCATCTTAGCAAACCCGACCGGCGCATCTATGAAGTGGTGCAAACCTATTTGACAGAACACGGCTACAAAGCACCGTTTATTTTCGTGGACGACATCACGGAAAACCGCCAGGCAGGTGAAGCATTGGGGTGGCTCACCTATCCAAATGTAGAGATGCTGGCATCTCATCTACAGAAATAAGTACCTACTGATATGTAGGGATGCCTCCACATAAATGAGCATCAATAGCAGAAAAAATATCACTATTTTTAGTGATATTTTTTTGTGCAATAGAAAATAAAATCGTACCTTTGCAACGGATTCTGGTTGTGCACCGGAAAGACAAGAATTAACCTGAATGTTGAACCTAATAAACAAACGATTATGAAAAAGAAATTCATTTGCCCTATCTGCGGTTTCGTATATGAGGGCACCGAGGCACCCGAGCGTTGCCCGCAATGCAAACAGATTGTTAAATGGAAAGAAGTTGATGAGTCAGCCGGCATTGTCTTCGCCTGCGAACATGAGATTGGCGTAGCAAAAGACACTGACGAACAAATGAAAAAAGACCTGAATGCACACTTCATGGGTGAGGCCACTGAGGTCGGCATGTACTTGGCAATGTCACGCCAAGCCGACCGCGAAGGCTATCCCGAGATTGCAGAGGCGTTCAAGCGCTATGCATTTGAAGAAGCAGAGCATTGTGCAAAGTTCGCAGAGTTGCTTGGAGAAGTGGTTTGGGACACCAAGACCAATGTTGAGAAACGTATGTTGGCAGAGGCAGGTGCGTGCGAAGACAAACTTCGAATCGCAAAACGCGCCAAAGAGTTGAACCTTGATGCTATTCATGACACCGTTCACGAGATGGCAAAAGACGAGGCTCGCCACGGAAAAGGTTTCGAAGGACTCTTCAACCGCTATTTCAAAAAGTAATCACAGGTTGACTATCAACAATTAGCCACCTTGCAAAAATGAAGAAAGCGCACTTATACAAGTGCGCTTTCCTTTTTTGTAGTATGCATTCCTACATCGCCCGCTTATCGTTTACGACGGAAAAAACGGGCTATCAGCACAGAAGACAATGCACCGAGGATAGTCTTGGGTTGAGGTTTAGGAATCAAATATTCCACGGTGCGGCAGATACGTTCCAACACACCGATACGGCTCTGCCAATTATGCTGAATTTGTTTCACATCGCGCTCCACAAGTGCCTTTCGCTCGGCCGTCTGCTTCTCCAAGCGGACGCGTTCCGCCTGCAACTGGTCAAGCGTTCGTATATGACTCCAATCAGTCATTTTCGGCCTCCTTTCTTTCAATGGTAGAAGTGTCTTTGTTGGTATCAGCAGGAGCATTGGCATCGTCAGATGCAAACAATATCGTGCCCAACACGCCCACTAACGGATTGATAAACAACTGTTTGCGAAAAACAACAGCCATCACTATCAATACCACAAACACACACATCATTATCAAAAATGCAGCCCACATCGGCAGCCATTGTCCAAGTACGTATGCCAATGCTATCCCTCCGAAAATCACTACAATAGAGGACAAGAACAGCACTACCAATACGGAGACAATAAGACCGAAAATGCGACTGACTTTCTCCAACAGCCGTACACGAAACAAGTCATAGCGTTTACTCAAAAACGACTGAGTATCAGCCCACAACCTACTATATTGTGAATCGCCCATGTTGTTTGTCTGCGTTGCGTTAATTATGTGTTTGCCTCGTGAGCGGCTTCTTCCACAGCCTCTTCAATGTCGGCGGCGCAATGACTGCAGCAACCTTTCAATTTCTCCACCACCTTATCTACGAGAGCGGATATCTCTTCTTTGTTAAGATGTGAGTACTTCTCTTTCACTACGGTTGCAATCTCCTCGCGCAACGCTTCACCCGACTTAGGAGCCAGCAACAAAGCCGCCGTTGCACCTACTAATGCACCACCTAAAAGGGCTGCCAAAATTTTTCCTGCATTATTTGCCATAACTTTTCAATTTATAAGGTTTATATTTAATTGATATCACCTCACTTGATACAAAAGATATGCCACAGCACACGTTTTCCTTCCTCTGTCATATTCAAGGTGCCCATTTTTCCTATTTTGCACTACCTAATCTCCTTTTAGAACATTTTTCATACTATTCCACGCAACAAATCTGCCAGAATGACAGAAAAACAGGAGAAACAACCTAAATTATTTCTCCTGCCGACCCGTCAGTTTGGAGGGGAAAAAGAAGACGGGTCTCCACACATAATTAATTGATTTACATCATATTACTTCGATGCATTCACCGAAGTTGAGTCAGAAACGGTTTCAGACTCTTGCTCTTTTTTCTCGCGGCGCTCCTTGATGGCGCTGATGATGAAGAAAGGTGCTACAAACACAACCAAAAAAGCAAGGGTCAGAAAAACCATTGATGTATCCATAATATAAGTATATTGTAAACTGTTAATAATCACATTGTTGTACATGCGCACAATCACCTCCACCCGGAGCGAGAATGTGCACAAACCTTATGACGACACGAGATGCGCCGTCCCCACAATGCTTCGTTTCTCAAAGACACTATGGGATAAAGACGTGATTATTACCAGAAACTGTGGAAAGGATACGAGATTTCTTCAGGCGGTAGGTTTAATGGCAACACCCTCGTAAGGGCGATGTCTGCATTGAGTTGGTGCGCGGTGGCTGCCGCCAGTTGCTGCTGTACAGCGGGACGAGCAATAGCCTGCGAGTCGGAGAATGCTGCACGCCTCGAATACTCCACCCTGCGCGTTCGCGCGGCACTCTCGAAACTATTGGTGCCCGTGGAGCGATAGGTGATGATGGCATCCGAGAGGTCGTGCTGCGCCTTGATAATCGCAACGCGGTCTGCCAACCTGTCGTCTATCGTGCCGGTGTCAGGTTGAGAGACACTCACCGCCATTTGTTCGCAGAACTGCCAGTCGGGGTAGAGACGCGGCAACGACCACATCCCCAACGCCAACAGTAACAGGCTGATACACAACAGCATGCTGTTGCGCGAGAGACTGCTATGTGAGTTGCTGCGAGTAGGCACGGGGGAGGGATTAGAGGTTAGAGAGTAGGGATTAGAGGGGATTTTCGGCGAAATACTTCCACAGAGGTGCGGCATGAAGTGCCTGCACGATGCCGCCTTCGTGGAGCAATTGCAGGACATCTTCGCGGGACATGACGTGGACGTGAATGTCCTCGGTGCGCTCCTGATGCTGCTCGGAGAGTTTCTCCACGCCCGTGGCTAAGAAGGTGTAACTCAGATTGTTGTGGTTGGTCGGGTTGGGCGAAAGGGTCATGAAGAGTTGCCATTCGCCACCGCCAAAGCCCGTCTCCTCGGAGAGTTCGCGCTGTGCGGCGTGGAGGGGCGTTTCGCCCGGGTCGATGACACCTGCCACCAACTCGTAGTTGGTCTGCCCAAGCCCGTGGCGGTACTGGTCTTCCATGACAAATTGTCCGTCACGGGTGATGGCAATCACGTTAATCCAGTCGGGAAACTCGAGCACAAACCACGTCGGGATTTGCACTCCCGAGGGCAGTTGCACCGTCTCCTGACGGACATTCAGCCATTGTCCGAGACTCAAAATGTGCTTGCTTTCAAGCACTTGCCACTTTCTATTCTCCAATTTCTCTACCATAAACCACTTTCCATTTGGCGGTCAGATACAGCACGCGCGCGACGAGGTGTGCGAAATAGCCCACATAGATGGCGTGCACACCCAGCCAACGGCAGGTAGCGGCATAGCCGACCACAAAACCAATCGCCGCAAAAATCATGCCATTCCGTATTTCCTGCCCCGCGGTGGCACCCGTATAGACACCGTCCCACATAAATGCCAGTGCGCTGACGACCGGCATGGCTATCAGCCAAGGCGTAAAGGGCTGAATAGCAGTGAGTACGTCCGCATCGGAAGTCATGACACGATACATAGGGTCTGCCAGCAGGGCGAACAAGATGGTTGCCGCGATGCCCAGCCCCATCGACCATAGGAAGAGCACCCGTACGACGGGGTTGACCTCGTTGTGGCGCTCTCTGTCGCCGATAAACCGCCCGACCAATGCCTCTCCCGCGTAGGCGAAACCGTCGATAAAATACGAAAAGAGCATGAACAACTTCATCATGATACTGCTGACCGCCAACTCGGTGTCGCCGTAATAGGACGCCAAGGACGTGAAGCCGACATAGACTACCATGAAGCAGAGTGAACGGATGAAGAGGTTACCGTTGAGTGCCATGAGGCGCTTCACGCCCTGCCTGTCGCGGGCTAACTGCCAGAGAGACAATCCGTTCCACACTTTGCGGTACTTCAGCAAGACGATGGCTGCCGCCAAGAGGAGACCTGTGTATTGGGCGATGAGCGTGCCGTGTGCCACGCCGATGGCGCCGAGGGGCGAATAGACTGCCAAGGCGTAACTGGCGATGATGTTGACCACGTTGACCACAATGTCAGTTACCATGGGGCTGACAGTGTCCTGCATGCCGATGAACCAGCCTTTGAGTGCAAGGAGGCTGAGGGTGGCGGGGGCTGCCCATACGCGGACAAAGAAATACCGCCTTGCGAAGTCCGCCACTTCCGCGGAGCAGGGTACGCATGCCAATACGGCAGTCACAAACAGCCATTGCAGCAGCCATATCACTGCTGCGCCAAGGAGGGCTATGCTGATGCTCTGGCTGAGCAGGCGGGCGCACTCTACCCTATCGCCGCGCCCGTACGCCTGCGCCGTCATACCACTGGTGCCCACGCGCAGGAAGCCGAAATTCCAATAGAGGAGGTCGAAGAGCATGGTGCCGATGGCTATGCCGCCGATGGCGTGCGCGTCGGAGATATGCCCCACGATAGCAGTATCCACCAACCCGACAAACGGGATGGTGATGTTCGCCAAGATGCTGGGAACCGCCAATCGCAAAACCTCTTTGTTGGTGTTCATCTGCCTGCTGTGCTGTTTGCCGATGTTTGTGCGCGTCAGTGGCAAAACATCATACCTATATATATACGCGGTCCGTGGGGGGCGAGGAGTCCAGTGCGCTGTATGGGGAGTACGTAGTCCGCGCGGAGGGTCAGGTGCATGTGTGCAGAGACGGCTATCTCCATGCCCACAAAGGGGTCGAGCATGAAATAGGTCTGACGGTGAAACAATACGCGGGGCTCCTCCTGCCAGTCTGTTTGCGAGCCCTCGGCGATATAGAGTGCGCGCTGTGCCCCGCCGCCGACGGTGGCTCCGAGAAAAGGAAAGACCTTGCCACACTGCCAATAGGCATCCGCCAAGATACCGCCCCAGCCGTTGCGGACATAACTGCCGGGTTGCAGGGTGTGTGGGGTGTTGGGCGTGTTGGCGGGCATATCGGGGGCTTGGGAGGGCGTTTGCACACTGGACATCCACGCGGGAAGTGTGGAGACAAAGCCTTCACCGCCTATTCTCAAGTGCTTCCACAAATGAACCCTCGCCGCACCGCCAATACCTATGGTGCCGCCGTTCATCGTCATAGGAGCCTTGTCGTTGCTGCCGTACAAATACCCGAGATGAACCATCATCCCGCCAGAGAAACCCTGATATACAGAATGTTGCATCATTTCAACCGACTTTTCCTCCGTCATATCGGCACCTGTTCTCTGCTCTGCCAATACCCCGACAGGCACCAACTGACATATCGCCAACAATACACCTATATATATAACACTCCGTTTCACCAAATTCTTCTTGCAAAAACGTACAAAATTACAACTTTTATTCGAATTGCACAACAAAAAAAGAAGAGAGCATATCTTTCGATATACTCCCTTCACCCACGCCACTTTTGTTGTGGTACCTCTTGGAGTTGAACCAAGGACACATGGATTTTCAGTCCATTGCTCTACCACCTGAGCTAAGGTACCTTGCGCTTTCCTTTCCCACACCTCATCGAGGCCTCTCTGGCGGAAAGCGGATGCAAAGGTACTGCTTTTTTTTGAACCAACCAAATATCTGCGCATTTTTTCTTACTTTTTCTCCATTTTTATAGGAAAAATCGCTTTTTTGTAGTACCTTTGCAGTACCAACAGGCAAAACAGCCGCCATATACTCCACTCTATGCAACTCCAAATCATCGCTCACGCCCACAATGGTTTCACCCAAAAATTCGGCATTCCGCGCCAAAGTCGCGACGAATCGCATATTGAAACGCGCATTATCTTCACACCTTTTTATCGCGCGCGCGAGGCACTGCGCGGCATAGAGGACTACAGCTACCTCTGGTTGCTCTGGGGGTTTCATTGCGTACCCGACACCGACACATGGAGTCCCACTGTGCGCCCGCCGCGTTTAGGCGGCAATCGTCGTATGGGCGTTTTCGCCACGCGCTCACCTTTCCGCCCCAACCCAATCGGGCTCACCAGCGTACGTCTCCTGCGCATTGAAGACACGCCCGACTGCGGCCCCGTCTTGGTAGTCAGCGGAGCCGACCTTCTTGACGGCACGCCCATCTACGATATCAAACCTTACCTCAGTTTCTCCGACAGCCATCCCGATGCGCGCAACGGCTTTGCCGAAGCCACGCGCGACTACCGTCTCCGCATCTCTGTTTCTTCCGATATGCTGACCGGCGCACAACAACAAGGTTGCCCATGGGAGGATATTTGCGAAATCTTGGCGCAAGACCCTCGCCCTGCCTACCAAAACGACCCGACACGCATCTATCATCTTGACTACAAGCAATGGGCGATTGATTTCTCAGTGGACACCGCAACCGTTTGCGTTAAAAATATCGCCCGAAAACAAGCACCCAACTATACCTCATTTGTGCAATCCGAATAAATTGCCTAACTTCGCTAACTAATTGATTTATTAACTATTAACCCAATATCTATGTTTCATCTTTCCGCTCGTCATCTGCATGGCACATCCTTTCGCGCATGGGCTTTATTGCTGATTTTCAGTTGTTTGTCCTTATTCTCTCATGCACAGATTACCACCGTCCCCACTTTCATTCACAAGGGCTACATTGGCGAAATCACCGTCATCTTCAACCCCAACCAGAGCAACAAAGGCATGGCAAACGCCAAGCAGTGCTATGCCCACACCGGCATCACCTACAATGGCAAGTCGTGGCAGAACTGCGGTACGTGGCGCGACGGGCTCGACAAATACAAGATGACCAAAAACGATGACGGCAATTGGGAACTCCGTATCACCCCCGACCTCTACACCTACTACGGCGTCCCCGCCACCACCGAAGTCACCCAACTCTGCTTTGTCTTCAACGATGGCAAGGGCGGTAACCTTGAGGGCAAAGATGCCAATGGAGACGACTTCTTCGTCTCCCTCTACGACGAAGGGCTTGTCCTGCAATGCCTCTCGCCCCTGACCGACATCATGGTTGCAGCGGGCGAACAGGTCACCTTCTCCTACATCACTTCCGAAGAGGCTTCTTTCACCCTCACCGTCAATGGCGACACGCGCGCCACCTCATCGGGAACCGCTTTCGAACAAACCGTCACGTTCTCCGATAAAGGTAACTACGACATCACCGTCACAGCCACCGATGGCACCGACACCCGCACCATCACGCGCACCGTCACCGTTATGGCTGCCACTGTTTGCAAGCCCCTCCCCGAGGGCATTGAACTCGGGCAAAATTTCGACGCTTCCAACCGTGCCAAAGTCACCCTCTGCACCTTCGCCGCGGGCGACAAACGCGCCAACGACCCTTCCGAACTCGAACCCGCCAAGGCCGTTTATATCGTCGGCGATTTCAATGGCTGGAAGTTGTCCGAACAATACCAGATGTACCGCGACTCATGTCATTTCTGGCTTCCTCTCACCGTTGCCCCGGGCGTGGAATTCAAATACCAGTATCTTGTTGTCCGTGCCGATGGCAAGCAGGTGTATGTCAGCGATGCTTTCGCGCCCGTCCAATACTGGACCAACAACGCCTACCGCTCATCGCTCAAAACGGCACAGCAGCCCTATAAGTGGAGTGAGGCCACTATCAATTTCCAACGCCCCGACAAGAACAACCTGGTAATCTACGAGTTATGGACATACGACTACACATCCGAACGTAATTTCGAAGGGCTTCTCAAACGTCTCGACTATATCCAACATCTCGGCGTCAATGCCATCGAACTGATGCCCGTCTGCGAGTTCGACGGCGACTACAACTGGGGCTACTCGCCCAACCACTACTTCGCCGTGGACACCCAATATGGCACTCCTGACCAGTTCCGCCGACTCATCGATGCCATCCATGAGCGCGGTATGGCAGTCATCATAGACATGGTATTCAACCACGCGACGGGCAACAACCCGCAAAACAAACTCTACCCCTACGGCTCCGACCTCGCCTACAACCCGTGGTTCAACACCACCGCGCCTCACTCCGACAATGTCTATGAGGATTGGAACCACGATTTCCCAGAGACCCGCAAGATGTTCACCCGCGCACTCAAATATTGGCTCACCGAGTACAAGGTCGATGGTTTCCGCATGGACCTCTCCCACGGCTTCTGCGGCAAGACATACGATGCCTACGACAATATCTGCCACTACTACGACAATGCCATCCGCGCCGTCTCCGACGATGCCTATTTCATTCTTGAGCATTGGGGCAGCAAAATGGGCACCGAGCGCCCGAAACTCATACAAAAAGGCATGCTCTGCTGGCACAATATCAATAGTGCCTACAGTCAAATGGCGATGGGTTTCCAGACCTCCGACGGCATCGCCGAAGCCAACCGCAAAGGCTATGTCTCCTATTGCGAAAGCCACGACGAGGAGCGCAACTACTACAAAGCGAAGTCCTACGGCAACGGCATCGTCAAGACCAATCAGGAGAAACGCATCAGCCGCGTACCCATGACCGTCGCACTCAATGTCTTGCTTGATGGCCCGAAGATGATATGGCAGTTCGAGGAACTCGGCTACGACTATTCCATCAACTCCACAAAGGGTTCCACCGTCATTTCTTCCGACAACCGCACCTCTGTCAAAGAGCAGCCCGAACTGCTCGGCTGGTTCACCGACAGTCTGCGCATGGCGCAATACGACAAGGTCTCCAAGATTATCAACCTCCGCACCCACGTGCTACCCGACCTTTTTATGGGTACGCCCAAGCAGTCGCAACTCGCTGCTGGCAAGGCTGTTAAGTCTATCCTTTGGGAATCCGACACCGTCAGTCTGTTCGTGGCAGGCAACACCGCGCCCGCGCAACCGCAAACCGTCACCGTCCCCAATGGTGTGTGGTACAACTACCTCACGGGAGCCGCTGTGAAGTCCGGTAGCCGCACACTTCTGGCGGGCGATGTACTCATTCTCACCTCCCGTATGTTCACCACCGGCATCACGCCGGTTCGGACGGTCTCTATCTCCCACTCCGTCACCGATGGCGTTGTCTTTTTCTCTGAACCGGTCTCCGCGCAGGCGTTCGACCTCGCAGGCAACCTCGTAGCCGCAGCCACGAATGCCGCACATATCGACCTGTCGGCATCGCCCGCAGGCATCTACCTGCTACGCTGGCAAGGCTTCGGCTGCCACGTACAAACCGCCAAAATCATCAAACGATGACCCGCAACCATACAAAACAAAAGGGGCTGCCAGATAAGAGCAGCCCCTTTATTTTTCTCATGTTTCTACGGAAACAGCAGAAAAACTACATCAGTTTCTTGTACAATGTCCGCAGGCTCACCTGCTCCGAAATCATCTGGTGCAGTTCGTCAATGGGCACGCGCTCTTGTTTCATCGTGTCGCGGAAACGCACGGTCACACAGTTGTCCACCAATGTGTCGTGATCCACGGTGATGCAGAACGGCGTTCCGATAGCGTCCTGACGGCGGTAACGCTTGCCAATCGAGTCCTTCTCGTCGTAGTTCGTATGGAAATCGAACTTCAGCATCTCCACTATCTCGTGTGCCTTCTCTGGCAGCCCGTCCTTCTTCACAAGCGGCATCACGCATGCCTTCACGGGTGCCAGCATCGGCGGCAGGCTCAGCACCACGCGGGTGTCGCCGCCCTCCAGTTTCTCCTCTTTGTATGCCGCGCACATCACGCTCAGGAACATACGGTCCACACCTATCGATGTCTCAATCACATACGGCGTGTACGACTGGTTCAACTCGGGGTCGAAGTACTCAATCTTCTTCCCGCTGAACTTGGCGTGCTGCGAGAGGTCGAAGTTCGTACGGCTGTGGATACCCTCCACCTCCTTGAATCCGAAAGGCATCTCGAACTCGATGTCGGTCGCCGCATTCGCATAGTGCGCCAACTTCTCGTGGTCGTGGAAACGATATTTCTCGTCGCCCAGACCGAGTGCCTTGTGCCATTTCAGGCGGAACTCCTTCCAGTAAGCAAACCATTTCATCTCCTCGCCGGGGCGGACAAAGAACTGCATCTCCATCTGTTCGAACTCGCGCATACGGAACACGAACTGTCTTGCCACAATCTCGTTGCGGAACGCCTTGCCAATCTGCGCGATGCCAAACGGAATCTTCATGCGTCCCGTCTTCTGCACGTTCAGGAAGTTCACAAAGATACCCTGCGCCGTCTCGGGACGCAGATAGATGGTCATCGAACCGTCTGCTGTGGAGCCCATCTCGGTTTGGAACATCAGGTTGAACTGACGCACGTCGGTCCAGTTCCTCGTACCGCTGATCGGGCATACGATTTCCTCGTCGAGGATTATCTGCTTCAACTCGGCTAAGTCATTGTCATTCATAGCCTTGCTGTAACGCTCATGCAACGCGTTGCGCTTTTCTATATGCTCTTTCACGCGCTCGTTGGTCTGCTTGTAGAGTTCCTCGTCGAAGTTCTCGCCGAAGCGTTTGCGGGCTTTCTCCAACTCCTTTTCTATCTTCTCGTCATATTTCGCAATCTGGTCTTCTATCAGCACGTCTGCGCGGTAGCGTTTCTTCGAGTCGCGGTTGTCAATCAGCGGGTCGTTGAAAGCGTCCACGTGACCCGATGCCTTCCACACGGTCGGGTGCATGAAGATGCTCGCGTCCAGACCCACTATATTCTCATGGAGCATTGTCATCGACTCCCACCAGTATTTCTTGATGTTGTTTTTCAGTTCCACGCCGTTCTGACCGTAGTCGTACACGGCACTCAGACCGTCATAAATCTCACTGCTCGGGAACACGAATCCGTATTCTTTGCAGTGAGCCACCATCTTTTTGAATGTTTCTTCTTGTGTTGCCATACCTTAAATATATGTTGTTTTATTATATTCCTGTTTTCGACATTGTTTCTACCAACTTGCAAAATTACACTTTTTTCTCCACCCTTGCAAATGAAATCAGTTTTTACCTCTGTTTAACCGACTTTTGCCTCAGGTTTGCCGGCGGTCCCCATCGGTACTTCATCGGAACCTCATCGGTACTTCATCGGTACTTCATCGGTACTTCGCGCTATGGATATGGAAGGCTTGCCTCACCTTCCCCGCAACCATACGCCACCACAATTTTTCATTTTCCATCTCCATCATCAATATTTTCCACACAAATACGCCCAAACTTGCAAATAGATTTGCATATTTATTAAGAATTTAGTAACTTTGCAGCCTGATTTAACAACAGAAATAACTAAAACTACTACAACAATATGAAACACTCTTTTACAATTTTCTTACTTTCTCTCCTCACACTCTCCGCAGCAGCCGAGTCTTGGACCGATGCCAACGGCACCACCTATGAATTCAGCATCAACGAGACAAATAATGGACGCCAAGTCAACATCTATAGTGTCCACAACTGCCCTAAGAATTTCACAATTCCTAACAAAATATACTATGAAACAACCGCTTATGAAGTGTACAGGTTAAGTGGATGGTCTTTTTTTCAGGACAATGAACGGGCAACAATAGAAAGTGTTACCATGCCTAATACTGTTGAAATAATTGATGGACAAGCATTTCACGATTGTACTGCGCTTAAACAAATTACCCTTTCTACTTCTGTCAAAGAAATTGGAGAACTGACTTTCTATAATTGCACATCCCTCAAAACCATTGACATACCGGCTACTACAATCGGCAAAAACGCATTCAGTGGCTGCACCTCACTCCAAAACGTGGTACTCAGTGGTCCTGTCACCACTATCCAAGAGGGCACATTCAAGGGTTGCCCATCCTTGCTCAAAATCAACCTGCCCTCCACCGTCACCACCATTGAGAAAGAGGCGTTCTACAATTGTACTTCGTTGGAAATCAAGGCACCCGCTGCCCTCACTTCCATTGGCGAAAACGCTTTCTTTGGCAGCAATATCATTCACATGACGGCCACCACGCCGCCAACCCTCAATAGCAACAACCTCATCAACGCCACAGCCCTCGTACTCGTTCCCGAAACACTGCTGACCGCCTACCGGACAGCCCCATATTGGTCAAGTTTTGCCAACCGTATCCAATCCGAGAGCAGTATCGCACAGCGTGAAGTCACCGTCACTGCCGACAACAATAAGTCGTCGTTGCATGTCGCTATTGGTGAGAAGAATCTTGCCCAGACCATCTCTCTCAAAGTCAATGGCACCATCAATAGTTACGACATCATGCTGATTCGCAACAAGATGATTAACCTCAAGTATCTCGACCTCTCCAACGCCTCCGTCGTTGCCAACTCCTACGAGTACTACACCGGCTACTGCACACACGACAACATCTTGGAGGAGTACGCCTTTTCCGAACTCGGACTCAAGGTACTCCACTTGCCCAAGGACCTCATATCCATGCACGATTGCTGCACCAACTGCCAGGGATTGGACACTGTGTATTGCCAACCGGGGCTGCAAACCATTGGTAATAAAGCCTTTGACGGCTGTACTGCTCTCCACCATGTGGACATCAAGGAAGGGCTTACCGAGATAGGCGCCAACGCTTTTGCCAACACATCTTCCCTTGAGACTATCAAACTTCCTAACAGCCTTGAGACCATTGGCGATGGTGCTTTCTATTGTACAGGTCTTACATCTATTACTATCCCTGCCAACGTACAAAATATGGGAACAGGTGTGTTTATGTATGGTCGTTCAGATTGGGGCTCTCCATATTGTCTCCAATATAACAATAGTGGCAAACAAGATGGTATGTGGTATTGGGAAGCAGGAGAATATCATAATTCTAATTGGCAACATGGTGGCAAATTGGAGCGCGTCATCTTTGCTCCGAACTGCAAACTCAAAGCATTGCCCAAATACACTTTTGTCGGACAAGAACGCTTGTCTGAAATATCTTGGCCTGCAAATATGGAAACCTTGGAGTTTGGCTCTGTTGCATATTGTACTTCCCTCAAAAACAGGCAGTTCCCTGAGCAACTGAAGACTATCCAAGAGTATGCTTTCGAGGGGTGCACCTCTCTGGATACAATCGTCATGCCTCCGCACTTGGAAACAATTGAGAGCAACGCATTCCGCGACTGCTCCGGCATGGATGTCATCAAAATTTCAAGTTCCGTACGCAATATCAACAATTTTGCCTTTGCAGGCTGTCCCAATGTCTCTCGGGTGTACACCTACACGGTTGAGCCTACCGACATACTTCAGAAGACTTTTGACTGCTACCAGGTTGCCGACCTCTACGTACCCCGCACCAGTTATCTCATCTACTTCTACAACACCCAGTGGAGTCAGTTCCTGAAGATAGTGGAGTTTGATGAAACCTACGACTACTTCTACCTCAATGGAGACTACGAACTCGGTGGCGACCACGGCACTATTGATGGCGAACCCGACGTGGACATCAACCCGGGCGGCGGTTTAATCATATACGGGGACTCCACACTCAATTTCGGAGACATCACCGTCATAGGCACTCCCGAAACGGGTTCTTCCATTCTGTCCGACGACAACATCAGTATTGATACACTACGACTTAACTTATTGGAAACTAATGGCAAGTGGCATTTTCTCACATTCCCATTTGACATCAACCGCGAGGACGTGAAATGCCATAGCGAGTTCGTAATCCGCTACTACGATGGGCAGATACGTGCTGCCAACGGCAGCGGCGGTTGGCAGAACACACCGGTGGGCAAACCGTTGAAGAATGCCCAAGGTTACATCTTCCAGCCCAAAGAAAACGACACGCTGCAACTTGTATTCCACAACCCAAAATTCCCGAATACGGACGTATCCACACCTCTTAGTCTCTATCCGGCTGCCAATGTATGGGACGCAAACTGGAATATGGTTGGAAACCCGTTCCTCACATACTTCGACTTGGATAGTTTTGCCCTTAGCAAATTCAATTACCCTGTTATTTGCTGGAATGGCACTGGCTACGACACCTACCGGCCGGGGGATGACACCTACCATTTCTTACCTCTTGAAGGTTTCTTCGTACAGAATGCCGCCCTCACACAGATGACATTCCCTGCCCAGGGACGCGAAACGCGTATCCAAGCACAGAAAAAGACAAAAGGTGGTGCTTCCTCTCCCGCGGCAATACCCTCACGATATACGCAGAACAAAGCACAATCCACAGAGCGTCAATTGATTAACCTTACGCTCTCCGACTCTTCCTACACCGACCGCACGCGTGTCGTCTTCAATGCCGCATCTTCTATCGACTACGAACTTGGCGTAGATGCCACCAAGTTCCTCGCAGATGCGCCATCGCCTGTGCAAATCTTCTCCATCGGCATGCATGGAGAAAAATACAGCATCAACGAGCGGCCGCTCACGGCAAAAGGAGAGACCGTCCGTCTTGGCTACTACGCACCCAATGCAGGTTTGCTCACCTTGTCCTGCACACGTATGGATACTGCAATCTGTCTCTACGACAACGAGTTGCACTGCTACGTGGATTTGTCAGAGGGTGACTATACTTTCTACTCTGCCCAAGGCAACCATTTCACTCGTTTTTCTATTCTGCCCAAAGCACAAAAGCCGGACATCACCACATCCTCGGACGAACTGTCCGCCGACGAACGTACTGATGTCAGCATCTTCACTCTTACGGGTGCCGTAATAGTTGAGCATGTTAATGCGGCAGACCTGCACCTCACACCCGGGGCATACCTTATGCGTACTGATAACGGAACCAAGAAAATCATAGTACGATGAAAATCAATCTGTTCCGTATCATCACGTTAGCGGGGGTATTGCTCGGTAGCATATCGGCACTGGCGGATTTTAATCCCGATAATCCGCCCGAACCGATGCTCACGCGCAGGCTCACTGTGGGCATCACTCCATCAAACGCAGGCTCTGTGTCGGGCGCAGGTAACTATCCTGTTGGACAAATGGTCAGCATCAGCACCAATCCGGTCCAAGACTACACCTTATTATATTGGACACTCAATGGGATGCAGTACACCACCTCACGGACTTTCACCTACCAAATGGGCGACTCTGCTGTCACTTTCGTGGCACACTACAAATACGCCCCGCCCGTTATTCCTGATGAACCTTTCAACCCTGGTAACCCGCCCGAACCGTATCTTTCCCAAGATGTCACCGTCACGGCCAACCCGTCTATAGGCGGCATCACGCGCGGCACTGGCACCTACACGGCACAGCAATCAGTCTGTATCGAAGTACATCCCTACGCGCAATATGCTTTCGATTCTTGGACGCTCAACGGACAACCCTATCCGCAAACTAATACGCAATTCAACTATGTAGTAGGCGATTCCGCAGCGCACTTTGTCGCCAATCTTATCGAAAAGCATCTCATCACGGTCAAGACTCATCCCCGCGCGGCAGGTGTCAGCCATATGATCGTCTATGGTACCGACCTCAACAGCGAGATTCTCATTCCGGGTGTCTCTGTCTCACTATCCACTACGAGTAATCCTGACTATCGTTTCCGCTATTGGACACTCAACGGCAAGCAATACAATGTTTCTCCTGCGTGCAATTACACCATGGGAGACACCACGGTTTCGTTAGTGGCCGTGTACGACTACATTGGCACGGGCGATACCACGGTCTTCAACCCGGACAACCCGCCCGAACCGATACTTCACCAAGATGTCACGGTCAAGGTCATCTCGGCGACACCCGACAAAGGCACAGTCACAGGTTCTGGCACCTATCCCTTTGCATCGCCCGTTGCCATCACCGCCACACCCGTTTCCGGTTATGTATTCCGCTATTGGAAAGACAATGGCAGTCCCCAAACCTCACGCACCGTAATCGCAGAGCGCGACACCTTATATATAGCCTATTTCGGAAACGACACCTGCCGTCTTGATACCACTATATGTTATGGAGAAACCCTGCAAGTGGGTGACACCATTCTCAGCGAGTCGGGACATCGTGAATTCCGGACACTTCGCCCCGACGGACTTTACACTTGGAATATTGTGGACTTAAAGGTATGGCACCCGATGAGCAACACCATAAACGTGGCTATATGTCAAGGTGATACTTTCCGCTACGAGGGTGGCGAATACACGCAACAGGGTACCTATGTGGATACGTTGCTCAACCCCTTTGGATGCGATAGTGTCGTCACGGTAAACCTTACGGTCCATTCTACCTACGACACCACCATCGTGGCATCAATCTGTGCTTCTGAACATTACGAAGACAATGGTTTCTCTGTGAATGCCACAGGAGAATATACCGACACCCTGACCACTATATTTGGGTGCGACAGCATTGTCCGTCTCCGTCTCACCGTGCACGAAGAATACGACACCACCATCGTAGCACGTATCTGCCGTGGAGAGACCTACGACCTCAATGGCTTCAACGTCACCGAAGCCGGTGAATATACCGACACCCTGACCACCCTGTTTGGGTGCGACAGCATTGTCCGTCTTCAATTAAGTGTGGATAGCGTGACCACCGTCTTCTACTACGACACCATTTGTGAGGGCGACACCTACACATGGCGCACACTCACCTATTCTCCCACACGCGATACACTCTGTTGGGACAAAGAAATGAGCAGCACCACCTCATGCGGCTACATCTTGCACGAATTGCACTTGGCGGTGTACCCGCAACTGCGGATGAGTTGGCAGGAACGCTCTTTCACGCTCTGCCACAACGCAGAACAACCTGCTGTTTACTACCGTGTTCTCTCTGGCAGCCCCACCTCTTTCTCTCTTGCGATGGAAGACACCGTCTCGCATCATCGGACCGTGTGGGACGAGCAACCCATTGCCAACGGTATCACATTGCCTCTACTGCCCGACACCTTGTATCCTAGTTACTATCAACTGTTTATCCTTGTACAAGATTCTTTCTGCAAACCGGTGGAAGCAACCATGCGCGTACAAATCAACTATGCCGCCGACTCCCTTATCACACAGCGGTGGGGCGACCTCCTTGCCGTGCGCAAAGCGGCATACGACCGCTACGGAGGTTTCTCCGCCTACCAATGGTACTGCAACGGGCTCCCTCTCGCTGGTGAAACAAATTCTACGCTCTATCGTCCCGCAGACGGATTGGAAGGTAGCACATTCTCGGTGGAAGTCACCCGCACCGCCGACGGAGTCGCACTCATCTCGTGCCCGTTCACGCCTACTCCGCAGCCTGAAACGGTAACTCTCGTTGTCACACCCTCTGCCACGCCTGCGAAGGCTCCTTTGCGAGTGCAGACAAACGAATCGGGTGTGCTCACAACCTACAACCGCGACGGCATAGCCGCTTCTTCAACACCCGTCCTTGCAGGCAACACCCAACTCTGTGCTCCTGCCGCGGCTGGCATCTATCTCATTCAACTCACCACGGATTCTGGTGAACATTATGTACAGAAACTGCTTGTTTACTAACCATTTATAAGGAAACGTATGAAACGGACAATCTACACTATTCTGCTACTCCTGTTTGTGGTTGGCATGCAAGCCCAAGATGCCCGTCCCACCCATTCTTTGGGGCTGGATGCAGGGGCAGGCTATGCACATTTGTTTTTTGGCAACGTATGGAAACCCTACCAAAGCACAGCCCGACCTCTATCCGGATGGGGAGCCTCTGGGGCTCTGTTCTACGAGTTGGAGTACAACCACTTCCTCTTCCATACTGGTTTCGGAGTGGACTACATCATGGGACGCAATCTTCTCCCCGTCCCAAACCACATAGCAACCGTACTGGAATATCCGGGTATGCAATACCGCTACACATTCTCCCGGTTCATAGAAACCACCACCTATGGTGTTGGTTATGTACCTGTTATGTTTGGCGGCAATTGGGACAAAGCCTACTTCCTTGTAGGTGCAAAGATAGGTATGTTGCCTTTTGCCGGTACCACGCAAAGTCGCTCTCAAGTACAAACTTGGGCTACTGACCCGGACATCATCGACCCGCTCTACGACCTGCCCACCCACGATATGGGTACTTTTGACATCATGGGACTCAAACAATCGGTCACCTATCCCTTTCTCAACGTGATGTTCTCTGCCGAAGTAGGTCTCAACCTCGACAAACGCGCATGGGTCAGCGAGAAAGAGCGCAAGAAGATGGACCGCGCCCAACGCTACCGCAATATGCGCCGCAAGAAATCGCTCCGCGAGCGTACACACGTGCGCCTTGCGCTCTTTGCCGATTACGGGCTCTCCAATTTGCACACCTACACCCCTAACGCGACCGCCTATGGCACAGAGCCTGATGGAGGGATTGTGGCGTTCAATGGGCTCACCGACCTGCAGCCCCAATCCATGCTCGGGTTTGCGCCCTACAAAGAGTCAGCCCTCAACAACCTGCTTATGGGTGTCAAAGTGGCGGTACGTTTCGAACTGCCGCAAAAGCCGCGCAAGAAAGAACCTGCGGCATACCCCTACATCTACGTGTACACGCAAGACGAACGCACACAGAAGCCCCTCCCGAATACACGTGTACAAATCATAAATGCCACCACCCGCAAGGTGCGACTCGACAAGAACACCGATACCAAACGCGCCCGTGTGGGCAAAGGATTGCCGGAGGGACCTTATGACATCTGTGCATCGCGTAGCGGCTATTTCCCGCACGACACCATTCATTTCCGGCACCGTGACGACTACGACACGCTCTATGTCTCACTCTATCCGCAGCAGAACATGCTCACCACCGTCACGGATGCCCGTTCTATGCGTCCGGTATCAGCAGATGTCACAATCTCAACTCTTGATGGCACCATCATCGCACAGACCACTACCGACTCTCTGAACAACGTCCTGGCCACCCTTGTGGACGACCGTCAATCCTACATTGTGCTGGCCACTGCCACCGACTACGAGCCGTTCAACGACACCATTGCACCCCATACCACACAGGTAAGTGTCGCAATGGAACCAAAGCACATACGCTCTTTTGTCCTGCACAATATGTATTTTGCCACGGCAAAAACCAAAATCCTGCCGTCTTCCGAACCGGCACTATTGGAGTTGTTTGAGATGTTGAGCGAGAATCCAGATGTCACCATTCGCATCATCGGACACACCGACGATGTCGGTTCCGACGAATCAAACCAGATTCTGTCGGAAGGGCGTTCCAAGAGTGTTCGGCAAGAGATGATTAAGCGAGGCATTGATGGCAAACGCATCAAAACTGCAGGACACGGAGAAAAAGACCCCATTGTGCCAAACGACTCCGACCGCCACCGTCAAATGAACCGCCGCGTAGAGATTGAAATTCTGTCCGGCACGGTGCATATTGCTCATTAGTCGCCGCAATAGTCTTAATTATATTGTCTGTACGAACTGCATTATTTTTCTACACCCGCACATTTGTGTGGGTGTATTTTTTCCATTTATAGTGTAGTCTGTTCGATCCAAACTGCCGACTTTGTGCTGCTAATTACGGCAACGACACGGCAACGAGACGGCAACGACAATGGATGATGTTAGGGGGATACAATGCCTACACGCCGCCTTTCTTCACTCATTATTATGGATTTCATTGCGCTTTTTTAAACAAATATGGATTATATTTTGATATCTCATCTTTTTTTCGTAACTTTGCAGTCGCTATTTGTGCCTATATATGAGGCTGATTAGCAAACAGCACGCAAGTTATAGTACGCTGATATACAAATATCTTGAATGAAAAGGAGCATTTTCATACTCACCATACTTTGGTTGGGTAGCGTCTTACCGCTATTGGGTCAAGCCACTGCCAACGGCAGTTCCTGGTACAACGACTCCACCCTCACCGACGACAGCCGGTTGCAGCACGCCAATCGGGAATTCTACGTAACATTCTTGTCTCATAATGGTAAGTTCGCGGAGCACACGGATTTCTATTTGAGTTTGTATGCCACCTCTACTGAAGGGGCCACCGTCGTAGTAGAAGGTTGGCAAACACAATTTGGAGACAAGAAAGGAGGAACGAAATGGACAAAACAATTCACGGTCCCGGCAAATGGCATTGGGAAAATGGTAATACCACACAATGTAGGATACCTTCAAACCTCCGACGAAAACGACAAGGAATGGTTGCATAAGGGGTTGATAGTCAAATCAGACAAACCTATCACACTCTATTCTTCCAGCAGTTATGCCACCGTTGCATCCTACGATGCCACTCGCATTTATCCGATTGAGAGTCTCAATCGGGAATACGTAGTACAAACATTTTCCGGCGATGACCAAGCCACAGAATTTGCTATTGTCTCCACAAAAGATGACAACAATATCGAACTCAAAATTAAAGAGACGCCCTTCCCCTTCCAATCAGCAACACCTGTCACTACCACAAAGAATATTACCCTGCAAAAAGGAGAATCCTATCTCTATACATCCAGCAAAGGACACGTATCATTGTCTGGAACAAGCATTTGTGCAGACCATCCAATTGCCGTTTTTCAAGGTGGTCAGTATGCGTCCGTACCCATTGGCAGCAGCACCAAATCCAGTCATATCTACACACAAGCCGCACCTACTGACTCTTGGGGAATGCAGTATATTGTAACAAGAACGGCAGGACAAACAACTGATATTGTTCAAATCACTGCGGCAGAAAATGGAACTGAAGTCTATAAAAACGGCAAGTATTTAAAAACACTGGGTGCGCTGGAAACATACACTGATGCCATCATATGGGGCGCAGAAGAAGCCGTATATTACAACACCACCAAAGCCACAGCATGTTATATCTACCTGACCGGACGGGACGATAATCCCGTTTTTGGCTCCCCGAGCGTAACAGACATTGCCCCGTTAGAGCAATCTATTACTGAAGCATTGTGTGGTATTTTCCAGTTCAGAACTACAGAAAACACAGAAGAAGATGCTGATGGTCAGTATGTTAACATCGTCGTACGCACAAGCGATAAATATTATATGCAGATGGACGGCAATACCATCGGGCATCTGTTCAAAGACCTTCCATACAACGTCAATGGTGTAAAATATTCCTATGCGATTGTACCTGTTCAAAAAGGAACTGAATCATTTGAACTGCGAAATGACCATGGCTTTGTAGCACATGTCTATGGTAGATGGAAAGCCCAAGTCGGACAAGTATCCTATTCTTATACGGCGGGGCGAAACCCGTTGCATAGTATGTGGATGACGGTCAATGGCATTGCCCTTAATGGAAATCTTGGACGCACATTGTGCGTAAGCGCACCTCAGGATACATTCAAGAGCGTCATCAACTTCAACTATTCTTCAATCAAATGGGAATTCGCCCCCAAAGAAGAAGGGGCTCTGCGCGACATTCCCGACCCTGTCAACCCGCAACGGGGACCCATTGGTATCTACAAGAAATTTGAAGAACCGGGAGAAACGGAACTATTGATGATTGTCGGACGGAAGACCCCAATCTGCGGTAATGATATTTTCGACACCGTGAAGATGAAGATTACGGTGCTGGATACATTTTTAATACAAGAATACTACCGTATGGCAGACGGGTCTGTCAGTTATAGCGAGAACGTGTGCTATGGGGAAGAATTTGTGATCCGACACGGATTGCGCGATGACGGAAGTCCCGATTCAACGGTGTTTGTTGCGAACCCCGGTTTGTGGCAACCGGCTTTGAGTGATTGGAACAATTTCATGCAATATCAATTTGATACGCCCTATGATTTCACCGACAAGTTAATATCTAAGGATGGGTGTGACAGTTTGGTAAATAGACATTTCGTAATAAGACAGAAATACGATAGGGTGGATGTTCCTGATACTGCGGTTTGCCAAAGAGAACTGCCATTCACATGGACAGTAACAGACGGATATGGCACCACACAAGACATTGTGATTAACATGGACAATAATTGGAAACTACCCATACAAATTGACACCATAATTCCATTGCAATCCGCCTTTGGATGTGATAGTATTTTATATCGTAGTATTACCATCAATCCGTCTGTTGACTCACTCTTCCGCGACACTATATGTGAAGGAGAAGTTGCAAACTATATTTGGCACGGGCGACCTGTACAAGACTATTTCTTGACACAAAAATTAGTAGGACGTTACCATCCTTATGAGAAAGCGGATGCCACCCACTCTCCCAACGCCTCTGGCTGTGACACCATCTTTGGTATTTCCTTATTGGTGTTACCGGAGTTTCACGACACCATAAATGTGGTGCTGTGCAAGGGGGAAGAATACACATGGCTGGATACTACTATTATCGGAGACGGAACAGCCAACAGCGCACAGCAATTCAAACGCAGTTACCCGACAGAAGCCTTTGGCGTAGCATGTGATAGTATCTTCGTGTTGAATGTTCTGACCGCAGACACATTCTTGATTCAAGAAGACTCCACCATCTGCGCCAATAAACCTTTCATATGGTTTGGGCATGAAGGTCGTCCCTTGCCTTCATTGGCAGAACGGTTACAACTGACACACGATACCATATATGAGATTTGGGACAGCCTGCAAACCACCATTAAGTGGTGTGACACCATTGTTCACCACTGCGACAGCGTACATCTGCTCCGCTTGACAGTACACCCTGTATTATATGATACCATCGCCACCCAACCATTCTACTGCTATGAGGATAGACATGTTCCCTATGGTTGGAACAGCCAAAAGTTTGCCGATACAACAGGTATTTATTTCGACACCGTACCGGGAGGCAGCAAATGTTGCGGATGTGACAGTATCTTGGTATATAATATCCGCATTCTTCCTATCAACCTGTATGATACTGCACTTATTGTCTGCGAGATAAATACACCTTTCGATTTTGATTATGGTCCGTTTGTACCTATGACAGGAAGAAGGTTCGTAGGACTTACTCAAACCGGAGTGTACAACGACACACTACGTGGAATAGACGTCAATGGTTGCGATAGTATCATCCGCCTGCACTTGGATGTATATCGGACGCCCTATACCGACACCACCATCTATATATGCAGCAACGACTCCTTTATTGACCCTGACACCAAAATAGTGTACAACAAAGATTCATTTGATTTGGCACAGAGTGATACTTATATATATAAGAAATTCATTAAATCACAGTATGCCACCATGTGCGATAGTGTGGTCACCACCACTCTGATACAGTTGCCATCTTATGATAATGATGAACGCACCACTATATGCCCAAGTGAGTTGCCATACAATTATCCGGATAGTCGTTTCACCAAGTTCCAAAACATACAGAACCGGTGGGGTATTATCACCGGTCCTATTGATACCGTGATTACCGACACCGTATTCACGACACCGATAACCACCAGGTATGGAGACTTGGTTTCTTGCGATAGTATCATTCACTTGCATCTGCACATAGACCCTGTTTCGTTAGTACAGCAAGACACGCAGTTTGTATGTCTCTGCGACAGCAACTATTTTATGTACGGCTACGATCCAAAGAACTTGAAACGTGCCGATAGTACAGGAGTGTACTACGACACTTTGACAGCAAAGAATCATTGGTCATGTGATAGTATTTGGATATTCCCGATTGTATTTGTAGAAACAGATAGTCTTGTCATTACCGATACCATTTGCAGCAATCATCCCTACGACTATCCCTATACGGGTTTATATGCTGACCCTGATAGTCTGGCACGCCCGTCTGCATTATTGGGACTTGACAACACAGGTATTTATCGCGATACACTGAAAAACCGATATGGATGTGACAGTATCATTGTCGTGCAACTGCAAGTGAACCTTGCTTATGATACCATGGTAGTACAAAGTATCTGCGACAACGAAGATTATGACTTTAACGGGCATCTGTTCTGTGGTGACAAATTTGATGTTGCACGTGGATTGAGTGCACGCCCCACTCCCTACTCTTTTGACACCACCCTCTACACCATTCACGGCTGCGATAGCGTAATACACCTGTTGCTCACCATACACCCCACCTATCTCACCAAACACGAAACCACATTATGTCAAGCCGGTCCTGCCGACATATTCCGTTGGATTGATGACGATGGCAGGCTACACGGACAAATTTCCATTGCACAGGCATTAGACACGGTATTGCGCGACACGCTGCCCACCATGTATGGGTGCGATAGTGTATTCACGTTGGACCTGCATATATTGCCGCACTACCAATTCGACTCCACCTACACCATTTACCAGAACGAGCGGATACAATGGCAAGGGCGTGGCTATCGAGGTAGCCACTTCAACGGTCGCATCACCTACACTACTGCTCAGCCTTCGCCTGACACACACACCGATAAAATAACCTACGACACCATCAACACTACAGACCGTATTCTTCCTGCGGGTTGCTACTATGACACCATCCGCTACACTACCATAGGGGCCAACAATGTAACGTGTGATAGTATCTTCTGCCTCACACTCAATATACGTCCGACCTACGACACCATTGTGGATGCCCATGCTTGTGACACCGAAGGCGAATATATCCTATCTCTCTCCGACTCACATGGCACCCATCGTACCGAACATATTGATATCACCCGCATCGGAAAAGACAGGCTGATAAATAATGTATTCAAAACAAAAGAGGCGGAATTCTACCCTGCCAAATTCGGGAAAGAGAAATTTACCTATAAACTCAAAGCAGTAGAGGGTGGCGACTCTATTGTGTATTTGCACTTGACCGTTCACCCCAGTTACCACGACACTACTTATGCCGAAATTTGTGACGGTGAATCATACGAATGGCGCGACAGCGTGTATCGTGTTGAGAACAGATACTACCAACGCGATGTCCGAAAAAACACCACATGGGGGTGCGACTCACTATATGTCCTCGACTTGTATATCCGTCCCGCTTTCTCAGCCACCTACCACCGCACAATCTGCAACAACGAGACCTTGCTGCTCCCCGACACTGCATGGCATAGTGATGGTTCTTTCACCGTCAACGACCAAATAGTTTGGAAACCCGGTGACGAGATTCCATCGCCCGATGACACACTCAAGTTTACCAAGAATCCAAATCCCGGTAGCAACGAATGTGTACGTACCTATATATATAAACTGACGGTCAATCCCGCCTACCACTACGAAGAGACAGCCACTATCTGCTCCAACGAGCAGCATATAAGTCAGAAATACAACCACACATGGCAGAATGAAATCATCTACCACAAAATGGGACATACCATTGCCCCCTACCATGCAACACTGACCGACAGCCTTAGTACCATCACAGGATGTGACAGCGTATTTGTATTACATGCCACCGTCTATCCTGCTTATAAACAGATTGATACATATACAATGTGCCAAGGCGATGTCGCGGTTTGGGGGCACAATGGTCAAGCCTATAAACCCGAATCCGCAGGTGATTTCATCTATGCCGATAGTTTGCAGACCATTCATGGGTGCGACTCCATCTATGAGTTCCATATCCATGTCAATCCCGTATTCTTGCAAGAAGACGAAGTAGACATCTGCGCAGACTCTGTCTATATCTTCCATGGCAGAACGCTCAATCAGTCGGGTTTCTACGACACCACGTTTACCAATATCTATGGCTGCGATTCCATCTATTGGCTAAATCTCAATGTGCGCGATACCACCTACACCATTCTCACCGACACTATCTGCCACTCGGAACACTACACACTTCCAAGCGGACGCGAAGTATGGGAATCCGGCTTCTACAAAGACACCTCTGAAAACGAGTATGGCTGTCACCATTTCACCTACCTCACACTCCGTGTCATTGAGCCTACAAAGCCAATTGTCTGGACCAATCAAGTATGTGCCAACGATCCCACCTATGACCTCTATTTCACCTATACCAATGCCGACCAACTCAACCACAGACCGCTCACATATTCACTGCTCTATGACAGCATCGGTTTGGCTGTAGGTTTCCAAAATGTCAATGATGCTATTATTGACTCATGGCAATCTGACGGACTGACAGGAGTGGTCGCCGTGGACATTCCACAGAATGCTGATAGTACACAATACGTGCGCCCCGACCGCTATTCTGTTCAATTTATCCTGCATAATGGTGTATGCCAAAACGATACTTTGCTTTGCAGTTTCGACACGAGCATAATAGTCAGTTACCCGTCATGGGTCACCGAACAGCGTTTTGGGGATGCTATTGGCATCTTGTCGGCAAAATACAATGGCGGTTATCAATTCTCTGCCTACCAATGGTATCGTAACAACACCATTATGCCTGGCGAAACAAAAGCCTATCTTTATTTACCACAAGGTTTTGAAGGCAATGGCACAGAGTACTCGGTCATGCTCACCCGTGAAGGCGAATCCGAAGGCTATCCTACATGTCCCATCGTGGTGCAACCACGTATGGATGAGGTTGTACCGCAAAATGCATACTTGTCTGTAGTGCCCACTCATGTAGTGAAAGGCAACCCTGTGGTCAATATTCTCTGCCGCGAAACGGGTACATACAATATCTTCAATGCCATGGGAGCAAAAATTATGTCAGGAACTTTTGAGCCGGGGACACACAACGCATACAGTGTCACACTGCCACAACAGGAAGGTGTGTATATATTCCATCTGCATTCCGATGCAACAGTCAAAGAACCCAACCGGACAATCCGAGTTATCGTAGGTAACTAATGAAACATAACAAACTGATATATAGCCTCATTGCATGTGCACTCTGGGTGTGCATACCCCAAATGTCTGCCCAAAAGGTTGACAAAAACTCTCATCCTGTAAAGACGCAATATTCCAAACATTCCGACCGCCGCGTATCCACTTACCATGGTCTTCGCACCTCGCAATACGCGGGCGAGCACCATCTGTTGGGAGCCTATGTCAATGGTGCCTATTCCACTATCTTCAACACTATTCCCACTACCACCAACACCCCCGGAGGATATGGCACGGGGATAGGAGTCGTATATGAATTTCAGCATGCGGCATTCATGATGCAAGTAGGAGCAGGTATTCAATGGCAGAGTGTGACACACCATGTGGGTGATACACTATTCTATAAGTATAATGTCACCGACCCGCGCTATCCACGTGAGACCTATGACCTCAAATATCAATTCGCCCAACGCACCGACCAAACGCGCAACCTGACTCTGCAAGTCCCTTTGCTCTTCGGAGGTACATTCTCGGGCGGATATTGCCTTGCAGGTGTCAAACTCAACTACGCCTTTATGGGTAACACTGCAATCAACGCCATTGGAACCACCACCGCCATCAGCGACCGTTTTGAAGGCGAGTGGGGCGAAATGGACAATAACGGTTTCCGCAAAGACGTGCCCATTGAACGAAAAGCCGAGCGACTGAATTGGAAGTTTGATGTCTTGGCATCTGCCGAAATCGGCTATGAATTCTCTTCTCATGCCAACAACAAAGGCTACCGCGTCCAAAAGGACCACGATATTCGTTTCCGCATTGGTGCTTTTGCCGATTACGGACTACTCAACAGCATGCCCGAGGCATCAGACCGAAGTCTCTACCACATTCCCGACAATGCACTATATGATTTCCCCGAATACGAACTCAACCATGTGTTCACAACCGACCTGTCGAATGGGCAACGTGCTCACAATTTCTTTGTCGGCATCAGATTCACAATCCTCTATTGTTTCCAGACAAAAGAGGAATGTCTTTTATGCTTCGACAGAACAAAAAGATAACAAACTATCATTCAACAACTTATAAATCTAATCAAATGAAAAAGATTGCACTTATCACCGGTGCGACAAGCGGTATTGGAGAGGCTTGTGCACGCAAATTTGCCCAAGGAGGCTACAACCTGATTATCACAGGTCGCAACCAGCAAAAACTCGCCGCTTTGCAGCAATCCTTGTCACAAGACGGTATTGAGGTACTCAGTCTTGAATTTGATGTCCGTGACACCAACGCTGCAAAAACGGCCATTGATAGTCTGCCAGATGCATGGCGCAACATTGATGTGCTCATCAACAATGCCGGTCTTGCCCTCGGCTTGGAAAAAGAATATGAAGGCGACCCGCAAGATTGGGACATTATGATTGACACCAATATCAAAGGGCTCCTCACTATGACCCGTCTCATTGTACCCCTCATGGTGCAACGCAACACGGGACATGTCATCAATATCGGCAGTGTAGCAGGTGATGCCGCCTATGCCGGCGGCAATGTCTATTGTGCTACCAAAGCGGCCGTCAAAACCATCACCGATGGCCTGCGAATTGATGTAGCCGACACCGCCATTCGCGTCACCAACATCAAACCGGGTTTGGTAGAAACCAACTTCAGCGTCACCCGTTTTCATGGAGATGAGGCTCGTGCCGAAAAAGTATATCAAGGTATCACACCTCTGACCGGTGATGATATCGCCGATGTGGCTTTCTATGCAGCAGCAGCCCCAAAGCACGTACAAATTGCCGAAGTCCTCGTTCTGGCTACCCATCAAGCCAGCGGCAGCGTTATGTTCCGCCAATAATTTGAACAGCATTGAAACAACTCTGCGTTCGCCAGAGAAAGAGGATATTTATTTGGCAGTTCAAAAAAAAAAACGTAACTTTGCACCCCGAAAGCGAGAATATGGTCTGAGTAGTCAAGGCAAGAAGAGCAAGAGTCGGCAGAAAAAACGCATTGGCAAAATCGAAGGGCTAAACACCTCGCGAGAACGGATTGGGGCGAAGAAGGCAGCAGAAGCAAACATCAACATTTGGTAACAATGATATTTGAAGCTAGTCCGTACAAGGTCTTTGCGGGGTCAAAAGGCGAGGCTCTCGCCGCCCGTATCTGCGAGCATTTAGGATGCACGCTTGGTAAAATGAACGTGGCTCGATTCTCTGACGGTGAGTTTGCCGTTAGTTTTGAAGAGTCGGTTCGTGGTCAGTCGGTGTATTTGGTGCAGTCAACCTGCCCAAACAGTGACAATCTTATGGAGTTGC
Source organism: uncultured Bacteroidales bacterium (assembly GCA_934667275.1). GTDB lineage: Bacteria > Bacteroidota > Bacteroidia > Bacteroidales > Paludibacteraceae > Colicola. The sequence goes on along the minus strand of CAKULK010000001.1, from coordinate 9,489 downwards.
TGCTGGCAATTGATGCCGCACGACGTGCAAGTGCTTACAAAGTGATAGCCGTAGTGCCTTACTTTGGTTGGGCACGCCAAGACCGCAAGGACAAGCCTCGCGTGTCGATTGGTGCAAAATTGTGCGCAAATATGCTGCAAGTGGCAGGAGCAGACCGCGTGATTACGGTGGACCTACACGCAGACCAGATTCAAGGCTTTTTTGATATTCCAGTTGACCACTTGTATGGTGCCAATGTGTTGGCTTCATATGTAGAAGCCTTAAAACTGGAGAATCTGATTGTGGCTTCACCAGACGTCGGAGGTAGCAAACGTGCAGCAGAATTTGCCAAGAAATTGCATGCCAGCACCGGTGCCGAGGTTCCTATGGTGATATGCTACAAGCACCGTCCGGAAGCCAATCAAGTGTCAGAAATGCGCGTATTAGGCGATGTAAAAGGCAAAAATGTCGTGATTATTGATGATATTGCCGACACTGCAGGCACCTTGTGCAAGGCAGCAAAAGTGATGAAAGAAGAAGGTGCCATTTCAGTACGTGCGCTGGTAACCCACGGACTGATGTCGGGAGAAGCATGCAAACGAATTATGGATTCAGAATTGGAAGAATTGATATTCACGGATTCTATCCCATTTGAGTTGTCGCGTTGCCCGAAAGTGAAAACGGTATCATTGGCGGCTCCAATTGCAGAGACTATCCAGGCTATTCAAGAACACCGCTCGGTGAGCGAACTGAATATCCACTAATAAAATCAGAGTGTCCCCGCATTGCCTGCAAGGGCTTTGCGGGGAGACTTTTTTTGAAATAAAAATTTACAAAAAAACAAACTGCCATATAATTATAATTGATTGGATGGCATATTATGGGATGAGGAAAGACAGACACATATGGATATTGATATGCTGCATAGTCTGTTTGGCAGGATGCGGCAAGAAAACACAAACACAGTCTGCGGAAGAGGCACGAGCGCCTTTTTCGGCGGACTCTGCCTATCTATATGTGCAACAGCAGGTGGATTTCGGGGCACGTGTTCCAGGGAGTGAGGCACACGCAGAGTGCCGTGATTGGATGGTGGAACAACTGACACAATGGGGACTGCGTGTGGAGGAACAACAGGGCTTAATGCTTGATTACAAGGGCGATATGCAACTTGTACGCAATATCGTAGCACATATAGACGGAACAGACCAAAGCCAAAAGGCGGTATTATTGTGTGCGCACTGGGATAGTCGTCCGTGGTGTGATGAAGAAGAAGATTATGCAGACCGTTTTGAGCCCGTGACCGGTGCAAATGATGGTGCGAGCGGTGTAGGGGTGCTGATGGAGGTAGCACGGCAGTTGCAAACCTTGCACACCAAAACAGCATTTCCGTCTGTAGATATTGTACTTTTTGATTGCGAAGATATGGGAACTCCAACCCACTATACGGGGGCAGAAAGAGAAGATACATGGTGCCTCGGCAGTCAGTTGTGGGCAACACGATACAAGCAATCGGCAAAAGAGAAACGTACTGATTATCAGTATGGTATATTGTTGGACATGGTGGGTGACCCATCAGCCACATTCCCGCGAGAATACTATTCCATGCACTTCGCTCAAACTTATGTGGAGCGTGTTTGGCGTATGGCAAACTCGTTAGGATACGGGCGATACTTCACTGCGCAAAATTCATACCCCGTGGTGGACGATCACTACTATGTGAACACGATAGCAGATATTCCGTGCGTAGATGTTATTGATTACAAAGTGAATGCAGAAACGGGCTTTCCCGATTGGTGGCATACGAAGCGCGATGACATGCGTAATATAAACAAACAAACCTTACAGGCAGTCGGAGAGACTGTAATAAACGTAATATGCTGGAAATAAAGAATTTACACGCATCTATAGCAGGCAAAGAGATACTTCGTGGAGTGAACCTGACCCTTCACGAAGGCGAGGTACACGCAATAATGGGTCCGAATGGTGCAGGCAAATCAACACTATCGAATGTGTTGGTGGGCAACCCTGCCTATACGGTGACAGAAGGCGAAGTGCTTTTCAACGGAAAAAACCTATTGGAAATGGCACCCGAAGTACGTGCACGCGAAGGATTGTTCCTATCGTTCCAATACCCCGTGGAAATTCCCGGAGTGTCTATGGTGAACTTTTTACGCACGGCAGTGAACGAAAAACGCCAATACAAGGGTGAGGAGCCGCTGTCAGCAACCGAGTTCCTGAAACTAATGCGTGAAAAGAAAGCCTTGGTAGGGATGGACAACAAACTGACCTCCCGCTCGGTGAACGAGGGCTTTTCCGGAGGTGAGAAAAAGCGCAATGAGATATTTCAAATGGCGATGTTAGAGCCATGCCTATCGATACTTGACGAGACCGACTCGGGCTTGGATATTGACGCACTACGCATTGTGGCAGAGGGAGTTAACAAGTTGAAGACCCCCCATACGGCATCAATTGTGATTACGCACTACCAGCGCCTGTTGGACTATATCGTGCCCGACTTTGTGCATGTGTTGGCGCATGGGCAGATAGTACGTACCGCAGGCAAAGAGTTGGCATTGGAGTTGGAAGAGAAAGGCTATGCGTTCCTCAACGAATAGCACAACCTATACCTATCCTATAACTATCCTATAACCAACCACCAACGATTAAGCATTGATTTCATGACGAAAGAAATAATTTTACATAGCGGCGAAACGCGCGAATGGGTGCTCATGAACGAACCTGATGTGGATTGGCATATCGTGCAAGAAGAGGGTTCTACATTGCGCTTGCATTTGGTGTGCTTGCCGGAGACTGCGGATGAGGGCAAATGGCAATCCACATTGGTGGTGGAGCAGAACGGCAAAGGCTGCCACACCGAGTTGTATGGCATGGGGATTGTGCGTGGCACACAAGAGGTGCATACGCTGACACGTGTGTTGCACAACGTAGGTGGAGGATACTCCTCGCAGTTGTTCAAGTATGTGCTGGATAATGAGTCGCGTGGCTCTTTTAAGGGGGAACTGAAGATACTGCCCGATGCACAGAAGGTGGAAGCCTATCAGACTAACCGCAATATCCTCTTGTCGCGTAGTGCCATGATGACTACTGAACCGCAGTTGGAGATATATGCCGACGATGTGAAAGCCAACCACGGTGCTACCACAGGGCAGTTGGACGAGTCAGCGATATTCTATATGCAGCAACGCTGTATAGATAGGGAAACGGCGTACAAATTACTATTGTGCGCTTTCTTTGATGATGTGGTGAGAACAGTGAAAGACGAAGCCGTACAACAACTAATAGACGCGATTGATAGCATAATCCAATAGTGCTATCAAACTTCTTTTGCACTGATTATCAGGGAATACCGCAAGAGCGTCCACAGCGCGATTGCGGTGTTTTTGCATTTGCAGATGAGCGTAGCGGATGCCATCGTAACGCAAAACAAACGATTTGATTTCTTCTGCAGCCTGAAAAGCATCTACATGAGGAGACTTTTGCGCTAAGGCTTCCGCCTGAGTACGAATATTCTCCGCCTCCTCTTTGGTGGCACGCTGCATTGAGATAAGGAGCGGCAAAGTGACTTTACCATCACGGATATCGTTCATCGTCGGTTTGCCGATATCCTCTATATCAGAGTAATCCAACACATCATCTTTGAGTTGGAAACAGAGTCCGAGTTGTATTCCAAACTGCTTGAGAGCAGTTATTTGCCGCGCTGTTGCCCCAGAACTGGCAGCCCCCGCCGCACTGCATGCGGCAAAAAGGCAGGCAGTTTTCTGCTCAATAATACGCATATATTGCTGCTCTGAAATCCACATGGATTGCCCCGAATGCAACTGCAACAATTCTCCGGAAGAAAGCGATTTTCCCATCTCTGCCACTGTAGTGAGAATAGTGGTATTGCGCACATCCGACAGCAGGTCAATCACTTTTGCCAAAATAAAATCCCCAACAAGAACCGCAATTTTATTCGTCCATTTGGTATGCACAGCCTCACTGCTCCGACGCAGTGGAGAGTCGTCCACGACATCGTCATGAATGAGCGATGCTGTATGCATAAGTTCCAAAGCCACAGCAGTTTGCAATGTTTTATCCGTGATACCACGACATATTCCTGCAGACAACAACACCAAAATCGGACGCAGTTGTTTGCCGCGCTTAGAATGAATATAATCTAATACTTCGGAGAGAAGTTTATTGTCGGATTGCAGTGCTTGTGCAAAAAGTTGTTCGTACTGGCGGAATTCAGAATGGATGGGTTTGCGTATCTCTTGTATTGTGTCCATATTTACCAGTTAATGGAGTTTAATTGCCCGCGATATACATCGCTAAAAGTTTCCGTAGATGACTGACCACCAATAAGATAGATATTTTGTTGTGCATCCACCACCGCCGATTGCCTCTGCCGCGTACGGTAAGTATCAGGAAGACGATTGTGCGCAGTATCAGGAATATACCAATTCATTCCCTCATCATCGGAGAAAAGCATATCGCTCCGCCATTCGAGGTCATTATCAATACCACCGAACATCACCAGATGCCCGTCATATTGCACAATTGACATGCCCGTGAGTGAGCGGAATGACGGCTGTTCAATAGAGAAATCTTTGATGCGGTAGCCTTGCGGAATGGCCCGTTCCAAATTCCAACGTGTATTCAATGCGGTACCGTCCAATGCTCTTCCACCCACCACCATGGCACGCGGACGCTCACTGCTGGCTGCAAACGAAAGGGCCGCGAAATCATTGACCGGAAATGATTCCGGCAATACATTGCCACTCAATCCCTCAATATCCTCAGCCGGCAGCAATTTGCCACCTTGCACATAGCCCAACATCAGTTGCAGGGTGCTTTTGTCCTGCAAAATACCCCATGCCTTATCATCGAAAACCACCAGCATGTTCACCAACGAATACTCTTCAGCAGCATAACTGTTTGTATTCCAGTTGATTAAATCTGTAGTAGAATATAATGTTTCCCTATCAGCATAATAGAGGGTGTCGTGGTGCTGCAATATATCGCGCACGCGGCATTGTGACGGCAACCCCATCGGTTCCGCCAATTGTTTCCATATTATGCCATCGGCAGATTGGAATAACTGTGTGTGGAATCCATTATTGACAAACAGGACTATATCTTCGCCTACCACCAACGCCTTCACCTCACTCCCTTGCGAGTTGAACACCTGCGGATTGAGCAGCGTCCAGACATACAAATCAGGATCCACATGGTGCACCGTGAGCATGATGCGATACCATTTCTCATGTTCCAAGTCGGACGCCTTAACATGCAGATATATAGGGTCTTGCGAAAAATTCATTGTATCCGTACCAGTACTTAATATTGTATCCGACGGCAAAATGAAATAAGCAGATGCCGGAGTTGCATTGTAGGTTACACGCGGTATGACGCTATCCAACCGTGTGCCAAAAGCCAAAGAATCGCTGTTGTATATCAATCCGGTATCCGTACGTTGCTCCACCTTGTAGGTGGCAGCCGTCAATCCGGGATAAAGCGTATCGGTGACAAACGAGAAAGCAGCCACCGAAGCATCGGACGATGTAACCGTCTGATTACTATTGTTGTTGCACCCCATTAGGGTCACAATAAGAAACATCAATATGAATAAAAACTTTCGCATATCCCGAAATTTTGTACAAAGTTAGTGCCAATTTTGCAAATATGCAAATAAAGCAGTAATTTTGCGGCGTTTTTACGCTGAATTATGCTTTTCGAAACGAATATCCGAGATTTGTTGCATTTGCTGCCAAGTTATCGTATCAAGGCTGCCAAAGCCGATATGCGCGAGTTGCTTTCGCAGAAACGCCGTCTGCTTACTGATGAGCAGGTGGCAGTGGAATCAGCACAGATTATAGAACAATTGGAGCAGATGACTTGTTTTCGAGAAGCGAAAACCATACTGCTATACTACCCTATTCACCACGAAGTGGACCTCAGGGCATTGTTCAAAAAGTACAAACACGAGAAGACACTTCTTCTACCTGTTACACACAAAAAAACTATGGATGCTTGCCCATATATGGGCAATGCGCTGATGAAACGCGGCAAATTCAATATTCCAGAACCCCAAACACCCCCATTCAAAGGAAAAATTGATTTGATTCTCATCCCCGGCGTGGCATTTGACAAGCAATGTAACCGTCTCGGGCGAGGAGGAGGATACTACGACCGTTTCCTACCCCATCACCAGCACGCCACTCTTGTTGGCGTAGGCTATGATTTCCAATTGGTAGATGAGGTGCCGATGGCGCGTCGCGACATCCGTCTCGACCGCGTCATTCTACCTTCTCAGACCATTGTAAGGTAGGTTGGAGTGCCGCCTGTTCCTGAATCTGCTTGTCGGTTTCTGCCGAAAGATGCTGCTCTCCCGTGCGATAGTAATACACCAATCCGTACTCCTGACACTTGCGCAATCGCGCATAAGGCAATTCGTCATGGTAGAAAGCCTCCACTTGGTTCCATATATCCAACAGAATCCGATCCGCATCTTTGCGCATCGTCTCTATATCCTCATACACGCGCGTATGTGCTTTTTTGTGGAGGTTATGGGTGGTGTAGTTCTCTTTGAAGATGTCATAGTGCACCTGCACCTTGTTGATAGCAGGATTGTATATCGGAAAACCACCCTGTGCGGTGCGCTGTTGCTCGCCCTCAATGATGTTTTTTCCCCATTCAAGGAGACTTTCCTCGGTACTAAGGTCAGGCAACGAAGTGTTGTTCGGGTCTAACTTGTACAACTCTTTTTGGCTACGCTTAATCTCACCACGAATCACCGCCATATTCAACACCTGAATGAAATGCGAAATATACATACGCGCATTGTGCACCTTATGTCTATATTGCTTATTTGCAGACACTTTCGTGTCAAAATTGGCATGATACTGCGCAACCTGATTTTCAAATTGCATAAGAAAACGTTGGGCTTCGCTCAGGGTATGATATTTGATAGGCTGGTCGTTGAAATCCGCTTCTCCGGCACGCTGCACCGCCCGCTGCAGGGCTTTCAAACGTGCTTTGTCTGTCTTTGGTAATCGACGATAAGGCATAACTTTATTTACGATTTAAGGATTTACGATGTAGATTTATTTTTGTCTGTTAGTCAATTTCTCAGCCAAAGCGCGTAAGGCTTGCGTGCCCTCATTCTGAGGTAGTACACAGAGACATTCTAACGCCTTGCATGTGTATTGTTCCACCACCTCTTCGCATATCTTACGCACACCGATATGGTTATACAACTCGGTGACAGCCAATATCTTATCCTCTTTTGGCGCATGTACGGCCTGCAACCAATGCTCCAATTGCAGACGCGTGGCAGGGTCTGCCATCTTCAGTGCTGTAAGCAATACGTAGGTCTTCTTGTTGCACATAATGTCACCACCTATCGCCTTGCCGAAAGTGGCAGGGTCTCCCCAACAATCAAGTATGTCGTCTTGTATCTGGAATGCCAGCCCGATGTTGATACCATACTGATATACAGCGTCTTGTGCCGTAGCATCCGCCCCTGCTATATAAGCACCTATCTGCAGGGCAGTGGCGAGAAGGACAGAGGTCTTGAGACGAATCATCATCAAATAGTCGTCAATGGTAGTATCTTCTTTTGCCTCAAAATCCACATCATATTGTTGTCCCTCGCATATCTCCGTGCCCATTTTGTTGAACAGGCGAAGAACTTCAGGCAACTTATCTGCAGGAAGGCCTGATAGCAGTTTGTATGCCTCAATGAGCATCTGGTCGCCACTAAGGATAGCAGTGTTATCATTCCAGCGTATATGCACCGTGGGTCGCCCGCGACGTACATCTGCACGGTCCATTACATCGTCATGGAGAAGTGTAAAGTTGTGGAAGACCTCCAAGGCCAAAGCGGCAGGCAAGACATCTTCGTCTTTACCACCGAATATCTGCGATGCAATCATCGCCAACTGCGGGCGCAAACGCTTGCCACCACTCTCCAATGTGTACCCAATCGGTTCGTAAAGTCCCTTTGGTTCACGATTCCAATTGAGTTCGGCAATCTCTTGTTCAATATTCACCATACTTTGCAAATTAAAAATTAAGGATGGCATTCTCGATAATGTCCGTCAGCACATCTGTCATTTCCAAGCCTGCGGCGCGCACTTGCTGAGGAATAAACGAGGTTGCCGTCATACCTGGTGTGGTGTTGATTTCAAGAAGATTGATTTTCCAACCTTCTGTCAAGATATAGTCCACTCGGATAATACCATTACAACCCAAGATATCGTAGATATGAAGGGTTAGTGCCTGCACACGGTCACGCACCTCATCAGGAATACGTGCGGGCGTAATCTCATCCACTGCCCCATTGTATTTGGCGTCATAGTCGAAAAATTCGTGCTTTGTTACTACCTCTGTGATAGGGAAAGCCACTGCTTTGTCACGTGTCTTATATGCTCCACTGGTAATCTCCACGCCCTTCATAAATGCCTCGCATATTACTTCGTCTCCTTCGCGATATGCCTTCTCTATCGCAGGAGACACCTCTTGCAGAGTCTTGACTTTCGTAACGCCAAACGAGGAACCGCCTACGTTGCTCTTGATGAAGCAAGGCAACCCAATCTTGGCTACAATCTGCTCGTCTGTGGGACGTTGCATATTCTTGCGCAAAAGAATACTAGGTGATATACGAATGCCAAAGTCCTGTAGATAATGGTTGCAAGCATACTTGTTGAAAGTCAAGGCCGCCGCCAATACATTACAGCACGAATAAGGCACATGCAACATCTCCAAGTAACCTTGCAGAAGCCCATTCTCCCCCGGCGTACCATGTATAGTGATGTAGGCAAAATCAAACTTTATCTTTTCACCATTGAAGAGATAAGAAAAATCATTCTTATCCACATCTATCCATCCCTCTGTACTCTGCAACAATGCGTCATCCACAACACAATGTGCATTATTAAGCACCAATGCTTTCCACTCACTTCCCCTGAGACTTACGATGGTTACATTGTATCGTTGCTTATCTATCCATGAATATATGCCCGCTGCACTGCGCAGGCTAACATCATGTTCACTACTATCTCCACCCGCCACAATGGCTATGTTACGTCTTATCATTATCAGGTCCTTTCTTCCTTAAAATAATTTGCAAAGTTACTACTTTTTTATCAAATGCGCAACTATTGAGGTATGAAACATATATACAAAAACAAAGGAGTCTTGAGAAAGTTATTCTCAAGACTCCTGAAAATGGCGGCTACCTACTCTCCCACATACGCAGTACCATCGGCGCGGCTGAGCTTAACGACCCTGTTCGGAATGGGAAGGGGTGGGACCTCAGCACTATAACCACCTTAATTTATTTCGCAATCTGCGATTGCAAATAAGTAATAGGTAATAATTAATAACTAACTTTCTTACCAACCTCTCACTTATCTCTTTACGCAACGCAAATTATGGGGTTGACATATTGATGTAGAATCAATGACCTTTCAATGGCTTTACTTCCTTTCAGAAGTTATACCTCTT